>QOZS01000119.1 GCA_003576705.1 Desertibaculum subflavum
TTCGGCGAGGCCGTCCACCGTCTTGCCGGTCGACTGCGCCTGCGCCACCGCCTCGGCGGCGGTGCGGGTCGATTCCGACACCTGCCGGCTGATCTCGCTGATCGAGGCCGACAGCTCCTCGGACGCGGAGGCAACCGTCTGCACGTTGGCCGAAGCCTGCTCCGACGCCGCGGCCACCGCCGTGCTCTGCCGGCTGGTCTCCTCCGCCGTGGCGGAGAGCGCGGTCGACGAGCTCTGCATCTCGGTCGCCGAGGACGAAACCGTGTTGACCACGGCCATAACCGTCGCCTCGAAGCCATCGGCCAGGGCGCTCATCTCCTTCTTGCGGGTGGCCTCCGCTTCGGCCCGCAGCTTCTCTTGCTCGGCCAGGCGATCCGCCTCGGCCTGCTTCATTGCGGCTTCCAGCTCGCGCAGCTTGCGCGTGGTCTCGGCCGCAGCTTCGGCGGCGAGACGCTCGCGCTCGCGCTGCGCCTCGAGCTCCATTTCACGCTGGCGCGCCTCCGCCGCCTGGGCCTCGGCCTGAAGGCGCTCGCCTTCGATGCCGTTGTCCTTGAACACCTGCACCGCCTGCGCCATCTGACCGATCTCGTCACCGCGGTCGCGCGCCGGAACCTCCGTCGTCCAGTCGCGATTGGCGAGCTGCAGCATCGCCTCCGTCATCCGACGCACCGGCCCGAAGATCCCGGCGGCGATCAGGAAGCTCAGCGTTCCGACCACGAAGGTGACGACACCGATTGTCACCGAGATCAGTTGGGCCGCGGTGGCACGCGTCGCAGCGATATCTTCCGCTGCCGCCACTTCGACGGCATTCACAGCCTTGCTCAGCTGCTCGAGCTTGGGCTCAAAATCGGCATAGGCCTGCGAAAGCTTGCCGTTCGCCGCCTTTGCCGCCAGCACGCCGTCCATCAGCGCGAAGAAATCCTTCTGGTAGGATGCCATGTCGGCGGCGATCTGCGCGCGAGCGGCATCCGGCAGACCGGCGCCCTTCAGCGCCGCCTCGAACTCGCCAGCGCGTTTCTTCAAGTCTTCGCCGTATTTCGCGTCGGCGCGGGCCAGGAAATCCTTCTCGTGGCGCCGCATCATCAGCATCAGCACCTGAAGGGCCGGCATCTCGTTCGCCTTCAGAGTGGTCTCGATGGCATGCACCGACTTGCGCAAGGCGCCGAGCAGGCCGTCGTTCTCAGTCAGGCCGCTCCTCGTCTCGGTCGCGACGAGATCAGCGAACTGCGTGGCATAGGCATCGGCGAGCTTCCGGGAATCCGCGGCCAGAGTGCGGTGATCGGCCAGATCCAAGTTTGCGGCAAGCGCTTCGAAGCGCTGTCCCGCCTGCTGCATTGCCTTGGCATGCCGCTCCACGTAGCGGGTCTCGCGCCGCAGCTGGAAATCCTTTTCCGCACGCCGGGCCTCGAGCATCAGGATCTCGATCTGCGTCATGCTGTCGTCGGCAGCCCCGGCGCGATCGGCGACCACTTGGCTCAGTTCCACCGAGTGGTTAGTCCAAAGGAAGGTCCCGAGGATCGTGAACAAACCAAGAATGGCGACCGCGCCGATAATCGCAATCTGATACTTGACACTTATTCTCGACAATACAGATGCAAATGACACGATCGACCTCATGGCTTGCCGCGGGGCGCGTAAGGCACCCCGGCCGCGGTATAATTGTTGAGGTCAGTATCTTTTATGTTGATTTATGTATATGTCGAATGGCCTAAGGGCTTTCCCCTATTCAGTAGCGCCGGAACACGCTCTGGCGCTTCTGGTCGTCGAACAGGACGACGTCATAGGGCTCGCGCGCCGATCCCTGCTCCATCCCAGGTGAGCCGATCGGCATGCCGGCGACGGCAATGCCGCGGGCTCTCGGCTTTTCGGCCAGCAGGCGCTTTACGTCGGCGGCGGGCACATGCCCTTCGATCGTATAGCCGTCCGCCGTGGCGGTGTGGCAGGCCTGCAGGCGATCGGGCACGCCCTCGCGCCGCTTGATCGGGGTGAGGTCATCGGTCTCGTGCACCACGACGCGGAAGCCATGCGCCCGCATGTGGTCCACCCACTTGCCGCAGCAGCCGCAGGACGGCGACTTCCAGACGGTGACCTCGCCGGCCACGGCGGTGCCGTAGCCGAAATGGTAGTAGCCGCCGATGGCGAGGCCGGCGGCCAGGGCCAGCCCGGCAGCGGTCCTTAGAAGCGTTGTCCTGGTCATTGCATCACTCCTGTTTCTCGAAAGACTTCAGCGTGAAGGCGCCGCCCTCCTTCGCCGTGACGAAGCGGATGCGGTCGCCGACCTTGAGGCGATCCAGCATTGCGGGCTCGGCGACACGGAACACCATCGTCATTGCCGGCATGTCGAGGCCTTCGAGCGGCCCGTGCCGCAGCGTGACCTTGCCGGCGGAGGCATCGACCTTGCGCACCTCGCCCTCGCCGCGGGCTTCGGCCTGGGCCAGGGCGGCGGCGGCTTGCGCGAACAGCGCGACAGCGACAATCAGGACGCGGAGCATGTTCACTCTCCCTATTTGACGGTGATCTTGCCCTTCATGTTCGCTTCGAAATGGCCCGGCACGAGACAGCCGAAATCGAACTCGCCGGCCTTGGTGAATCTCCAGAGCAGCAAGCCGGTCTTGCCCGGTTCGACACCGACCGCATTCGGGTCGTCGTGCTCCATCTCCGGAAATTTCTGCATCAGCGCTGCGTGCTCCTTCAGCTCCGCGATCGTCCCCAGCACCATCTCGTGCTTGATCTTGCCGGTGTTCCTGACCTCGAACCGGATCGTCTCCCCTTTCGCGACGATGAAACGGTTCGGGTTGAAGCGCATCTCGTCGTTCATGGTGACGACGATGGTGCGCGCGCGGGCTTTGGGATCGCCCGGCTCGCCCAGCGCCTCGGCATGGCCGCCGGCCGCGGCCGGCTTCGGCTCGTGTTTCTCTGGCCCATGCGCGAGCGTCGGCGCTGCGGACAGCGCGAGCAGGGCGACGATGGTTGCTGTGCGATTCATCGGCGCTCTCCGCATCAGACGTTCTTGGCTTCGTAGGCGACGGTGCCGGGCGGGTGCTTGTACCAGCCCGGATCGCGGTAATCGCCGCGCGCCAGCCCTTCCCGCACCTTCACTACGCTGAACATGCCGCCCATCTCAATGGCGCCGAACGGGCCCGCGCCGGTCATCATCGGCAAGGTGTTGTCGGGCAGCGGCATCTCCATCTCGCCCATATCGGCCATGCCGCGCTCGCCCATCAGCATGTAATCGGGCACCAGCTTGGTGATGCGCTCGGTGACGCCCTTGTGGTCGACGCCGATCATGGTCGGCACGTTGTGGCCCATGGCATTCATCGTGTGGTGCGACTTGTGGCAGTGGAAGGCCCAGTCGCCCGGCTCGTCGGCGGTGAACTCGATCGCCCGCATGGCGCCGACGCCGATATCCGTCGTCACTTCCGGCCAGCGCGCCGAGGGCGGCACCCAGCCGCCATCGGTGCCCGTCACCACGAAGTCGTAGCCGTGCAGATGGATCGGGTGGTTGGTCATGGTGAGGTTGCCGATGCGAATGCGCACGCGGTCGCCCTTGCGCACCGCCAGGTGGTCGATGCCCGGAAACACGCGGCTGTTCCAGGACCAGAGATTGAACTCGGTCATGGTGGCGACCTTCGGCGTCATGGCGCCCGGCTCGATGTCGTAGGCGTTGATCAGGAAGACGAAATCGCGGTCGACGCGGTGCTGGCCCGGATCGCGCGGATGCACGATGAAGCTGCCCATCATGCCCATCGCCATCTGCACCATCTCGTCGGCATGCGGGTGGTACATGAAGGTGCCGGACTTCTTCAGCGGGAATTCGTAGACGAAGGTCTTGCCCGGCGGGATCTGCGGCTGGGTCAGGCCGCCGACGCCGTCCATGCCGCAGGGCAGCAGCATGCCGTGCCAGTGCACGGTGGTGTGCTCCGGCAGGCGGTTGGTGACGAAGATGCGGACCTTGTCGCCCTCCACCGCCTCGATCGTCGGTCCCGGCGACTGGCCGTTGTAGCCCCAGAGATGCGCCGTCATGCCCGGCGCCACTTCGCGCTCCACCGGCTCGGCGACGAGGTGGAATTCCTTCCAGCCGTCGTTCATGCGCCAGGGCGCCGACCAGCCGTTCAGGG
>QOZS01000012.1 GCA_003576705.1 Desertibaculum subflavum
CCGGCTCGGCGGCGGGCGGCGCGGCGGCCGGCGCCAGCGCGGCAAGGTCGGCTTCGCGCGGCGGGGCCGGCGGCGCTGGCGCCACCGGCTTCGGCACGGCTTTGGGCGGCTCCTTCTTCACGGGCTTCTGGATCGGCGGCGGCGGTGGCGGCGCCGGCAGCACGAAGGCGGTCTCCGTCACCGCCGGCGGCAACGGCTCGGACGGCGGCAGCTCCAAGATCGGCGGCGGTTCCGGCATACGCTCGACCGGCGGCGGCTCGATCGGCGTCAACTCCGCCACCTGCACGGGCGGCGGCGGCTCGACCATCGGCAGCTGCTCCGCCATGTCGGGCGCCCGCGCGGCCTGCACTTCGGGCGCTTCCTCGGCCTGGGCCGGTTCCATGACGACGATGACGTCCATCGGCACGTCTTCCGGCGCACCGGCGCCGAGCTGCCAGCCAAGCGCGACCGCGGCGATCACCGCGCCATGCAGCAGCATGGAGATCGGGACGGCCAGACCCATCTCGCGGCGGCCCGGTCTGATGCCCAGCGTCTCGCGCAGGCCCGGCGCCAGGCTCAGCGCCATCGGATCGCTTGCCGCGACGCTCATCGGGTGAGGATCAGCTTGCCGCGGCTGGTGATCTGCAGGCGGTACTCGCTGCCCGCATGCTCGATCAGCAGCAGCTTGCCGCCCTGGAACAAAGATGAGCTGGTGACACGCTGCGCCGACCGGCTCGCACCCGCCGGCGCCGCGGTCGCCGCCTCGGCCGGCTTCACGACTTTCAGCGAACGGCGCCCGGTTCGTTCCACCGCGGCGATCTCCCCGCCAACGCTGCCCGCGCACTTCCCCACATACATGCAACAAAAGCTCCTCGTGCGGCGCGCTCGGCCGTGGCCGAGGGCTACGCTCCGTGGCTTGCGCTTGCATCCCGGGGCAGCGGGACCCGGCTGGCTTCAGGAGAACGTGGGGCTGGTTCTAAAGCAAATGATAATGACTCGCAATACCATAGGATGGTTAAACCCGGAATTGGATTTCGCAGCGCGGCCAAGGGCTAACGCGGGGTTCAGCGTCGCGCGAAGCGCTCGATCTCGACCCCGACGCTGACCGCCTCGGGAATGGCGGTCAGCTTCTCGACCCGCACGCGGGCCGACACCACGCGCGGATCCTCGAAGCAGGCGGCGGCGATGCGCTCGGCCAGCGTCTCGACCAGTTTCAGATGCTCGCGCTCGACGATCGCCTTCACCTGGTCGACCAGGCGCTGGTAATCGACCACGGCGTCGAGCGCATCCTCCGGCGCGGTCGCGTCCTGCATCACGCCGAGATCAAGGTTGATGCGGATCGGCTGCCGGCGGCCATGCTCATGCCGCCAGACGCCGATCGCGGCGTCGAGCTCGAGGTCGCGCACGAAGACGTGGCGCAGACCGCGCAGCGCGTCGGCGATGCGCCGGTCGGGATGCGCCGGCCGGTCGTTGCTCATTCCGCCTCCTCCGTCTTGGGGCCGGAGCGCCACGGCAGGTGCTGGCCGCCATCGAGCGCCAGCATCTGGCCGGTCATCGACCTGGCATCGAGCAGGAAGCGCACGGCCGCCGCGATCTCCTCCGGCGACGCGCCGCGCTTGAGCGGCGTGTCCGCCACCTGACGGGCGAACTGCGCCTCGCTCTGCCGCTGGCTCGGCAGGCTCGGGCCGGGGCCGATGGCATTGACGCGGATGCGCGGCGCCAGCGCCATGGCGAGCGTCTGCGTCAAGGTCCAGAGGCCCGCCTTGCTGACGGTGTAGCTGGCGAAATAAGGCGTGAGCCGCCAGACCCGCATGTCGATCAGGTTGACGATATTGCCTTCCGCTGCCTTGGGCAGCTGGGCGGCGAAGGCCTGCGACAGGAAGAACGGCGCCTTGAGGTTGATGTCGAGGTGGAAGTCCCAGGACTGCGCCGTCGCCGTCTCGATAGTGTCCATCTCGAACACGGCGGCGTTGTTGACCAGCACGTCGAGCGGGCCGACCGCCTGCGCCGCCTGCGGCACGATCCGTTGCACCGCCGCCGTGTCGGCAAGATCGGCAACGATCACCGCGGCGTTGCCGCCGCTGGTCATGATCTCGGCGGCCAGCTCGTCCGCCGCGAGGCGCGAGCGATGGCAATGCAGCGCGACGGCATAGCCGGCCTGGGCGAGGTCGAGCGCGATGGCGCGGCCGATGCGCTGCCCCGCGCCGGTGACCAGCGCCGCGCCGGTCATCGGCTAGACCCCGCGGAACTTCGCCGGCCGCTTGGCGAAGCGGGCGGCGATGCCCTCCTTCACGTCCTCGCTGTTGCGGGCGGCGTCGATCAGCGCGTCGATATCCTCGTGCTTCAGCAGATCGACCGCTTCGAGCTGGCGCACGATGGTGCCCTTCAGCGCGCGGAGCGCCAGCGGGGCGTTGGCGGCCAGGCGATCGACCACCGCCTTGGCGGCGGATTCGAGATCGGCCGGCTCGGCGATGCGGGCAATCAGGCCGAGCTCGTGCATGCGCCGGGCCGGCAGCGGATCGCCGAGCAGCAGCATCTCCTTGGCCGCCACCGGACCCGCCACCTCGACCAGCTTCTTGATCAGGAACCAGTTCGGCGCGATGCCGATCTGCACCACCGACATGCCGAAGCGCGCCGCGGTGGACGCCACCACGATGTCGCAATGCAGCGCCAGCTCGTTGCCGCCGGCGATGGCGTCGCCATGCACCACGCCGACCGCGGGCAGCGGCGACAGCTCGAGCGCGCGCAGCATCGGCACGATGCCGCTTTCGGCTTGCAGCCCGGCCGAGAGGTCGAGGCCAGCGCAGAAGGCGGGGCCGTTGCCGCGCACGATGATGACCCGCTCCTCGGCATTCGGCGCCAGCTCGAAGGCCTGCTGCAGCAGCGCGATGGTCTCGCCGTCCAGCGCGTTGCGCTTTTCCGGCCGGTTGACGGTCACGGTGCGCACCGCGCCCTGCCGCTCGACAACTACCTTGGACATGGATCCTCCCTCGCGCCGGTCATTTTCGCTCCGCCAGATAACGCGCCACCTGTTGCGCGCCGCCGGGCGGCAGGTGCAGGCCGAGCTTGGTGCGGCGCCACAGCACGTCGTCCGCCGTCTCGGCCCATTCTTCCGCCGCCAGATAGTCGATCTCGCGCGCATAGAGCCCGCCGCCGAAATCGCGGCCGAGATCGGCCACATTCCGCGCATCGCCCAGCAATGCCCGGCTGCGCGTCCCCTGGCGGCGCGCGAAGCCGGCGAGCAAGGTGCGGTCGATCGCCGGATAGGCCGAAACCAGGTCGTCGACCAGCGCGGCGAAGCTGCGGCCCTGGAAATCGCCGCCCGGCAAGGTCGGCCCCGACGTCCAGGCCGGCTTCATGCCGGGATAGTAGGGCTCGAGCCGCTCCAGCGCATGTTCGGCGAGGCGGCGGTAGGTGGTGAGCTTGCCGCCATAGACCGAGAGCAGCGGCGGCCGGCCCTCCTCCAGCTCCAGCACGTAGTCGCGCGTCACGTCGGAGGGATCGGTCGAGCCGTCGTCGTAGAGCGGCCGCACGCCGGCATAGCTCCAGACCACTTCCTCCGGCGACACCTGCTTGGCGAAGTAGCGGCTGACCGCGGCGCAGAGATATTCGGTCTCCGCCCCGTCGATGGCCGGCCGGTCGAGATCGCCCTGATAGGGAATGTCGGTGGTGCCGACCAGGGTGAACCGGCCTTCATAGGGAATGGCGAAGATCACCCGCCCGTCGGGATGCTGGAAGATATAGGCGTGCGTACCGTCGAAGAGCTTGGGCACCACGATATGGCTGCCCTTGATGTGGCGCACCTGCGCGCGCGCGTTGACGCCGAGCGCACCCGACAGCACGTCGCCGACCCAGGGCCCGGCCGCGTTGACGATGCCGCGCGCGGCGACCTCCTGCGTCGCGCCGGTGCGCTCGTCCTTCAGCGTAGCGCGCCAGAGCTCGCCGTCGCGCCGTGCCGCCGTCAGCGAGGTGCGCGTCAGCACGCTGCCGCCGAGTTCGCGCAGAGCCACCGCGTTGAGCACGACGAGGCGGGCATCGTCGACCCAGCAATCGGAATAGACGAAGCCCTTGCGGTAGTCGTCCTTCAACGGGCGGCCTTCGGGCGCGCGCGCGAGATCGACGCCTTCCGAGCCCGGCAGCGTGGTGCGGCCGCCGAGATGGTCGTAGAGGAAGAGGCCGATGCGGATCATCCAGGCCGGCCGCAGGTGCCGGTCGTGCGGCAGCACGAAGCGCAGCGGCCAGATGATGTGCGGCGCCATGTGCAGCAGCACCTCGCGCTCCGCCAGCGCCTCGCGCACCAGGCGGAACTCGTACTGCTCGAGATAGCGCAAGCCGCCGTGGATGAGCTTGGTCGCGGCGGAGGATGTGGCACGGGCGAGATCGCCCTTCTCGGCCAGCAGAACCGCGAGCCCACGGCCCGCCGCGTCACGCGCAATGCCGACGCCGTTGATCCCGCCGCCGACAACGAGAAGGTCGAACACGCGGTCCGGGGCTCGGGTCATGGCGGGGCGAACCTAGGGTTCGCTACCGCAAGCGTCAACGCGCCTGAACGGCAATGGCTCAGCCGGAAACGTGCTGCCTGGCGAGGTTGTACCATTCGCGCTCGGCCCGCCCGTAATGGCCCGGCGCGCGCTCGACCTTGCGGATCAGCTCGCGGAACACCTCGCGCGCCTGGTCGATCTCGCCGGTGCGGATCAGCAGCAGGGCGTGCCGCGCCCGGGCCTCCTCGCCGGGATAATAGACGGCGAGGGCGGCGTATTCGCGCAGCGCATCCGACATGCGCTGCGCCCCTTCCAGCGACCGCGCGTAGAGAAGATGACCTTCGGCGCTGTCGAAGCCAGGGTTGCGCGCGCGCAGCTCCTCCAGGGTCTGCGCCGCCGCGTCCGGCGCGCCGTTGAGATACTGCGCCTCGGCCAGCCTCAGCATCAGGTGCGGATCGTGCGCGTAATGGCCGGTCAGGGCGCCGCGGTAGAGGTCGACCGCCTCCTGATAGCGCTTCAGGTTGAGGCATTCGGCGGCGAGCTGGGAGCGCGTCTCCACCGTGTCGGTCTCGGCGAACCGGTCCACGGCCGCGCGGTAGTCGCGCTCGGGATCGATCAGGGTCTTGACGTCGCGCACGGCCTGCCGGGCGGCGCGCGAGCGGGTGATTTCGGGCAGCAACTCGGCGAAGAAGTAGACGGCGCAGCCGGCCACCGGCAGGAACATGATGATGCCGATCCACCAATAGGCGCGCCCCGTGCGCACCGCATGCACGGCAAAGCCGACCTGAACGAGCAGGAGAATCAGACCGAGGGCAGGCATCGGCAGGCACCTTATTATCGCAGTGATTTATAAAATATTATCCCGTGATAGTTGCATCGCGCAATGGGGCCGGCGCCGTTTGACTCGGACCGGCGGCCACCTATCATCGCCCTCGCGATCGGAACGGAGTCGCGTGCCGTTACGGTTGCCGCGGGAGAGTGTGCCGGCCCATGGGCCGGCGCCGCCGAAGGAGCAACCGCCCCGGAAACTCTCAGGCCCCAGGACCGCGGCGATCGAGGCGCTCTGGAAAGCGGGTGGTGCCAAGCCACCCCACCGAAGGAGCAAGCGTTGTCCTGCTTTGGACAGCGCGGAATCTCTCAGGTGAACCGGACAGAGGGGGCAACCGTTCGTCAGTGCTGCGGCCAGCCCGGCCGTGGCGGACGAGGTTGCCCTTGAAGCCCGGAGTGCGCATTGACGACGAATAACGAGCCGCTCGCCCAGACCCCGCTGAACGACCTGCATGTCCGCCTCGGCGCCCGCATGGTGCCGTTCGCCGGCTATGCGATGCCGGTGCAGTACCCGACCGGCATCATCGCCGAGCACCAGTGGACGCGCGAAAGCGCCGGGCTGTTCGACGTCTCGCATATGGGCCAGGTGACCCTGACCGGCGCCGGCATCGACAAGGCGCTGGAGAAGCTGGTGCCGGGCGACATCCTGGGCCTCGGCCTGAACAAGCTGCGCTACACCCAGCTGCTGGACGAGACCGGCGGCATCCTCGACGACCTGATGGTGACGCGCCGCGAGAGCGATCTGTTTCTGGTCGTCAATGCCGGCAACAAGGCGGCCGACATCGCGCATATGAAGCGGCATCTGGGCGACGGCAGCGTCACCTATCACGGCGCGCGCGCGCTGCTCGCGCTGCAGGGACCGAAGGCGGCGGCAGTGCTGGGCAAGCTGGCGCCGGACGCGGCGAAGCTCGCCTTCATGACCGCCGGCGCGATGAAGATCGACGGCATCGAGGCCTGGGTCAGCCGCTCCGGCTATACCGGCGAGGACGGGTTCGAGATCGCCGTCGCGGCCAAGGATGCGACGACGCTCGCCAGCATGCTGCTGGCCGATCCGGCGGTGAAGCCGATCGGCCTCGGCGCGCGGGATTCGCTCAGGCTGGAAGCCGGCCTGCCGCTGCACGGCCATGACATCGACACGACGACATCGCCGATCGAGGCGGGCCTCGCCTTCTCCATCGCCAAGCGCCGGCGGGAGGAAGGCGGCTTTCCCGGTGCCGCGCGCATCCAGCGCGAGCTGAAGGACGGGCCGGCGCGCAAGCTGGTCGGCCTGCGCCCCGAGGGCCGCGCCCCGGTGCGCGACGGCACCGAGATCCGCGATGCAAGCGGCCGCGCGGTCGGCAAGGTGACGTCGGGCGGCTTCGGCCCCAGCGCCGGCGGGCCGGTCGCGCTCGGCTATGTCGAGGCGGCGCTGGCCGCGCCCGATACCAAGCTGATCCTGGAATTGCGCGGCAAGCCGGTCGGCGCCGTGGTGACGAAGCTGCCCTTCGTCGCCAAGCGCTACGCCAAGACTTGAGACATCGAGAGGGGATGGAGAGAGGTCGATGAGCGACACGTACTACACCGAGGACCATGAATGGATCCGCGTCGAGGGTGATACCGGCACCATCGGCATCACCACCTACGCGCAGGGCCAGCTCGGCGACATCGTGTTCGTCGAGTTGCCGGATGTGGGCAAGAGCCTGGATGCGGGCGACGAGGCGGCGGTGATCGATTCCGTGAAGGCGGCGGCCGAAGTGTATGCGCCGGTCGCCGGCGAGGTGGTCGAGGCGAACGACGCCGTCGTCGAGAAGCCGGGCCTGGTCAACGAGGACGCCATGGGCGACGGCTGGTTCTTCAAGATCAAGATCGCCGATGCGACCGAGCTCGAAAACCTGATGGACGAGGACGCGTACAAGACCTTCGTCGAGGGCCTCGGCTGATGCGCTACCTGCCGCTGACCGAGGCCGATCGCCGGGCCATGCTGGACCGGATCGGTGTCGCTTCCGTCGACGACCTGTTCCGCGACGTGCCGACCCGGGCGCGGCTGAACCAGCCGATCGACCTGCCGCCGCATATGGGCGAGCTGGAGGTCGAGCGTGCGATCGGCGCCATGGCGGCGAAGAACGTGGCGGCGGGATCGGTGCCTTGCTTCCTCGGCGCCGGCGCCTATCGCCACCACATCCCGTCCACCGTGGATCACCTGATCCAGCGCAGCGAGTTCCTGACCTCGTACACGCCGTACCAACCGGAGATCGCGCAAGGGACGCTGCAATACTTGTTCGAGTTCCAGACCCAGGTGGCGGCGATCACCGGCATGGAGGTGGCGAACGCCTCGATGTATGACGGCGCCACCTCGGCCGCGGAAGCGGTGCTGATGGCGTTCCGCACGACGCGGCGCAAGCGCGCGGTGATTTCGGGCGGGCTGCATCCGCATTACCGCGACGTGATCGCCACGACCGGCGGCGCGATGGAAGCCGACCTCGCCTTCGCATCCGCGGATCCGAACGGCGCCGAAGACCTCGCTGCGATGATCGACGACAAGACCGCCTGCGTGGTGGTGCAGAATCCGAGCTTCTTCGGTCACCTGCACGACCTGAAGGCGCTGGCCGCGGCGGCGCATGCCAAGGGCGCGCTGCTGATCGTCGCCGTGGCGGAGATCGTCTCGCTCGGCCTGGTCACGCCGCCCGGCGCGATGGGCGCCGATATCGTGGTGGCGGAAGGCCAGTCGATCGGCGTGCCGCTGTCGTTCGGTGGGCCCTATGTCGGCCTGTTCGCCACGCGCGAGAAGCTGATGCGGCAGATGCCGGGCCGGCTCTGCGGCCAGACGGTGGACCAGGACGGCAAGCGCGGTTTCGTGCTGACGCTCTCGGCCCGCGAGCAGCATATCCGGCGCGAGAAGGCGACCTCGAACATCTGCACCAATTCCGGCCTCTGCGCGCTCGCCTTCACCATCCACATGACCCTGCTGGGCGAGGCGGGGTACACGCGGCTCGCGCGGCTCAATCATGCCAAGGCGGTGCAGACGGCGGACGCGCTCGCCGCGATCCCCGGCGTGAAGGTGCTGAACCGGGCCTTCTTCAACGAGTTCACGGTGGCGCTGCCGAAGCCGGCGGCGCCGGTGGTCGATCGGCTGGCGGCGAAGCAGATTCTGGCCGGCGTGCCCGTATCGCGGCTCTACCCGACGGACGCAGCGCTGGCCAACCTGCTGCTGGTCGCCACCACCGAAACCGTCACCGATGCCGACATCGCGGCGCTGGCCAAGGCGCTGGCGGAGGAGCTCAGCCATGCTTAACCGCCAGGGCCGCGCGACGCAGCCGGAAGGCGCCGCTGCAACGCCGACCATCACCACCTATACCGGCCATCGCGGCCTCGCCCACGAAGAGCCGCTCAGCTTTGAGCAGGGCGAGAAGGGCCGCACCGGCGTCGACCTGCCGGAGCCGCCGAAGGTGGCGGATCGTCTGGGCGGCCTGGCGCGCCAGGGCGAGATCGGGTTGCCGGGACTTTCGGAGCCGCAGGTGGTGCGGCACTTCGTGCGGCTGTCGCGGCAGAACTACGCCATCGATCTCGGCGTCTATCCGCTCGGCTCCTGCACCATGAAGCACAATCCGCGCCTGAACGAGAAGATGGCGCGGCTCGCCGGCATCGGCGACATCCATCCGATGCAGCCGGCATCGACCGTGCAGGGCGCCTTCGAGCTGATGGACACCTTGGCGCATTGGCTGAAGCGGCTGACCAACATGCCGGCGGTCGCGCTCTCCCCGGCGGCCGGCGCGCATGGCGAGCTCTGCGGGCTGATGACCATCCGCGCCGCGCTGGAAGCGCGCGGCGACAAGCGCAAGCGCGTGCTGGTGCCGGAATCGGCGCATGGCACCAACCCGGCGACGGCGGCGTTCTGCGGCTATTCGGTCGACCCGATTCCGGCGACCAAGGACGGCCGCGTCGATCTCGACGCCTTCAAGAAGAAGCTCGGCCCCGACGTCGCCGCGGTGATGCTGACCAACCCGAATACCTGCGGCCTGTTCGAGCGCGAGGTGATCGACGTCGCCGATGCGATCCACGGCGCCGGCGGCTTCTTCTACTGCGACGGCGCCAACTTCAACGCCATCGTCGGCCGCGTCCGCCCGGGCGATCTCGGCATCGACGCCATGCACATCAACCTGCACAAGACCTTCTCGACGCCGCATGGCGGCGGCGGGCCGGGCTCCGGCCCGGTCGCGCTCTCCGCCGCGCTCGCGCCTTATGCGCCGCTGCCCTATGTGGTGCATGATGGACAAGGCTTCCGCCTGGTCGAGAGCCAAGAGGGCGATGCGCATCCGTTCGGACGGCTGAAAGGCTTCCACGGCCAGATGGGCATGTTCGTGCGCGCCCTCGCCTACATGATGAGCCATGGCGGCGACGGGCTGAAACAGGCGGCGGAAGACGCGGTGCTCGCCGCTAACTACATCATGAAGAGCCTCGACCATGTGATGACGCCGGCCTTCGACGGGCCCTGCATGCACGAGGCGCTGTTCGACGACGAGTTCCTGAAGGGCACCGGCGTCACCACGCTCGATTTCGCCAAGGCGATGATCGACGAAGGCTATCACCCGATGACCATGTACTTCCCGCTGGTGGTGCATGGCGCGCTGCTGATCGAGCCGACCGAGACGGAATCGAAGGGCGCGCTGGACCAGTTCATCGGCGCGTTGGCGCATCTGGCCGAGCGGGCCAAGGCGGGCGACACTCAGCGCTTCGCCGGCGCGCCGTATCTCGCGCCCCGGCGTCGGCTCGACGAGACGGCGGCGGCGCGGCAGCCGGTGCTGCGGTGGAAGCCGGACAGCGCCGCGTAGGTCACAATCCAGCATTTTCACCGCGGGGGACGCAGAGAACGCGGAGGCATGCGGAGATTGCTCCTCCCTCGGCGAAGCCGGGGGAGGCGGGGGTGGGGGTTTTTGTGTTTTGCCCATCCCTGGCGCGGCGGCGCGGAAAAACGCAAAAACCCCCACCCCACCCTCCCCCACGTTGCTGCGCAACGCGAGGGAGGGCTTTCACTCCGCGGCCTCTGCGATCGCAGGCTCGGGCGGTGGCAGGTTGCGGATCTCGGCCATGACGTCGGCGATCACCGGGCCCATCGTGGGATCGGTGTCGAGCAGGTGGCGGACGAAGCCGAGGACGTCGATGCGCGGCGGCGGCGGCTCCGCCGCTGAAACTGGCGCTTTTTCCGGCTCTGCCGCGGCTTCTTCCGCTTCCGCCGCCCTCTCTTCGGCGAAATCCAGCGCGCGGCCGATGGCGTGCTGGGCGGTGATAGCCGTCGGCGCGAGGCCGGCATCGCAGGCGAGGTCGCGGAGCGCCTCCAGGCGGCGGACATGCGCCGCGACCGGGTCCTCCGGCTCCAGCGCGAGCAGCGGCGGCGCTTCCGTTCCGCGGCGCATCCGTTCCGCGATGCGGCCGGGATAGATGCAGATCTCGCTGCCCGGCATGACCCGATCCGGGCCGTGGGTCCGGATCCGCGCCTGCGCGATCAGGTTGAGATCGGCGAGCTCGGCCAGCGCCTTGCGGGCGGCCCGCACGGTGATGCGGAGCCGGCCGGAGAGCCGGACGCTCCAGTAGAAATCGATGTCGTCGGGGCGGTCCGCCGGATCGTCCACGGGGTCGAGCAGCAGCTCGATCGCGGCATGGCGCGCCGCCGGCGAGAGCGCGCGGTCGATGTTGATGGCGTTGACCTCCACCAGCTCGCCATGCGGCGGGGCGAGCGATACCTCTGTTTCCTCAAATGCGGACACCGGTGGCGGCGCATCTGTTCCGCGGCGCGGCTTGGCGCCGATGCCGAGCGCCCGGCCCAAGGCACGCTCGGCCGAGACGGCCGTGGCGATGCGCTTCGCCGCCACCGCCCGGTCGCGCAGGCGGCCCATCATCTCCAGATGCTCGGCCCGGCTCGGCAGCGCGGAAGCGGCTCGGATGAAGGCGTGCTCGCGCGCGATATCGGGCCGCTCCGCCGGGTCCCAGACCTCCTCTGCCGCCCGGGGCGGGCGGCCCGCGCCGGTCACGCGGAAGGTGAGGCAGTTCTCCACCGCCAGCTCGGCGATGGCCTGCCGGACCGTGCGCTCGGCCAGCGCGAGATGCCGGGCCAGCGCCGCGACCGGCAGCCGCTCGGGCAGGATGAAGGGATCGTCGTCGCGCAGGGCCAGCGCGACCAGGATCTGCTTCGCCGCCGGCGACAGGCTGGGGTTACGGATGGTGCGCAGGATGTGGCGCCGGCGAATGCGGAACGACCACTCGTAGAGCGAGCGCTTGGGCGGTTCGGTCTGGGGCATAGCGGCATCCATCGCTGAGATGCCGTATAGTACAATATCTTCACTTAAAATGCAATATCGGCCGTCCAAGCCTCAATCCTAGCCTTCAAGACGGAAAGGGGCGACGTGCCGGCCCCGGAACACTTAGCAAGTTGACGAAGTTTTACTTGCGCAGCTGGCACATCGGATGATAGTTAGCAATATGACTAAGCATCATCCTGAACTCTCGTTGCTCTTCCATGCGCTGGCCGATCCGACCCGCCGGTCGATCCTGACCCGGCTCGCGGGACAGCCCGCGCGAGTGACCGATCTGTCCGAGCCCACGGGCCTGCGCCTGCCGACGGTGATGCGGCACCTTTCGGTGCTGGAAGCGGCCGGGCTGATCGCCACCGTCAAGGACGGGCGGGTGCGCACCTGCGCCATCGTTCCCGACGCCCTGGAGCCGGCGCGGACATGGCTCGATGAGCAGCGATCCATATGGGAGGCCCGGCTCGACAGGTTGGAAGCACTGGCGATGCAGGCGATGAAGGAACGCACGGAATGACATCGAAACCGAATCCGAACGGGATGCCGGCGGCGCGCGCTTCTGCGGCGGGCCGCTTCGCGACGCTGACCTTCGAGCGGGACGTGGCCGCGCCCTTGTCGGTGCTGTGGCAGGTCTGGACCGCCCCGGCCGCGCGGGCGGTCTGGTCGGCGCCGACGCCCTCGGTCACCGTGGAGTTCCTGGAGGCCGACACCCAAGTGGGTGGACGCGAAGTCTCGCTCTGCAAGGTCGAAGGCCAGCCGGATATCCGCTGCGAGTGCGGCTGGCTGGAGCTGCAGCCGGCGCGGCGCAGCGTGAACTACGAAGTGGTCTCCTCCGGTGGCGTGACGCAATCGGCGGCGCTGGTGACGGCCGATTTCTCCGGCAGCGACGAGCAGAGCCGGCTGGTCGTGACGGTGCAGCTTGCCTCGCTGGCCGAGGACATGCGGGCCGGCTACCGGCAGGGCTTCGACGCGGGACTGGACAATCTCGCCGGGGTGGCGCGGCGAACCATGGTGCTGCAGCGCGTGATCCGGGCACCGCGAAGCGTTGTCTGGAACACCTGGATGAACCCCGAGACGCTGCCGCAATGGTGGGGGCCGGACGGATTTTCCTGCCGCACGCAGAGGATCGACTTGCGAACCGGCGGCGAATGGGTGTTCGACATGATCGGGCCAGACGGCACGGTGTACCCGAACCACCATCGCTATATCGAGGTCCGGCCGGAAGAGCGGATCGGCTATGCGCTGCTCTGGGGCGAGAACGGGCCGAAACATGCCGATGCCTGGGCCTCGTTCGAGGATCAGGATGGGGCGACGAAAGTGACGCTCGGCATGGTGTTCAGCACCGAGGCCGAGTTCCAGACGGCGAAAGGCTTCGGCGCCATCGAGCTGGGCCTGCAGACGCTGGGCAAACTGGAACGCTTCATCCAATCGCGATAGGGCACGAGGGCAGAGAGGGCTTTCATTGCCTCACTGCCGCTCGAAATGATCTGCCTAGAGTTGGAGGCCGTGGGCCGCCAGGTCGCGGCGGAGCTGCTCCGGCGTTTCGAAGCGGATGGCGCGGTAGCCGAGCTGCGTCGCCGCGGCGACGTTGGCCGGCGAATCGTCGATGAAGACGGTATCGGCCGGTGTGACGCCGCAGCTCGCTTCGAGATGCCGGAAGATAGCCGGGTCCGGCTTGATCAGCTTGATCTCGCCGGAGACGACGATGTGGCGGAAGCAGCGATCGAGGAACTCGAAGCGCGCGCGGCCGTGCGGAAAGGTCTCGGCCGACCAGTTGGTCAGCGCGTAGAGCGGCGTGCCGGCGGCGTGCAGTGCGTTGAGGATCGCGACCGTGCCGTCGATGGCGCCCGCCATGGTCTCGGGCCAGCGGTCGCGATAGGCACGGATCATCGGCGCATGTTCCGGATGGCGCGCTTCGGCTTCCGCGACGGCCTCGTCCCAGCTGCGGCCGGCATCCTGGCGGATATTCCACTCGCCGTGGCAGACATGGGCGAGGAACCATTCCATCCCCGCCTCGTCGCCGTTGAAGAGCTTGCGATAGAGGTGGCGGGGATTCCAGTCGATCAGCACGCCGCCGAGATCGAAGACCACGGCGGCCGGCGGCGGCGCGTTCATGCGTCGGCGCGCGGCACCCAGGGGATGCGGCCGAATTCGATGCCCTCTTCCTGCAGCTCCTCGGCCTGCTCCTCGGTCGCGTCGCCGTAGATGTTGCGCGCCTCGGTCTCGCCGTAATGAATCTTGCGCGCTTCCTCGGCGAATTTCTCGCCGACATGCTCGGCGTTCTGCTCCACGTGGTCGCGCATCTTGACCAGCATCTGGTACATCGCCGCCGCGGCCTTCTTCTGCTCGGTCGGCGAGGCCTCGCGCGCCGGCGCGATGTTCGGCGCCTGCAGGCCCTTCTTCACCTTCTTATCGCCGCAGATGCCGCAGACCAGCCGTCGCTTCTTCTTCTCGGCGTCGAAGGCTTCGCTCGAGCGGAACCAGGCCTCGAAAACGTGGCCCTTGCTGCAGGTCAAATCGTACACGACCATGGACTTGCCGATTCGCGGGTGGCAAAGGCCCAAGATGGGGGTCGGGCGCAAAGGTGGCAAGGGGCGGAGTCGAAGATTTCTCACGATGAGCAAATGCCATCGGCCTGGGCGGCAAGCTGGGCGCATCTGGTGCCCCCGGGCGGCCGCGTGCTGGATGTCGCCGCCGGCAGAGGCCGCCACGGCCGGTGGTTCCGGGCCCGAGGGCATCCGGTGACGCTGGTAGATATCGACATATCCGGCCTGGACGACCTGGCCGCGGATCCGGAGGCGGAGATCGTCGCCGCCGATCTGGAATCCGGACCCTGGCCGTTCGTCGATCGGCATTTCGAGGGCGTCGTCGTGGTGAACTATCTCTGGCGGCCGCTGTTTCCCAACCTGATCGACGCGGTCGCCCCGGGCGGCGCGCTGATCTACGACACCTTCGCCGTCGGCCAGGAGCGATATGGCCGGCCGCGCAATCCCGATCACCTGCTGCGCGACGGCGAGCTGCTCGAGGCCGTGCGCGGTCGCCTGCAGGTGCGCGGCTACGAAATGGGCGAGACGGGTGGCCCGGCCATCCGCCAGCGCATCGCCGCGGTGCGCGCCGCATGAGCATGCTGGAAACCGACCGCCTGAGGCTGCGCCGGTTCGAGACCGACGACTGGCAGGCGCTGGCCCGGCTCTATGCCGACGACACGGTGATGCGCCACATGCAGTCCGGCCGCGGCCTGTCGCGCGCCGACGCGGAATCGCGGGCGCGCGGCAACATCACCAACTTCAACGACCACTGGCGCCGGCGCGGCTTCGGCGTCTGGGCCGTGACCGACCGGAAGAGCGGGCGGCTGCTCGGCCAGTGCGGCCTGCGCCATGTCGAGGAAGCGCGCGACGTGGAGATCCTCTACCTGCTGAACAAGACGATGTGGGGCAAGGGTCTGGCGACCGAGGCGGCCGGCGCGGCGCTCGATTTCGGCCTCAAGACGCTCGGCCTCGACCGCATCATCGGCCTGGTGCGGCCGGAGAACGCCGCCTCGCGCCGCGTGCTGGAAAAGCTCGGCCTGCGCTTCGAGCGCATCGCGCCGATCTGGCAAATGGAATGCTGCTGGTATGCCGTCGGCCGGGCGGCGGCGGCAAGCGAGCCGGAGGAACGGGCGCAGACCGCCTGACCCGTCGCGCCCCTATATCACTCCGATGTGAGCAGACTTGTATTGAGCGGCGACCGCCTTCGCGGCGAAGGTCGGCGGGCGCATAAGGCGCCGGCATGGTTCCGATAGGAAGCTGGCATTTCCGCTTCGGCCGCCATGCGGGCACCTTGCGACCAGGCCGATGGGCATCCCGCCCGGCGGCCGGCTCCATTCCAGGGCAGCCCCCGGAAGCCAACCCGCAACCCTCGTCAGGGAGTGACCGATGAAGACCACCACCGCCCTTACCCTCGCCTCCGCCGTCGCCGCGGCACTGGCGATCGCCGCGGCCAGCCCGAGCCTGGCGCAGGACAAGAAGGAGAAGTGCTACGGCGTCTCCAAGGCCGGGCAGAACGACTGCCAGACCGCGACCTCGTCCTGCGCCGGCACGGCGAAGAAGGACGCGCAGAAAGACGCCTGGATCTACGTGCCGGCGGGCCTGTGCGGCAAGATCGTCGGCGGCAGCACCAAGGCCAGCTGATCGCCATCGGCCGAACCTGAACGAGGGACGCGCGCGATGGACGGATCGCTATCCCGGGCCGGCATCGGCCTCAGGCAGCCCCACCGGGCCGCCGTCCTCGCTGCGCGCCCCTCGGTCGGCTTTCTCGAAGTGCATGCCGAGAATTATCTCGGCGGCCCGGCGGCGGTGGCCGAGCTCGAGATCCTGCGCCGCGACTTCCCGATCTCGGTGCACGCGGTCGGCCTCTCGCTCGGCTCCGCCGACGGATTGGACGCGCGGCATCTCGACCGCGTCGCCGGACTGGTCGAACGGATCGAACCGGCGCTGGTTTCCGAGCATCTCGCCTGGAGCCTGCAGGACGGCCGCTATCTCAACGACCTGCTGCCGCTGCCCTATACCGAGGAAGCGCTCGACCTGGTCGCCGGCAATATCGCGCAGCTGCAGGATCGCCTGCGCCGTGCGGTGCTGATCGAGAACCCGTCGACCTATCTCCGCTTCGCGCATTCGACCATCGACGAAGCGGCATTCCTCGCCGAACTGGCGCGCCGGACCGGCTGCGGCCTGCTGGTCGATGTCAACAACCTGCATGTCAACGCGGCCAATCACAGCAGCGATCCCCACGACATCGACCCATTGGCCTGGCTCGACCGCGTGCCGGCCGCGGCGGTCGGCGAAATCCATCTCGCCGGCCACGCGATCAACGATCTCGGCAATCGCCGCATCCTGATCGACGACCACGGCTCCGCGGTGCCGCCGCCGGTCTGGCGGCTCTATGAGGCAGCGCTGCGCCGGTTTCCCGTCGCGCCGGCGCTGATCGAATGGGACACCCAGATTCCCGCCCTCGAAATCCTGGTGGCGGAGGCCCATGAGGCCGACCGGCGCCGGGCCGAGGCAACGATGGCAGGCCGGCGTGAACCCGTCGCTGCGTGAGCTGCAGGCGGGCATGGCCCGCGCCATCCTGGCCGGCGATCCCGCCGCCGCGCCCGCAATCGCGGCATGGATCGTGGCCGACGGCATCGATCCGTCGCGCCGGCTCGGCATCCACGCCAACCATTACCGGCTCAGCCTGGTCGAAGCGCTGGGCACCACCTTCGCCCCGGTGCGGCGGCTGGTCGGCGAGGCGTATTTCGATGCGCTGGCGGGCCGCTTCGCGGCGGCGCAGCCGCCGGCGGGTCCCTGCCTGTTCGAATATGGCGGCGACTTCGCCGATTTCTGCGCCGGCGATGCCGCGGCAGCAGCGACGCCGTTCCTGCCCGACATGCTGCGCTTCGCCTTCGCGCTGAACCGCGCCATGCAGGCGGAACCGGCGCCGGTGCTGGATGTGCCGACGCTGGCGGCCATCGATCCGCGGCAATTGCCGGACCTTCGCAGCGCGCCGGTGCCGGGCGTGACGTTGATCGCCTCCCGCTTTCCGCTCACCGCGCTCTGGCGCCTCGCCACCGATGCGAGCGACGATCCGGCACCGGTCGATCTCGATGCCGGCGGCGAGCGGATCGCCATCTGGCCCGATGGCGACCGGCCCGCCTGGATCACGCTCGAACCCGGCGACCATGCGTTCCTTGCTGCCATGGCGGCCGGCGAGACGCTGGGCGCCGCGGCGGCCGCCGCGGCCGCGGCCGACCCGATGTTCCATCTCGCCGGAGCGCTGGGGCTGGCCCTGCGCCACGGCCTGCTCGGCCCGTCGCAAGTACTGCCATCAAACCTGGAGGGGACGACATGATGAACGACGCCGCCATGGCCAGCCGCCGATCCGGCATCACCGGTGCGATCGGCCGGCTTTATGCGGGACTGGAGGCCTTCCCGCTCTCCGTCATCGAAGTGCTGATGCGCATCGGCGGCGGCGCCGTCTTCTTCAAGTCGGGCCTGACCAAGATCGCCAATATGGAGATCACGGTCGATCTGTTCCGCGAGGAGTACAAGGTGCCGCTGCTGGCGCCGGAAATCGCTGCGCCGCTGGCGACGGCGGCGGAGCTGACCGCGCCGGTGCTGCTGGTGCTCGGCCTGCTGACGCGCCCGGCCGCCGCGGCGCTGCTCGGCATGACGGCGGTGATCCAGCTTTTCGTCTACCCTGCGAACTGGTCCGAGCACCTGCTGTGGGCGTCGATCCTGATCTATCTGGTCACGCGCGGTCCCGGCACGCTGTCGGTCGATCATCTGGCCCGCAAGTCGCTCGGCTGAGCGACGGAGCCGGCAACGGAGCGCAGCATGGGCCTTCGCGCTGAACTCGCTTCCGCCGCCGGCGCCGCGCGCCGGCAGCGCGAGCCCGGCCGCCAGGCCATGCTGGACCTGGCGCTGGCCCGCATCCGCGCCTCGGGCACGATGGAAGGCGCCCTGCAGGAAGGCGAGACGGCACCCGATTTCGAGCTGCCGGACGGCGAGGGCATGCGCTTCTCGCTGATGCGGGCGCTCGACGAGGGCCCGGCGGTGCTGATGTTCTATCGCGGCAGCTGGTGCCCCTATTGCCGCATCGCGCTGGAAGCCTATGACGCGGCGGCGTCCGAGTTCCGCCGGCGCGGCGCGGCGCTGGTGGCGATCTCGGGCGAGCATCCGGCCCTGCCCGAAGTGCGCGAGCGCCTCGCGCATCTCAAGCTGCGCCGTCTGTTCGATTTCGACCACCGCGTGGCGCGGCTGTTCGACCTGGTCTTCCCGATGCCGGACGAGCTGGTGGCCTTCTCGCGCGCCGCCGGCCTCGACACCGCCACCATCGGCAGCTCCGGCCGCTGGGAGCTGCCGCTGCCCGCCACCTATCTGATCGGCACCGACGGCATCGTCGACTATGCGCATGTGGAGGCCGATTTCACCCAGCGCGCCGAGCCGGAGGAAGTGCTGGCCCGGATCGACCGCTTGAGCCTCGGCCGGCCCGCCTCAGGCTGAGGCGCGCGGCGGGTCGAATTTGTGGCCGGCGACTTCCTTGACGAAGGCGGCGAGCGCCGGCGTGTGCGGCCGGCCGCGCACCGTCACCAGGTTGACGTTGCGCTCGATCGCCGGCTCGACCAGCGGGCGCACCACGAGGCCCGGCAGCGCCACCGAGAATTCCGGGAAGAAGCCGAAGCCGAGGCCGCCCAGCACCATCGCCTGCACCCAGTCGTCGCGGTCCGAGCGGTAGATGCGCGCGACCTTCACGCCGCGCGTCTCCAGGATCTTCCGCATATAGGGGCCGTATTCGCAGCCGGCGCGGGAGAGATAGGGCTGGCCGTCCAGGTCGCTCGCCTTGACGGCGTTCTGCCGCTCGAATGCGTGGCCCGGCGCGGTGATGATCATGAACCGCTCGGCGAAGAGCGGGCGGGCATGCAGCCGCTCGTCGATGCCTTCCGGCAGCGCGTAGATCGCCACGTCGAGATCGCCGTTGACCAGCTGGTCCTGCAGCACGCCGCCTTTGGCGTCCATCAGGTGCAGCTCGATGCCGGGATAGCGGCCGTGGAAGGCCTGCACGATGGGCACCAGCCGCATCGGCCCGATCGAGCACATGATGCCGAGGCGGAGCGGCGCGTCCTTCAGCTGGGCGAAGCCCTTGGCGCGCTGGCGGGCCTGCTCCTGCTGCTCCCAGACCTCCTGCAGGTGCGGCAGCATCAGGCGGCCGAGCTCGGTCAGGTTGGTCTGGTTGCGCTCGCGGTTGAACAACGGCCCGCCGAGCTCGTCCTCCAGCGTCTTGATGCCGCGCGTGAGCGCCGGCTGCGAGACGTTGCAGCGCTCGGCCGCGCGGGTGAAATTCAGCGTCTCGCAGACCGCGAGGAAATAGCGGACCTGGTGCATCTCCATGGCGGTTCGGCCCCCCTCGTCGCGGCCCGTGCCAACGGTTCCTGGCTCTAGCATGACTTCACCGTCCGGGGGTGCATGAAGTCGAGAACCGCGCGGCATCGTGACCGCACCGTCGGCTATATTGAGTTGCGACCAAGGGAGGAAGAGGACGTGCTGGAACTGCGCCCCAATTGCGAGACCTGCGACACCGACCTGCCGAACGGCGCCTCGGCCTATATCTGCACCTTCGAATGCACCTTCTGCGCGCCCTGCGCCGAAGGCACGCACAAGCGGACCTGTCCCAATTGCGGCGGCGACCTGCAGGCCCGGCCGACCCGGCCGGAACGGCTGCTCGGCAAGTACCCGGCCTCGACCAAGCGGGTGGTTAAAAAGGCCGGCTAGCGAGGGTTTGCCGGCGGGGTTTGTATGGCGACGCGGGCCGCCCTATAAGGCCCGCCATGCAGCTTCCGTTCATCAAGATGCACGGCCTGGGCAATGACTTCGTCATCCTGGACGCCCGCGAGAGGCCGGTCGCCCTGGACCGGGCGGCGATCCGCGCCGTCGCCGACCGGCGGACCGGAGTCGGCTTCGACCAGCTGATCACGCTGGAGCGGTCGGACAAGGCCGACATCTTCATGCGCATCCACAATGCCGATGGCGGCGAGGTGGCGGCCTGCGGCAACGCCAGCCGCTGCGTCGCCGAGCTGGTGATGCGCGAGCGCGGGCGGCGCGGCCGCGTCGTCATCGAGACCTTGGCCGGCCTGCTGGAAAGCCGCGATGCCGAAGCCGGCATGATCGCGGTCGACATGGGCGAGGCCAAGCTCGGCTGGCGCGACATCCCGCTGGCCAGGGAGGCCGATACCCTGCATGTCGATGTTGCGGTCGGCCCCGCTTCGGCACCCGTCCTGGCCGATCCCTGCTGCGTCAGCATGGGCAACCCGCATGCGGTGTTCTTCGTGGCCGATGCCGAGGCCGTGCCGCTCGCGACCGTCGGCCCCATGCTGGAGCACCATCCGATCTTTCCCGAGCGGGCCAATATCTCCGTCGCCCAGGTAATCGACCGTGGCCATGTGCGCTTGCGCGTGTGGGAGCGCGGCGCCGGCATCACCTCCGCCTGCGGCACCGCCGCCTGCGCGACGGGCGTCGCCGGCTTCCGCCGCGGGCTGACCGACCGCAAGGTCGAGATCCGGCTGGATGGCGGCGTGCTGGCGATCGAATGGCGCGAGGACGGCCATGTGATCATGACCGGCCCGATCGCCGAGAGCTTCCGCGGCGTGCTGAGCCCGAGCCTGATCGAGGCTGCGGCATGAGCCGGGTCGAGGTCGTCACCTTCGGCTGCCGGCTCAACGCCTTCGAGTCGGAGATCGTGCGCCGCAACGCCGAGGGCGCGGCGCCGGGCGAGGTGGTGGTGGTCAATACCTGCGCGGTGACCACCGAGGCCGAGCGGCAGGCGCGCCAGACCATCCGCCGCCTTAGGCGCGAGCGCCCGGGCGCGCGGATCATCGTCACCGGCTGCGCCGCGCAGATCGCGCCCGATCGTTACGCCGCCATGCCGGAGGTCGACCGCGTGCTCGGCAATGCCGAGAAGCTGGATCCGAGGAGCTATGCCGAGGCCGGCCCGCGCGCCCTGGTCGGCGACATCATGCAGGTGCGCGAGACGGCGCCGCACCTGGTCGACGGCTTCGAGGGCCGGGTGCGCGCCTTCCTGGAGGTGCAGACCGGCTGCGACCACCGCTGCACCTTCTGCATCATCCCCTATGGCCGCGGCAATTCGCGCTCCGTCCCGCTCGGCGGCGTGGTGGATCAGGCCCGTAGGCTGGTCCAGGCCGGCTATCGCGAGATCGTGCTGACCGGCGTGGACCTCACCTCGTTCGGCGCCGACCTGCCGGGCCGGCCCTCGCTCGGCCAGCTGACCCGCCGCCTGCTCGCCGCCGTGCCGGAGATCGAGCGGCTGCGCCTCTCCTCGATCGACGTCGCCGAGATCGATGCGGACCTGCTGGACCTGATCGCCGGCGAGAAGCGGCTGATGCCGCACCTGCACCTGTCGCTGCAGGCCGGCGACGATATGGTGCTGAAGCGCATGAAGCGCCGCCACACTCCAGACCAGGCGGTGGCGTTCTGCGAGCGGGTGCGCGCCGCCCGGCCGGATGTGGTGTTCGGCGCCGACCTGATCGCCGGCTTCCCGACCGAGGGCGAGGCGATGTTCGCCCGCACCTTGGAGCACGTCGAGGCCTGCGGCCTGACCTGGCTGCATGTCTTCCCCTATTCGCCCCGGCCCGGCACGCCGGCCGCCCGCATGCCGCAGGTGCCGTCGGCCGTGCGCAAGGAACGCGCGGCGCGTCTGCGTGCCGCCGGCGCCGCGCGGATCGCGGAATGGAGCGCGGCGCAGGTCGGCCGCCCGGCCCGCGTGCTGGTCGAGGACCGCGACGGCGGGCGGAGCGAGCACTACGCGCCGGTGCGACTCGCGCAAGCCGCGCCGGTCGGCAGCATCGTCGAGGCGACGGTGACGGCGGTCGCGCCGACCCATCTGCTCGCGGCATGACCGAGAAGAAGGGCTGGTTCGCGCGGCTCAAGGACGGGCTGAAGCGCACCTCGCAGTCGATCTCGGACGGGATCGTCGGCATCTTCACCAAGAAGCCGCTGGACCAGGAAACGCTGGACGAGCTGGAGGAGCTGCTGATCGCCGCCGATCTCGGCGTCGGCCCGGCCGGCCGCGTGGTCGATACCCTGAAGAAGACCCGGTTCGGCAAGGAGGTCTCGCCGGAAGAGGTGCGCGAGGCCCTGGCCGAGGAAATTGCCGGCCTGCTCGCGCCCGTCGCGGTGCCGCTGGCGATCGAGCCGGCGCACCGGCCGCATGTCATCCTGGTCGTGGGCGTCAACGGCAGCGGCAAGACCACCACCATCGGCAAGCTCGCCAAGAGCTGGGCCGACCAGGGCAAGACCGTCGTGATCGCCGCCTGCGACACCTTCCGCGCCGCCGCGATCGATCAATTGAAGGTGTGGGGCGCCCGCGCCGGGGTCGAGGTGATGTCGCGCGAATCGGGCGCCGACTCCGCCGGCCTCGCTTTCGACGCATTGAAATCGGCGCGCGAGCGCAATGCCGACGTGCTGCTGATCGACACCGCCGGCCGGCTGCAGAACAAGAAGGACCTGATGGCAGAGCTCGACAAGATCCGCCGCGTCATCGCCAAGCAGGACCCGACCTCGCCGCACTCGACCCTGCTCGTGCTGGACGCGACGACGGGACAGAACGCGCTGCGCCAGGTCGAGGTTTTTCGCGATGTGGCGCGGGTTTCCGGCCTCATCATGACCAAGCTCGACGGCACCGCGCGCGGCGGAATCCTGGTCGCGCTGGCCGACAAGTTCGCGCTGCCGGTGCATGCGATCGGCGTCGGCGAGCAGGCCGAAGACCTGCAATCCTTCGATCCGAAAGCCTTCGCGCGCGCGCTTGTCGGCACGTCCTGATTTAGCGCCCGACTCACTGCGCCCTACGAGGTGTTGTAAAAACGACAACATGTGGTGCGATCGCGGACGCCTCGCTAGATATTTTGTGTTTACCACTTGACAACACAAACCTTGCATCAGACGTTGGTGGCACGACCGATTCACAACGAGTTGGTCGCGACCAAGGAGGGCGGTATGCGTGACTCTCAAACGCCGATCGCTCTTCTCTACTCAGCTGAAGGAGTGCCAACTAATGGCTAAGGCAACCACGAAGAAGGCCGCGGCGAAGAAGAAGCCGGCGGCGAAGAAGCCCGCCGCGAAGAAGAAGACGGCCAAGAAGAAGTAGTCTTTTGTGACTCCGGCCGCTCTGCGCTAGCGGAGCGGTTGTTCTGATCGCGCCGGTCGGGCTTCCGACCGGCGCTTCATATTTGGGGTGCTTGCGTAAGCCGGATTAGCCGGCATAACTCATCCCCGCATGACACGTCGCCCCCCGCACCCGCTGGTCAAGCTCGCGATCGAGACGGGTCCCCTTCTCGTCTTCTTCGTCACCAATGCCAGGTTCGGCATCTTCGCCGCGACCGGCGCCTTCATGGTCGCGATCGTAGCGGCGCTCGCCGCGTCCTATGCGATCGAGCGCAAGCTGCCGACCCTGCCGCTGGTCACCGCCTTCTTCGTGCTGGTGTTCGGCGGGCTGACCCTGATGCTGCAGGACGAGCTGTTCATCAAGCTGAAGCCGACCATCGTGAACACGCTGTTCGCCGCCATCCTGGCCGGCGGCATGCTGTTCGACCGGCCGCTGCTGAAGCCGCTGATGGGCGCGGTGCTGCCGCTCGACGACCAGGGCTGGCGCATCCTGACCTGGCGCTGGGCCGGCTTCTTCCTGCTGCTCGCGGTTCTGAACGAGGTGGTCTGGCGCACGCAGACGACCGACACCTGGGTCAGCTTCAAGGTGTTCGGCGTGATGCCGCTCACCATCGTGTTCATGCTCGCCCAGGTGCCGCTGCTGCGGCGCCACGGCAGCGACGCCGACGCCTGAAGCGCGGGCCGGCGGGCTTGCTCTATCCCTTCCTCGACCCGCCCTATCGCATGACGATGGGGCTGATGCCGCTCGATCCGGCGGCATGGATTCTGGTCGACGACGACCTCGCCGCAGATCTGGCGGAGAAGCGGCGCCTGCTGGCGGAACGGCATGCCGAGGTCTTCGCCGCGACTCCCGGCGCCGAGCCGGGATCGCGCGAGGTGCTGCACCGGCTCGCCCGTCATCTCGCGCTGCACCACCCGGCGCTCTACCGCCTCGACGGCGACAAGCTGCGCCGCCTGACCGACGGCGCGGCCTTCGATCCGGCGGACGCGTCCCTGCATCCGCTCGATCTCGCCGGCCGGCTGGTGCAGGAGGATCTCTGCCTGATGCGGCCGGAGGGCGAGAGCTGGGTGCTCGCCGCCGCCTCGCTCTGCTTCCCGACGCGCTGGCGGCTCGCCGACAAGATCGGCCGGCCGCTGGCCCCGATTCACGCGCCGGTGCCGGGCTTCGCCGCGACCCTGGGAAAGCCGGTCGAGCGATTCTTCGACCGGCTCGGCGCCGGCCGCGGCGTGTGGCGCGCCAATTGGGGCTTGATCGACGATCCGGCGCTGTTCCAGCCAAGCGGGCATTTCCGCACCGATCCGGCGGCCGGCATCAGCGCGGAGAATGTGGCGGACAAGCTGTGGCTGCGCGTCGAGCGGCAGACCCTGCTGCGCCTGCCGGAAAGCGGCGACATCCTGTTCACCATCCGCATCCTGCGCGAGCCGCTGGCCAAGACGGCTTCGGACCCGGCCCGCGCGCGCCGCCTGGCAGAATTGCTGCGCACGATGGCGCCGGAGCTCAAGGCCTATAAGTCGATCACGCCGTTCGAGCCGGCTCTGCTCGCCTATCTAGATCGGCAGGCCCTGGACCAGGCTCAGTAATTGCCGGTCTGGCCGTGGGGGTTGGTGCGCGGAGCGAAGATCGCGTGCCCGTCGACCTCGCGGTGGTGGTTCAGCGCCCAGATCACCGAGGGGAAGGCGAGCTCCTTCCAGGGAATGTCGGCCCAGTCGAACAGGGCCGCCTCGAGCGATTCCTCGCCGGCGCCGAATTCCGGCGCGCGCAGCGTCGCCCGATAGATCAGCTGGACCTGGCTGATGCGCGGCACGTTGTAGACGCCGAGCAGGCCTTCCAGCTCGATCTCGGCGCAGGCCTCCTCCAGCGCCTCGCGCCGGGCGCCGGCCTCGGTCGTCTCGTGCTCCTCGAGGTAGCCGGCCGGGATGGTCCAGTAGCCGCGCCTGGGCTCGATGGCGCGGCGGCAGAGCAGGAAGCGGCCTTCCCAGGTCACCACCGCGCCGACCACGATCTTCGGATTGACGTAGTTGATGAAGCCGCAATCGCCGCAGACCAGGCGCTCGCGGTTGTCGCCGTCGGGGATCTGGCGGGTGAAGGCGTGGCGGTCGGGCAGCATGACGGGGCCGAATCTGGCGCGGGCAGGCGGCCGAGTCCAGTTGCGCCGAAGCGCCGGCTAGAGGATCAGCGGCATCACCGTCACGCCCCAGAGGGCGAGGATGGCCGCCACCAGCAGGTCCAGGACGAAGCCGAGCAAGATCAGGCGGCCATAGCGGATGCCGCGCACCTCGCCCACGACCAGCGCATTTGCGGGCGTCGCCATCGGCGTCATGTAGCCGGCCGTGGAGGCGACGCTGACCAGGATGAGGAAGGCGATCGGCGACAGGCCCAGCACCGGCGCGACCGCCTGGGCGACCGGGAAGAAGGTGAAGGCGACGACCGTATTGCTGGCGATCTCGGTGGTCAGGATGACGAGAAGCAGGATGACGAACAGGAGCAGGAAGCCGGACATGCCGGCCTCGCTCAGCGAAGCCGCGAGATCGGCCGCGTGCCGGTCGATGGCGAAGAACTTGACCAGGGCGAAGGAGGCGCCTGCGGTGACGCCGATCAGCAGGAAGCCGCGCCAGGGAAAGCCGGCCCGCATATCGGCGGCGCGGAGCAGCGGGCCGCCGTCGCTGCCGCCATTGCGAAACAGCCGCAGCATCAGCCAGGCGCCGAACAGCAGCGCGCCGACGACCATGGGCCATTCGGCGCGTTCCCCGAACAGGCCCTGCGCCACGCTGGCGGCGAGCCAGTAGCACAGGAACATCCCGGTCAGCCGCCAGACCGCCCGCGTGTTGGCCGAGGCGCCTTGGTCGCGCAGGACTTCGCTGTTCGGCGCCGCATGGGTCAGGGCACCCGCGAAGCCCACGCGCAGCAGCGCCCAGACGGCGAGCGCCAGCAGCAGCGACATCGGCAACCCAAAGGCGAGCCAGGTGAGATAGGTCACCGCCTCCCGCCCCGGCACTGCGGCCCCCTGCAGGTAACCGACCAGGATGGCGTTCGAGGGACTGCCGACTAGCGACCCCTTGCCACCGACATTGGCCGCCCACATGCAGGCAGCGGCGAAGGCGGTGGTGACGCTGCGATGCGCCGCGCCGTCCAGGCGGAAGCCCTTGACCAGCCGGGCGATGAAGGGCGTCGCCGCCATCGCGGCGACGAAATTCGGGATCACCAGCGACAGCCCCGCTACCGCGAAGGTGTAGCCGAACAGCACGTGCCCGGCGGATGGCCCCGCCAGCCGCGCCAGCCGCGCGATGGCGAGCCGGCTGGCATCGGTCACCATCCAGGCGCGCGCCAGCAGCAGGGCCGTGGCGAACAGCACGGCGAGCGGAATCGAGCCTGCAATGTCCATGCTGATAGTGGGCGGGAAAGGCGTGAGCGATCGGGGGTGCGGCAGAGACCGGATGCCGTCTTATACTGCGCCGGGGAACGGGAACAGGGGGTAGGGGCCATGACACCCACGGTGTTCACGCGCATCATCGCCGGCGAGATCCCGTGCGCGAAGGTGTATGAGGACGAACTGACCTTCGCTTTCATGGATGCCGGCCAGGTCAATCCTGGCCATGTCATCGTCGCGACGCGGCAGCCGTTCGAAACCATCCTTGATCTGGACGATGCCGCCGCCGGCGCCTTGTTCCGGACCGCGGCACGCGTCGCCCGCGCCGTGCAGGCGGCGTTCAGCCCGGCCGGGATCACGGTGCTGCAGGCGAACAAGCCGGCCGGATGGCAGACCGTGCCGCATGTGCATCTGCATGTGCTGCCGCGTCACGACGACGACGGGGTCACGCTCAACTGGCCGCGCCGGAACCCCCCGCTGGACGAATTGCGGGGGCTCGCCGCGCAGATCAAGGTCGAGGTGAGCTGAGCGCCGTGTCCCGCGCAGCCGAGGGATGTGCCGGCGACAACGGTCTGCGGGTGCATTAACCCTTTATCACAGCTAGACTTCCGCCACTTCGCGATAGTTCTTTCGTCAGCCGAGCGAGTTTCGTCCGTGGCCCGCGATCAGATCGTTGCACTTGCCGGCGGGGTCGGCGGCGCCAAGCTCGCGCTGGGCCTTGCCGCGATCCTCGGCGAGCGGCTGAGCATCGTGGTGAACACGGCCGATGATTTCGAGCATCTCGGCCTGCACGTCTCGCCCGATCTCGACACCGTCATGTACACCCTGGCCGGTCTGGCCAACCCGGAGACCGGCTGGGGCCGCGCCGGCGAGAGCTGGAATTTCATGGCGGCGCTGAGCCAGCTCGGCGGCGAGAGCTGGTTCAACCTGGGCGACCGCGATCTCGCCACCCATGTCGAGCGGACGCGCCGGCTGCGGGCCGGCGAGACCCTCGCCGCGGTCACCGCCGATCTCTGCCGCCGCCTGGGCATCGCATCGCAGGTGCTGCCGATGTCGAACGATGCGGTGCGCACGGTGGTCGCCACCGCGGAAGAGGGCGAGCTCGATTTCCAGCACTGGTTCGTGCGACGGCGCTGCGAGCCCGCCGTCACGGTCATCCGCTTCGCCGGGATCGAAGGCGCCGCCGCCCTGCCCGAGGCGCTGGCCCTGCTGGCAGGCGAGGCCGTGCGCGGCCTGGTGATCTGCCCGTCCAACCCTTTCGTCAGCGTGGCGCCGATCCTGGCCGTGCCAGGCCTGAGGGCGTCGATCGAGCGGCTGCGCGTCCCGCGCGTCGCCGTCACGCCGATCGTCGGCGGCCAGGCGATCAAGGGCCCGGCGGCGAAGATGCTGGCCGAGCTCGGCCATCCGGTTTCCGCGGCAGGCGTGGCCGCCTGCTACCGGGGGCTGATCGACGGCTTCGTGCTCGACCAGGCCGACAGGAGCGCCAAGGGCGAGATCGAGGGGCTGGGCATGCGGGTCCTGGTCGCCGACACCATGATGCGGACCCATGCCGACAAGCGGCGGCTGGCCGGGGAGGTCCTTGATTTCGTGGACAAGCTGGCGGCGGCGGGGTGAAATCGCCCCCATGCTGATGGCCGTGATCCCCGCCAAGTCGCTCGACCGCGCCAAGCAACGCCTGGCGCCGGCCGTGCCCGATGCGGCGCGACGCGACCTGGTGCGCCGCATGCTGGTGCAGGGCCTGCAGGCGCTGGCCGGCGCCGGCATCGCGGCGCGCGCGGTGGCGACGCGCGATCCGGCGCTCGCCGATCTCGCCCGGGCCCAGGGCGCCGCCGCCTTCGACCCCGGCATGGAAGGCGATCTCAATGCCGCCGCTGCCGGCATCGCGGCGCATGCCCGCCGGCAGGGCGCCACCTCGCTGCTGCTGCTGGCCGGCGATCTGCCCTGGCTCGGCGCGGACGACGTGGTCGCCCTGATCGACGCGGCGGCGCATGCGCCGGTCGTCATCGCCGAGGCCAAGGACGGCGGCACCAACGCGCTGCTGCTGACGCCGCCGGACGCCATCCCCTTCGCCTTCGCCACGGCGGCGCCGAGTGCGGCACGCCATGCCGAGCTCGCCCGCAGCCTCGGCCTCACGCCAACCATTGTTCGCCGCATCGGCCTGGCCCGCGACATCGACCTGCCGGCCGATCTCGCCGCGCTGCGCGCCGAGCACGCGGCCTATCGGGACCTTGCCCTTGTCGCCTGACCTGCACGAGCTTCTCGCCGCCGCGCGCGGCGGCCGGCTGCCGGACGATGCCGCCGCGCGGCGCCTCGCTCTGGCCGAAGACCTCGACGCGCTGATGCAGACGGCACAGGCGATCCGCGATGCCGCCTTCGGCGACGTCGTCACCTTCTCGAAGAAGGTGTTCATTCCGCTGACCCATCTCTGCCGCGACACCTGCGGCTATTGCACCTTCGCGCATCCGCCGCGGCGCGGCGAGGCGGCCTATCTGACGCCGGACCAGGTGCTGGCCATCGCCGGGGCCGGCCAGGCGGCCGGCTGCGCCGAGGCGCTGTTCACGCTCGGCGACAAGCCGGAGCTGAAATGGCGCAATGCCGCCGAGGCGCTGGCCGAGCTCGGCCATCCGACGACGCTGCATTACCTCGCCGCCATGGCGAAGCTGGTGGCGGACGAGACCGGCCTGCTGCCGCATCTCAATCCCGGCCTGATGAGCGCGACCGACCTCGCCATGCTGCGCCCCGTTGCCGCCTCCATGGGCATCATGCTGGAGACCACGGCAGAGCGCCTCTCGGAGCGTGGCGGCCCGCATTTCGGCGCGCCGGACAAGCTGCCGGCCGCACGGCTGGCGACCATCGCCGCGGCCGGCGAGGCGCGCGTGCCGTTCACCAGCGGCATCCTGATCGGCATCGGCGAGACGCGGGCCGAGCGGATCGAGGCGCTGCTGGCGCTGCGCGACCTCAACCGCGCGCATGGTCATCTGCAGGAAGTCATCATCCAGAACTTCCGCGCCAAGCCGGACACGCGGATGGCGAACGCGCCGGAGCCGGATACCGACGACCTGCTCTGGACCATCGCAATCGCCCGCATCGTGTTCGGCGGCAGCCTCACGGTGCAGGCGCCGCCCAACCTGCAGGAGCCGGGCTATGGCCGGCTGATCGATGCCGGCATCGACGATTGGGGCGGCGTGTCGCCGGTGACGCCGGACCATGTGAACCCGGAGCGGCCCTGGCCGCATCTCGACGCCCTCGCGGCCGAGACGGCGAAGCATGGGAAAGTGCTGACCGAGCGCATGGCTGTGCACCGCGCCTATGCGCTGGATGCCGAACGCTGGGTCGATGCGTCGTTGCGCCCGCGCGTGCTGGCGATGAGCGACGCCGACGGCCTGCGCCGGGTCGAGGCCTGGCGGCCCGGGCTCAACCTGCCGCTGCCCGCGGCCGATCTGGCCCTGTTGGCCGCGCCGGCTTCGCGGCGGAGCGACAGTCTAGCGCCGCTGCTCGACCGCGCCGCCGCCGGCAAGGAACTCGGCGAGGCGGAGATCGTGCAGCTCTTCGCCGCCCGCGGCCCGGCCTTCGCTGACGTGTGCCGCGCCGCCGACGCGGTGCGCCGCGAGGCGGCGGGCGACAGCGTCTCCTACGCCGTCGTGCGCAACATCAACTACACCAACATCTGCTATTTCCGCTGCGGCTTCTGCGCCTTCTCCAAGGGCAAGCTGGCCGCCAACCTGCGCGGCGAGCCCTACGATCTCGGCATCGACGAGATCGCCCGCCGCGCCCGCGAGGCCTGGGAGCGCGGCGCCACCGAAGTCTGCATGCAGGGCGGCATCCACCCCGATTATACCGGCCGGCATTACCTCGACATCGCGCGCGCGGTGCGGCAGGCGGTGCCGGGCATGCATGTGCATGCCTTCTCGCCGCTGGAGATCTGGCACGGCGCCACGACGCTGAAGCTTTCCGTCGAGGACTATCTTATCGCGCTGAAGGAAGCCGGGCTCGGCAGCCTGCCCGGCACCGCGGCCGAGGTGCTGGACGACGAGGTGCGCGACATCCTCTGTCCCGACAAGGTGTCGACGCAGCAATGGCTCGACATCATGCGCGCCGCGCACAGGGCGGGCATCCGCTCCACCGCCACCATCATGTACGGCCATGTCGACCGGCCGGTGCACTGGGCGCGGCACCTGCTGCGCCTGCGCCACCTGCAGATGGAGACGGGCGGCTTCACCGAGCTGGTGCCGCTGCCCTTCGTCGCCGGCGAGGCGCCGATCGCGCTGAAGGGCCGGTCGCGCATGGGGCCGAGCTTCCGCGAGGCGGTGCTGATGCATGCCGTCGGCCGGCTCGCGCTCAACCCGCTGTTCAAGAACGTGCAGACCTCGTGGGTGAAGATGGGCGCCGATGGCGCGCGCATCTGCCTCGAAGCCGGCGCCAACGACATGGGCGGCACCTTGATGAACGAGAGCATCACCCGCGCCGCCGGCGCCGAGCATGGCGAGGAGCTGCCGCCCGCCGCCATGGAGGCGCTGATCCGAGGGCTCGGCCGCGCGCCGCGCATCCGCACCACGCTCTACGGCGATGCCGGCAACGAACGCCGCGTCGCCGCCTTCGACGCTCAGCCGCTGATGCCGATCAAGCTCGAAGTCGCCGCCCGCTTCACCGGCGAGCTGACCGAGAGCGACAAGAAGCGCGCACTGCCCCGTCCTCGCACCCCGGTAACGCACGCAACGCCATGACCGATCCGAAACCCGTCATCGCCGTTCTCGGCGGCACCGGCCATGAAGGCGGCGGCCTCGCCCGCCGCTGGGCCCGCGCCGGCTATCCCGTCTTCCTCGGCTCCCGCGACGGCGCCAAGGCCGCCGCCAAGGCGGCCGAGCTGCCGGGTGGCAAAGCCCGCGGCGGCGACAATCTCGCCGCGGCGCAGGCGGGCGAGATCGTCGTGCTGACGGTGCCGTGGTCGGCGCAGCTTGCGACCTTGAAATCGGTCGCGCCGGCGCTGGAAGGCAAGATCCTGGTCGACGTGACGGTGCCGCTGGTGCCGCCCAAGGTGTCGCGCGTGCAGTTGCCGGCCGAAGACTCGGCCGTGGTCGCGGCGCAGAACCTGCTCGGCCCCGGCGTCAAGGTCGTGTCGGCCTTCCAGAACGTCTCCGCCCATGTGCTGCTCGACGACGACGCCACGGTCGATTGCGACGTGCTGGTCTGCGGCGACGACGAGGCGGCGCGCGAGGCGGTCGTCCAGCTCGCCCGCGCCGGCGGCATGCGGGCCTATCAGGCCGGGCCGCTCGCCAATTCGGTGGCGGCCGAGGCGCTGACCTCGATCCTGATCTTCCTCAACCGCCGCTACAAGGTGCCGGGCTCCGGCATCCGGCTGACCGGGCTGCCCGACAATTCCTGACCGCGTCGAACTGATCGCCGTTCCCGGCCTGCCGCGCATCCGGCCGGGTGACGACCTCGCGGCGCTGATCGCGCCCGTGGGCCTGCGCGATCACGACGTGGTCGTGCTGGCGCAAAAGATCGTCTCCAAGTCGGAAGGACGGCTCGTCTCGCTCGCCAGCGTGACGCCATCGCCGCGCGCGGTAGAGCTGGGCGCAACGGTGCTGAAGGACCCGCGCCTCGTCGAGCTAGTCCTGCGGGAATCGAAAGAGGTGCTGCGCGCGGTGCCGAACGTGCTGATCGTCGAGCACCGGCTCGGCTTCGTCATGGCCAATGCCGGCATCGACCATTCCAACGTGGATGGCGGCGAGGACGACGTGCTGCTGCTGCCGGCCGATCCGGACGGCTCCGCCCGCCGCCTGCGCGAGCGGTTCAAAGAGATTGCCGGCGTCGAGGTCGGAATCGTCATCAACGATTCCTGGGGCCGGGCCTGGCGCATGGGCACGACCGGCGCGGCGATCGGCGTCGCCGGCCTTCCCGCCCTGGTCGACATGCGCGGCCTGCCCGATCTCAACGGCCGCATCCTGCGGGTGACCGAGGTGGCCCATGCCGACGAGATCGCCGCCGCCGCCTCGCTGCTGATGGGCCAGTCGAGCGAAGGACAACCGGTGGTGATCGTTCGCGGCTTCGGACCGCCGGCACGTGACGGCAACGGCCAGGAATTGGTGCGGTCCCGAAAGATGGACCTGTTCCGCTAAGGCACGCCGATTTGGCATGATGGCTGCTTGCCTGCAGCCCGGATCTCGACGGAGCGCTTCTCACACATGAACAGTACGGCGGACAAGGCCCGGCTGGCGGTCGATATCGGCGGCACCTTCACCGATCTGGCGCTGGAGCTGGGACCCCAGCGGTTCAGCGCCAAGGTGCTGACGACCTCGCGCGCGCCGGAGGAAGGCGTGCTCACCGGCATCGACCTGGTGATGCGGCAGGCCGGGCTGAAGCCGGCCGATCTCGCCCTGATCATCCACGGCACCACGCTCGCCACCAACGCCATCATCGAACGCAAGGGCGCCAGGACCGCCCTGATCGTCACCGAGGGGTTCCGCGATTCGATCGAGATGGCGTTCGAGAACCGGTTCGAGCAATACGACATCTTCATGGACAAGCCGCCGCCGCTGGTGCCGCGCGACCTGCGCTTCGGCGTGCGCGAGCGGCTGGACGGCCGCGGCAATGTGCTGATCCCGCTCGACGAGAGCGCGGTGACGGCGCTGGCGCCGAAGCTGAAGGCGGCCGGCATCGAGGCGGTCGCGGTCGGCTACATGCACGCCTATCTCGACGGCAAGCATGAGCGGCGCACGCGCGACATTCTGGCGAAGCACATGCCCGGCATCGCCATCACGCTGTCGAGCGAGGTGTCGCCGGAGATCCGCGAATACGAGCGCTGGTCGACCGCGGTCGCCAATGCCTATGTGCAGCCGGTGATGGACAGCTATCTCGGCCGGCTCGGCGAGCAGCTGAAGCAGCGCGGCTTCGCCTGCCCGCTGTTCCTGATCACCTCCGGCGGCGGCTTGACCACGCTCGACACCGCGCGGAAATTCCCGATCCGCCTGGTCGAGAGCGGCCCCGCCGGCGGCGCCATCCTGGCCGCCGGCCTGGCCCGGCAATGCGGCATCGACAAGGTGCTGTCCTTCGACATGGGCGGCACCACGGCGAAGATCTGTCTGATCGACGACGGCGAGCCGCAGCATTCCCGTACCTTCGAGGTGGCGCGGCAATACCGCTTCCTGAAGGGCTCCGGCCTGCCGCTGCGCATCCCGGTGATCGAGATGGTGGAGATCGGCGCCGGCGGCGGGTCGATCGCCAGCGTCGACAGCATGGCGCGCATCCATGTCGGGCCGGAAAGCGCCGGTTCCGAGCCGGGGCCCGCCTGCTACGGCCGCGGCGGCGCGGAGCCGACGGTGACCGACGCCAATGTGGTGCTCGGCCGCCTCGACCCGGACTATTTCGCCGGCGGCAGCATCAAGCTCGCCGCCGACAAGGCGGTGGCGGCCGTAGCGAAGAGCGTCGGCGAGCCGCTCAAGCTCGATCGCCTGGAAGGCGCCTTCGGCATCAGCGAGATCGTCGAGGAGAACATGGCCAACGCCGCCCGCGTGCATGCGGTGGAGCGCGGCAAGGAGCTGCAGGACCGCACGCTGATCGCCTTCGGCGGCGGGGCGCCGATCCATGCGGCGCGGTTGGCCGAGAAGCTCGGCATCCGCCGGGTGCTGATCCCCTCCGGCGCCGGGGTCGGTTCCGCCGTCGGCTTCCTGATGGCGCCGGTCGCCTACGAGGTGGCGCGCAGCCGCTATGTCCAGCTCGATGAAAATTTCGACGCCGCCGCGGTCAACGCGCTGTTCGCCGAGATGCGGGCGGAGGCGGAAGCGGTCGTGCATGCCGGCGCCCCAGGCGCCGCGCTGGTCGAGACCCGCACCGCCGACATGCGCTATCGCGGCCAAGGCCACGAGATCACCGTCACCTTGCCGGCCGGTGCCTTCGATGCGCGCTCGCGGGAAGGACTGAACCGAGCCTTCGAGGCAGCCTACGCGGCGACCTTCGGCCGGGTGATCCCGGGGCTGCAGGCCGAGATCATGAACTGGACGCTCCGCCTCGCCGCCGCCCAGGCGCCGCTGCCGCCCTGCCCGCCGCAGCCGGCGGACCAGCCGGTCAAGCCGACTGCCGCGCGCAGCCTGTTCGATCCGGGCGAGATGACGCTCGGCAATGTGCCGGTCTACCGCCGGCCGGATCTTGCGCCGGGCACCGCGCTCGCCGGGCCGGCCGTGATCGTCGAGGACGAGACCACCACCATCGTGCCCCGCAGCTTCACCGCGCGGATCAACCCGCTCGGCTGTATCATGCTGGAGAAGGAGTGAGCATGACCGCCAACGATCCGCTGTCGCCGATCCGCCTGCAGCTGATGTGGGACCGGCTCATCGCCGTGGTGGAGGAGCAGGCGCTGGCCCTGATCCGCACCGGCTTCTCCACCTCGACGCGCGAGGCGGGCGATCTTTCCGCCGGCGTGTTCGACCTGGACGGTGCCATGCTGGCCCAGGCGGTGACCGGCACGCCCGGCCATATCAATTCCATGGCGCGGTCGGTCCGCCACTTCCTGGACAAGTTCCCGATCGACACGATGAAGGAAGGCGACGTCTTCCTGACCAACGACCCGTGGAAGGGCACCGGCCACCTGCACGACTTCACCTTCGTCACGCCGACCTTCCGGCGCGGCCGGATGGTGGCGCTGTTCGCCTCCACCTGCCACGTGGTCGATATCGGCGGCCGCGGCATGACCGCCGATGCGCGCGAGGTCTACGAGGAAGGGCTCTACATCCCGCTGATCCGCTTTGCCCATGCGGGCAAGGTCGACAAGACCCTGATCGACATCGTGCGGGCCAATGTGCGCGAGCCGGTGCAGGTGGTCGGCGACCTCTATTCGCTGGCGACCTGCAACGACATCGGCTCCAAACGGCTGATCGCCATGATGGACGAGTTCGGCATCGACGACCTGAACCGCCTGGGCAAGCACATCCTGGAGAAGTCGCGCGCCGCCTCGCTGGAGGAGATCCGCAAGATCAAGCCGGGCACCTACAAGTTCACCATGCGGGCGGACGGCTATGACCATCCGCTCGACCTGGTGGCGACAATGACGATCGGCGAGACCGGCATCGACGTCGATTTCGCCGGTACCTCGCCGGTCTCCTCCTACGGCATCAACGTGCCGATCTGCTACACCGAGGCCTACGCGTCGTTCGGCGTGAAATGCATCGTGGCGCCGAAAGTGCCGAACAACGAGGGCTCGCTCTCGGTCATCCGCATCACCGCGCCGGAGGGCTGCATCCTGAACGCGCCGCCGCCGTCGCCGGTCTCCACCCGGCATGTCACCGGCCAGATGCTGCCCGACGTGGTGTTCGGCTGCCTGCACCAGGCACTCGGCGGCAAGGTGCCGGCGGAAGGCACGTCATGCCTGTGGAATCTCTCGGCGCTGGGCGGGCCCGGCCGCGCCGAAGGCGATCCGGCGGAGATGGCGAAGGCCATGCCGTTCAACATCATCAGCTTCCATTCCGGCGGCACCGGCGCCAGGCCCGGCAAGGACGGGCTCTCCGCCACCGCCTTCCCGAGCGGCGTGCGCAACATGCCGGTCGAGATCAACGAGGCGATCTCGCCGATCGTGATCTGGAGGAAGGAGTACCGCACCGATTCCGGCGGCGCCGGCCAGTATCGCGGCGGGCTCGGCCAGGTGATGGAGGTCGGCAACCTCGATCCCGCGGCCTTCGCGCTCAGCGCCTATTACGACCGCATCCAGAACCCGCCGCGCGGGCGCGAAGGCGGCAAGGACGGTGCCGCCGGCGATCTGCGCCTCGGCTCCGGAGCCAAGCTGCGCGGCAAGGGCGTGCAGACCGTGCCGAAGGGCGACCGCGTGGTGATCAGCATGCCGGGCGGCGGCGGTCTCGGGCATCCGTGGGCCCGCGATGTCAAGGCGGTGGCGAGCGACGTACGCCTCGGCATGGTGACGCCGGAAGCGGCGCGACGCGATTACGGCGTCGTTGTCGACGCGGAGGGCAAGGTCGACGCGGCCGCCACGGCGGATCTGCGCCGCGCCGCGGCTGAGTAGCCGCATTCTTCACGCAATGCCGAATTGACCGCCACGCCGTAGGTGCGGAGCGTCGGCGCAGGCGCGCCGATATCGACTCCCGCCGATTGTTGTTACAATGAACAAAATCGCGGCGCGCGAAGTCTCGATCGCGGAGGGAGGAAATGGGTCAGTTCGGTATCGGCCAGTCGGTCACCCGCTTTGAGGACCCGCGGCTCATTCAGGGCCGCGGCCGCTTCCAGTCCGACGTCAACATCCCGGGCCAGGCCTATGCGGTGTTCCTGCGCTCGCCGCACGCGCATGCGAAGATTCGCTCGATCGACCTGGCGGCCGCGCAGGCAGCACCCGGGGTGATCGCCGTCTATGACGGCAAGGCCTATGCCGCCGACGGCCTCGGCATGCCGAAGGCGACGATGCCGCGGAAACGGCCGGACGGCTCGCCCATGTTCGCGCCGCAGCGCCCGGCGCTGGTGATCGACCGCGTGCGCTATGTCGGCGATCCGGTCGCCATGGTGATCGCCGATACCCTGGCGCAAGCCAAGGACGCGGCCGAGCTGATCCAGGTCGATTACGAGGAGCTGCCTTCCGTCACCTCGACGGCGGAGGCGACGCAGCCCGGCGCCGCGCCGGTCTGGGACGAATGCCCGGACAACATCTCCAACATCGTCGAGCGCGGCAACAAGGCGGCGACGGAAGCGGCATTCGCCAAGGCGGCGCGCACCTTCAAGCGCCGCTATGTCATCACCCGCGTGCATGCCCAGTTCATGGAGCCGCGCGGCGCGCTCGGCACCTACGACCCGGGCGAGGACCGGATGACGCTCTATGCCGATGTGCAGTACCCGCACCGCGTGCGCAACATGCTGGCGCAATCGGTGTTCAAGGTGCCGGAGAGCAAGTTGCGGGTGATCAGCGGCGATGTTGGCGGCGGCTTCGGCACCAAGGGCTGGCAATATGTCGAGCACCGGCTGACCTTGTGGGCCGCGCGCAAGCTGAACCGCCCGGTCAAGTGGACCTGCGAGCGCTCGGAAGCCGTGATGGCCGACGAGCATGGCCGCGACAATATCGGCGAGATCGAGCTGGCGCTGGACGCGGACAACAGGTTCACCGCGCTCCGCCTCAACATGCTCTGCAATATCGGCGCCTATATCGGCTCCGACCGCAACCTCTTGTCGCCGTTCGGCATGATCGTGACGGTGACCGGCGTCTACAACATCCCGGCCGCCTATGTGTACCTGACCGGCCTGCTCTCCAACACCAACCCGACCGCGCCCTATCGCGGCGCCGGACGGCCGGAGGCGATCTACCTGATCGAGCGCGCGATCGACGACCTCGCCCGCGAGGCCGGCCTGGACCGCGTGGAGCTGCGGCGCAAGAACGTCATTCCCGCCGCCGCCATGCCGTATCAGGCGCCGCTCGGCCCCTATTACGATTGCGGCGAGTTCGAGAAGAACATGGAGCTGGGCCTCGAGCTCGGCGACGTGAAGGGCTTCGCTGCCCGGCGCGAGGAATCGCGGAAGCGCGGCAAGCTGCGCGGTCTCGGCATCGTCAACGCCATCGAGCAGGCGGCTGGTACGGCGCAGCCGGAATATGCCGAGGTGCGCTTCAATCCCTCCGGCACGGCGCAGATGCTGATCGGCACCAAGGCGCAGGGCCAGGGCCACGAGACCATGTACAAGCAGATCCTGCACGAGCGCCTCGGCATCGACCCGTCCGAGGTGCAGTTCATCGACGGCGATACCGACCGCGTCGCCTTCGGCATGGGGTCGAACGGCTCGCGCTCTGCCGTCATCGGCGGTTCGGCGCTCTACTTCGCCGCCGGCAAGGTGATCGACAAGGGCAAAAAGATCGCCGCGCACATGCTGGAAGCGGGCATCGACGATATCGAGTTCGCAAACAACAGCTTCAAGGTCGCCGGCACCGACCGCAGCGTCACCTTGAAGCAGGTGGCGCAGGCCGCCTTCCAGGGCGGCAAGATGCCGCCGGGCATCGAACTCGGCCTCTACGAGAACGCGACCTTCCTGAACCCGAAGGACACCTTCCCCAACGGCTGTCATGTCTGCGAGGTCGAGGTCGATCCCGATACCGGCGAGGTGCGGCTCGACCGCTATGCCGTGGTCGACGATGTCGGCACAGTGATCAATCCGCTGACCCTGAAAGGCCAGATCCATGGCGGCGTGGCGCAGGGCGTGGGCCAGATCCTGTCCGAGCAGGTGGTATGGGACGGCGAGACCGGGCAGCTGCTCACCGCCAGCTTCCTCGACTACGCCATGCCGCGCGCCGACACGATGTGCGACATGGTGATCAAGTCGAGCCCGGTGCCGACGCAGTACAACCCGCTCGGCGCCAAGGGGGCGGGCGAGGCCGGCACGGTCGGCGCCATGCCGGTGGTGATGAACGCGATCATGGACGCGCTGGCGCCGCTCGGCGTGCGCGAACTCGACATGCCGGCGTCGCCAGACCGCGTCTGGCGCGCCATCGACAAGGCCAAGACGACAGCATGAGGGAGGAACGGCTATGAGCGTTCTGGAGGGACCGCGCCGCGAGATCCGCCGCGTGATGTATCGCGGCAGCGCCTACTGGGCGGTGCCGAAGGAGGACAAGCTCGAGCTTGGCGACGGCCGGGTGGTGGCGGAGACCGAGGTCGGTTATCTGCCGCCCTGCAGCCCAAGCAAGATCCTCTGCATCCACGTCAACTACCGCTCGCGCCTGTTCGAGTTCCGCGGCACCAACACGCCGCCGCCGACGCCGACCTATTTCCAGAAGCCGGTCACCGCGCTGAACGCGCATGGCGGCGAGCTGGTGCGGCCGGAAGGCTACAAGTACCTGAACTACGAAGGCGAGGTCGCCGCCGTGATCGGCAAGGTGACCCGCAACGTCTCGCGCGACGAGGTGTGGGAGAATCTCGCCGGCTTCGCGCCGGGCAACGACGTCGGCCTGCAGGACATGCGCAACACCGATTCCGGCTCGATGCTGCGGGTGAAGGGGCCGGACGGATTCTGCCCGATCGGGCCCGGCCTCGTTTCCGGCGTCGACGTCACGCAATCGACCCTGCGCAGCTACAAGAACGGCAAGCTGGTGCAGGAAGGCGCGATTTCCGAAATGATCTTCGGCATCGACTACATCATCGCCGATCTCGCCCGCCACATCACGCTCTTGCCCGGCGACGTGATCATGACCGGCACGCCGGCCAATTCGCGGCCGATGCAGCCCGGCGACAAGATCGAGGTGGAAGTCACCGGCCTCGGCCGCCTGACCAACCATGTGGTCGCAGCACCGGCGCCGCGCGCCAAGGTCGGGCACGAGCCGACCGATACCGAGGAAGTGCGCCGCATCGCCCTCGGCAACGACGAGCGCCTGCCGCCGCAGATCAAGGGCGCCCGATGAGCCTGGCTCCCGCGCGCCTCGTCGGCGCGCGGGAGCCGGCGACCGCCGTTTCCAGCCGCCGGCGCAACTGGGCGTCGAAGCCGTCGCGGTCGATGTCGTCGTTCAGCCAGTTCTGCAGCAGCAGGAAATAGACCGAGAAATAGACCTGCGCGGCATCGCCAGGATCGAGCTCGCGGCCGATCTCGCGGCGGCGCTGCGCCTCCCCGATCAGGCGGGCGACCCCGGCATTGATCACGGTGCGGACGCCCATCACCTCGCGGCGGCGCTCGCGATCCTCGTTGAAGGCGATCTCGCGGATGAAGGCACGGGCGAGCCGCACGTCCTCCGCGTGATAATCGGCGAGCCCGCCGAAGACGTGCATCAGCTGGTCGACCAGCGGCGCCGCCGCCGGCACGGCCGCGAACGCCTTGTCGATCACCCCCTGCATCTCGTCCATGAAGACGAGCAGCAGCAGGTCTTCCTTGGATCGCGCATAGAGAAACAGCGTGCCCGCGGCGATGCCGGCCGCGGTGGCGATCTCCTGCGTCGTCGTCGCGGCGAAGCCCTTGCGGCGGAACAGGCGGCCGGCCGCCGCGAGGATGCGGCGGCGCTTCTCCTGCTTGTTGCGTTCGCGGCGGCCCGGTTCGGACGGCGCGAGATCGGGCTGGCTTGACATGTCTGCGCACAGGAATACGCTTATAAAAAAATGAGCGCACTCATTTTTTATGTCCACCAGGGGAGGGACGGATGGGAGCGAGAACCGGCGCCGAGTTCCTGAAAGGGCTCAAGAGCCCGCGGTCGATCTGGCTCGGCCGCGAGAAGGTGACGGATGTGACGGAGCATCCGGCGCTCGCCGGCGCGGCGCATGCCCTGGCCGAGGTCTTCGACCTGCAGCACCGCGAGGCCGCGACCTGCCTGATGCCGGATCCGGAGACCGGCGAGCCGATCAATGTCAGCCACATGATCCCGCGCTCGCGCGCCGACCTGATGCGCCGGCATGCCTGCCTGGAAAAGATCGCAGAGTTCTCGGTCGGCCTGATGGGCCGCACGCCGGACTACATGAACGTCACCTATGCGGGCTTCGCCGGCCGCGACGACGAATGGGGCGCCTTCGGCAACGAGGGCGGCGCGACGAACCTGGTCGCTTATCAGAAATTTCTCCGGCGCAACGATATCTCGCTGACCCACACCATCGTGCAGCCGACCGTCGACAAGGCGCTGGGCGACGTGCCGGCCGCCGGCAATGACGTGGCGCTGCACAAGGTCGCCGACACCGAGCACGGCATCGTGGTGCGCGGCGCGCGCATCCTGGCGACCCTGGCACCGTTCGCCGACGAGATCGCGGTTTATCCGGCGGCCCAGCTGCCGCCCGGCGCCGATGCCTATGCGCTGTCCTTCTGCATCCCGATGTCGACACCGGGCCTGAAATTCATCTGCCGCGACAGCGTCAGCGTGGCCGGCAACCGGCACGACCACCCGCTCTCCTCCCGCTTCGACGAGCAGGATGCTTTCGTCATCTTCGACAATGTGGAGGTGCCGCGGAACCGCGTCTTCATCGACTGCAACATCAACGTTTACAACAACGTGATGCGCACCGGCTGGTACCCGAACATCACCCAGCAGACCATGATCCGGGCGCAGACCAAGCTCGAATTCGCCTGGGGCGTGGCGCTCCGCATGGCGGAGGCGATCAATTCCCTGCAGCCGCCCTCACTGCAGCAGATGGGCGAGATCCGCACCTATGCCGACCTCACCCGCGCCGCGATCGCCGCCGCCGAGCACGAGGCGCATGATTACGGCAATGGCTGCTGGTTCCTGGACAAGCCGCCGATCACCGCGTTGAAGGCGATCCTGCCGGTCTGGATGCCGCGCGTGGGCGAGATCATCCGCCTGCTCGGCTCGCACAACCTGCTGGCGGCGCCGACCAAGGCGCAGATGGACGACAAAGAGCTCGGCCCCCTGATCGAGCGCTATCTGCGCGGTGCCGGCGACACGAATGCCGCCAAGCGCGCGCGCATCTTCCGCCTGGCCTGGGATTTCGCCGGCAGCGCGCTGGCCAGCCGCAACGAGCAGTACGAGCGCTTCTATCTTGGCTCGATCCAGCGCAACTACCAATGGGTCCAGACCTTGGCCGATCGCAAGCGTGCGGATCGGCTGGTCGATCGCTTTCTCAGCGAAGGCACCGGGCCGTGAGGCGCGGCGCCGAATACCGCGATGCGCTGCGCGACGGCCGCCGCGTCTGGCTGCTGGGCGAGGGCCAGGTCGACGACGTCACCGCGCATCCGGCGACCCGGCCGATGGTCGACGAGTATGTCCGCTGGTACGACCGCCACTTCGATCCGGCCTGGGCCGATATCGTGCTGGCGCCGCGTGACGGCGACGGCGCGCGCACGCCCTGGGCCTATACGGTGCCGAAGAGCGCGGAACAGCTCCGCGCCATGGGCCACTGCTTCCTCAAGACCACGTTCGAGACCGCCGGGAATGTGACCCACACGCCGGCCTATGGCCACCTGATCGCCATGGGCGTGCAGGTCGCCGTGCAGATGGGGAAGCCCTCGGCCGAGGAGCTCGCGAAGGTGGAGACCTACCGCGCGCTGATCGCGAGCACCGGCCGTTTCCTCACCTTCTCCGCCGGCTCCGCCACCATCGGCCAGCGTCTCAATCCCGATCCGGCCCGGCGCACCGCGCTGAAAGTCGTGCGCGAGACAGACCGGGGCCTGATCGTCGACGGCAAGGTCGGCATGCATACGAGCCCGGCCTATGCCGAGGACGTCTATATCGGCGCGCTGAACGGCGCCGAGTATCAGGGCCGGCGCGCCACCTTCGCGGTGGCGGTGAACAGCCCCGGCGTCACCGTGATCTGCCGCAAGCCCTCGCGCCACGATGCCAATCCCTTCCTCGCGCCGCTCAGCAGCCGGTACGACGAGCTGGACGGCCAGATGTGGCTCGACAACGTGCTGGTGCCATGGGAGCGCGTCTTCCTGGTCGATCCCTCGCCCGAGCCGGTGGCGACCTGGCTGTTCTGGCATCAGCTCTATTGCTGGCTCGCCAAGGCGGAGTTCTCGCTCGGCCTCGCCTTGGCGCTGACCGACGCGATGGGGTTGCGCGAGCACGAGCAGACCATCGACTATCTGGTCGACCTGATCGCCGCGGTGCAGACGGTGCGCAGCTGCCAGATCGCGGCAGAGGCCGATCCGGACTTCACCACGGCCGGCAATTGCCAGCCGAACCACGCCCATGTGGCCGCCGGCAGCATCGCCATGCTGAACGCCCGGCCGCGCATGAACGACATCCTGCGCACGCTCCCCGGCTCCTCGCTGGTCGTGGCGCCCGCGGACAGCGACCTCGCGGCACCGGAGATGGCGGCAGGTCTCGCCGAATCCTTCGCCGGCGGCGGCTATACCGCCAAGCAGCGCTCTGCCCTGCTGCAGCTCGCCTGGGACCATGTCGGCTCGGCCCTGGATGCCCGTGAATCGGTGTTCGAACTGCATGCCAATGGCGGCGTGCAGACCTGGCGCGGCCGCCTGCGCCGCCGTTTCGACGGCTACAACGAGCTCGCCAATGGCGTGCTGCGCGCGCTGCCGCTGGACATGCCCAAGGTCGACCTGACCGGCGTCCGCGAAATCCCGCTGGCCCAGCGCCGCCCGGTCACGCCGAAGGGATAGCGGGCGCCCGAGGCGGTTCGCTATGCTGGCGTCGATGCGCCTGTTCCGCTTCCTGCTGCTGCCGCTCCTGCTCGTCTTCCTGCTGCCGCTCGGCGCCCATGCGGCGTGGTGGATGGCGCATGATCACCCCGCGAGCTGGAGCGCCGCCAACTGGTCGAGCAGCGGCGTGCTGCCGGCCGCCGATGCGAGCCGGGAAGCGCAGGTGCTGGTCTTCGCCGCCCGCACCGGACGCTGGAAAGGCATCTTCGCGCATCACAGCTGGATCGTGCTGAAGCCGGCCGGCGCCGCCGACTACGTGCGCTACGACAAGGTCGGCTGGGGCCGGCCGGTGCGCAAGAACGGCTGGGCCGCGGATGCGCTGTGGTACGGCAACCGGCCGGAACTGATCGGCAAGGCGGTCGGCGCCGAGGCTGAGGCGCTGATTCCCCGCATCGAGGCCGCCATCGCCGCCTACCCGCACAATCGCAACGGCGGCTACAACGTCTGGCCCGGGCCCAATTCCAACACCTTCGTCGCCCACGTCCTGGCGCAAGTGCCGGAGCTCGACGCCGTGCTGCCGCCGACCGCGATCGGCAAGGACTGGACCGAGGGCCTCGCCTTCGGCGCGAGCCCGAGCGGCACCGGATTCAGGTTCTCGATCGCCGGCCTGTTCGGCGTCACGCTCGGCTGGGTCGAGGGCGTCGAGGTCAACCTGCTCGGCGCCGTGCTCGGCCTCGACATCCGCCGGCCGGCGCTGAAGCTGCCGGGCTTCGGCCGGCTCGGGGTGCCCGTGGTCTGATCGCGCGTCAATCGCCGACGCTCATTGCCAGGATGCGGCTGATATGGGTGAGCGGGCGGCCGCTTTCCTTGGCCCATTGGTTGAACACCGCCTGCACTTTCTCCAGGTCCTTTTTCGCGGTCGGCTCCTTCGCCACCACGCCCTCGCGGATCAGCGCCGCCGTCACGTCGCGGCTCAGGATGAAGCTCTCCTTGCCCATGCTGCGCAGGAAATACTGCGAGGTGGCACCGCCCATGCGGTCGCCGCCCTGCTTGAAGATATCCACCAGGTCAATGTAGCGGTCGGCCGGCCAGTTGCCGACCAGCTTGCCGATCGATCCATGCTCCTTGGCGAGCTGCAGCAGGAAGCCGGCGTTGGCCTGCACCGAGCGCACCTTCGGCGGGTTGCGGATGATACGGGTGTCTTTCAAGAGCTTGTCCATCGCCTCGTCGGAGAGATGGGCGCAGCGGCGCAGGTCGAAGCCCTGGAAGGCCTCTTCGAAGCCCGGCCACTTGTTCTCGACGACCTGCCAGTTGAAGCCGAACTGGAAGATCGCCCGGCTCATCGCCGAGAGCCAGCGGTCGTCGGGAATGGCCGCGAGCTGTTTGGCCGACTTCACCTTGGGCAGCTCCTGCTCGATCGCCGCCGCGCCGCCCTTGCGCCCGGCCGCCATTTTCAGGATCTCGGCGAATTTCCGCATGGCCCTCCCCCTCATCGCATCCCGGCGCTAGCATGGGGCCGAGGGCCGTATCATACCAAGGGGAGGATCGTCAGATGGCAGCCAGCAAGGTCGCAATGGTCACCGGCGCCGGCAGCGGCATCGGCCGCGCCTCCGCACTCGCTCTCGCCAAGGCCGGCTATGCCGTGGCCCTCGCGGGGCGGCGCAAGGACGCCATCGAGGCGACCGCCGCCGCGGCGCGCGATCTCGGCGTCAAGACGCTGGCGGTCCCGACCGATGTCGGCGATCCGGCCTCGGTGAAGGCGCTGTTCGCCACGACCAAGGAGACCTTCGGCCGGCTCGACGTGCTGTTCAACAATGCCGGCATGGGCGCGCCGCCGGTGGCGCTGGAGGATCTCACCTACGAGCAGTGGAAGGCGGTGGTCGACGCCAACCTGACCGGCGTGTTCCTGTGCACCCAGGAGGCCTTCAAGATCATGAAGGCGCAGAGCCCGCGCGGCGGCCGCATCATCAACAACGGCTCGATCTCCGCCCACGCGCCGCGACCGAATTCGGCGCCCTATACCTCGACCAAGCACGCCGTCACCGGCCTCACCAAGTCGACCTCGCTGGACGGCCGGAAATACGACATCGCCTGCGGCCAGATCGATATCGGCAATGCGGCGACCGAGATGACCGAGCGGATGAAGAACGGCGTGCCGCAGCCCAATGGCGAGATCATGGTGGAGCCGACCATGGACGTGCAGAACGTCGCCAACGCGATCGTGCACATGGCGAGCCTGCCGCTCGACGCCAATATCCAGTTCCTGACCGTGATGGCGACCAAGATGCCCTGGATCGGCCGCGGCTGAGCGCGGCTCGGAGGAAATCGACATGGCGATCACCATCATGCCGGTCACGCCGGATTTCGCGGCGGAGGTGCACGATATCGACCTGGCGAAGCCGCTCACGGACGCGGAATTCGCCGAGGTCGAGGCGGCGTTCGAAAAATATTCCGTGCTGGTGTTCTGCGACCAGCATCTGGAGGCGGAGCAGCATCTCGATTTCGCCCGCCGCTTCGGACCGCTCGAGACCTCGATCGCCGTCTATCGCGGCGACGAAAACCTGCGCGTCCGGCCCGAGATCGCCGATGTCTCCAACCTGAACGCCAGGGACCAGATCTGGGGCGAGAAGAGCCGCTTGCGCATGTTCCAGCTCGGCAATCGGCTCTGGCATACCGACAGCTCGTTCAAGCGGGTGCCGGCCAAGTGCTCGCTGCTCTATGCCCGCGCCATCCCGCCGATCGGCGGGCATACCGAGTTCGCCGATCTGCGCGCCGCCTACGATGCCCTGCCCGGAGAGACCAAGCGGCGCATCGAAGGCCTGGTGGCCGAGCACTCGATCCAGTACAGCCGCGCCAAGCTCGGCTTCGCCCAGTTCAACGAGGAGGAGAAGCGCGAGATGCCGCCGGTACCACAGGTGCTGGTGCGCACCCATGCCGGCTCGAAGCGGAAGACGCTCTACATCGCCTCGCATGCCGGGCGCATCATCGGCCTGGCCCAGGACGAGGCGGAAAAGCTGCTCGCCGAACTGACCGCGCACGCGACCCAGCGCCAGTTCGTCTACACCCATCGCTGGCGCGTGCACGACCTCGTCATGTGGGACGATCGCTGCACCATGCACCGCGGCACCGAGTTCGACGACCTGCGCTGGCGCCGCGACATGCAGCGCGCCACCGTCTCCGACACGGCGCCGACCTGCGAGCAGGAAGGCGCGCGCGTCGCCGCCGCTTAGCCCGCTAGATCGACCGCATCACCACGATGGCGGCCAGCGGCAGCACCACCCAGCCGCTGGTCGAGACCACGAGGCCGAGCCGGCGCTTGGCCGGATCCGCGATCAGACCGGCCAGCGCCGCAGTGACATAGGCGAGCACCGCCACCACCGCCTGGTTCCACAATCCCTCCGACACCAGCCAGGTCACCACGCCGGCGAGGAAGGCGACCGCGGCGGTCGTCATCACCGTCAGCGCCGTCCCAAGACTGGCGTCGCGCGGCAGGCCGAGCGCATGCATCACCATCGCACTCAGGCAGAAGCCGAACACCACGCATGCCACAAACAAGATTGTAAGGTCCTGCATCGCACGACCCTCCCGTCACAAAGCGGGATCAATGTAACAGAAGTATTTGGATGAAGAAGATTCCGTTTAGACAAATTAATTTGGTTCAGAAATGCGGTAAAAACACATGAAATTCTTCGAACCATGCACGTACGTAGAGGCAGGGAATCAGTGGGATGCATCATCGGGACAAGAAAGTAGGATCGAATTGGAGAGACGCTGAAGCGAATGCCTTGCCGATCACGCCCCCGGCGCCGTGATGACGATCGAAGGTAATCCGGCGCATCGGCATGGCGCGCTGCGGCGCTCGCTCACGGTAGGGCCGCTGCTCTTCTACGGGCTTGCCGTCATCGTCGGAGCGGGCGTGTATGTCGCGATCGCTTCGGTGATCGACCGGGCCGCTGCTGCGGCGCCGCTGTCGTTCCTCCTGGCGGGCGTCGCCGCCGCCATGACCGGGCTTTGCTATGCGGAACTTGCGAGCCGATTTCCGGAGGCCTCCGGCGCCGCAGCTTACGTCAAGGAAGGGTTCGGCTCCGATCGCCTGGCGCAGCTCACCGGGGCAGCCTTGACCCTGGCGGTGGCGATCGCCGCCGCCTCGATCGCCAGCGGCGCGATCCAATATCTGTCTCTGCTCGTCGCCCTCCCCTCCGCCGTCCTGATCACGCTGCTGGTCGCAAGCTTCACGCTGCTCGCCATGGCGGGGGTGCGGGAGAGCACCGGCTTCGCCGCCATCATCGGTGCGGTCGAGATACTGGGCCTGGTCGTTGCGGCCGGGGCGGGCTTCCTCGCCGCGCCCGCTTTCGATGTCGCGGCCATGCTGCCGTCGAATTTCCCCGCCTTGCAGGGTGTCGTGGCCGGCGCCTTCATTGCGTTCTTCGCTTTTATCGGCTTCGAAAGCCTGGCCAATATGGCGGAAGAGGCCAAGGACCCGCGCCGCACCATACCCTACAGCATCGTCGGCGCGGTTCTGGTCAGCACGCTGCTCTATGTCGTGGTGGCGGCGGCCCTGGTGTCTGCCGGCCGCGGTGGCCAGAGCCCTCTGATTGACCTGTTCCCGGGCGCGTACGCGACGCTGTTCGCTCTCGTGGGGGCTCTGGCCATCGCCAACGGCGTCCTGGTCGAGATCATGATGCTGGCGCGGCTGTTCTACGGCATGGCCCGACGGGGGCAGCTTCCCGCCATGCTGGGCCGCGTCCATCCGCGGACCCGCGTGCCGGTCGAGGCCACCGCGCTGGCCGGCGGCATCGTGCTGGCGACCGCGTTGCTGATTCCGTTCGACAGGCTGCTGGCCGTGGCCAACGCGCTTACCCTGGGTATTTTCGCGGTCGTCGATATCGCGCTCTGGCGCATCCAGCGCCGCCAACCGGCTGGCAAGGGCGTCTTTGCGGTGCCGCATTGGCTACCGCCGGTCGCCGCCGCGCTGGCCCTAGGGCTGATTGCGGCAGAAGCCGTCCCGTGACGGCTGTGCTCCGCAAAACAGGCCCGATGGCCGGTCCGTCACGCTTCAGCGCAGGCCCGCGTTGATCTTGTCGATCTCCGCCGCGCCGGGGCAGAGATCGCCGTCGCCGAGCTCGTTCAGCGGCGCCGTCACGGTGGCGAGCGCGCCGTGCAGGTCCTGCGGCTCCGGATCGACGAACAGAAGGCCGGTCACCACTTCGCCCTTGGCCTGCTGCTCCTGCAGGAAGTTCATCACCTTGATGCGGTCGGTCGGATCGTAATCCTCCGCCACCTTCTTCAGGCGGATGATGCTGCCGTCGTGCTGGCGCACATCGACCATCTCGCCCGGCGCGTAGTCGGTGGTGATCTCGGCCCGCGGCGTGATCACGTCGAGGAAGTTCACCGCCTCGTTATGCGCGCGCACATAGTCGAAGCTCTTGGTCGAGCCTTCGTGGTTGTTGAAGGCGACGCAGGGGCTGACGCAGTCGATGAAGGCGGCGCCGGGATGCAGCAGCGCGCCCTTGATCAGGGGCACCAGCTGCGCCTTGTCGCCGGAGAACGAGCGGCCGACATAGGTGGCGCCGAGCTGCAGCGCCATGCCGATCATGTCGATCGGCTCGTCGGAATTGACCACGCCCTTCTTGCTCTTCGAGCCCTTGTCGGAAGTGGCCGAGAACTGGCCCTTGGTCAGGCCGTAGACGCCGTTGTTCTCGACGATATAGGTCATGTTCACGGCGCGGCGGATGGCATGGGCGAACTGGCCGAGGCCGATCGAGGCACTGTCGCCGTCGCCGGAGACGCCGAGATAGATCAGATCGCGGTTCGCCATGTTGGCGCCGGTCAGCACCGACGGCATGCGGCCGTGCACGCTGTTGAAGCCGTGGCTGGAGCCGAGGAAATAGGTCGGCGTCTTCGACGAGCAGCCAATGCCGGAGAGCTTGGCGATGCGGTGCGGCGGCAGGGCCAGCTCGTAGCAGGCCTGGATGATCGCGGCCGAGATCGAATCGTGGCCGCAGCCGGCGCACAATGTCGATACGCTGCCTTCGTAATCGCGCCGGGTGAAACCCAGCGCGTTGCGCGGCAGCTCGGGATGGCGGAATTTGGGTTTGGCCAGATAGGTCATGGCACGGCCTTGCGAAGCGGGGTCACGTTGGCGCCGGCGAGGCGCTCGGCGATGCCGCCGATGATGAAGCGAGCGGTGATCGGGTTGCCGTCGTAGTGCAGCACCTTGACCAGCCGCGCCGGATCGATCTCGAGCTCATTGACCAGCAAGGAGCGGAGCTGGGCGTCGCGGTTCTGCTCGACCACGAAGACGCGGTCATGCGCGGCGATGAACGCCTCCACCTCCTCGCCGAACGGGAAGGCGCGGACGCGCAGCGCGTTCAGGTGGATGTTGCGCTTCTCCAGCTCTTCCAGCGCCTCGCTCATCGCCGGGCTGGTCGAGCCGTAATAGATCACGCCGTACTTGGTCGGCTGGCTCGCCTGCCGGAGCAGCGCCGGCGGCACCAGCTTCCTGGCGGTGGCGAACTTCTTGAGCAGGCGCTCCATGTTCTCGATGTAGTCGGGCCCCTCCTCCGAATAGCGCGCCATCCGGTCCTTGGTGGTGCCCCGGGTGAAGTAGCTGCCCTTGCTCGGATGCGTGCCGGGATAGGTGCGGTAGGGGATGCCGTCGCCGTCCACGTCGAGATAGCGGCCGAACAGCTTGCCGGATTCGAGATCGGCCGCGCTCATCACCTTGCCGCGGTCCATCTTGCGGTTCGGGTCCCAGGCGAGCGGCTTGCACAGCCGCTCGTTCATGCCGATCTCGAGCTCCAGCATGACGAAGATCGGGGTCTGCAGCCGGTCGGCGAGATCGAAGGCCGTGGCGCCGAACTCGAAGCATTCGCGCGGGTCTTCCGGGAACAGCAGCACGTGCTTGGTGTCACCATGGCTGGCATAGGCGCAGGTCAGCACATCCGACTGCTGGTTGCGCGTCGGCATGCCGGTGGAGGGCCCGCCGCGCTGCACGTCGATCACCACGGCCGGGATCTCGGCAAAATAGGCGAGGCCTAAGAATTCCTGCATCAGCGAGATGCCGGGGCCGGAGGTCGCGGTGAACGAGCGCGCGCCGTTCCAGCCGGCGCCGATCACCATGCCGATGGAGGCGAGCTCGTCCTCTGCCTGCACGATCGCGTACTTGCCCTTGCCGGTCGCCTTGTCGGTGCGATAGCGCCGGCAATGCCGTTGGAAGGCTTCCGCCACCGAGGAAGACGGCGTGATCGGATACCAGGCGCAGACGGTGGCGCCGCCATAGACGGCGCCCAGCGCGACCGCGCTGTTGCCTTCGAGCAGGATCTTGTCGCCGACCGCGTCGCGCCGCTCCAGCCGGATGCCGAGCGGACATTCCAGATTCTGGAACGCCCAGTCGCGGCCCATATGGAAGGCCTTCGAGTTGCTGTCGATCAGTTTCTCCTTGCCGCGGAACTGCTCGTAGAACAGCTTCTCGACCACTTCCGGCTCGATGTTCAAGAGCGCCGAGAGCGCGCCGACATAGATGATGTTCTTGAACAGCTGGCGCTGGCGCGGGTCCGAGTAGGCCTTGTTGCACATCTCGGTCAGCGGCACGCCGATGGTGTTGACGTCGTTCCGGAACTTCGACGCCGGCATCGGCTTGGAGCTGTCATAGAACAGATAGCCGCCCGGCTCGATCTCCTTCACGTCGGCATCCCAGGTCTGCGGGTTCATCGCGACCACGAGGTCGACGCCGCCGCGCGCGCCGACATAGCCCTTCTCGGAGACGCGCACCTCGTACCAGGTCGGCAGGCCCTGGATGTTGGACGGGAAGATGTTGCGCGGCGTCGCCGGAATGCCCATCCGGATGATCGATTTCGCGAACAGCGTGTTGGCCGAGGCCGAGCCCGAGCCGTTGACGTTGGCGAACTTGACGACGAAGTCGTTGACGGCTTCTAGGCGCGGCATTGCGGTCCCGCATGGGTCATTTCGATCAGGGATTTGCGCATGTCCCACGCACCGGTGGGACAACGCTCGGCGCAGAGGCCACAGTGAAGGCAGACATCCTCGTCCTTCACCATGAGGCGGCCGGTCTTCAGCCCGTCGGCGACGTAGAGATCCTGCGTCAGGTTCTTCGCCGGCGCCATCAGGCGCTCGCGCAGCTCCGCCTCCTCGCCGTCCGGCGTGAAGGTGATGCAGTCCATCGGGCAGATATCGACGCAGGCATCGCATTCGATGCAGAGGTTGGTGGTGAACACCGTCTGCACGTCGCAATTGAGGCAGCGCTCCGCCTCCTCATAGGCGAGCTTGTCGTCGAAGCCGAGCTCGACCTCGAGCTTGATGCTGCTCAGCGCCTCCTTGGTGTCGCGCAGCGGCACCTTGAAGCGCAGGTCGTTGGAGATCTGGTTGTCGTAGGACCATTCGTGGATGCCCATCTTCTGGCTGATCAGGCTGAAGTCGGGCGCCGGGCGAAGCCGCGTATCCTCGCCGTTGCAGAGCTTGTCGATCGACACGGCCGCGTCGTGGCCATGCGCAACGGCCCAGATGATGTTCTTCGGGCCGAAGGCGGCATCGCCGCCGAACAGCACGTCCGGCCGCGAAGATTGCAAGGTCACCGGATCGACCACCGGCATGTCCCACTTGTCGAAGGCGATGCCGAGATCGCGCTCGATCCAGGGGAAGGCGTTCTCCTGGCCGACCGCGACCAGCACGTCGTCGCATTCCAGCACGACATCGGGCTCGCCAGTCGGCACCAGGTTGCGCCGGCCCTTGGCGTCGTATTCCGGCTTCACCTTCTCGAACACCATGGCCTTCAGCTTGCCGCCATCGTGCTGCACCGACTTGGGCACCAGGAAGTTGTGGATCGGGATGCCCTCGTGCATCGCGTCCTCCTTCTCCCAGGGGGACGCCTTCATCTCCTCGAAGCCGGAGCGCACCACGACCTGCACGCTCTCGCCGCCGAGCCGGCGGGCGGAGCGGCAGCAATCCATCGCCGTGTTGCCGCCGCCCAGCACGATCACCCGCTTGCCGATCGAGGTGACGTGGCCGAACGACACGCTGGACAGCCAGTCGATGCCAACATGGATATGCGCGGCCGCTGCCTTGCGGCCGGGGATGTCGAGATCGCGGCCGCGCGGCGCGCCGCAGCCGACGAACACCGCGTCATAGCCCTCGTCCAGCACCGATTTCAGGCTGTCGATTTTCTTGCCTAGGCGCAGCTCCGGCTCAAGGCCCAGGATGTAGCCGACCTCCTCGTCGATCACCTCTTCCGGCAGGCGGAATTTCGGGATCTGGGTGCGGATCATGCCGCCGGCGAACGGATCCTGCTCGTAGATCGTGACGTGATAGCCGAGCGGCAGCAGGTCGCGCGCCACGGTGAGCGAGGCCGGGCCGGCGCCGATCAGCGCCACGCGCTTGCCGTTCTTCTGCGGCGCCGGTTGCGGCAGCCGATCGCGGATGTCGCCCTTGTAGTCGGCGGCGACCCGCTTGAGCCGGCAGATGGCAACCGGTTCCTTCTCCACCCTGCCGCGCCGGCAGGCCGGCTCGCAGGGGCGGTCGCAGGTTCGGCCGAGGACCCCGGGGAATACGTTGGACTTCCAGTTGATCATGTAGGCATCGCCGAAGCGACGCGCGGCGATCAGCCGGATGTATTCAGGGACCGGTGTGTGGGCCGGGCAGGCCCATTGGCAATCGACGACTTTATGAAAGTAGTCGGGGACCGAAATGTCGGTCGGCTTCACCGTAGGACGCTCCTCCCGTGGGGCCCGGCCGATCCGGCGGCTCGACGGTCTCCTCTGGGTCAGACGGGCCTTTTGTCGGCAGACTGCACGCCCCTCCGGCGCACCCCCCGTCCGACAATCTGCCACCGGTCCGACCCGTTGGGAGATTGGGCGTCGAGCCTGACGCCCCACCTTTCGACTGACCGGTAAACTAGGGCACCGGCCGGCGCATTGGCAAGCGCGGCCGCAGCGCTAAAGCCCCACGAAATCGAGGTAAACCCCGACAGCGCTTAAGGTTATGACGCGGTGCCGAAGTATCATCTGCGTGATCCGGAAGCCGGGCTTGCCGCGGCGCCCGCCGGCTCTGCTAGCATCCCCGGGACGTCTCGCCGGGGTTGCGCACCATTCCGATCGATCGTCGACACCTCTTGCTGGCGGCCGGCGGCCTGGCGATGGCCCCGGCCGCGGCGCGTCGCAGCCCGGCGGCTCCGCCCGCCGATCTGGCCCTCGTCCTCGCCGCGGACTGCTCCGGCAGCATGCGAAGCGAGCATTACGACCTGCAGCAGCAGGGCTATGCCGCGGCGTTCCGCCAGAAGGACGTGATCCGCGCCATCACGGGCGGGCTGCACCGCACCGTCGCCATCACCTATTTCCAGTGGTCCGGCTATCTGCTGCAGAATCTTTCGGTGCCGTGGACCCTGCTGCGCTCGCCGGAGGACGTCCTGCGCTTCGCCGCCCTGCTGGAGAAGCTGCCGCGGCAGATCTTCGCCGGCGGCACGTCGCCGGCCGGTGCGATCGATTTCGGCCGCCGCCTGCTGACCGAGTTGCCGGTGGCGCCGCAGCGGCGGGTGATCGACGTCTCAGGCGACGGCCGATCGAACAACGGCCCGCCGCCGGTGCCGGCGCGCGATACGGCGGTGGCCGAGCGGATCACCATCAACGGTCTGCCCATCCTGCATATGGAGCCGGATATCGATGCGTATTATGCGGAGAACGTGATCGGCGGTCCCGGCGCCTTCGTGGTGCCGGCGCGCGATTTCGCTTCCTTCGCAGAAGCGATTCACAAGAAGCTGATCCTTGAAATGGCGGGGGCCGGGCAGACGGCCGGCTGAACAGGGAGGACCGGGATGCGGATCGAGACGCTCCTGCCGATCGGGAAGGTGGATCCGGGCTTGCGCGCGCCCGAGCAGCAATTGGATCTCGGCCGCGTCGGCGCCGATTGCCAGCTGCTCGAGACGCTGGGTTATGACGGCGTCATGGTGGAGGAGACCAAGCAGGACCCCTTCGTGTTCTGCGCCCTCGCCGCCCAGGCTACCACCCGGCTCAAGCTCGGCACCGCCGTCGCCATCGCCTTCCCGCGCAGCCCGACCACGACGGCGCTGAGCGCCTGGACCTTGCAGAAGCTGTCGGGCGGCCGCTTCACCCTCGGCCTGGGCCCCCAGGTGAAGGGCCATATCGAGCGCCGCTACGGTCTCAAATGGTCGCCGCCGGGACCGTGGATGCGCGAATACGTGCGCGCGGTGCGGGCGGTGTGGGATTGCTGGCAGAACGGGACAAAGCTCGACGTGCATGGCGAGCACTACAACATCAACCTGATGGTGCCGCTGTTCGATCCCGGACCGATCGAGCATCCATCAATCCCGATCCATCTCGCCGCGGTGAACACCTATATGTGCCGTGTCGCCGGCGAGGTGGCGGATGGGCTGCGCCCGCACCCGGTCTGCACCGCGAGCTATATCGAGAAGGTGATGCTGCCCTCGGCGCGCGAAGGTGCACGGATCGCCGATCGCCGGCTCGACCGCTTCCAGGTGGCGATCAAGCCCTTGATCGCCACCGCGCGGACCGAAGCCGAGTTGCAGCCGAAGATCCGCGACGTGCGCGCCCGCGTCGCCTTCTATGCCTCGACACCAGCCTATATCGCCGCCTTCGAGCATCACGGCCTCGGCGATCTCGCCCGCGAGCTGGCGGGGCTCTCCAAGGCACAGCGCTGGGAGGAGATGCCGCAATTCATCTCCGACGAGGTGCTGCACACCTACGCGACGATCGGCACCTTCGAGGAGATCGGCCGCAAGCTGCACGACCGCTATGGCCGCGTGGTGACTAACGCGGAGTTCTCGATCCCGCTGAAGGACGACGCCGACCGCGAGACCCTGGCCGGCCTCGTGCGCGACCTGCACGCCGAGCCGCTGCCGAACCTCGGCTGACCCCGAGCCGCAACAGCGTCGTGCCCGGGCTTGTCCCGGGCATCCACGGCTCTCCGCAGCACTGCCCTAAGGCGTGGATGGCCGGGACAAGCCCGGCCATGACGGAGCTGGCAAGACTAATCCGCCGCGGCCGGTCGCGCTTCCTCGCGCCGCAGATTGTCGAGCGTCGGGCGCAGGCGGCCGATCGGCTGATAGAAGGCGTGGTAGGCGGCGACCGATTTCGACCATTGCTGCAGCACGCGTGCGTCGGCCGTGTCGAAGCTGTCGAAGCCGGCGCGCAACATGTGGATCAGCTGGTCCGGCAGCACCTGGCCGGTGGCGCGCAGGTCGCCCTTGAAGCCGTAGCGCTCGCGCAGGAGGCGTGCCTGGCTGTAGGCGCGGCCGTCGCTGAATTTCGGGAAATTCAGCGCGACCAAGCCGAAGCGATGGATCTCCGGCCCGACTTCCTCCACCGCGTCGGTGTTCTTCAGGCCGAGGCCGAGCGGCGCGTTGCGCTGTTCCAGCACGGCGCGCTCCGCCCTCCAGCGCGCGAAGGAGACGATGACCGGCGCGTCAGCGGGCAGCGCCGCGTCGTCGGCGACCGTGGTCCAGCCGTCGGCGACGGCCTTGCCGTCCCTAACGAGGGGCATAGGCGCGCTCCTTGAACGGGGCGAGGCCGAGGCGGGCGTAAGTTGCGAGGAAGTCCTCGCCAGGCGCACGGATGGCGAGATAGGCCTCGACCACTGCCTCCACCGTGTCGACCACGCGATCGGCCGAGACCGCCGGGCCGAGCAGATCGCCGAGCCGGGCCTCCGGCCCGGCATTGCCGCCGAGGGTGATCTGGTAGAACTCTTCGCCCTGCTTGTCGACGCCGAGGATGCCGATGGCGCCGATGTGATGATGGCCGCAGGCATTGATGCAGCCGGAGATCTTGATCGAGAGCGGCCCGATCTCGTGCACGCGGCCGAGATCCGCGAAGCGACGCGTGATGCGCTGCGCGACCGGGATCGAGCGCGCATTGGCGAGGCTGCAATAGTCGAGGCCGGGGCAGGCGATGATGTCGGTGACCAGGTCCAGGTTCGGCGTGGCGAAGCCGACCGCCTCGGCGGCGCGCCACACCGCCGGCAGGTCTTCCACCGCCACATGCGGCAGCACCAGGTTCTGCGTATGCGTGACGCGGATCTCGCCGAGCGAATGCTTCTCGGCGAGATCGGCGACCGCTTCCATCTGCTCGGCCGTGGCATCGCCCGGCACGCCGCCTTCCGGCTTCAGCGAGAAGTGCACGATGGCGTAGCCCGGCTCGCGATGCGGCACGACATTGGTTTCGACCCAGCGGCGATAGCCGGGCGAAGTGCGGCGCAGGGTTTCGTGCGCGGGCGCAAAGCCGGGCTGCTTCGCATAGCGCGGCGGCGCGAAATGCGCCGCGATCTCGGCGATCGTCTCCGCCGGCAGCGCCAGCGCGCCGTCCCTGATCGTCTGGAACTCGACCTCGACCTCGTCCCGCATCTTTTCCGGCCCAAGCTCGTGCACCAGGATCTTGATGCGGGCCTTGTAGATGTTGTCGCGCCGGCCGTAGCGGTTGTAGACGCGCAAGGTCGCTTCGAGATAGCTCAAGAGGTCGCGCTTCGGCAGCCAATCCTTCAAGGTCGTGCCGATGATCGGCGTGCGGCCGAGGCCGCCGCCGACGATCACCTCGAAGCCGGTCTCGCCGGCCGCGTTCCGGTGCATGCGCAGGCCGATATCGTGCACCTTCACCGCGGCGCGGTCGGCCGGCGAGCCGGTGACGGCGATCTTGAACTTGCGCGGCAGGAAGGAGAATTCCGGGTGGTTGGTCGACCACTGGCGGATGATCTCGGACCAGATGCGCGGATCCTCGATCTCGTCCGGCGCGACGCCGGCCCAGGCATCGGCGGTGACGTTGCGGATGCAGTTGCCGCTGGTCTGGATCGCGTGCATGTCGACTTCGGCGAGCAGGTGCAGCGCGTCGGCCGCCTCCTCCAGCTTGATCCAGTTGAACTGGATGTTCTGCCGCGTGGTGAAGTGGCCGAAGCCGCGGTCGTGCCGGCGGGCGATCAGCGCCAGCTGGCGCATCTGCCGCGCGTCCAAAGTGCCGTAGGGAATGGCGACCCGCAGCATGTAGGCGTGCAGCTGCAGATAGAGCCCGTTCTGCAGGCGGAGCGGCTTGAACTCGTCCTCCGAGAGCTCGCCCTTCAGGCGGCGCGCCGCCTGGTCGCGGAACTGCTCCACCCGGGCGTGGACGAACATGCGGTCGTGGCGGTCATAGGCGTACATCTTCGTCGCCCTTAGATGGTGGGGCCGGTAGCGCGGATGCGCTCGCGCAAGGACGCGACACGGGGGCCCGCATCGCCGGTTTCGACTTCGATCAGATAGGGGCCGACCACGCGGGTCGCGGCATCGCGCCCGGCCTCGTCGAGCATCGCGTCGGCCTGCGCCGCGTCGAGCAGGAGGCGCGCCTCCTCCAGCCGCGTCGACCAGCGGCCAGTTTCGGCGAGATAGACCACGGCGCCGTCGCCCAGGCGGTTCGCCGTCACGGCCTGCGGACCTTTGGGCTTCCGGCTCATGACGCGGCCTCCAGTTCCTCGCAGCCGCTGGCGAAGGCGGGCGCGAGCCGCACCACTTCGCCGACCACCAGCAGGATCGCGGCACCCGCCGGCATCTGCGCCACCAGGATCGCCAGTTCGGCAAGGCAGCCCGTCGCCACCTTCTCGTTTGTGCGCGTGCCGTCGGCGATCACCGCCACCGGCGTCGACGGCGCAAGGCCGCCGGCCTTGAGCGCACGGGCGATCGAACCCGCCTGCGACGCGCCCATATAAATCGCCAGCGTGCCGCCGGTGCGCGCCAGCGCCTGCCAGTCCGGCCCCGGATGGCCGGCGCTGTCATGCCCGGTGACGAAGGTGACGTTCGAGGCGAGGCCGCGATGGGTGACCGGGAAGCCGGCAGCGGCGGTGCAGCCGAGCGCCGCGGTCACGCCGGGCACCACGGTCACGTCGATGCCGTGGGCGCGCAGATATTCGAGCTCCTCGCCGCCGCGGCCGAACACGAATGGGTCGCCGCCTTTCAGCCGCACCACGCGCTTGCCCTCGCGTGCCAGCGCGACCAGCAAGGCGTTGATCTCGGCTTGCGACTTCGAATGCCGGTCCTTCCGCTTGCCGACATGGATGCGCGCCGCATCGTGCCGGGCGCGGTCGAGAATGCCCTCGCCGATCAGCTCGTCATGCAGGATGACATCGGCGTCCTGCAGCGCGCGCAGCGCCTTCACGGTCAGCAGGTCGGGATCTCCAGGCCCGGCGCCGACCAGATGGACATGGCCGGCCGCCGGCCCGGCGGAGCCGTTCAGCTGCTCGACCAGCAGCGCCCGCGCCCGCGTCTCGTTGCCCGCCAGCGCGGCATCGGCGACGGCGCCGTCGGCGGCATGCTCCCAGAAGCGGCGGCGCTCGGCGAGATCGGGCAGCAGGCGCTTCGCGCTGTCGCGGAAGCCGGCGAACAGCTTCGCCAGAGTCTCGATCCGCGCCGGCAGCGCACGCTCGATACGCTCGCGGATACGCCGCGCCAGCACCGGCGCGGCGCCGCCGGTGCCGACCGCCACTACGATCTCGCCGCGCTCGACGATCGCCGGCATGACGAAATCGGAGAGATCCGCGCGATCGGCGACATGCACCGGCATCCGCGCCTCGCGGGCGGTGGCGGCGAGGCAGGCGGCCTCCTCCGGCTCGGCCACGGCGACAAAGACCAGCGCCGCGCCAGCCAGATCGCCACGCTCGATGCAGCCGCTGCGCGGCACGTCGGCCATCAGCTCGGCCAGGCTCGGGGCCGCCTGACCGGCCAGGCGCAGCACGACCGCGCCGGCGCGGTGGAGCTGCTCGGCCCGCCGTTCGGCCGCCGCGGTCGTCCCGATCACCACGACCTTGCGGCCGTGCAGATCCAGCATCACGGGAAGATGGCGCAAAACACACCCCAAGTGCGTAAATAATACGTTCTACATATCATTGGGCACAATACGGCCTCGGTCAAATGACATCGGCGCATGATCTCGCATAGTCAGTATCATACATATTCGAAGAGTATTATTTGATTCTTCCAAAATATTCCAATTTTATCAATCACTTATCGATAGATATCCGATCCAGCAGCAGCCTCAGGGTGTCGATATCCCGATCCAGCCGCCGGATATGCGTGTGCAATAGGGCCGTGTAGTTGATGAAGGGCGTGGCCTGGGCGATCGTGCCCGTCGCACCCATTGTTTCCGGCCGCGCCCCCGCCTGGGCGACCACCAGGATGTCGACCCAGCCGCCGGTGCGGTTCACCCGGCAGGCCGCCGAGTCGAGATCGCCAATGGTGAGATCCGGCGGCGCCGGCATCTGTCTGCCGGGCAGCAGGGCGCAGACGCGGCGCAGCTCCGCCTCCGGGCTCGGCCGGTGATCGGCGTTGTAGCGGCCGAACAGCGTCACCAACGGCCGGGCGCCGGCGCTGATGCAGCCGCCGGGACCGGCATCCAGGAACACGGCGATGCCCTGGTCGGGCTCGCCGATCGGCCGGCGGCAGGTAGGCAGGCCTGGCGGCAACTCGACGGCGAAGCCGTATTCGGGATTGCGGTAGGTTTCAGCCAGGGCCGGCCCGGCAAGCGCCGCGAGCCAACCAAGAACAGCGAATATCGCTTGGCGCATCGAACTCCCCGCCCGATCGCCTCACGGAACCGAATCTAAGGCGCCACGCGCCGCGCGCCACAGGCCTGCGCGAATTGTCACGCCCCTGACTCGTTTGATCACGGTCAAAGCTCCCGGGCAGTCACGCGCGCAGAGTTTTTCCAACGCCTTGTGGAGGCATCGACATGGCCCGATCCACCAACGCCCCTCACCGCGAATCCATGATCGCCGGCTGGCTCGCCGACGCCAAGGCTGCGTTTGCCGCGGCGCGCCGGCGCCGGGCTGAGCGCGCCGAGCTCAGTCACCTCCCTGCGGGCGACCGCGACCGGATCCTGCACGATCTGGGCGAGCCGCCGGGCGACATCAGCTTCGTCAGCCGCGCCCAGCCCTGCGCGGCCACGCTGATGGCCGGCATGATGAAGTTCGTCGGCGTCGATCCGCGTGACGCCGAGGCGCAGGGTCTGGTGCTGCGCGACCTGCAGCGGACCTGCGCCGAATGCCGGGAATGGCGGCGCTGCCGCTACTGGCAGGCCGGCGAGATCAAGGACGACCCGCGCGACTTCTGCCTCAACACACCGACCTTCGACGCGCTGAAGCACGAGAAGGTTCAGGCAAGCGCACGCGGATAGATCGCGGCCTACCGCCCCCCTTAAGTTGGGGCGATGCCGGATACCGAGTCGCCCGCCCGTCCCGCTGCCGTCCTGCTGCCGCTGCCGCTGGCGGGCGCCTACGACTATCTGGTGCCGGCGGGCGTGCGGCCGGGCGAGTTGGTGCTGGCGCCGCTAGGGCGCAGCATCAGCCTGGGCGTGGTCTGGGGCGCGGCGACCGGCGAGGTTGACGCCGCCAAGCTGAAGGCCGTCGAAGCCGGCATCGACTGTCCCCCGCTGCCGCCGGAGACCCGCACCTTCGTCGATCGCATCGCCGACTACACGCTGACGCCGCCGGGCGCGGTCCTGCGCATGTGCCTCAGCACCAGCGCCGCACTGGAGCCGCCGCCGCCGAAGATCGCCTATGCCCTCGGCCCGGCGGTGCCGGAGCGGCTGACCGCGGCGCGCCGGCGCGTGATCGACGTGCTGCAAGACGGCCCGCCGCGCAGCGTGGCCGACATCGCGGAGGCCGCCGGGGTCGGCACCGGCGTGGTGCGCGGCCTGATTGACGCCGGCGCGCTGACCGCGATCGAGCTGCCGGCGCATGCGCCGCCCCCGCTGCCCGATCTGGCGCGGCCGGGGCCCGATCTCAGCAAGGCGCAGCGCGAGGCGGCGGCGGCGCTGCAGGCGCGCGTCGACGAGGGCGCCTTCTCGGTCACCCTGATCGACGGCGTCACCGGCTCCGGCAAGACCGAGGTCTATTTCGAGGCGATCGCCGCCGCCGTGGCCAAAGGGCGGCAGGTGCTGGTGCTGCTGCCCGAGATTGCGCTGTCGGCGCAGTGGCTGACGCGCTTCGAGGCACGCTTCGGCGTGGCGCCGACCGAGTGGCATTCCGACCTGAGATCGACCGAACGGCGGCGCAACTGGCGCCATGTCGCGACCGGCGCGGCGCATGTGGTGGTCGGCGCGCGTTCGGCGCTGTTCCTGCCTTATCCCCGGCTCGGCCTGATCGTGGTCGACGAGGAGCACGACGCCTCGTTCAAGCAGGAGGACGGCGTGCGCTATCACGCGCGCGACATGGCGGTGTTGCGGGCGCAGATCGGCGGCTTCCCCGCCGTGCTCGCCTCGGCGACGCCCTCGCTGGAAACGCGCTTCAATGTCGAGCGCGGGCGCTACAGGGCCGTGCACCTGCCGAACCGGCACGGCGCGGCGGAGCTGCCGCAGATCCGCATGATCGACTTGCGCCGCGAGCCGCCGGCGCGCGGGCGCTGGCTGTCGCCGCCGCTCACGGCTGCTGTTCAGGAGACATTGGCCGCCGGCGAGCAGGCGCTGCTCTTCCTCAACCGCCGCGGCTATGCGCCGCTCACGCTCTGCGGCGCCTGCGGCCACCGCCTGCAATGCCCGAACTGCTCGACCTGGCTGGTCGAGCACCGTTTCGCCGGCCAGCTGCGCTGCCATCATTGCGGCCACGAGACGCGGCCGCCGCCGGCCTGCCCGGCCTGCGGCGCGGAAGGGCGCTTCAAGCCCTGTGGCCCGGGCATCGAGCGGCTGGCCGAGGAAGCGGCGGCGCTGTTTCCGGAGGCGCGTATCGCCACCGCCGCTTCCGATCTGCTGGTCGGCCCGCGTGCGGCAGAGGAGCTGGTGCGCAAGGTCCTCGACCGCGAGATCGACCTGCTGGTCGGCACCCAGGTGCTGGCCAAGGGCCATCACTTCCCGATGCTGACCCTGGTCGGCGTGGTGGACGCCGATCTCGGCCTCGCCGGCGGCGACCTGCGCGCGGCCGAGCGCACCTATCAGCTGCTGAGCCAGGTGGCCGGCCGGGCCGGCCGGGCCGAGCATCCGGGGCGGGTGCTGCTGCAAAGCTACATGCCGGAGGCGCCGGTGCTGCAGGCCCTCGTCACCGGCGATGTCGACGGCTTCATCGCCGGCGAGATGGCGGCGCGGCGCGAGGCCGGCATGCCGCCCTATGGCCGGCTCGCCGCGCTGATCGTCTCCGGCAAGACGCCGGAGCTGGTCGGCGCCCTGACGCGTGAGCTCGCCCGCACCGCGCCAAACGATCAGGGCCTCGAAGTCTGGGGCCCGGCGCCGGCACCGCTCACGCTGCTGCGCGGGCGGCATCGCCAGCGCTTCCTGGTCAAGGCCGATCGCGGCGTCCGGCTGCAGGCCGCGCTGCGGCGCTGGCTGGCGCCGATCAAGCCGCGCGCCGACCTTCGCATCGAGGTCGATGTCGATCCCCACTCCTTCCTGTGAGAAACGCGTGCCGACCACGCGCGTCACTGTGACGGCCGCGCCGCGGCGGCTTATCATGCGGCCATGAACCTGTTCGGGATCCTGGCCGCGATCACCATGCTGGCGGTGCTGACGGTGCTGCTGGCCGGCGTCGTGGTGATGGCGCGCGGCGGCGAGTTCAACCGCCGCTGGGGCAATGTGCTGATGCGCTGGCGCGTGCTGCTGCAGCTCGTCGCCATCGTGCTGATCGTGCTCGCCTTCCTGTTCTCCGGACGGTGACCCGGCCATGGTGAAGCTGACCCGCATCTACACCCGTGGCGGCGACAAGGGCGAAACCTCGCTCGGCGACGGCACCCGGGTGCCGAAGCACGCCTTGCGCGTCGCCGCCTATGGCGAGGTCGACGAGGCCAATGCCGTGCTCGGCCTCGCCCGCCTGCACGCGGCGGGCGAGATCGACGTCATGCTTTCCCGCATCCAGAACGACCTGTTCGACCTCGGGGCCGATCTCTGCACCCCGTTCGAGGACAAACCGAAATATCCGCCGCTTCGCATCGTCGAGGCCCAGGTCGAACGCCTGGAGCGCGAGATCGACGCGATGAATGCCGGCCTCGCGCCGCTCAATTCCTTCATCCTGCCGGGCGGCACGGCGCTCGCCGCCCATCTGCATCTCGGCCGCACCGTGGCGCGGCGGGCCGAGCGGGCGATCACCCTGCTTGCGGCTCACGAGAGCGTGAACGATGCAGCGATCCGCTATATCAATCGATTGTCCGATCACTTATTCGTTCTTGGCCGCAAAGCCAATGAAGACGGCGCCAGAGACGTCCTGTGGATTCCCGGGGCGAACCGTTGACACCGCCCGCTATCTTGGCAGCAGTAATCAAGTTCTAACCGGCCAATACTCGATACGCGCGATTTGATTTCTCTAATCGGCAAATATATTATCCATTTCACAAAATTGCTCAGCGGAGGCAAACGATGAACGAAAAGGCGGAAAAGGGAGAGATCCTCGGCCTTACGGCCAACATCGTGGCCTCCCATGTGGCCAACAACCGCGTGGATTCTACCGACCTGCCGCAGCTGATACGGCAGGTCTATGGCGCGCTCTCGGGCCTCGGCGAACAGGAGATTCCCACGGAGAAACTGCAACCGGCGGTGCCGGTGAAGCGGTCGATCCACCCCGACTACATCATCTGCCTCGAGGACGGCAAAAAGCTGAAGATGTTGAAGCGGCACCTGAAGACCGCGTACAATATGACCCCGGAGCAGTACCGGGAGAGATGGGCCTTGCCGCCGGATTATCCCATGGTGGCGCCCAATTACGCTAACCAACGGCGGGAACTTGCGAAAAAGATCGGACTTGGCACAGCGCGAAGCCGCGGAAGACGGTAACCGTAAAAGGCTCCACCTGAAGCGGCGGGCCGGCGAGGAGCGCGAGGACGAGGCCGACCTGCTTGCACGCATCGAGAAAGTCTGCGCCGAGCGCGGCTTCCGCATGACGGAGCAGCGCCGGGTCATCGCCGATGTCCTGGCCAAGGCGCATGACCACCCCGATGTGGATGCCCTGCACCGGCGCGCGGTGGCGGTGGATTCGCGCATCAGCCTCGCCACGGTCTACCGCACGGTCCGCACCTTCGAGGAGGCGGGCATCCTGACCCGGCACGATTTCGGCGACGGGCGAGCCCGCTACGAGCAGGCGCCCAGGGCGCACCATGACCACCTGATCGACCTGTCGACCGGCAACGTGGTCGAGTTCCGCAACGAGGAGATCGAGGAGCTGCAGCGCCGGGTGGCACAGCAGCTCGGCTTCAAGCTGGTCGACCACCGGCTGGAGCTCTATGCCGTGCCGGCCGATGGCCCAGCCTCGTCGCGGGGCAAGCGCGGCGGCAACTGACGGCGTCCGATGGCGACCATCCGCGCCTGGAGCATCGCTTTCCTGTTCCTCGTCTGGACGCTGCCGCTGATGCCGGTGCAGCTGGTCATGGCGGCGCTGGGCCTGCGCGGCGCGGCCTGGCTGCCGGTCTACTACCACCGCGTGGTCTGCTACCTGCTCGGCGTGCAGGTGGAGGTGCGCGGCACGCCCAACGGCGACGGCCCGACGCTGTTCGCCTCCAACCACGTCTCATGGCTCGATATCCCGGTGCTGTCGACGGTCGCGCCGCTTTCGTTCATCGCCAAGTACGAGATCGCCGGCTGGCCGTTCTTCGGCTGGCTCGCCAGGCTGCAGCGCTCCGTCTTCATCGAGCGCAAGGCGCGCCGCACCGCCGATCACCGCGACGAGATGATGGTCCGGCTGGAGAAGGGCGACAATCTCGTGCTGTTCCCGGAGGGCACGTCGGGCGACGGCATCCACGTGCTGGCCTACAAGAGCGCCTTCTTCGCTCTGGCGGAGCGTCGGATCGACGGCCGGCCGCTGGTGGTGCAGCCGGTCTCCATCGCGCTGAGCCATCTCGACCAAATGCCGGCCGGCCGCCGCTCGATGTCGGTCTATGCCTGGGTCGGCGACCAGGATCTGCTGCCGCATCTCTGGCGCTTCCTGAAATCGGGACCGACCCGCGTGGTGGTGGAGTTTCATCCGCCGGTGACGATCGCCGAGTTTCGTACCCGCAAGGACCTCTGCGCGCATTGCCGGCTGGAGACCATGCGGGGCGTCGATTCCGTGCTGACCGGACGACCGATCGACCGGCCGGTACCGCAGCCGCCGGCGCCGATGCTGCCGCCGATCGCGGAGGCAGCTTGACGATGGGCTTGTGCGTGCTATCACCGCGCCCCCTCGGATGACCGTCTCACCATCCCCGCCGGCCGGCGCCAGCCGCAAGGTCCACGTCAAGACCTATGGCTGCCAGATGAACGTCTATGACAGCGGTCGCATGATCGACGCGCTGGCCCCGGCGGGATTCGGCGGCGCCGAGACGGCGGAGGAGGCCGATCTCGTCATCCTCAATACCTGCCACATCCGTGAGAAGGCGGCGGAGAAGATCTATTCCGAACTGGGCCGCCTGAACGTCCTGCAGCGCGAGCGCGCCGCCGAAGGCCGCCGGCTGATGATCGTTGTCGCCGGCTGCGTCGCCCAGGCCGAGGGCATGGAGCTGGCCCGCCGCGCGTCCAATGTCGACGTCGTGGTCGGTCCGCAATCCTATCACCGCCTGCCCGACCTGATCGCCCGCGCCGCCGCGAGCCCGCCGGGCCGTCCCGCCCGGCTGGTCGACACCGACTTCCCGGTCGAGAGCAAGTTCGACCTTCTGCCGGAGGAAGCGACGCCGCGCGGGCCGGCCGCCTTCCTCTCGGTGCAGGAAGGCTGCGACAAGTTCTGCTCGTTCTGCGTCGTGCCGTATACGCGCGGCGCCGAGTATTCCCGCCCCGCCGCCGACGTGCTGGCCGAGGCGCGCCGCCTCGCCGCCGGCGGCACTGTCGAGCTCACGCTGCTGGGCCAGAACGTCAACGCCTTTCACGGCGACGGGCCGGACGGCCGCAGCTGGTCGCTCGGCCGGCTGATCCGGGCGCTGGCCGAAATCGACGGCGTGCAACGGCTGCGCTACACCACCTCGCATCCGCTCGAGCTCGACGACGAGCTGATCGCAGCGCATCGGGACGTGCCGGCGCTGATGCCGTTCCTGCATCTCCCGGTGCAGTCCGGCTCCGACACCATCCTCGCCGCGATGAACCGTCGTCACACCGCCGCGCATTATCGCGACATCGTCGCGCGCCTGCGCCGGGCGGTGCCGGATCTCGCGCTTTCCTCCGATTTCATCGTCGGCTTTCCCGGCGAGACGGAGGCGGATTTCGCCGCAACGCTCGACCTGGTGCGCCAGGTCGGCTTCGCCCAGGCCTATTCGTTCAAGTTCAGCCCCAGGCCCGGCACCCCGGCCGCCGAGATGACCGACATCACCGTTCCCGAGCCGGTGAAGGCCGAGCGGCTCGCCCGGCTGCAGGCGCTGGTCGGCGAGCAGCAGGCCGGGTTCAACCGCGCGACGATCGGGCGCACCATGCCCGTGCTGCTGGAGCGGCCGGGCCGCCGGCCGGGCCAGCTCGCCGGACGGTCGCCCTATATGCAGGCGGTGCATGTCGAAGCGCCCCTTACCCTGCAAGGCCGGATCGCGGCGGTGACGATCGAGAGCGCCGCCACCCTCTCGGTCACCGGCCGTCTGTCGGAGGCACCGTCCCGTGCGGCCTGACCCGACGCGCGGGCCGAAGGGCAAGGCGGCGCCGGCAGCCGATCGCACCGCGCTGATCCTGCATTTCGAGAACAACGACCTGCTGCCGGAGCTGTACGGCGACCACGACCGCCACCTCGCCCGCATCGAGCAGAAGCTGGCGGTGACCATCGCGCCGCGCGGCAACCGGGTGGCGATCGCCGGCGACGGCGACCGCATGGCCGCCGGCGAGGTGCTGCGCGCCCTGTACCAGCGGCTGGAGCGCGGCGAGCCGGTGACGCTCGGCGATGTCGACGGGGCCATCCGCCTGGTCGCCGAGGGCGTCGACCCGTCGAGCGACGCGCTGCGTTTCCGCACCCGACGCAAGCTGATCGGCCCGCGCTCGCCGACCCAGGCGCGCTACATGGCGGCGCTGGCCAAGCACGAGCTGGTGTTCGGCCTCGGCCCGGCCGGCACCGGCAAGACCTATCTGGCGGTCGCCGCCGCGGTGACCTTGCTGCTGGCCGGCAAGGTCGACCGCATCGTGCTGACCCGGCCGGCGGTGGAGGCGGGCGAGCGGCTCGGCTTCCTGCCCGGCGACATGCGCGAGAAGGTCGATCCCTATCTGCGCCCGCTGTTCGATGCTCTGGAAGACATGCTGCCGGGCGAGCAGATGACGCAGTGGATGGAGACGGGCAAGATCGAGGTCGCCCCGCTCGCCTTCATGCGCGGCCGCACGCTCGCCCATTCCTTCATCATCCTGGACGAGGCGCAGAACGCGACGCCCATGCAGATGAAGATGTTCCTGACCCGCCTCGGCGAGCATTCCCGCATGGCCGTCACCGGCGATCCGAGCCAGACCGACCTGCCGCCCGGCATGGTGTCGGGCCTGGCCGACGCGCTGGAAGTGATGGAGGATGTCGAGGAAGTGCCGGTCATCCGGTTCGGCGAGGCCGATGTGGTGCGCCATCCGATGGTGGCCCGCATCGTGCGCGCCTACGAGGCGCGGGAGCGGCGCCGCCGCTGAGATGCCGATGCCGCCACCGCCGAAGATGGCCGGGCTGGAAGTCGAGGTCCGGATCACCCATTCCGACTGGCGGCGCGCCTTGCGTGCGCCGGCCGCGCTGTGCCGCGAGGCCGCCGCGGCGGCATTGGCGCGCGGCCGGGCCGGGCGTGGACGGCACAGCATCGCCTTCCTGCTGACCGACGATGCCGAGATGCGCCGCCTCAACCGGCGGTATCGTGGCAAGAACAAGCCGACGAACGTGCTATCATTCCCGGCGATGCCGGATGAGCGGGTCGCGGCCGGGGGAACGATTCCCGGAACGGCGCGCCATCTCGGCGACGTGGCGCTGGCGCTGGAGACGGTGCGGCGCGAGGCGAAGGAGCAGGGCAAGACCGTGCGCAGCCATGTGAGCCATCTCGCCGTGCACGGCGTCCTGCACCTGATCGGCCATGACCACCAGAACGACGCGGAGGCGGAGGCGATGGAGGCGCTGGAGACGCGCATCCTGGCCGGCCTCGGCATCGCCGATCCGTATCGCCTGACCAGGGATGACCGCTGAACCATGAACGAGGACCGAAGTAGCGGACGCGACGAACCCCATCAGCGCAGCGGGTGGTTGCACGACCTGCTGCGATCGATCGGGCTGATACCGCCCGGGGAGGGCGGCGCGGCGGGCGAGGACGGGCGCGAGGCGCCGCCGCTCGCCAAGGTGATGATCCGCAACCTGATGCGGATCGGCGAGCTCAGGGTCGGCGACGTGATGGTGCCGCGGGCCGACATCATGGGCGTCGAGGCGTCGAGCGGCCTGGACCTCACGGTCAAGGCCTTCCGCGAGGCCGGCCATTCGCGCCTGCCGGTATATCGCGGCACGCTCGACGAAGTGATCGGGATGCTGCACGTGAAGGACCTGCTGCCGCATTGGGGCGGCAACGGCGAATTCGCCATCCCGCTCATCGCCCGCCCGGTGTTGTTCGTCCCGCCTTCCATGCGGGTGCTCGACCTGCTCGGCGAAATGCAGGGCTCGCGCCTGCACATGGCGCTGGTGATCGACGAGTACGGCGGCATCGATGGCCTGGTCACCATCGAGGACCTGGTCGAGCAGATCGTCGGCGATATCGAGGACGAGTACGACGAGGCGGAGCCGCCGGCCCTGGTCGACCGGCCCGACGGCTCGATCGACACCATCGGCCGCGCCACCGTTGACGAACTCGAAAGCAAGCTCGGGCTCAACCTGCGGACCGACGAGTTCGAGGACGAGGTCGACACCGTAGGCGGGCTGGTGGTCGCGCTGGCCGGCCGGGTGCCGCGGCGCGGCGAGCTGATCCGCCATCCCGCCGGCATCGAGTTCGAGGTGCTGGACGCCAAATCGCGCCGCGTCGACCGGGTGCGCGTGCGCCGCTCCCGCGCCGCCGCCTGATCCGCCCGGGACGTATCGGCATGGCGGCGTTCGCCGCGCGCGTCGCGGCGCTCACGGGCTGGCGCCGCGGCCTGCTCGCCCTCATCCTCGGCGCCGGCCTGACGGCGGCGCAGCCGCCGGTCGATCTCGTAATCATGCTGGTGCCGGGCTTCACCGGGCTCTGCTGGCTGCTCGACGGCGCGCGCGGACGGCGCGGCCGGTTCGTCACGGTCTGGTGCTTCGCCTTCGGCCACTACCTGACCGGCGTCTACTGGATCAGCGAGTCCTTCTACGTCGATGCCGAGCGCTATGCCTGGCTGGTGCCGGTGCCGCTGCTGGTGCTGCCGGCCGTCATGGCGCTGCTGCCGGCCGCCGGCTTCGCCGCCGCGCCCTGGCCGCGGGCCGCGCTCGCCCGCCCCTTCGCGCTCGCCGCCATCTGGCTGGCGGTCGACTGGCTCAAGGCCTACGGCCTGCTCGGCTTTCCCTGGAACCTGGCCGGCCAGGCCTGGGACGCCTCGACCGCGATGCTGCAGGCCTATGCCCTGCTCGGCATCTTCGGCGCTTCGCTCCTGACCGTGCTGATCGCCGCGCTGCCGGCGACGCTCGGCACGCGTCACGGCCGGCTCGCGGTCGGCGCCGGGATGGTGACGTTGGCCGCCTGGTGGGGCCTCGGCAGCTGGCGGCTGGCCGTCACCGAGATCGCGACGGTGCCCGGCGTGCAGCTGCGCCTGGTGCAGGCTAATATCGCGCAGCAGCAGAAATGGCTGCCGGAAGAGCGCTTCCGCAATCTCGAGCGGCAGATCGAGCTGTCGGCCGGCGGCGCGGCGACGCCGACCCATATCGTCTGGCCGGAGACGGCGGTGCCCTTCCTGCTCGATGCCGAGCCGCGGCTGCTGCAATACCTGGCCGAGCAGCTCGGCCCCGAGACCGTGCTGCTGGCCGGCGCGCTGCGGCGCAGCCCGCCCGGCCAGCCGGTCCAGGTGTGGAACAGCCTGCATGTGGTGCAGGGCGGCCAGGTGCTGGCGACCTATGACAAGCGGCACCTGGTGCCGTTCGGCGAGTTCCTGCCCTACCGCCCGTTGATGAGCCTGGTCGGACTCGACCGCGTGGCGCTCAGCGCCGTCGATTTCAGCGCGGGCGAGAGCGGCGACGGCCGCCTGCCGGTGCCGGGCGCCCCGCTCGCCCGCACCCTGATCTGCTACGAGGCGATCTTCCCGGCCGAGGTGCGCGACGGCGCCGAGGGCGCGGGCTGGCTGGTCAATGTCACCAACGACGCCTGGTTCGGCGTCAGCGCCGGGCCTTACCAGCACCTCGCCGCGGCCCGCGCCCGGGCGGTCGAGCTTGGCCTGCCGCTGGTGCGCGTGGCGGGCACCGGGGTGAGCGCGGTGATCGACCCGCTCGGCCGGTTTGCCGCAAGACTGGAACTCGGCACCGCCGGCACCGCCGACAGCCCGCTGCCCGCTGCGATCAACGGTCGGACCGTGTATCATCGCTTCGGCGATAGCGTGTTCGGGGCGCTATGGCTTCTCTGCGCCATTGCCGCTTTTGTCACGCGACGGTAAGCGTCAGGCTTTGCATGCTCGCCACGCGCGAACCTGAGTTGCCTTTCTCTCCAAATATTATAGTTAACGAATGGCGAACTCGCAAAATCATCCTTGTGAACTATTGACTGTAATTTCTTCGAGAAAAACCAACAAAGTAAATATAAGCTGTTGGGCAGATTGACATGACATGGAGTGGGGATTATAGGCTCTGGCCGCACAGTTGCATGAAAGATCATATCGCGTCGACCCGGTCTTTCTTCCATTTGGGAAAGGTTGCAAGTGGCAGGAAAACGCAATCCCGTCGACGTTCATGTCGGCACCCGGATCCGACTTCGGCGCACCCTTATGGGATTGAGCCAGGAGAAGCTCGGTGAGCTGGTCGGGCTGACCTTCCAGCAGATCCAGAAGTACGAGAAGGGCGCCAATCGTGTCGGCGCGAGCCGCTTGTACCAATTCGCCAAGGTCCTGGAAGTCCCGCCGTCGTTCTTCTTCGACGACATGCCGGAAGATGTCTCCGGCGGCCCGCTCGGCGGCTTGAACGAGCCCGATCCCGAGCCCTACGAGACCGCCGATCCGATGACCAAGCGCGAGACGCTGGAACTGGTCCGCGCCTATTACAAGATCGATGATGCGCTGGTGCGCCGCCGCCTGTTCGAGCTGGTCAAGGCCGCCGGCGGCACCGTGCGCACCCGCCGCCGCCGCGCCGCGCCCGATTCCGCCTGACGCCGCGCCGGCCGCGGCGCCAGAAATGCCGCTTCGGCCCGGAATGCGACGGTTCTGTGATCGCCCCGCAAGCGACCAGGCGGAAGCGTGACAAATCCGCATCGTGCCGCACGCAGCTTGACCCCGCGACCCCGGGCCGGCCATAACTCCGCCCTTCGCGCCGCTGGCCGGCGCTGCCATCCGCCTATTCCCTGACCACGTGCGACGAGGGAGAGCTAAGTGCCGCGCCGCGACTATCTGTTCACCAGCGAGTCCGTCTCCGAAGGCCATCCGGACAAGGTCTGCGACCGCATCTCGGATGCGGTGGTCGACACCTACCTGAAGGCCGATCCCTATTCGCGCGTGGCCTGCGAGACGCTCGCCACGACCAACCGCGTGGTGCTGGCCGGCGAGACCCGCGGCCCCGCCAGCGTGACGCCCGAGCTGCTGATCCAGGTCGTGCGCGACTGCATCAAGGATATCGGCTACGAGCAGGAAGGCTTCCACTGGAAGACCGCCGATGTCGCGGTGCATCTGCACGCGCAGTCGGCCGACATCGCCATGGGTGTCGATGCCGCCGGCAACAAGGACGAGGGCGCCGGCGACCAGGGCATCATGTTCGGCTATGCCTGCCGCGAGACCGAAGACCTGATGCCGGCGCCGATCTACTACGCGCACAAGGTGCTGCATCTGCTGGCGCAGGACCGCCATGCCGGCAAGCTGCCGAAGCTCGGCCCCGACGCGAAGAGCCAGGTGACGCTGGAATACAAGGACGGCAAGCCGGTGCGCGCCACCAAGCTCGTCCTCTCCACCCAGCACACCGCCGACGTGAAGGAGATGAAGGAGGTCGAGGCGATCGTCGTCCCCTACTTCAAGAAGTCGCTGCCGGCCGGCTGGATGGACGGCGCCGAGCTCTACGTCAACCCGACCGGCCGGTTCGAGATCGGCGGACCCGACGGCGATGCCGGCCTGACCGGACGCAAGATCATCGTCGACACCTATGGCGGCGCGGCGCCGCATGGCGGCGGCGCCTTCTCCGGCAAAGACCCGACCAAGGTCGACCGCTCCGCCGCCTATGCCTGCCGCTACCTCGCCAAGAACGTGGTCGCCGCCGGCCTCGCCGAGCGCTGCACCATCCAGGTTTCCTACGCGATCGGCGTCTCCGACCCGCTCTCCTTCTATGTCGATCTCGGCCAGAACAACGGCGTCGACCCGGCCAGGCTGGAGAAGATCCTGCCGGAGCTGTTCTCGCTGAAGCCGCGCCGCATCCGCGAGCAGCTCGGACTGAACAAGCCGATCTATGCGCGCACCGCGGCCTATGGCCATTTCGGCCGCAAGCCCGAGGCCGATGGCGGCTTCTCCTGGGAGCGCACCGACCTGGCGGAGGAGCTGAAGCGGGCCTTCGCCTGAACCGGGCCTTCGCTTGAGCGGAGGGCTGCTCACGGCCGCAGCAGCATCGGAAGAACGGCGCCGCGTCTACGGCCGGCGCAAGGGCAAGAAGCTCCGCGCGGGCCGGCAGGCACTGGTCGACGAGCTGCTGCCGCGCCTGCAGCTCGATCTGCCGCCGAGCGGTCCGCTCGATCCGGCCGCCCTGTTCCCGCGGCCGATTCTCGGCCTGTGGCTGGAAATCGGCTTCGGCGCCGGCGAGCACCTGGTGGCGCAGGCGCGCGCGCATCCCGAGCTCGGCTTCATCGGCTGCGAGCCGTATCTGAACGGCATGGCGGCCTGCGTCGCCCAGGTGGCCGAGAGCGGGCTCGACAATGTGCGCCTGTTCGGCGACGACGCGCGGCTGATCCTGGAGCGGCTGCCCCGAGCGACCCTCGGCCGCGCGCATATCCTGTTTCCCGATCCCTGGCCGAAGGTCAGGCATCATCGCCGCCGCATCGTCTCGATGCCGGTGCTCGACCTGCTGGCCGCGGCGCTGACCGACGAGGCGGAGCTCAGGCTCGCCACCGACCACATGGATTATGCGCGCTGGATGCTGGCGCATCTGATGCGCCATCCCGCCTTCGAGTGGCTGGCCGAGCGCCCAGCCGACTGGCAGGCCCGCGCCGAGGACGAGACGCCGACCCGCTACGAGCAGAAGGCGCTCGACCAGGGCCTGAAGCCGATCTACCTGCGGTTTCGCCGCCGGCCCCGGGCCGGCTGACCACCGCCGACCGAACAGCGGCGCATCTGTTCCCCGCCGCCGTCGTAGCCGGGCTTGACCAGGGTACCGGTTGCGCAGGTGGAGAGGCGCTCGGCAAAGGCGGCGCATCTGTTCCCCCACTTCGTCATGCCCTGACGAAGATCCGGGCATCCACGGCTTTCCGCCGAACTGCGGCTGCCGCGTGGGTGGCCGGGTCAAGCCCGGCCACGACGGGAGGGTACGGAGCGTCTGTTCCGCGGCGCGTCTGTTCCGCGGCGCGTCTGTTCCGCGGCGCGTCTGTTCCGCGGCGCGTCTGTTCCGCGGCGCGTCTGTTCCGCGGCGCGTCTGTTCCGCGGCGCGTCTGTTCCGCCTTCAGGGCTGCTTGCGTGTGACGGTACATTCTGTCAAGCGCAGCGGCTCGCCGAACCGACGCATCGGACAGACCGGTTTCGGGGGCAATCTCGCATACCCCTTTGACAAAACACACCCTTCCTTTCTCCCCACCGCGGGAGGCGGCCGGGGGAAGGGCCTTGGCCAGGGCCCGGCCTCTGGACGGGCGGGCGCCCCGATGATCGAAACGCAACAGAATATTACATAAAAAGCAAAATCTATGCAAGAACTATGGTGGCCGGCGACGCCGCCCGCTGGCACGAAACCTGCTGCCGAATTCGCATGCTGATCGCCCAGATCTCCGACACGCATGTGCGGCCGAAGGGGAAGCTCTATCAGGGGCTGGTGCCGTCGAACCGCATGCTGGCCCAGGCGGTGGACCACCTGAACGCGCTCGACCCGCGGCCGGATCTGGTGCTGCTGACCGGCGACCTGGTGGATGAGGGCCAGCCGGCGGAATACGCCGCACTGGCCGAGATCCTGGCCGGCCTGCGCATCCCGCATCTCCTGATCCCGGGCAACCACGATGCCCGCGACGTGCTGCGCGCCGAACTGCCGGCACATGGCTATCTGCCGGCGCAGGGGCCGCTCGACTATGCGATCGAGGACCATCCGGCGCGCATCGTCGCTCTCGACACCACGGTGCCGGGCAAGCATCACGGCGCGATCGGGGCGCCGAGCCTCGCCTGGCTGGATGCGACGCTGGCCGCCGATACCGGCCGCCCGGTGCTGCTGATGCTGCACCACCCGCCCTTCCTCTGCGGCATCCCCTATCTCGACAAATACGGCCTTGAGGCGCCGGAGCGGCTTGCCGCCGTGGTGGCGCGGCATCCCCATGTGGAGCGCATCCTGTGCGGCCATGTGCACCGGCCGATGCAGGTGCGCTTCGCCGGCACGCTGGCCGTCACCTGCCCGTCGACCACGACGCAGATCGCGCTACGTCTGCGCGCGGACGCGCCGCCGGCGAGCTTCCTGGAGCCGCCCGCCTGCCTGCTGCATCTCTGGCGGCCGGATGCCGGCATGGTGACGCATACGAGCTATATCGGGCGTTTCGAGGGACCTTTGCCGTTTGCGTGACGGCCGGCATTGACGGACGCTCGGGCAATGACATGGCGGCTTCCGATATAGTCAAATGCCGGCAGGCCAGATGGGTGCGCCGCGGTGCCGGACCTTGTCACATGGCTGCAGGAAATCGGCCTCGGCAAATATGCCGGGGCCTTCCTTGCCAATGAGATCGCCTTCGAGCAGGTCGCGACGCTGACCGAGGCGGATCTGCGCGAGCTCGGCCTGCCGATCGGGCCTCGCAAGCGCGTGCTGGCCGCAGCCGCGCGCGCGGCGGCACCGGCGCCGGAAGCCGCCGCCGGCGAGCGAAGGCCGCTGACCCTGCTGTTCGCCGATATCGTCGATTCCACCGCGATCGCAAGCCGGCTCGACCCGGAGGAATGGCGCGACCTGCTGCTGACCTACCAGGCGGCGATCCGTGCCGCGGTGGAGCGCTTCGGCGGCCATGTCGGCCAGTATGTCGGCGACGGCGTGGTGGCCTATTTCGGCTGGCCGCAGGCACATGACGACGATTCCGACCGCGCCATCGACGCCGGCATGGCGCTGCTCGCCGCGATCGAGCGCGTGAACCAGTCGGCGGCCGAAAGCGGGCGCCCGGCGCTGGTGGCACGCGTCGGCATCCATGCCGGCACCGTGGTGATCGGCGGCAACGGCGAGGTCTATGGCGAGGCGACCAATGTCGCAGCGCGGGTGCAGGCGGCGGCCGAGCCAGGCACGCTGTTCATCACCGAGCGGGTGCGCGAAGCCTGCCAGGGCACGCTGCTGCTGGAGGATCGCGGCAGCCCGGCGCTGAAGGGCGTGAGCCAGCCGATCCGGCTGCATCGCGTCATGGCGCCGGCGCTGGAGCGGCGCCGGCTCGGCGCCCACGGCATCGGCCATCTGAACCCCTTCGTCGGACGCACGGCCGAGCTCGACCTGTTGCTGGCACGGTGGCGTGCGGTGCGGGCCGGCCATGGGCAATGCATCACCGTTCTGGGCGAGCCCGGGATCGGCAAGTCGCGCCTGGTGCACGAGTTCCACGCCCGCATCGCGCCCGAGGCGCCGATCTGGTTCGAAGGCGGCGGCACCCAGCATGCCGCGCAGACGCCGTTCCACGCCCTGGTGCAGCTCGCCGGCAAGGCGCTCGGCCTGCATCCCGCCGATCCCGTGGAGGTGCAGATCGAGCGGCTACAGCGCGCGCTGAAGGCGGCCGGCATCGACGCGGAAGCGGTACCGCTGGTGGCGGAGATGCTCGGCCTCGCCGTGCCGGCCGGCCGCTTCCCGCCGCAGCTCTACGCACCGGACCAGCAGCGCCGCCGGCTGCTCGCCACGCTCGCCACCTGGATCCGCCGGGTGGCGCGGCGCCGGCCGACGGTGATCGTGCTGGAGGACATGCAGTGGATCGATCCTTCCACCGCCGAACTGGTCGAGCTTCTGGCCGGGCGGCTGGAGGCGACCGCACTGCTGCTGCTGATGACGCGGCGGGCGGACAGCGCGCCGCCCGCCGGCCTGCCGGGCACGACGCTGACCCTGCCGCGCCTTGGCGCTGGCGAGGTGCGGCAGATCGTGCTGCGGCTCTGCGCCGAGCGGATGCCGCCGGCCGAGGTGCTGGAGACGCTGATCGAGCGCGCCGACGGCGTGCCGCTCTATGCCGAGGAGCTGACCCGCGCCGTGCTGCAGGAGGATGCGGCGACACCGGCGCCCGAGATCCCGGCGACGCTCGCCGCCTCGCTCGCCGCCAGGCTCGACCGGCTCGGCCCGGCCAAGGCGGTCGCCCAGGTCGCCGCGGTGATCGGCGGCAGCCAGCCCTATGCGCTGTTGCGCGCGGTCGCGGACCTGGCCGAGGCCGAGCTGCAGCCTCTGATGCGGCAACTGGTGGCGAGCGACATCCTGCTGCAGCAGGCGACGCCGACCGGCACCGCCTATGCCTTCCGCCACGCGCTGGTGCGCGACGCCGCCTATGAGAGCCTGCTGCGCAGCCAGCGCAAGCGGCTGCACCGGCGCACCGCCGCACTCATCGGCGAGCGCTTTCCCGATCTCGGCCGCGCCGCGCCGGCACTGCTCGCGCATCACTGGGCGCGGGCCGGCGAGGTGGAGCAGGCGATCCTAGTCTGGCAGGAGACGGCGGCCGCCGCCGCGGCGCGGCACGCCTTCAAGGAGAGCGAGGCGGCGTATCAGGCGGCCCTGGCCCTGCTCGCCAAGCTGCCGCCGGCGACGGCGCGCGACGCGCGCGAGCTGAAGCTGCTGCACGGGCTGGTCGCCGTGCTGCACATCACGCGCGGCTATTCCGCCGCCGAGACGGTGGCGGCGACCGAGCGGGCGCAGGCCCTGGCCCAGCAGGCGGGCGACGTGTCGCAACTGCTGACGCAGCTCGCCGGCCGCTGGGTCGCGCTGTCGAGCGCCGGCGACTACGAGGCGGCGGCGGCGATGTCGCGCCAGTTCGGGGCGCTGGCGGAAGCGACCGGCGAGGCCGATCACCTAGGCAATGCGCAGATGATCCGCATGACCTCGCTGTACCGGCAGGGCGAGCTCGCCCCGGCCGAGCAGGCGTTCCGCTCGGGCGAGCGGCATTTCGCCGAGCCGCGCTTCGCCCGCCGGCCCGGCGCGGTGGCGCAGACCTACGGCAACGCCGCACGCATCGCCTGGCTGCTCGGCGACTTCCGCGCCGCCGATGCCCGCATGGCGCGGGCGCTGGCCGTCGCCGAGCAGCTGGACAATCCTTACGACAGATCGTTCGCCGCCTATATGGCGGCAATCATGCATGTGCTGCTGCGCCGGCCGGCGGCGGCGGTCGAGCAGGCCGAGGCTGCGCTGGCACTGGCCGAGAAGAACGGCTTTCCGCAATTCGCCGCGATCTCGCGCATCGCGCTCGGCCGCGCCCTGGTGGACCGCCCGGACGGACGCCCGGCGCCGGCGCTGATCCAGGACGGCCTCGCCGGCATGATGGGCACGCGCTCGCGCGTGGCGCTGACGCTGTACCTCGCCTGGCTCGCCGAGGCGCAGGCGGCGACCGGCGCGGCGGCCGAGGCCGAGCGCAGCATCGAGCGGGCGCTGGAGATCAACCTGCGCGAGCGCTTCTTCTGGCCGGAGCTGCTGCGCCTCAGGGGCGAGCTGCATGCGCGCGCCGGCCGGATGGCGGAGGCGGATGCCGACATGGCGGCGGCGCTCGGCGAGGCGCGGGCGATGCGGGCGGCGACGCTCGAGCTCCGCGCGCTGCTGTCGCTCGCGCGCCTCGGCCGCGGCGATGTTCGCGCGCCCCTCGCCACGATCCGCGCCGCCATCGACGACGGCAGCGATCTCGACGACCTCAAGGAGGCGCGCGCCGCGTTGCAGCGCACCGGCGCGGCTACCAGCAGCTCGCGTCGATCTTGACCGCCTCGCCCATGACCAGCTCGTCGATGACCTCCTCGCCGGTCTCGTCGCGCGGGTTGGAGGAAATCAGCCAGAAGCGGTCGGGCCCGCTCTGCTGCAGCAGGAAGGTGTCCTGCATCGCCGCCTCGTGGCCCCCGGGCCCGCGCGACTGGCGCTCGAAGCGGATCTCGGCGGCGACCAGCAGCGGCGGGCCGCGGTCGATCACCTCGTAACGCCCCGACAGGGAATAGATCGAATGCCTGAGGCGCAGGCCCGGCGCCGCCTGACCCCACATGGGGCTGTTGGTGGCGCGATGCTCGCCGCGCAGGCCGCCATCCGCCCCGAGGGTGATGCGGCCGAGACCGACCAGGTGACGGGCCAGGCGGTCCTGGCGGTCGAAGCCGCCGAAACGGAAGACGTAGTCGCCGTGCAGTTCCATGCGACGCCCCCCAATCCAGCGCCGGTCAGAGGGGGTGCCGGCGCCGGCGCGACGCTAGCCCAGGGCGAATTGCCGGTGCAAAGCAAAAATGCCTAGTATCCGCGCGCAACCCCGAGGATGGTCGGGCGGCGATCCGCACGCCCGACAGGTTTGCTGGAGGCCGGCATGGTCAAGGAGACGACGTTCGTTGCCGCGCTCATTCACTCGCTCAAGGTCGAGCCGCTCTGCGATCACCGCGACACCGACGAGCTGACGCCCGAGCAAATCGCCGCGCTGCACGCCTATATGCACGAGAACCTGGCGGCCTATTACCGGCTGCTGATGGTGGTGCCGGAAGAGGTGGCGAACCGCATCCTGAGCAAGCGCCTGATCAAGATCGCCGCGAAGCTGAAATAGCGGCAGCGGCCCCGCCGCGTCAGAACCCGCCGCCGACGAGCAGCGCGCCAATCGCCGCCTGCAGCTCGGCGCGGGAGAACGGCTTCTTCATCGTGGCATCGGCGCCGAGCGCGCCCACCATGTGCAGCAAGGTGCGCGACGACATGCTGCTGGAACCGCCGGAGATGGCGAGGATCGGACAGTTCGGCCGCGCCTTGCGGACCTTGCGCACGACCTCGATGCCGTCCATCTCCGGCATGATGACGTCGGTGACGACAAGATCGTAGTCGCCGGCCTCGATTGCCGCGGAAACATCGCGGCTGGACGGCGGCGCCGCGATTTCGTGGCCATCGAGCTCGAGCAGGCGCACGACGGTCTCCCGCACGTCACCGTCGTCGTCGATGATCAGGATGCGTGCCATGCGTCACCCCCTACGCCGATCGAACGACCGGGCGATCGAAGCCGGCCTGATCGAAGCCGGGCCGATCGAAACCGGGCCGATCGAAACCGGGCCGACCGTCATGCCGGCACCGCTTCGCGATCCAGCACCTCGCGCAGCTTCGCGGCCATCTCCTGCACGCGATAGGGCTTGCTCAGCAGGTGCACGTCGCTGCCGAGCCGTCCGTGCTGCGCGATGGATTCGCGGGTATAGGCGGAACTGAACAGCACGCGGATATCGGGCCGCATCGCCTGCGCCCGCTCGGCCACTTCGCGGCCGGAGATGCCGCCCGGCATCACGACGTCGGTGAACAGAAGATCGAACTTCGTCTCGCCGGCGAGTATCTCCAGCGCCCGCTTGCCGTCCGCCGCCGTGACGACCGAATAGCCGAGGTCGCGAAGCTGGCTCTCGACGAAGTCGCGCAGCAGCCTCTCGTCCTCGACCAGCAGGATCGATTCGCCCCTGGACGGCGCCGGACCGTCCGCCTCGCCGGCCGACTCGGTGCCGCCTTCCGCGCCGATCGCCCGCGGCAGGTAGATCTTGACGCTGGTGCCGTGACCCAGCTCGCTGTAGATCGCGACGTGGCCGCCCGACTGGCGGACGAAGCCATAGACCATGCTGAGGCCGAGCCCGGTCCCCTTGCCGACTTCCTTGGTGGTGAAGAACGGCTCGAACACCCGCTGCAGCGTCTCGGGCGTCATGCCGGTGCCGTTGTCGGACACCGCGATCATCACGAAGTCGCCGGCCTGCGCGTCCTGGTGCAGCGGCGCCGACTTCTCGTCGAAGCTGACATTGCGGGTCTCGATCACCAGCTGGCCGCCGCGCGGCATGGCATCACGCGCGTTGATGGCGAGGTTGAGGATCGCGGTCTCCAGCTGCGGCGCATCGACCATGACCTGCCAGGCATCGGCGGCGAGCGACAGGCGGATCTCGACATTCTCGCCGAGCGTGCGGTGCATCAGGCCGCCCATGCGCTCGATGAACGGCTTGACCGGCGTGCGCTTGGGCTGCAGCGACTGGCGGCGGGCGAAGGCGAGCAGCCGGTTGGTCAGATCGGCCGAGCCCTCCGCCGCGCGCAGGATCATGTCGCAGATCGGCCGCAGCTTGGGATCCATGTTCGGGCGTGCCAGCAGCACCTCGGCATTGCCGATGATCACCGTCAGCATGTTGTTGAAATCGTGCGCGATGCCGCCGGTCAGCTGGCCCACGGCCTCCATCTTCTGCGCCTGGTGCAGCTGGTCCTCGATCGCCTTGCGGTCGGTGATGTCGTCCAGCACGTAGATGATGGCGCGGACGCTGCGGTCGCCGTCGTAGAGCGGCTCACCGGAGAATTTCAGCCGGCGCAGCGTGCCGTCCTTGCGCTTGCGCATGACTTCGATGTCGCGCTGACTCTCGCCGGCGCAGATGCGGGCGAAGTGCTCGTCGAACTCCGCCTGTCCGTCGGCCGGCACCAGCGGATACGGGCGACCGACCGTCTCCTCGGTGGTGTACCCGGACATGGCTTCCGCGGCGCGGTTCCAGACCAGCACCTTGCGGCTGGTGTCGAGCGCCACGATCGCCATGGGCGAGGCGTCGATGATGGCGGCAAACATCTCGCGCGCCTCGCGCAGCTGGTTCTCGGTCCGTTGGCGCGTGGTGATGTCGCTGATCGTGGCGACGACATAGGCGTTGCCGGCCAGGGCGACGGGATTGAGGCTGATCTCGACCGGGAAGACCTCGCCGTTCTTGCGCACGGCCCGGATCTCCCGGCCCTGCGCACCCATTGCCCGCGCGCGCGGCCTCTCGGCGAAGGCCCTGATGTAGCCGCGATGGGCGGCGTGGCGGTCCTGCGGCATCAGGACCTCGATCGGCTTGCCCCGCAGATCGCCGCCACGATAGCCGAACATGCCTTCCAGCCGGGCGTTGACGCGCACGATCGCGCCGGACATGTCGACCAGCACCAGGGCGTCGGCCGCCGCATCCAGGATGCGCCCCGCCTCGCTGAGGCTGGTCTGCAGCTTGAACAGCAGGAGGACGATGGCGGCGATCGCCGCCAGCGCGCCGGCCCCGATCAGCGCGAGCTGCGCATACCAGTCGGCGAGCACCACCTCCTCGGCCATCGAGGCGACGATGAGCAGCGGGTAGCCCGGCACCGCGCGCGCGGCGAAATGGCGCGCTGTGCCGGTGATCGTGCTGGTGAACTCTACCGCCTCGCCCGGCGGGACGGCGAGCAGGCGGCGCAGATGGGCGGGATCGGCCCGCCTGCCGATATAGGTCGCGGCATCCGGATAGCGCGACAGGATGGTGCCGTCGGCGCGCAGCAGACCGATGGCCGATCCGTCGCCATCGGTCAGGCCGCGGTACAGGGTGGTGAAGTATTCCGGGTCGAGCGCCACGTTCAGAACGCCGGCGAAGGAGCCGTCGGGCGCCTTCCATCGGCGCCCGAAAATGACCAGCCATTCGCCCGTCGTCCGGCTCTGGACGATGTCGAAGACACGCAGGCCGGCATCGTTTGATTCCCGATGCGCGGTGAAATGGTAGCGGTCGCCGAACCAGACATCCGCGGCCGGATGGCTGAGGCTGGATGCCAGCAGCTTGCCGTCCGGCCCGATCACGACCGCATATTTGATCTGCGGAATGCCGGCGATGCGGTCGCGCAGGAACACGTGCGTCGCGTGCTCGCCCGCCTCTGCGACGTCGCGCGCCGTGGCGACGCGGCGCTCGACGGCATCGAGCACGAGGTCGGCCGTCTGCACGGCGCGCGCGGTCTGCTCCCCGAGCAAGGTGGCGATGGCATTCAGATGCCGGTCGGTGCGATCGACCGCGAGCAGGCGCAGATGGATCAGCACGGCGACGGCCGTGGCGAGGATGATCAGCCCGGCGCCGCCGCCCATCACCAGAATCCGAAGATTGGCCGGCAGGCGGACCGCCGGCTGTCGCTCGATACTGCGGAATGGCAGTGGCATGGCCGACCCGTCGAACACCCCGCCGCCGGCCACCATCCGGTTGCAGGCCGAGGCTATTTTCTCTCGGCGGAGCGTAGAATTACAATGTTAAAATGATCTTGATGGGAAAATCGCGATCCGTTAATCAAGATCAAACACGGCGCGCTTCCAGACAACCGGATTCAAACGATTGCGCCCGCCGATCCGGCCCGACGGCGCCGAAGTCGTGGGGAGCGGATGACCAGGCTTTGACTGCGCCGCCATTGCAGGAAGCCGGCCGCAGCCACGGCTGCCGGGCCGGTAAATCGGCCCCGACCTTGCTCCTTCCATTCTCATGACGGGGTTACGGGTCGCGATGGACAAGGGCATTGACTGACATATAAGCGCTCTCTTATATATCAGCATGGTCGAGACAAGCGTGTTCCGGGCTCTGGCCGATCCGACCCGGCGGGCGATTTTCGAGCGGCTGACCGAGCGCGAGATGAGCGTCGGCCAGCTGAAGGCCGGGTTCGACGTGACGCAGCCGGCGATTTCGCAGCATCTCGCCGCGCTGAAGGACGCGCATCTCGTCAAGGAACGCCGCGCGGGCCGGTTCGCTTACTACCGGGTGGATCCGCAGGGTCTCGCGCCGATGCTGGCCTGGCTCGAGCGCTACCGGGCCTTCTGGCCGCCGCGGATCGACCGGCTGAAGGACGTGCTGAGGGAGATGGATCGATGAGCGCCAGCGACTTGCCCGGCACCCGCATCGTCGTGGAATGCGAGCTGGATGCCGCCCCCGAGAAGGTCTGGCGGGCGCTGACCGAGCCGGAACTGCTGGCCCGCTGGCTCGCCCCGAACGATTTCAGCGCCGAACCGGGCGCGCGCTTCCGCTTCCGCGGGCTGGAGGGCGCGACGATCGACTGCGAGGTGCTGGAGGCCGAGCCGCCGCGCAAGCTCAGCTATCGCTGGCGGCACCGCGAGGATGACGGCATCGACAGCATCGTCAGCTTCGAGCTGACCGAGGCGGTGGCCGGCCGCACCCATCTGCGTCTGGTGCATGCGGGCTTCCCGCTCGATCTCGCCACGCCGCTGACTCGGATGGCGCAGGCCGGCGGCCGCGTGGTTTCGCTGGCGCTCGCGCTGGCCTGCCGCGACGTTCAGCTGCCGCGCCGGAGGGCCGCATGAGCAACCTGATCCCCATGGTGGTCGAGCAGACGTTCCGCGGCGAGCGCTCGTTCGACATCTATTCGCGCCTGCTGCGCGAGCGCATCGTCTTCATCAACGGTCCGATCGACGACGGCGTGGCATCGGTGGTCTGCGCCCAGCTGCTGTTCCTCGAATCGGAGCATGCCGGCAAGGACATCTCGCTCTACGTCAATTCGCCGGGCGGCGTGGTGACGTCGGGCTTCGCCATCTACGACACGATGCAGTACATCCGCAGCCCGGTGGCGACGCTCTGCATGGGTACCGCCTATTCGCTCGGCTCGTTCATCCTGATGGCCGGCGCCGCCGGCAAGCGCGCCGCGCTGCCGCATGCCTCGATCATGATCCACCAGCCCTCCGGCGGCTTCCAGGGGCAAGCCACCGATATCGAGCTGCACGCCAAGGAGATGCTGCGCACCAAGCAGCGTCTGGTCGGGCTCTATGCCAAGCATTGCGGCCGCGATCTGGTCGAGGTGGAGCAGGCACTGGAGCGCGACCGCTTCATGACGCCGGAGGAAGCGAAGGCCTGGGGCCTGATCGACCGGATCTACGCGAAGCCAGAGGCGGCCTAGGGGCCGGCCGGCGCCGGGCGGGGATTGCGCAGCAGCAGCATCACCAGCAGCGCCGCCGCCAGCACCACCGCGGCGCTGATCATCACGGCGGATTGCAGCGCGGCGACGAAGGCTTCGCGCGCGAGGGTCAGCAGGCCGGCGCCGAGATGGCCGGGCAGCCCGGCCGCGATCGTGTAGGCACCCCCGAGCGTGTCGCGCGCGGTCGCGAGCGCCGCCGGCGGCAGGCCCTCGCCCGCCGCCTCGGCCATTTGGGCGCGGTAGATTGCGGCGGCGATGCTGCCGAGCACGGCGATGCCGAGCGCGCCGCCGAGCTCCGCCGCGGTCTCCGACATTGCCGAGGCGGCGCCGGCGCGCTCCGGCGGCGCCGCGCCGACGACGAGATCGGTGGTGAGGGTGACGACCGGCGCGAGGCCGAGGGCGAAGACGACGGTGCCGCCGACCAGCACCACGAGATCGCCTTGCGGCCCGAGCGCGGCCAGAACCGCGAAGCCCGCGGCGGCGAAGCAGAGCCCGCCGACCAGCACGGTCGCGACGCGGAAGCGGCGGAGGATCATCGGCGCGAACATCGACCCGACGACGAAGCCGAGCGAGGACGGCACCGTCCACAGGCCCGCGACCAGCGGCGTCAGGCCGAGCACCAGCTGCAGGTACTGCGCGACGAGCAGAAAGCAGCCGAAAGCGACGAACAGCGCGAGCAGGTTGGTGACCAGCGCCGCGCCGAAGGCGGGCGTGCGGAACAGGCGGAGATCGATCAAGGGATCGGCCAGGCGGCGCTGGCGCCGCGCGAAGATGGCGGCCAGCGCGATGCCGGCGGCGGTGGCGAGCAGGGCCTCGCCGGTGAAGCCGTGCACGGCGACCTGCTTCACGCCCCAGATCACGGCGAGCACGGCCGCGAGCGACAGCGCGGCGCTGGCGAGATCCATGCGGCCGGCCTGCGGGTCGCGGTATTCCGGCAGCAGGAGCGGCGCGACGGCGAGCAGCAGCAGCATGATCGGCACCGCGACCAGGAACACCGAGCCCCACCAGAAATGCGCCAGCAGCACGCCGCCGACCAGCGGGCCGATGGCGCCGCCGACCGAATAGCTGGTGATCCAGACGCCGATGGCGAAGGTGCGCTCGCCCGGATCGTGGAACATGTTGCGGATCAGCGAGAGAGTCGACGGCGCCAGGGTCGCGCCGGCGACACCGAGGATGGCGCGGGCGGCGATCAGCATGGCCGGCGTGGTGGCGAAGGCGGCCAGCACCGAGGCGACGCCGAAGGCCGCCGCCCCGATCATCAGGAGCTTGCGGCGGCCAATACGGTCGCCGAGCGTCCCCATGGTGATCAGCAGGCCGGCGATCAGGAAGCCGTAGATGTCGACGATCCACAGCAGCTCGGCGCTGGTGGGCTTCAGGTCGGCGCTGAGATGCGGCACCGCCAGGTTCAGCACCGTGAGATCCATGGAATAGAGCAGGCAGGGCAGCGCGATGACGCCGAGCCCGATCCATTCGCGCCGTCCGGCCAGAACAGACGCCGGGACGGCGCCGGCCGCTTCATCGATGACCGTCATGTGACCTCGGATAATCCACTCGCCGCTCTGCTACGGCGGCTTGATGACAGCTTGCCTATCGCGACAGCTCGACCTCGGCGAGATAGGCGGCCAGGCGGTCGAGCGTGTCGCCCCAGCCGCCCTGATGCGCCGCGCGGGCATCGAGCGCCTGGAACGGCGCCTGGTGCAGGTCGAGCCGCGTCTTGCCGCCCTGCTCGGTCAGGGTGATGGTGGCGACGGTGTCGAGCTTCGGCTTGCCATGCGCGGCCTCCCATTTGAAGGTGAAGACGAGCCGCTCGGGCGCGCGGATCTCGCGGTATTCGCCGCCCATCCAGAAATCGAAGCCGGCATCCGCGTGCAGGCAAACCTTCCAGGCCCCGCCGACGCGGAAATCCATCTCGACCGATTTCACGGCGAAGCCCTGCGGGCCCCACCAGCGCGCCAGATGCGCGGGCTCGCTCCACAGCCTGAAGACGAGCGCGCGCGGCGCGTCGAAGACGCGCGTCAGGCTCAGCGCGCTCTGCTTCTCGGCATCCATCCGGCGACCTCAATATTCGGCGAAGCGCACCACGGCGACCGGCGGCAGCCGCATCTCCGGTGCCATCCAAGTATCGCCGCCATCCTCGGAAATCCAGAGGCCGCCCGACGTCGTGCCGAAGGCGAGCCGCTCGCCGGAGGCGTCGACCGACAGCGCGTGGCGGAGCGTCAGGTCGTAGGCGTGCTTCTGCGGCAGGCCCTTGGTGAGCACATCGAAGCTCTTGCCGCCGTCGCGGGTGCGCGCCACCACCACCTTGCCGTCGACGGGATAGCGCTTCTCGTCCTTGGTCGCCGGCACGAACCACGCCGTCTGCGGGTCATTCGGATGCGCGGCGACGACGAAGCCGAACTTGGCCGGGCGGATCGCCTTGACCTCGCTCCAGGTGGCGCCGGCATCCTCGGAGCGGAACACGCCGTTGTGGTGCTGGCACCAGATCACGTTCGGCTGCGCGGCGCAGCGCGACAGGCAGTGCACGTCCTGGCTGATCGGATCGCCCGCCAGCTCCGGCGGCATGTACTCGGCATACATGCCCTGGTTGATCAGCGACCAGGTCCGGCCGGTATCGCCGCTGGCCCAGACGCCGCCGGTGGAGACGCCGAGGCGGAGATCGGCCGGGTTCTTCGGATCGACCAGCACCACGCTGATGCCGGGCTGGTCGCCGCCGGCGCCGCCCCACTTCGCGCGCTCCGGCGAACGCCACAGGCTTTCGATCAGGGTCCAGCTTGCCCCGCGATCGTCGGAGCGGAACAGGCCGCCCGGAATGGTGCCGGCCCAGAGCCGGCCCGGCACGCCGCCGGGCTCCAGCCCCCAGATCTTCACCAGGCTCCAGGGATGCGGATCGTCCTTCGCCTCGGCCGGCTTCTCGGGGAAGCTCGGCGCCGGCAGCTCGGCCCAGTCGCCGCCCTTGTCCCGGCGCCACAGCTTGGCGCCGAAATGCCCGAGATCGAGGGCGGCGTAGGCCGCGCCGTCGGCGTCGACCAGCACGGCCGAGATCGGGTCGCCGAGGAAACGCGTCTCTGCCACGTCCCAGCCCTTCCTGGTCCGTACCAGTTCGAACAGGCCCTTGCGCGTTCCGACGTGCAGCCGATCGGCCATGTTTCCTCCGTTCGCTAGCCGCCGGACAGGGCCTGCAGGACGAAGATCTCGTCCCGGGGCTCGACCGGATCGGTGAGCCGCTGCCGATCGGCGAGCGGCTGGTCGTTGATGTAGATCGAGACATGCCGGCGCACCGCGCCCTGGTCGTCCAGCACATAGCCGCGGAGCGCCGGCGCGCGGGCGAAGACCTGGGCCAGCGCCTCGCTCACCGTGGCGCCTTCGACTTCCACCATCGGCGCGGCGAGGAAGCGCTCCAGCGCGCGGGTGAACGAGACCTTCGGCATGGCGGATCAGGCGGCCTGCATCAATCCCGCATTTGCCCCGATGCCAGATAGGCGGCGAGGCGCTCCATCGTGCTGGTCCAGCCCTTGCCGTGCAGCTCCCGCGCGGTCTCGGATTCGAGGTTGGTGTGATGCATCGTCAGGCGGGTCTTGCTGCCCTCCTCCGCGAAGGTCACCTCGACCAGCATGGGATGCTTCGGTTGCCCCGCCTCATCCTCCCAGGCGAAGGTGAAGACGAGCCGCGACGGTGGTGCGACTTCCTTGTAGATGCCGCTCTTCACGTGCCGCGTCCCTTCGGGCGAGCGCATGCCCATGCGCCAGGCGCCGCCGACGCGGACATCCATCTGGCAGGCCTCCAGCGTGAAGCCCTGCGGGCCCCACCACATCGCGGCATGCAGCGGGTCGGTCCAGCATTTGAAGACCAGCGGCCGTGGCGCGTCGAACAGGCGGGTGAGGACGAGCTCGTGCGCCGTCGTCTCGGGGAGAAGCTCAGTGCTTGCGGCCATTTTCCTTCCTCTTGCCTTTCGCGCGCCCCCTACCCCCTGTTCTCCCCTGCCCCTTCGGCGGCGCCTGCAGCTCGCGCAGGTAGTGGTCCAGCCGGTCCAGGCTCTGCTCCCAGAACCGGCGGTAGCGCTCGACCCAGTCGGCCACGTCCTTCAGCCGCGCCGCTTCCAGGCGGCAGGGCCGCCACTGCGCCTCGCGCCCGCGCGCGATCAGCCCGGCGCGTTCCAGCACCTTGAGATGCTTGGAGATCGCCGGCAGGCTCATATCGAAGGGCTCGGCCAGGTCGGTGACCGTGGTCTCGCCCTGCGACAGGCGGGCCAGGATGGCGCGCCGGGTCGGATCGGCCAGCGCCTGAAACGTGGCCGAAAGCTGATCGCTGGTGACGGGTGCAGGCATTTGTTGTTGTAACCGCCCTGGTAGATAACTTCTCGGTTAAATAATAGACGCGGAGAGCGGGCTGTCAAGCCGCGCCGCGCGCGACCGGTCGCATGTCGTGACCGCGGACGCTATTGTCGAGCGGAAGCCGTGCCGGGAGGCTGCCATGACGGTGAGGGGCGAGATCGCAGCGGCGCGGGACCGATGGCGGCTCCTGACCTTCTACGGAAAATTCGAGCAGGCCGTGGTGGTGATCCTCACCACGCTGATCGCGCTGGTGATCGCCTCGGCGGTGTGGAACCTGGCGCTGAAGATCTTCTACGTCGTGTTCCTTGCGGAGGCGTTCGATCCTACCGACCACGCGGTGTTCCAGGCCGTGTTCGGCATGATCTTCACCGTCATCATCGCGCTGGAGTTCAAACGCTCGCTGGTCGTGGTGGCGGAGCGGCGCGAGAGCATCGTGCAAGTCAGGACCGTCGTGCTCCTCGCCATGCTCGCCATCCTGCGCAAGCTGATCATCCTCGATCTCACGGCCACGGATGCCGGCAAGCTGCTCGGCCTGAGCGCCGCCATGCTGGCGCTGGGTGCGGTCTACTGGCTGGTCCGCGAGCAAGACCAGCGCTTCGCCGCCGGCGAGGACAAGCCCGACTGACGGACAACCGGGCGCCGGCGCTGCCGTCAGGTAGCATTCTTGCCCGATGCCAGCTCGCGCTGCCTGGGCAGGCGCAGCGTCACGGTGGTCCCTCGTCCGGGCTCGCTGTCGATCTCCAGCGTGCCGCCATGCAGCTCGATCAGACGGCGTGCCAACGGCAATCCGAGGCCGGCGCCTTGATGGCACCGCGATTGCACCGGCTCCTCGACGTGGAAAGGCGAGGTGACATACGGCAGATGCGCGGGGTCGATGCCGATCCCGGAATCGGCGACGCGGATGACGAGGCCCGTCGCTTCCGCCATCGCCGATACGGAGATCTTGCCGCCTTCCGGCGTGAACTCGATCGCATTGCGGACGAGGTTCGACAGGGCCTGGCGCAACCGCAGGCCATCCGCCCGAATCGTCGGCAATCCCTCGGCCACGTCCTGCTGCAGCAGAAGCCCCGCGGAGGAGGCCGCCAAGTCCCAGCGCCCCACGAGGATATCGATGACGCCGCCGATATCCACGGTCGCTTCGTTGAGCTGCAGCTGACCGCGATCGAGATGCGAGAGGTCGAGGATGTCGTCGATGATGCCGAGCAAACGCGTGCCGGCAACGTGGATATTGCCAGCGTACTGGCGGTAGCGCTCTTCCAGCGGCCCCGCGATCGCGTCCCGGATCAGCTCCGCAAAGCCGAGGATCGCGTTGAGCGGCGTGCGTAGCTCGTGGCTCATATTGCCGAGGAACTGCGACTTCGCCCGGTCCGCCGCTTCGGCCGCCTCCTTGGCGTAGCGCAGCGCAAGCTCGGCCTGCTTCCGCTCGGTGATGTCGGTCAGAGTACCGGCAACGCCGACGATGCTGCCCGCTTGGTCACGCATGGCACGGGCAACCATGCCGAACCACTTCATCTGGCCATTGCGGCTCAATGCCTGGAACTCTTCCTCCATTGCCTCGGCTTCGCCGGCGATCAGGCGGCGGAAGCTCGACCGGAGCCTGGGATGGTCGGCATCGCGCACATAGCCGATGGCAGCCCGACCTAGGCTCGCCGCCACTTCCCATCCGGTGACCCGGGTCCACGCGGCGTTGAGGAAGGTCCATCGGCCGTCGCGATCCATCTTGAAGATCACCTCGCCGATCCCCTCGACGACTTGCCGATAGCGCGCCTCGCTCTCGCGGAGCGCCAGATCCTTGCGACGAAGCTCCGAAACATCGAGCATCGCGCCGATCATCCGGACCGCGCGGCCGGATTTGTCTCGGACGACATAGCCGCGATCGAGCACATCGGCATAGCCGCCGTCGGCACGACGGAAGCGGTACTCACATGACCAGGACGCGGATTCGGCCACCACATGGACAAGTCCGGCTTCGACTCGCCCCCGATCCTCCGGGTGGACGCGTTCGAGCCACCAGGACAATGTCCCGCCTGCCGCTCCCGGGGGATAGCCGAAGGTCGGTTCCAGGGCCTCGCTCCATTCGAGACGGTCGGGGGCGACCTCCCAATCCCACAGCACGGCGCTCACGGCGCGCGCCACCAAGCGGTCGCGCTCGATATGGCGGCGCAATTGTTGCCCAAGGTCGCGGCATCTGAAGCCGAACAGCCACCAGGTACCGAGCACGGCAATGGCGGAAAAGGCGGCCCAGTCCGCCGGTTCGAACTGTGGCATCGTCATGGCTCAGACGGGATTCCAGAAATGGGCGCTCTTCGGCACCAGCAGCGAGGGCGCGATCGCGGCGCCTCCCATGTAGTCGAGCTGCGCACCGATCGCCGCCTCGCAGGTGCCGAGCGTGTCGACGTCATGTGCGAAGATCTTGATTCTCATTGCCCGGGCGGCGGCGGCGAAGCGCTGCAGGCGATTGCCGATATCGGGGCCATTCAGCGCCTTGGCGCTTACTGTGACGCCGTAGACGCTGATTGCTGCCGCCTCATGCAGGCGGCTGACGACGGGCGGCACCTCGATCAGCAAGCCATGCGCGTGGGGCTTGAGCGCGAGGCCGATCTCGATCAGTCGCGAGGTCGGCGTCGCGGCCGTGACCCCGTGCAGCTCGAACAGCACATAGGGCCGATAGGCTTCGGGGATCGTCCGGCACAAGCCGAGATAGGCTTCGCGGCCGGCGCGATCGGCAAGCGCGTTCAGGTTGACCGGAATGATGAGTTGGGCCGTGCCACCGGAACTGATCAGCCTGTGCAAGGTTTCGATGGCGCGGCCGATCAGCAGGCAATCGAGATCGCAGATCAGCGAGCGCGCCTCGTCCAGCCCGGACAAGGCGCCGAAGCGCCGCAGGGTTTGGCGACCCGTCTCCGGGTCGAGGAGACAGCGATAGATCGCGACGATGCGCTTGTCGGGTTTCCAGACGGGGTTGTAGTGAACGGTCGCGCTGGCCAGCAACTCGCGGCGCCAGGTGCGCGCCGCCTCGTCGGCTTCCTGCCGGATCTTGCGCAGGCTGGCGGCGATGCTGTCGGCCAGGGACCCGCCGCTCGCCACCACCGGCGCCCAATCGAGCTCGGCCACCGTATGGTCGACGCGCAGCGGTATGTCCGGTGCCTGCTTCACCAGTTCGGTGCGGATCTCGTTGACGATGGCGCGGGTCTGCCGGTCCGCTTCGGCCGGACTGGAATGGGCGAAGCAGAGGATGAAGGTTTCGTCGTCCTGGCGCTGGAAGATGTCCTGCGCGGAAAGGTGGCTCCGGATCGCGCTTTCGGCCACCGCGTAAGCGATGCTGGACACGGCCGGCCAGCGCGGACCGAGCGAGCGGCGAATGTCCTGCATCCCAATCAGCTGGACGCTGGCCGCCAGAACCTTGCTCGAGCCATCCTTCGCCACCCGGGCGATCTGGCGCGTGCGGCCTTCGAACGACGCGGCGGCCGTCGCCTGCGCCGCCGGCGGGCTGTGCTTCGCGGGCGGCGGACTGGAAAGGCCCAGGAAGAATCGACCCAGTGAACGCAACGCAGAGCGGACCATTTCAGTCGTTCCCTGTTGAAAATCATCCCGCTGAAGGAGGCCTTCAGGGAATGCGAGAGAGGCGCGGTGGGATAGCCTCCGTCATGGTCCGTAGATCTTGGGGGGCCGACGCCGTCAGGAAACCTTGTAAGACTACGGGGAAACGCCGATACCCGTATTAGTACGAGGGCACCCGACTTGCTCTTGTCGAGCTGGGGCCTTGGGGTCGGCATCGTGCAGGTCGTGCGCCCGTCCCGCCGTGCGCAGGAAGCGGATCGGGTTGCCGAGGGCGTCGACCAGGGCGTGGATCTTGCTGCTCAACCCGCCTGTGCCGCGGCCGATCGCCTGGTCTTCGCCGGCTTTTTTTGTGCGCCGCGTTGTGCTGATGCGCCCGCACGGGCGGACCGGATGATGCGGGCCGTCGGCGCCTGGGCGACCGGCTCGGACTGAGGCGCGGACTAGGGCCGGTCGAGCGCGTTGCGGACGCGCTCGGCCAGTTCGTGCTTGCGATATGGCTTGTGCAGGACGTCCGGCTTCTCCGCCGCCGTCTCGTCCTCGCGGCGAATGCCGCGATAGCCGGTGGTGAACAGGACGCGAAGGCCGGGCCGCATGCCGCGCGCCGCCTCGGCCAGCTCGCGGCCGGTCATGCCGAGCGGCATGACGGAATCGGTGAACAGCAGGTCGACCGGCTCGCCGCTCTTCAGGATCTCGATCGCGGCCGGCCCATGTTCCGCCGGCAGGACGCGATAGCCGAGATCGGTGAGCTGCGACATGGCCATGGCCCGCACATCGGCATTGTCCTCGACCAGCAGGATCGATTCGCGCCCGCGCGGAATTGCCGTCGCGAGGGCGCGCGGCTGGGCCGGCACGGCATCCGATAGCGTTTGGGCCCGGGGCAGGTAGATCTGCACCGTGGTGCCGAGGCCGGGCTCGCTGTAGATCTTGAGATGGCCGCCCGACTGCTTGACGAAGCCGTACACCATGCTGAGGCCGAGGCCGGTGCCGCTACCGGGCTCCTTGGTGGTGAAAAAGGGCTCGATGGCGCGCGCCACCACCTCGGGCGACATGCCGGTGCCGCTGTCGGTGACCGACAGCATCACATAGGCGCCCGGGCGCACGTCGCGCTCGATCGAGGCATAGCCCTCGTCGATCTCGGCATTGGCGGTGGCGATGATCAGGTCGCCGCCCGACGGCATGGCATCGCGGGCATTGATGGCGAGATTGACCACGGCGTCATCCACCTGCGAGGGGTCGACCCGGGTCGCCCAGAGGCCATCGCCCGGCGTGAAGGACAGCGTGACCGCCTCGCCCAGCATGCGCTGAAGCATGGTGACGACGCCGGGCAGGCGCTGGTTCAGGTCGATCAGTTGCGGTTGCAGCGACTGCTTGCGCGCGAAAGCGAGCAGCCGATGCGTCAGGTCGGCGCCGCGCAGGCCGGCGGTGAGGATGCCCTCGGCGAGCTCGCGCAGCCTGCTGTTCGTGCCCGAGGATGAGATCAGCATCTCGGCACTGCCGATGATGGCGGTGAGCAGGTTGTTGAAGTCGTGCGCGACGCCGCCGGTGAGCTGGCCGATGGCGTCGAGCTTCTGGGCCTGGCGCAGCTGCTGTTCGGCGGCAAGCTTGTCGGTCAGGTCGCGAATGAGGGCGTTGAAGACAAGGCCCTGGCCGCGCGTGAGCGCGGTGATGGTGAGCTCGACCGTGAACTCGTCGCCGTCGCGGCGCAGCGCCCGCATCTCGATATGCTGTCCGAGGATGTGGGCCTCGCCGGTCGCGGCATAGCGCGCGAGACCGGCGCGATGCCGCTCGCGGAGGTCGGGCGGGATGACCAGTTCGGCCAGCGGCTGGCCTAGCACTTCGGCGCGCGACCAGCCGAACAGGCGCTCGGCCTGCGGATTCCACTCGATGATCCGACCGGTCTGGTCGATCTGCACGAAGGCATCCAGCGCCGCGTCGATGATGCGGCGGGCCATCTGCTCGCTCTGCTGCAGCTCGGCCTCGACCTGGCGCCGCTGCGCGGTGCCGGTTGCCAGTTGCTCCGCCGCGACCTGCGCGCGCAGGCGGTTGCGCGCGATGGCGCCGACCGCGGACCCGGCCAGCAGGCTGATGATGGCGCCGCCGCCGAGGATCAGCCAGGGCCGGCGCCGCGTGTCGGGCGAGACGAAGGACGTGGCGGCGGCGAAGTGGAGCGTCCAGGCGTGCTGGCCGATCGATTGCGAAACCTGCTCCACCAACTCGGCGGTGTCGCCGCTGCGCCGGAGCGCGGACATGGCGCGGTTGCGGTAGAGCAGGTTCTCTTCGGCGGGCTCGGACCCGTCGAAGATCTCGATCGCGAGGTCGAAGCGCTGCCGCGCCAGGGCGGCGGTCATCAGGTCATGCGCGCGGAACGGCGAGTACACGAACCCGACCAGGGCGGCGCGCCGCGCCTCCACCGAACCGGTCGGGGCCCCCTGGGCGTAGACGGGAAGGTAGATCAGGAAGCCGGGCTGAACTTCCTGGTCGGTCTCCTGGACCAGCGTCACCTTGGCCGAGAGCGCCGCCTGGCCGCTGTCGCGCGCCAGCTCCATCGCCCGGCGGCGCACCGGCTCGGTCATCATGTCGTAGCCGAAGGCACGCTGGTTGCGCCAGTCGAACGGCTCCAGGTAGACGATCGAGGTGTATTCCGCGCGCGGGGTCGAGGGCCGGATGTCGTATTCGGGGAAGCCTTCGGCGCGCACCGCGGCGACATGCGCGTCCTTCTCCGCGACGCGGATCCGGCGCGCGAACCCGATGCCCAGCACGCCGCGAAGCTGCTCGGTCGCCTTCACCGTGTCGACAAAGGCATGCCATTGCGCGCGGCTGGCATCGGGCGCGGCGGCGAGCAGTCCGACGCCGCCCCGCAGCACGTTCTCGTTGTTCTCGATCCGGTCGGTGACGGCGATCGCGGCTTCGGTGACGGCGAGGCGGAACTGGGCCTTTGCCTCCGCCTCGACGGCATGCTGGCTCACCCGCCAGGCCACCGCGGTGAGGCCGAGGCAGATGGCGAGAACCAGCGCCGCCGAGGCCGCGCCCGGACCAAGGCGCGACCGCCAATTGGAGAGAACCCTCGGCATCAAGATAGCCTCCACTAAGGTCCGCAAACCTGGGGGGCGGGCGCCGTCGGGAAACCTTGTAAGACTACGAGGAAGCGCCGATACTCGTATTCATTCGAGGTCACCCGGCTTGCTCTTGTCGAGCTAGGGCCTTGGGGTCGGAACACGCGTCCAGACATGTTGGTATTCGCCGCCGCGGAAGCGGCAGATTTCTGACACCGGAGGGGCAAGGTGTCCCCAACCAACACGACCGCGGTTCGCGACGGCGGAACCACCGGGCGCCGGCCGGGCAGGCCCAGGCGCGGCGCTTCCGCAGAGGATCAGCCCTTGCGGCAGAGCGGCATCCGCGTGGTGGGCGAGATGCCGTGGGGAACCCATATCTGCGTCTTCTACGAGACCAAGGACGACCTGCTCGATACGGCGGCGGCGTATTTCAAGGCCGGGCTGGCGAGCAACGAATTCTGCGTCTGGGCGATTTCGGAGCCGGCTACCGAGGTTGATGCCAAGGCCGCGTTGCGCCGTGCCGTCCCCGACCTCGAGGCGCAGCTCGCGGCCGGACGGATCGAGATCATCTCGGGCACCGACTGGTATTTGCGCGGCAGCCAGTTCGATCTGCAACGGATCACCGGCGGCTGGAGCCAGAAGCTGAGTGCTGCGCTGGCCAAAGGCTTCGACGGCATGCGGGTGAGCGGCAACGCGTTCTGGATCGAGTCCAATCATTGGCAGGCATTCTGCGAGTACGAGCGCGAGCTCGACCGCTCGCTTGCGGGACAGCGGATGGTGGTGCTCTGCACCTACTCGCTGCAGGCGAGCCGGGCGGTCGACCTGCTGGATGTCGCGCGTGCGCATCAGTGCTGCACCGCCCGACGCAACGGTGATTGGGAGTTCCTGGCGACGCCGGAGTTGCGGCAGGCCAGACAGGAGATCAAACGGCTGCACGGCGCTCTCGGCGTATTGTCCAAGCCGTTCCCGGGCCATGCGCTACTGACGGAGCGCGAGCGCGTCGCCCTGGCGCAGATCGTGCGCGGCGCCACCAGCAAGGAGGCGGCGCGCATGCTCGGCATCAGCCCGCGCACCGTCGAGTTTCACAGGGCCAACGTGATGCGCAAGCTGGGCAGCAGGAACACCGCCGACCTGGTGCGCCGGGCGCTCGACGGCTGAGGCGAGCTATCGGCCGTCGAAAAATGCCGCCGGCATCGCGGCGTTCTTGCCGGCCCGCAGCCGCCTATTCCGGCACGCCGGCCTTGAGCAGGCCCTCGACGAACACGTCGCAATGGGCGAAGGCGCGCAGGTTGTAGCGGACGATGCCGGCATGGAGCGGCGGGCCGACCTGGTTGCGCCGGGCGATGAACTCGGCCGCCTCGTCCGCGAGGCCGAGATGCCCGCAACAGCTGATCAGCACGTTGTAGTGGCCGGCGAATTCGGCGCCTGCGGCGACCGAGGCGCGCAGATGCGGCAGCGCCTCGGCGAAGCGCCGCATGCCGAGCAGCGCGAGGCCATGCGTCGTCGTGTAGAGGCCGGCGAAGGAATCCATCGGGCTCATGCGCATCGCCTTCGCCGTCTCGGCCACCGCCGCCTCGAAGCGGCCGGCGCGGAGCAGCGTCCAGCCATAGGTCGTATGCCCGAGGGCGAAGCTGGGATTGAGCTGCAGCGCGGCTTCCATCTCCGCGAGGGCGCGCTGGTGCTGGCCGGCGGTGCTGAGATTGAGGCCGACCATCATATGGGCCCAGGGCTCGTTCTGGTCGAGCCGCAAGGCCGCTTCGGCATGCCGGGCGCTTTCGGCGAAGCCGGCCGGCCGGTCCTCCGCATAGTGATAGAGCGTGGCCCACCAGATCGCCCAGCTCAAGGTCGCGTGCGCCCGGGCATAATCGGGATCGGCCTCGATGGCGCGCCGGAGCAGGCGCTGCGCCTTCTCGTTCTCCTTGCGGCCGAACCGGTTGATCAGGTCGATGGCGCGCACCACGCGGCCCCAGGCGCCGATGCTTTCCGGCGGCCGCGTCGCCGCGCGGAAGCCCTCGCGCGCGTAAATCTGCGGCTCGATCGCGGCGACGATGCATTCGACGATCTCGTCCTGCACCGCGAAGATGTCGTTGAGGTCGCGGTCGTATTTCTCGGCCCAGACGTGCTTGCCCTCGGCATCGATCAGCTGAGCCGTGATGCGGATGCGCTGGCCGGCGGTGCGCACGCTGCCTTCCAGGATGTACCCGACGCCGAGCTCGCGGGCGACCTTGCCCGTATCGACCGCCTTCTGCTTGTAGACCGAGGCGGAGTTGGGCGCGATGACGAACAGCCAGCGCAGGCGCGAGAGCGCGGTGGTCAGATCCTCGGTCACGCCGTCGGCGACGAAGGCGTAGTTCGGATGGTCGCTGAGATTGGCGAAGGGCAGCACCACGATGGCGGGCTGGTCGGGCAGCGCCGGGGCCGGCGGGGCTTCGGCCGGGGAGCCGTCGAGCGCGACGTGATAGACGCGCACCGGCCAGGCGATGTTCTTCAGCCGCACCTCGCCCGCATCGTCGAAGCCGATATCGAGCTTGCCGCGCGCATCCTCCTGCACGCGGGCGGCGACGCAGATGCCGCCGGGCTGCGCCAGCGCCTGCAGCCTGGCCGCGATGTTCACGCCCTCGCCGAGGATGTCGTCCTGCTCGATGATGACGTCGCCGACATTGAGGCCGATGCGGAACTCGATCCGCCGCTCCGCCGGCAGGTCGGCATTGCGTCCCGCCATGCCGCGCTGGATCTCCACCGCGCAGCGGAGCGCATCCACCACGCTGGCGAACTCGGCGAGCAGGCCGTCGCCGATATTCTTCACGATGCGGCCGTGATGCGCGGCGATCGCCGGGTCGACCAGCGCGCGCCGGTGCTCGGTCAGGCGGCGATGCGTGCCTTCCTCGTCGACGCCCATGAGCCGGCTGTAGCCGGCCACATCGGCCGCCAGAATGGCGGAGAGCCGTCGTTCCAGGCGCTCTTCGGTCAAGGATGGTTCCTCAGTCGACGGGACCATATTAGACGCCGGCAGGGACGGCTGTAGGCGAAACTGGCGTCGGCGTGACCGCCGCTACTGGAACGCCACCTCGGCGAAGCTGCGCAGCTTGCGGGAATGCAGGCGCTCGCGGTCGTGGGCGCGCAGCTTCTCCACCGCCTTGAGGCCGATCTCGAGGTGCTGGCCGACGCGCTGGCGGTAGAACTCGCCGGCCATGCCGGCGAGCTTGATCTCGCCGTGCAGCGGCTTGTCGGAGACGCAGAGCAAGGTGCCGTAGGGCACGCGGAAGCGGAAGCCGTTGGCGGCGATGGTCGCGCTCTCCATGTCGAGCGCGATGGCGCGCGACTGCGACAGGCGGCGGAACACGTCGCCCTCGCCGGCCAGCTCCCAGTTGCGGTTGTCGACGCTGACCACGGTGCCGGTGCGCATGACGCGCTTCAGCTCGTAGCCCGCAAGACCCGTCACCTCCGCCACCGATTGCTCCAGCGCCACCTGCATCTCGGCCAGCGCCGGGATCGGCACCCAGAGCGGCAGCTCGGCGTCCAGCACATGGTCCTCGCGAACATAGCCATGCGCCAGCACGTAGTCGCCGAGCCGCTGCGCGGCGCCGAGCCCGGCGCAATGGCCGAGCATCATCCAGGCATGCGGGCGGAGCACCGCGACATGGTCGGTCATGTTGCGCGCATTGGACGGGCCGGTGCCGATATTGATCATGGTGATGCCGCCATGGTCGCCGCCGACGAGATGGAAGGCCGGCATCGGCGGCTGGCGCAGCGGGGCGGTGCCGACCGGCCCGAGCGGGCCGAGCCGGGCGTTCTGCGTCACCACCTCGTTCGGCTCGACGAAGGCTTCGTAATCCGGATCGCCGGCCGCCATGCGCTCGCGCGCCATGCGGGCGAAGGCGTCGACATAGAACTGGTAGTTGGTGAAGACGATGAAATTCTGGAACCGCTCCGGCCGCGTGCCGGTGTAATGCGCCAGCCGATGCAGCGAGTAGTCGGTGCGGGCGGCACGAAACAGCGCGAGCGGCGCCGGCTCGCCCGGGGCTGAGCGGTGCGTGCCGTTGGCGATGGCATCGTCCATCGCCGCGAGGTCCGGCACGTCGAACAGGTCGCGCAGCGGCCGGTCGGACGGCCAGTCCTGGCCGAGCTGCTCGGTCTCCAGGTTGATGTCGCGCTTGTAGGCGAAATGCACCGGGATCGGCTCCCGCGATTCGCCGATCTCCACCGGCACGCCGTGGTTCTGGATCAGGAGGCCGATCTGCTCCAGCAGGTAGCGGCGGTAGAGATCGGGCCGCGTCACCGTGGTGGCATGCAGGCCCGGGCCGGAGACGAAGCCGTACGAAAGCCGGGAATCGAGCGGCGCGTGGGTCGCGGTGGCGATGCGGATCTCCGGATAGAAGGCGCGCACCCGGGCGGCGAGCGGCGCGCCGCGGCGCCAGGCCTCGAAATGGGTGCGGAGGAAGGCGGTGTTGCGCTCGTAGAGCTCGGCGATGCGGTCGACCGCCGCCGCGGCGTCGCGGAAGCTTTCGGACGCGACCGGCGGCGGGGTCTGGGCGTCGGGGCCTGCGGGCATCGCTCCAGCTTTCACCCGCGGCCGGGATAGTCAAGCGGCCGCCGGGGTTCGCGCCGCCGGGCGATCGCGGCATGATGGCGGCGAGACCCGAATCGTGCCCGGATCAGGCTGCCGATGAGCGAAGTACGCGAAGCACCGCGGCGGGCCGCCGCCAATGTTACGGTCGAGACGCCGCTGCAGGCGCCGGTCGAGCGGCTGATCTCGATGTCGGACGCCTATGCGCAGAGCCTCTATCCGGCCGAGAGCAACCACCTGGTCGACTTCGCCGCCCTGGTGCAGCCGCATGTCCGCTTCTTCGTCGCCCGGCGCGATGGGCAGGTGGTCGGCTGCGGCGCGCTGCTGCTCGACGAAAGCGGCCGCGAGGGCGAGCTGAAGCGCATGTTCGTCGACCCCTTGGCGCGCGGCCTGAAGGTCGGGCGCGAGCTGCTGCAGGCCATGGAGGCGCATGCCCGCGGCATCGGCGTACGCGTGCTTCGCCTCGAGACCGGCATCCGCCAGCCGGCGGCGATCGCGCTCTACGAGAGCGCCGGCTTCCGCCGCCGCCCCGCCTTCCCGCCCTATCGGCCGGACCCGCTCAGCCTGTTCATGGAGAAATGGCTGGCGTGACGCCGGCGGGCGGTTCGGTCAGCTGTTCCAGCACGGCGCCGCCGAATAGCTTGTCGACCGTGACGCCATCGCTCGAGAGCGGCAGGACCAGACGCTCGTAGCGCAGCGGCCGGCCGTCCTGCTTGACGAAGTCGCGCCGCACCAGGCCGGGGCGGCCGCTCCGCACCACGGCCTGCAGCGCCGCCAGCACCTCGGGGCCGATGCCGTTGAAATCGAGCTCGTCGGCATAGCGGCCGGTGACCTCCTCGCCATAGGCCTCGACCACATGCGTGCCGGCCAGCCGGATGCGGAAGCGCGGCGGCGTGCCGACCACATCGGCCAGCACGACAAAGGGCAGCAGGTCGCGGATCTCCGCCGGGTCGATGGCGGTGCGCGACGGCGCGAAGGCGCCGCCGCGCTTCGCCTGCCAATAGGCATAGAGCCGGTGCAGGGCCGCGTGGCGGGGCCTCGGCTCGCTCTCGTCCATGAGGGTAGGTTCCGCAGGCTTCGGGTCCGGGCCATCCTCGACCCCTTGGCCGACAGAACCTTGATCGGCGTCAATCGCGCATGCGCGGACGAGTTGACGAGTCGGCGCCGGCGCCGCTCTGATGCGGCGGTCAGAAAGTCCGAATCCTGGGGAGAAGTCGTATGCTGAGATTGTGCGAAGGCCGGGTCTGCATCGTCACCGGCGCCGGCCGCGGCGTGGGCCGCGAACATGCCAAGCTGCTCGCCGAGCACGGCGCCAAGGTGGTGGTGAACGATCTCGGCGGCAATACCGACGGCACCGGCAAGGACCCCTCCGCCGCCGAGCAGGTGGTGGCCGAGATCAAGGCCGCCGGCGGCGAAGCGGTGGTCGACGGCAACGATGTCAGCGACTGGAACGGCGCCAAGGCGATGATCGACCGCGCCATCTCGGCCTTCGGCCGGCTCGACGTGCTGATCAACAATGCCGGCATCCTGCGCGACCGCATGCTGGTCAACATGTCGGAAGAGGAATGGGACGCGGTGATCAAGGTGCATCTGAAGGGCACCTTCGCGCCGGCCCGCCACGCCGCCGCCTATTGGCGCGACCAGGCGAAGCAGAATGGCGGCCGGGTCGACGCGCGGCTGATTAACACCACCTCGGTCTCCGGCATCTACGGCAATGTCGGGCAGTCCAATTACGGCGCGGCCAAGGCCGGCATCGCCTCGTTTACGGTGATCGCGGCGCGCGAGCTACGCCGCTACGGCATCACCGTCAACGCCATCTCGCCCTCGGCCTATACGCGGATGACCGCCGACCTGCGCAGCTATACCGAGGAGGAGATCGCGCGGCGCGATCCCAAATGGGTGGCGCCGATCGGCGTGTGGCTGGCGAGCGAGGAATCGAAGGACATCACCGGCCGCGTGTTCCAGGCCGGCAGCGGCATCATCGCGGTCGCCGAGGGCTGGCACAAAGGCCCGACCGTCGACCAGATCGCCGACCCGACCAAGCTCGGCCCCATCGTCACCGACATGGTCGCCAAGGCGCGGAAGAATGCGGGGATGAACGGACTGGATCTGGATTGATGGGAGCCGCTCGCTCCAGCCCGTCCGGGCGGCACGAATACGACTTTCCCGAGTACCGGGATCCGGTATAATAGCCGTCCGGATGATAAGATCTTTCGGCGATAGGCGAACTGAAGCTTTGTTTCGCGACGAGATCGTGCGCGACTTTCAGGGAATAGCCCGAGCGGCGAAGCGCAAGCTCGAGGCTGTCCACGCCGCTCATCGCCTGGAGGACCTGCGCGTGCCGCCCGCGAACCGTTTGGAGAAGCTGCGCGGCGACTTGAAGGAGTACCATTCGATCCGCGTCAACGATCAATGGCGCGTGATCTTTCGCTGGCAGGATGGCGACGCCCATGGCGTCCGAATTGTCGACTACCACTGAGGGACACAGTGATGGCCCGCAATGAGTTTGCCCCCGTGACCCCGGGGGAGATGCTGAAGGAAGAGTTCCTGGCTGGGTTCGATATCAGCCAGAATGCACTGGCGCATGCGATCGGAACCTCGCCCAATCGCATCTCGGATATCGTGCATAACCGGCGGCGCATCACCGCGGATACGGCGTTGCGCCTGAGCCTGTTCTTCGGCAACAGCCCTGAATTCTGGATGAACTTGCAGACCAACTACGATCTGAAAGTCGCCCGACGCGGGCTGAAGCCTGCCGAAATCGCCCGTATCACGGCGAAGCGGGCCGCCTGATCACCGCGCCTCCCGCCGCGAGAACCACGCCACGCTGACAAATATCACCGTGGCGCCGATGAAGGTCCAGATGTCGGGGCGCTGGGCGAACAGGAAATAGCCGAAGATGGTGTTCCAGATCAGGGTCAGGAAACCGACCGGCTGCAGCGCGGTGATGTCGGCGATCTGGTAGCCGCGCTGCATGGCGAGATGGCCGAGCGTGCCGAGCAGGCCGGCGGCGACGAACCAGGCGAGGTCCAGGAGGCTCGGCTGCATCCAGTTCAGCGCCGCGGCCGGCAGGCAGAACAGGGTGATCCACACGTTCTGCCAGAACACGATGGTGCCGGCGCCGTCGCGCCGGGCGAGCTGCTTGGCGATCAGGTTCGAGGTGGCGAAGACCGGCACGGAGGCCAGGATCGCCAAGGTGTGGACCGAGAGTTCCTGGAAGCCCGGCCGCACGATGATCATGGCGCCGGTGAAGCCCGCCGCCACGCCGAGCCAGCGGGTGAGGCCAACCCGCTCGCCGAGGAAGAGGGCAGCGCCGAGCGTCACGAAGATCGGGCCGGTGAAGCCGAGCGCGGTGATGTCGGCCAGGGTCACGTGCGGCAGGGCGACGAACCAGAGCACGATGCCGCCGGCATGCAGGAAGCCGCGCAGCGCGTGCAGGCCGAGCTGCTGCGTCGCCACCGGATAGCTCCGCCCCATCGGCCGGAGCGCGATCACCAGCACCAGCCCGAATCCGTAGCGCAGAAAGGCCATCACCCAGGGATTGAGGTGCTGCGCCGGGTAGAGCGTCGCGACGTTCAGCCCGGCGAACAGGATGCCGGAGAATCCGACCCAGAAGATGCCGCGCAGGTTGCCGGGCTGGCGGGCGAGCCAGCCGCGGAGAAGCTTGAACCTGTGCACGACGCGGCGCCCCCTGCCCGAACCGAGGCGAGCATAGCGCCGCGCCGACGGCGCGGCAGGGCGCGCGACGCAGAACCGGTATTCAAATGGCGCGCAAGTGCGACAAGAATGCTGACACATTCCATCCGCGCGCTGATTTCGCGCCAGCCCGGTTGAACAATCGCGCCGCGTCATGGCACAGTCGCCCGCAGCGGCCAGGGCGGCGTGCATTCCGCCTGGACAGGCCGTCTTCATCACCCGCGTAACCACCCATGGAGGGCAGTATCGAGTAACGGCAATTCGACATAGCCGCATTCGGACCGAACCAAAAAACGGGAGGCTTCTCAGATGTCCGATCATGCTGGAGACAACGGCCGCCGGCTCACCCGACGTGAGATTCTGGCTGCCAGTACCGCGCTCGCCGTGTCGGGCGCCGTTGGGATTCCCTCATCCGCCGGCGCGGCCAAGCGCCATCCGAAGCGCGGTGGCACCCTGCGGTTCGGCACCCGCGACGATTCCGTCGGCCTCGATACCCATCGCAACTTCATCTACTTCGTCTCGCATCCGCTCGCCGGCATGACCGGCGGCCTGCTCGACTTCGACGGCGAGATGGAGCCGGTGCCGGCGGTCGCCAGCGAATGGGATGCCTCGCAGGACATGAAGACCTGGACCTTCAAGCTGCGCAAAGGCCTGGAATTCCATAACGGCGAGACGATCGACGCCGCCGCGGTGAAATGGAATTACGAGCGGATCCTCGACCCGAAGATCGGCCATTCCTTCACCCGCTCGGCGCTGAGCGACGTGGAACGCATCACGGTGGACGACAAGCACACCGTGCGCATCCACCTGAAATCGCCGAGCGCCGCCTTCGACACCAATGTCGTCTACTACCCGGTCAACCTGCTGGCGCCGGGCGCGGTGGACAAGGTGGACACACATCCGATGGGCTGCGGGCCGTTCAAGTTCAAGTCGTGGAAGCGGAACGACACGACCGAGCTGGTCCGGTTCGAGAACTTCTGGGGCACCGACGCGGAAGGCAATTCGCTGCCCTATCTCGACGCGCTGATCGGCAAGCCGCGCAAGGAAGACCGGGTGCGGCTGACCGCGCTGCGCACCGGCGAGGTCGACCTGATCGACAACATCGCCTATGCCGATGTGGACAACTTCATCAAGGAGAACGGCGCCAACTACAACACCTGGGAAGTGCCGCAGGTCGGCACCGCCTTCGTCGCCTTCAACCTGAAGAACGGACCGTTCTCGCACAAGGACAACAAGGACGCCCACATGCTCCGCACCGCGGCGGCGCATGCGATCGACCATGAGGGCATCCACCAGGCCGTGTTCCACGGCCAGGGCCAGATCGCCAAGGGCTTCTACAGCAAGTCGAGCCCCTGGCACGGCGAGAGCATCAAGTCCTGGCCGCAATACGACCCCGACAAGGCCCGGTCGATGCTGAAGAAGGCGAATGGCGGCGACGCCAAGCTGCTGATCATCGCCAACGACAGCTTCCCCTACATGCAGCAGACCGGCGAGCTGGTGCACGCCATGCTGCAGGAAGCCGGCTTCAACGTCGTGTTCGAGATCCACCCGACGCCGGTGATCCAGGACAAGTACAACAAGGGCGCATTCGACATCGATTCCTCGGCCAACAGCTATCGCATCGATCCGGATGGCTGGTACGGCCGCTCTATCCTGTCGACCGCGCCGGAGACCAAGCGCCGGCACGGCTATGTCAACGAGAAGGTTGACCAGCTGATCCTCGCCGCCAAGGTCGAGCGCGACAAGAAGAAGCGGCGACAGATGTATGCCGATGTCGATTCGCTGGTGAACCACGACCTGCCGCTGATCTACACGCATTTCGTGCCGCTGCGGCAGGCCGGCACCAAGAAGGTGCATGGCTATCACCCCGCCTTCACCGGCCCGTTCCAGTATGCCGGCGGCGGGCTCCGAACGGCGTGGATGGAAGGCTAGAGGCAGCGCGCCGAAGGCAAAGCTGACAAGCCCGCCGTGCCCGATGAGCGAGGGCGCGGCGGGCGAACTCCTTCCTCGAAGGGTCGCCGTCCATGCTGGCTTACATCATCCGCCGCATCGCGCATCTGGTGCCGGTGCTGTTCGTGCTCACGGTGTCGGTTTTCGTCTTCGTCGAGATGCTGCCGGGGAACATCGTCGACACGCTGATCGGCACCGAGGGCAACGACGATCCGGAAATCCGCAAGGCGCTGGAGCAGGAATACGGTCTCGACCAGCCGGTCCATATCCGCTACGCGAAATGGCTCGGCCGCGTCGTGCAGGGCGATTTCGGCATCTCGCTGGTGACACGGCGCCCGGTGACGCTCGAGCTGATGACGGGAATCCCGGCGACCGTCTACCTCGCGGCGGTCGGCATCGGCGTCTCCATGCTGATCGCCGTGCCGCTCGGCACTATCGCCGCCGTGCGCCGCAACACTCCGGTCGACTACACCGCGCAGGTCACCTCGCTCGCCGGCATCTCGATCCCGGAATTCTGGTTCGCCATCCTCTGCGTGCTGCTGTTCTCGCTCTATCTCGGCTGGCTGCCCTCGTCCGGCTATGTCAGTCCCTTCGTCGATCTCAAGGCGAGCCTGACCTATCTGATCCTGCCGGCGGTGGCGATCGGCTTCCGCCAAGCCGCCTTCACCACGCGTCTCACCCGCTCCAGCATGCTGGATGAGATGAACAAGGAATATGTCGACACCGCACGCTCGCTCGGCTTCCGCGAGCGCAAGGTGATCTTCAAGTACACCTTGCGCAACGCGATGATCCCGACTTTGACGATCAGCGGTCTGCAGCTTGCCAACCTGCTCGGCGGCACCGTGGTGCTGGAGACCATCTTCGCCTGGCCCGGCATCGGCCGCGCCATCTACGAGGCGATCCTGCAGCGCGACTATCCGCTGGTGCAGGCCGGCGTGCTGGTGCTCGGCGTCATCGTGGTGGTGACCAACCTGCTGGTCGACCTGGCCTACCGCCTGCTCAACCCGCGCGTCGCGCTGGCCTGAAGGAGAGACGCGATGACCGATCTCGACATCGGCAAGGGCACGGTCGGCGGCGCCATCGGCATCCCCGCGGGACGCGCCGTGCCGCGTCCGCCGCGCATGGGCCGGATGCGCGCGCTGATCGCCAACGCCTGGTACGAGCTGCGCAAGAGCAAGACAGCGTTGGCCGGCCTCGTCATGCTGGCGCTGCTGTTCGGCGCCTGTATCGCGACGCCGGTGATCGCAACCCACGACCCGATCAAGCAGAGCTATCGCGAGCGCCTCGCACCACCCAGCGAGAAGCACTATCTCGGCACCGACAGGCTCGGGCGCGACATCTATTCGCGCCTTCTGTGGGGCGGCCGGCGGCTCGTCACCATCGCCGTTCTGGCCGTCACCTTCGGGCTCGCGATCGGCATTCCCTACGGCGTGCTGTCGGGCTATTTCGGCGGCAAGACCGATGCCGTCGCCATGCGCTTCGTCGACGGCCTGCTGGCGTTTCCGGGCCTGCTGCTCTACCTGCTGGTGGTGACGCTGGCCCGGGAATGGAAGCTAGAGGGCATCTACAACGACCTGATCCTGATCTTCGCGCTCGGCTTCGCCTTCATGCCGGAAGTGGCCCGGCTCGCCCGCGGCTCGGTGCTGGCGGAGAAGCAGAAGGAATATGTCGAGGCGTCGCGCGCCATCGGCGACGGCCATTTCAGCATCGCGCTGAAGCAGATCCTGCCCAACATCGTCTCGCCGCTGATCGTCAATGCGACGGTCCGGCTCGGCTATGTCATCCTGATCATCGCAGCGCTCTCCTTCCTCGGCCTCGGCACGCCGCCGCCGACGCCCGACTGGGGCTCCGATCTCTCCGCCGCGCGCGACTTCATGGAGACGGCGCCGCTGATCGCCGTCTTCCCCGGCCTCGCCATCTGCTACACGGTGCTGGCCTTCAACCTGTTCGGCGACGGCCTGCGCGACATCCTCGATCCGCGCATTGCGGAGCGATGATCGTGTTCCCCTCTGCCGCACCGCGGGAGAGGGGTTGGGGGTGAGGGATTCCTCATGGGAGGCCCCTCCTTCGGATCGAGAAAATGTAGTTGGCTACTCTGACTCGAAGCTTCAACCTCTTCGCGAGGGTGTTCGAGGGGGGGCGAAGAATGCGTCTGATCCGACTGGCCAGCATGCTGCTTGTGCTTTCCGGAGGATCAGCAATTTCGCAGACGGTCCCGCAGACATCGATCATCTCTCAGAAGAACACCGAACCGGCCCGAGCAAGCGACCGCCCCATTCAAGAGGGAGCGAATTCAAGGGCTATCTTGCCCGATGATTTAGCCAATCCTGTCCCAGAAACGGAGCCGCCAGGCGCGCAAAGCGCACGAGGGAGCGACCCGGAGGGCAGTGAGTACTGGCCCGCCGTCTGGGGCATGCGCATAAAAATAACGGACAGCCTCTTAGTTCTCTTCACACTCCTTCTTTTTGTCGCGACGGCTGGCCTGATCGCTACGGGATGGATTCAGGCTCGTCGGCTTCGGGATACCGTCATCGAAATGAGACGGGAGTTTGTCTCCACCCATCGTCCCAAACTCCGCGTTCGCAAAGTCATTTTGCATCCGCTCGCCATCAACGAGCCGATCAAGATTCAATGCGAGATCGCAAACGTCGGCGATACCGAAGCGATGTTCCTAAGGGCGGAAATCAGCATCGTGGTTGAAAAATCTCCATCCCATGGACTCTATCCAACCATGCCAGAGGCGCCCTACATGGGCGCCGGGTCTTATGCCGAGCCGCGCACAATTCGCGCTGGCGGCCATTTGCTAGTCGCCTTCACGACGAGCCTCTCCTATCTGGCCGAGCCCCGGTTCGCCCGCAAAGGAATGACAATTCGCGGCGCCGTCCGCTACAAAGATGCGCACGGGGTAGAGCGGCAAACAGAGTTCGAACGAGTGAACGTTCGGGGCACGAACCGATTTGCTAGAGAAGATATGCCTGATCCCGACTATGAATTCGAAGACTAAGAACCCGGCTGTCGCATAGCGGGCGTTCTGACATTCATTCATCGTCGCGGGCGGCAAGAATGGCATCGTTTAGTTGAACCGGCGCGCGCGACTTCATGGAGACGGCGCCGCTGATCGCCGCCTTCCCGGGGCTCGCCATCTTCTCCACGGTGCTGGCCTTCAACCTGTTCGGCGACGACTTGCGCGACATCCTCGATCCGCGGCTGGCGGAGCGGTGATCGTGCTCCCCTCTTCCGCACCGCGGGAGAGGGGTCGGGGGAGATGGCTTCAGATGTTGTGGCAGGCGACCTGTCTTCCGTCGCCGGTGTCGCGCAGCGGCGGTGCGCTCTCGCTGCAGACCTTGCTTTCGAGCGGACAGCGGCCGCACAGGCGGCAGCCGGGCGGCGGGTCGACCGGGCTGGTCACCTCGCCCTTGAGCGTGAGTTCCGGCGGCGGCTTGTCCGGATCGGCCTCCGGCACCGCCTTGAGCAGGGCCTGGGTGTAGGGATGCAGCGGATTGGCGAACACCGTATCGGCCGGGCCGATCTCGACGATCTTGCCGACATACATGACGGCGACGCGGTCGCTGATATGGCGGATCACGCTGAGGTCGTGCGCGATGAAGAGATAGGTGAGGCCGAACTCCTCCTGCAGGTCGCGGAACAGGTTGAGGATCTGCGCCTGGATCGAGACGTCGAGCGCGGAGACCGGCTCGTCGCCGATGACGAGCTCCGGATTCACCGCGAGCGCACGGGCGATGGCGATGCGCTGGCGCTGGCCGCCGGAGAATTCATGCGGATAGCGGTCGATATGCTCGAGGCCGAGGCCGACGCGGGCGAGCAGCTCCAGCACGCGCTCGCGTCGCTCCGCATAGGAGCTCGCGATGCCGTGCAGCTGCATCGGCCGGCCGAGGATGTGCATGATCGTCTTGCGCGGGTTGAGCGAGCTGTAGGGATCCTGGAACACGAGCTGAACCTCGGACCGCATGCGCTTCATGCGCGCTTCCGAGAAGCCGAGCACCTTCTCGCCCTTCAGCCGCACCTCGCCGGCGGTCGGCTCGACCAGCCGCGTGATCAGCCGCGCGGTGGTGGACTTGCCGCAGCCCGATTCGCCGACGAGCCCCAGCGTCTCGCCGCGGCGGATCGCGAAATCGATGCCGTCGACCGCCTTGAGGTACTGCGTCTTCTGCCCGGCCAGCTTGGAATAGATGTCGCCGTGCAGCCGGTAATGCTTGGCGAGCCCGCTCACTTCGAGCAGTGGCCCGGTGGCGTCCTTGGCGGTATCGACCGCGGCATCCATGCGTCAGTTCCGTCCGTGCAGGTGGCAGGCGGCGTAGTGGCCCGGCGCCACTTCGCGGAACTCGGGCATCTCGCGCCGGCAGATCTCCATGGCCTGGGCGCAGCGCGGATGGAATTTGCAGCCCGCCGGCGGCGACATCATGCTGCAGACCGAGCCCTGGATCGGCGTCAGGTGCTTGGAGCGGGTGTCGAGCCTGGGGATCGAGTTGAGCAGGCCGATCGTGTAGGGGTGCTGCGGGTTGCGGAACAGCTCCTTGCGCGGACCGAGCTCCACCAGATGTGAGGCATACATCACCCCGATCGTGTCGCAGGCATGCGCCACGACGCCGAGATTGTGGGTGATGAAGATCAGCGACATGTCGAATTTCTCGATCATGCGGGTGATCAGCTCGAGGATGGTCGCCTGGATGGTGACGTCGAGCGCGGTGGTCGGCTCGTCGGCGATCAGGAAGCTCGGATTGCAGGAGAGCGCCATGGCCAGCATGACGCGCTGGCGCATGCCGCCGGAAAATTCGTGCACATAGTTGTCGATGCGGTCGCGCGGCGCCGGGATGCCGACCAGCGACAGCAGCTCGATCGTGCGCTCGCGCGCCTCCGCCTTGCCGAGGCCGAGATTCGTGCGTACCGCGTCGCCGATCTGGGTGCCGACCTTGTAGACCGGGTTGAGCGCGCTCATCGGCTCCTGGAACACCATGGCGATGCGCTTGCCGCGCAGGCTGCGCATCTCCTCGTCCGGCAGATCGAGCAGGTTCCTGCCCTCGAAGCGGATCTGCCCGCGGCTGATCTCGCCCGGCGGCGTCGGGATCAGGCGCATGATCGCGCGCGCCGTGACCGATTTGCCGGAGCCGCTTTCCCCGACCAGGCCGAAGGTCTCACGCCGATGCACGGCGAAGGAAACGCCGTCCACGGCGTTCAGCTCGCCGCGCTTCAGCTTGAAGCGCACGGACAAGTCATCGAGCGCCAGTACCGGTTCGGTCATGGTGCCTCGCTTCAGCTCGGTTTTCATCTCGCCGCCCGCGGCACTCCCATGCCCGGCCGGCTCGTCGTGGATCGCCTTGTTCTTTTGGCGACCGCACTCCCTGTGACCGCGAGGTTAGCGCGGGCGTCGAAAGCCGCGCAATGAAGAAGCGCTATTCATACGTGATCAGTCTGGCGCGATCAGTCTGGCGCGATCAGTCTGGCGCGATCAGTCTGGCGCGATGAGTGTGGCGCCGAGGCTGTGGATCATGCGCTCAGCAACCCGCTGCGGCGGCCAGCCCGCCTCCATCACCAGCGCGCGCCACGTCGCCGGCGAGAGCTGCGCGGCGATCCAGGCGCTCGCCTCCTCCGCACTCCAGCCGGGCGCAAGGCGGCCTTCGCCGGCGAGGCGATCGACGATGCGGCGCAGCGTCGGCGACGCACCGGCATGCGGGTCGGCCAAGGCGACGGCTTCCGGCATGTAGCGCATCCAGGCGACGACATAGGCGGCGAGCGCCTGTGGCGCGGGGCGCAGTCCCGCCGCCTGGCGCAGCGCCACCGCGCGCGGCGAGGTGCGCTCGAGTTCGGCGCGCAGCGCGGCGAGCAGCCCGGCCCGGCCGCCGAAATAGATGTGGATCGATTGCCGCGTCAGCCCGGCTTCGGCCGCGACTTCCGGAAGGGTCACGCTTTCAGGCCCCCCGGCGCGGAACAGCCGCAGCCCCGCCTCGAGAATCCGCCTCTGTCCCGTCGTCTCCATAGCCACGGCATAACTTTACTCACGTCAATCCGGTATCACAAGCGAGATTTGACTGACGTAAACCTAAGTCAGGCGGCGGATCAGGTCCTCGTTGTAGTCGCGGGTCATGCCGGGGATCAGCATGAGGTCGATCAGCGCCCAGAGTCCGGGCAGCACCCAGAGGAAGCTGAGCAGGCCGAAGGAGAGGAAGGCCAGCGCGACGCAGACCAGCCCGAGCAGCAGCAGGATCAGGCCGGAGAAAACCCGGCCGAGATAGAAGCGGTGGATGCCGGCGAGCCCGAAGAAGATCAGGCACCACAGGCCATAGGCGATCACCGCCGAGCGCTTGCCGGCCTGAAATCGCATCATCGCCGCCGCATCGCGGCTGCCGTTCGAACGGTCTGACATGCCGGCCAGCCTAGCGGGCAAAGCCGGCGAGGTCGCGCCCCGATCAGCCCTGCCGCTCGCCCTCCACATACGACACCACGATGGTGTCGTCGGCCGGATAATTCTCCGGCGCCACCGGCGTGATCTGCGCCTGGATGCATTTCCAGCCGCCGTTCTCGAACAGATAGGTGTCGGTATAGGTGGTCATGCCGGTCACTTCCCTGCCGTCGCGGCGGGCGACGAACTTGTTGGTCGCCCGTACCAGCGCGACATCGCCGATCACGTCGATGCGCTCGTCCCGCATGTCCCAGTAGACGATGACCCTGGGGTCGAAGCCGGTGGCCCAGAATTCGAGATAGGCGGCGCGGTCCTGGTATTGCCCCTTGGAGGTGATGCAGAGGAAGCGCGCATGCAGGATGGCATCGTGGCCCGGCACGTCGTTGGTGACGTAGTTGTGGATGAAGCGCGCGTTGAGGGCGCTGAGAGCGCGCATGGTGTCCGATGGCGTCGTCCGAATGGCGGTTTGCATCGCGGTGTCCTTCGTGGCTCAGGCCGGCAAGTTGCGGATGGTCTCCTCGGTCGCGCTGTCGGCCGGGAAGAAGCTCTCGATCTTCAGTTTCTGCAGGGCGGCATCGGTCGGCATGGCGAGCGTGGTGAAGGTCGAAAAGAAGGCGAAGCGGCGCTCGCCCTTGCGCAGCTGCATCGTCATCACCGGTGCCGCGGCGGCGGGCGGCGCCGGCCGCCTCCAGCCGGCCGGCAGGTCCGGATAGGCGCCGATCTCCTCCAGCAGCTCGGCCGCCGGGCGATGGCCCTGCGCCACTTCGCGGTGCAGGATCTGGATCATGTGGCCGGCAAAGGCCGCCCAGTTGGCGATGAAGGGCCTGAGGCCCTTGGGGTGGAAGACCACGTGCACGGCATTGCCGGCCAATGCCGTCGGCATGTCGTAGGCCTGGTGGAACAGCCGGAAGACGCGCGCCGATCCCTGGTTGCGGATGCGGATGTCCCAGCGGCCGTCGACCACGATGGCGGGATAGGGCTCCTGCTGGCGCAGGATGAAGTCGAGCGCCTGCTGCACCGGCTCGAGATTGTCCGCGGCGAGGCCCCGCTCGCCATGCGGCGGCACGAAGCCGGCCGCCACATGCAGCGCGTTCTGCTCGGCGAGCGGCAGGTCGAGCGCCGTGCCGAGCAGGCGCACCATCTCGCGGCTCGGCCGCGCCCGGCCGGTTTCGAGGAAGCAAAGGTGGCGGGCGGAGATGCTGGCCTCCGCCGCGAGGCCGAGCTGGCTCAGCCGCCGCGCGCTGCGCCAGTGCCGCAGCAACCGGCTGAACGCGCCCGCCGGCTCTGCCTCGTCGTCCTGGATCTTCGCCGTCATCGGCCCATTCTGCGGGCCGGGATAAGCGAATCAATTACCTCTGACGTAAGCGATGGCCATTTCGGCGAACTTTACTGGCGTAAACCTATCGGCTGCGGCTGAGAGCCAGCCAGAGGCCGCCCCCGATCAGGCAGCCGCCGCTGAGGCGCGATACCAGCCGCACCCGCGCCCGGCTCAGCGACCGGCCGGCGCGGCCGGTCAGCACCGCATAGGCGCCGTCGGTCGCCAGCGCCATGGCCATGGCGGTAAGGCCGAGCAGCACGACCTGGGCCCGATGGTCGGCGGCGGGGTCGACGAATTGCGGGATGAAGGCGCCGAAGAAAACGAGCGCCTTGGGATTCGACAGCATCACCAGCAGGCCCTGCAGGAAGAAGCCGCCGCGGGGCCGGGGCATCGTCCCGATGGCGTCGACCTCGCCGGAGGCGCGGATCAGCTTCCAGCCGAGCCAAACGAGGTAGGCCGCGCCGGCGAGGCGCAGCCAGTCGAACCACCAGCCCATGGCCTCGATCACCGAGGCGAGGCCGACCACCAGGGTCGCCATCATCAGGCCGAGCCCGACCTGCGTACCGGCAACGTTGAGAAGGCCCGCCCGGGTGCCGTGCGTGAGGCTGTTGGCGACGATGAGGGTGACCGTCGGTCCCGGGATTGCGGTGATGGCGAAGCAGGCGACGACATAGGCGAGATAAAGCTCGATCGGCACGGGCGGCTCCTTCACAGATCCGCGCAGCATAGCGCCGGGCGGGCAATTTCCCCTTGTAATCCGGGGCCGCCTCGCCTAGATACCGCGCAACATCGCTGGCTCGGTCCGGTCGGATCGAGTGGACTGACGGAGTGGGCCAGCGGCCCACTTTTTCGTTTCCGGGCCAGGATCTCTCGCACATCCCCCGGGAAGTAAGTTCGGAGAGCGGTCGAATCACATGCTCGCGGAAGGGCGCCTCGCGTCCCTGATCGAACCCACGCTGGACGCGATGGGCTTCCGGCTGGTGCGCTTGCGCATCGGCGGCGGCGGCCGGCCGGTGCTGCAGCTGATGGCGGAGCGCGCCGACGGCTCGATGAGCATCGACGACTGTACCGAGGTGAGCCGCGCCGTCTCCGCCGTGCTGGATGTCGAGGACCCGATCGCGGGCGCCTACAACCTGGAAGTCTCCTCGCCCGGCATCGACCGGCCGCTGGTCAGGACCGACGACTTCGCGCGGCATCAGGGCTTCGTCGTGCGGATCGAGACGCGGATTCCGGTCGACGGCCGCAAGCGCTTCAAGGGCAAGCTCGGGCCGGTCGAGGGCGACAAGGTGCGGATCGACTACGAGACCAGCGACAAGGTGGGCGGCCAGGCGGCGATCCCCATCGCCGAGATCGCCGAGGCGAAGCTGGTCCTGACCGACGAACTGATTCAGGCGGCGCTGAAGCGCTCGAAAGGGAAGAACGTGTGATGGCAACCGAACCGCTCAGCCTCAACCGGCTCGAACTCCTGACCGTCGCCGACGCCGTCGCGCGCGAGAAATCGATCGACCGCGACATCGTGCTGGCCGCGATGGAAGATGCGATCCAGAAGGCCGCGCGCTCGCGCTACGGCATGGAGAACGACATCCGCGCCGAGATCGACCGCAAGACCGGCGAGACCCGCATCGCCCGCCTGCTGGAGGTGGTCGACACGGTGGAGAACGACGCGACCCAGATTGCGGTGGAAGACGCGGTGGCGCGCAACCCAGATGCGCAGGTCGGCGACTTCATCTCCGAGCCCCTGCCACCGGTCGATTTCGGCCGCATCGCCGCGCAGAGCGCCAAGCAGGTGATCGTGCAGAAGGTGCGCGAGGCCGAGCGCGACCGGCAATACGGCGAGTACAAGGATCGCATCAGCGAGATTGTCAACGGCCTGGTCAAGCGCGTCGAGTACGGCAACGTCACCGTCGATCTCGGCCGCGCCGAGGCGATCCTGCGCCGCGACGAGGTGCTGCCGCGCGAGAGCTTCCGCCAGGGCGACCGGGTGCGCGCCTATGTCTACGACGTCCGGCGCGAGCCGCGCGGCCCGCAGATCTTCATGTCGCGCACGCATCCGCAGTTCATGGCCAAGCTGTTCGCCCAGGAAGTGCCGGAGGTCTATGACGGCATCATCGAGATCAAGGCGGTGGCGCGCGATCCCGGCTCCCGCGCCAAGATCGCCGTCGTGTCGAACGACGGCTCGATCGATCCGGTCGGCGCCTGCGTCGGCATGCGAGGCTCCCGCGTGCAGGCCGTGGTGAACGAGCTGCAGGGCGAAAAGGTTGACATCATTCCCTGGTCGCCCGATCCCGCCACCTTCATCGTCAATGCGCTGGCCCCGGCGGAAGTGACCAAGGTGGTGCTGGACGAGGACGCCAACCGCGTCGAGGTGGTGGTGCCGGACGACCAGCTCTCGCTCGCCATCGGCCGGCGCGGCCAGAACGTGCGCCTCGCCTCGCAGCTGACCGGCTGGGGCATCGACATCTTCACCGAGAAGGAGGAGAGCGAGCGCCGCCAGGCCGATTTCGCCGAACGGTCGAAGCACTTCATGGACGTGCTGGGCCTCGACGAGACGACGGCGCAGCTGCTGGTCGCGGAGGGCTTCGGCTCGGTCGAGGATCTCGCCTATGTCGAGGACGACGAGATCAACGAACTCGGCGGGCTGGAGGAAGGCCGCGGTCTGGAACTGAAGCGCCGCGCCGTCGAGTTCGTCGCCGCCCGCGACGCCAAGTTCGAGGAACAGCGCCGCGCGCTCGGCGTCGAGGACGACCTGGTCGAGCTTGGTGGCCTGACCCCGGAGATGCTGGTCAAGCTCGGCGAGGCCGGGGTGAAGAGCCTCGACGACTTCGCCGACCTTGCCTCCGACGAGCTGCTCGAGATCCTGAAGGACAGCGGCCTGACCGAGGACGACGCCAACAACCTGATCATGGCCGCACGCGCCCACTGGTTCGCCGACGAGGCGCCGGCGGAAGGTGAAGGTGAAGGCGACGACGAGGCCGTGATCGAGGCCGAAGCCGAGGGAGGCGAAGGCGAGCCGGCCCGCGCGTGAGACCGGGGCGCCCGAACGGCGCTGCATCGCCACCGGCGAGACGGCGGAGCGCGCCCGGCTGGTCCGCTGCGTGGTCGGGCCGGAAGCTGCGATCGTGCCCGATATCGAGGGCAAGCTGCCCGGCCGCGGCCTGTGGGTCTGCGCGCGACGGGAGGCTGTCGAACTCGCCGTGCGAAAGGGCGCCTTCGCGCGCGCTGCAAAGCAGGCGGTCAAAGTATCGCCCGATTTGGCAGATCAAATAGAAAGGTTACTGGCCCGGCGGTGCATCAACCTTGTGGGCCTGTGCCGGCGGGCCGGGCTCGCCGTGGCGGGGTTCGTCAAGGTCGAGGAACGACTGGTCGCCGGCCGGGTGGCGGTGCTGGTGCAGGCCGCCGATGCCAGCCCGGACGGCAAGGCCAAGCTGGCGCGGCTGGCGCGCGGGATCGAGCGGGTGGAAATCCTGAGCTCGGCCGAATTGGGCTTGGCCCTGGGCCGGGAAAATGTGGTACATGCAGCCTTGTCGCCTGGTGGCTTGACCTCATCCTTCCTTGCCGAGGCTCAGCGGCTGGCCGGTTTCCGGTCGCCGCCTGAACCATTGTCGGCGGGGAATACGCATTTGTCAGGCAAGCCGTTGACGGCGAGCGGACCGGAGTTGGCATGAGCGAAGTGAACGAGTCCGAGGAAAAGAAATCCGGGCGGGTGCCGCCGCCCGCGCGTCCCGGCGCCGTCAAGAAGACGGTGGAGACCGGCCAAGTGCGCCAGAGCTTCAGCCACGGCCGGTCGAAGGCCGTCGCCGTCGAGGTGCGCAAGACGCGCAGCATCGCCCCGCCGCGCCCGCCCATCAAGGCGGCCGAGCCGGCTGCCGCGGCAAAGCCCGCGACCGCGCCTGCCGCCCGCCCCGCGGCGCCCGCACCGCGACCG
>QOZS01000120.1 GCA_003576705.1 Desertibaculum subflavum
GGTCGCCGCCAAGCCCGCGGCCCCGCCGCCGCCCGCCCCTGTCGCCGCCGCGCCGGCCGCCGACGAATCCGTCGACCCCGCGCTCGGCCGCGGGCTCAAGCCCGGAGAAGTAACCTTGGACGAGCTCGAAGCCGTGTTCCGCTCCACGCCCGGCCCCGTCGCCGCCGCGCCCGAGCCCGCCGTCGAGGCCGCGAAGGCCGCGCCGCCGGCCGAGGTGAAGGCCGACGAGACGACCGGCGAGAGCGCCGTCGCCGGCCAGAACATCCGCGTCCGCGTCGACCTGCTCGAGAATCTGATGACCATGGTCAGCGAGCTGGTGCTGACCCGCAACCAGCTGCTGCAGATGGTGCGCAAGGTCAACGATTCGGAATTCGCCGCGCCGCTGCAGCGCCTTTCGCTGGTCACGACCGAGCTGCAGGAAGGCGTCATGAAGACGCGCATGCAGCCGATCGGCAGCGCCTGGGCCAAGCTGCCGCGCATCATCCGCGATCTCGGCCGCGAGCTCGGCAAGAAGATCGACCTGCAGATGATCGGCGCCGAGACCGAGCTCGACCGCCAGGTGCTGGAGCTGATCAAGGATCCGCTGACGCACATGGTCCGCAACTCGGCCGACCACGGTCTCGAGCGGCCGGAGGAGCGCGCCCGCCTCGGCAAGGCCGAGACCGGCAAGGTGGTGCTGCAGGCCTATCACGAGGGCGGCCACATCATCATCGAGATCCGCGATGACGGCCGCGGCCTCGACACCGCCAAGATCCGCGCCAAGGCGCTGGAGAAGGGCCTCGCCACCGAGGCCGAGCTCGACGCGATGTCGGAGCGCGAGCTGACCCGCTTCATCTTCAAGCCGGGCTTCTCGACCGCCGCCAAGGTGACCTCGGTCTCCGGCCGTGGCGTCGGCATGGACGTGGTGCGCACCAATATCGAGAAGATCGGCGGCACCATCGATCTGCGCACCGAGCTCGGCAAGGGCTCGACCTTCACCATCAAGATCCCGCTGACGCTCGCGATCGTCTCGGCGCTGATCGTCGAAAGCGCGGGCGAGCGCTTCGCGGTGCCGCAGATCAGCGTGATCGAGCTGGTCCGCGCCTCGCCGGAGAGCGAGCAGCGGATCGAGCGGATCGAGACCGCGGCGGTGCTCCGCCTGCGCAACCAGCTGCTGCCGCTGGTCTACCTCAACGAGCTGCTCGGCCTCGAGGCCGAGGGCGCCGGCCTGAAGAAGGCGAGCGAGGACGCCTATGTCGTCGTGACGCAGGTCGGCAACCACCGCTTCGGCATGGTGGTCGACCGCGTGTTCGACACCGAGGAAATCGTGGTCAAGCCGGTGGCGCCGATCCTGCGCAACATCAACGTCTATTCCGGCAACACCATCCTGGGCGACGGCAGCGTGATCATGATCCTGGACCCGAACGGCGTGGCGCAGCGCTCCGGCCAGCAGGTGCAGGATGCCGCACGGACCGACGAGGACGCGGCGAAGCGCGACGGCCGCGGCGACGAGCGCACGGCGCTGCTGCTGTTCCGGGCCGGCGGCCAGGAGCCGAAGGCGGTGCCGCTCGCACTGGTCGCCCGCCTCGAGGAGATCGAGACCAAGGACGTCGAGACGGTCAACGGCCAGATGGTCGTGCAGTATCGCGGCAAGCTGATGCCGCTGATCTCGATCGGCGCGCCGCCGACGCTGGAGGCGAATGGCCGCCAGCCGGTCGTCGTCTTCGCCGACCGCGACCACAATATGGGCCTGATGGTCGACGAGATCGTCGACATCGTCGACGACCGCCTGGCGGTCGAGCTGAAGACCCGCCGCGACGGCGTGCTCGGCTCGGCGGTGATCGCCGGCAAGGCGACCGAGGTGATCGACGTCGGCCACTTCCTGGCGCATGCGCGCGACGACTGGTTCGGCGGCGGCGCCGGCACCCCTTTCGGGGGGATGGATAACAGCCGCCGCCTGCTGCTGGTCGACGACAGCCCGTTCTTCCGCAACATGCTGGCGCCGCTGCTGCAGGTCGCGGGCTATGAGGTCACGACGGCCGAGAGCGCCGATGCCGCCCTCAAGCTGCGCGAGGACGGTGCCGATTTCGATCTGATCCTGAGCGATATCGAGATGCCGGGCATGGACGGCTTCGCCTTTGCCGAGGCGATCCGCCAGGAAGGCCGCTGGCGCGAGACGCCGATCGTGGCGCTCTCCGGCCATGCCAGCCAGCGCCTGATGGACCGCGGCCGCGAGGTCGGCTTCGCCGACTACGTGCCGAAGCTCGATCGTGACGCGCTCCTCGCCTCGCTCGAACAGACGCTCAACCGGAGCCACGCAGCATGAGCACCGTTTCCTCCGATAATTCGACCGCGGAATACGTCACCGTCACGGTCGACGGGCAGATGTTCGGCATCCCCGTGCTCTCCGTGCAGGACGTGCTGGGTCCGCAGAAGATCACCAGGATCCCACTGTCGCCGCCGGAGATCGCCGGCGTGCTCAATTTGCGCGGCCGCATCGTCACTGCGATCGACCTGCGCCGCCGGCTCCGCCTCGCGGCGCGGCCCGAGGGCGAGCGCGGCATGAGCGTGGTGGTCGAGCACAAGGGCGAGCCCTACAGCCTGATCGTCGACAGCGTCGGCGAGGTGATGGCCCTGCCGGAGAGCGCCTTCGAGCGCAATCCGCCGACCTTGAGCGCCCGCTGGCGCGAGATCTCCGGCGGCATCTACCGGCTGGATGGCAAGCTGCTGGTCGTGCTCGAAGTCGACAAGGCGCTCGATTTCGGCCCCGTGGCGGAGGCCGCCTGACGGCCGGCCTGAGTTTCAAGGAGGCGCGACCATGAAGTCCTGCCTGGTAGTCGACGACAGCCGCGTCATCCGCATGGTGGCCCGTCGCATTCTCGAGCAGATGTCGTTTCAGATCGAAGAGGCGACCGACGGCAAAGAGGCCCTCGAGGCCTGCCACAAGAAGATGCCGGACGCGATCCTGCTCGACTGGAACATGCCGGTGATGAACGGCATCGACTTCCTCAGGGCGCTGCGCTCGACGCCGACCGGTGGCCAGCCCGTGGTCGTCTTCTGCACCACGGAGAACGACATCGCGCATATCCGCGAAGCGATCGAAGCCGGCGCCAACGAGTACATCATGAAGCCCTTCGACCGCGACATCATCGAGGCCAAATTCGCGCAAGTCGGTCTGGTCTGATCCCGTGACAGCCCTTCCGGTGCAACGACCCGACGCCACCGCCGCGTCCGACGCCTGCCGCGTCGTCCTGGTCGACGATTCCAGCGTGATCCGCGGCATGGTGACCCGCTGGCTCGAGCAGGAGCCCGGCATCGCCGTGGTCGGCAGCGCGCCGAACGGCGCCGCCGCCTTGTCGCTGGTCGCCCGCGTCGACCCCGATGTGGTGGTGCTCGACATCGAGATGCCGGAGATGGATGGGCTCACCGCCCTGCCGAAGCTGCTCGCGGCCAACCGCGAGATCAAGGTGGTGATGGCGTCGACGCTCACGCTCCGCAACGCGGATATCAGCATGCGGGCGCTGCAGCTCGGCGCCGCCGACTACGTGGCGAAGCCGGAAAGCGCCCGCGACCCGAACGCCGCCGAGACCTTCCGCCGCGAGCTGATCCAGAAGATCCGCGTGCTCGGCGGGCCGCGCGCCGCCCGCCGCCGGCCGAACCAGACGCCGCGCGCCGCGCGCCCGCTGGCCGC
>QOZS01000121.1 GCA_003576705.1 Desertibaculum subflavum
CGTCGAATGCACCGGCGCCGGCTGTAGCGGTCGCGCCGGCGCGGCCGGCCCCTGCCCCGCCTCCTCCGACCGCCGCCGCCGGGCCGACGCCGCCGGCGGTCGCCGATGCCGCCGCCCTGCAGCAGCAATGGCCGAAGATCGCCGCCGCGCTGCGCCGGCAATACGACCGTGTCTGGGCCCGCTACGAGGAGGCCTATCAGGCCAGCGGCATCAATTCCTACCGGCTCAAATCGCTGACATCGGAGGAGATCAGCATCTCCCTCGAATACATGGCGCACAGCACGGCGGGTTCCTATTCAGCCGGCCGTCCGCGGCTGCGCACACAGGACGTCCGCTTTCGCAACCGCGCACCCGGTTTCGTGATCCTCCAATGGGGCTCGTATCGCGTCGACACGTCGGTGACCGATGCGAGCCAGATCGACGCCCACTGGGATGTCATCGGCGAACGGCTGGTCGCGCAATATGATCGCGAGCTGGCCGTGGCGGACGGTGCGGTCGACATGGCGGGTATCGACGGCTATCGCCTGGACCGGCTGGACGCGAACGAGATTGCGCTGACCGTCGAATATCGCGTCAATCCGATGGCGGGAGCCGGCGCGCCGGCCAAGACCCGCAACGCGGAGGTGCGGCTGCGCAACAAGGCGCCCGATTTCCGCATCGTCAAATGGGGCAGTTTGCCGGTCAGCACGGCGGAAGACGATGAATCGATCCCGCGTCGCCCGATCGCCATTGCAAGCGTCACGGAGGCGCAGCAGTTCTGGCCGATCCTGCGCCGCGCGCTCGAGCGGCAATACGCCGACAGCATCCGCTTCCACCCGGCCGAGGCGCTTGCAGGTGCCGCCGAAACCGGTCCGCCCGCCACCATGCTGATCAAGCGTCACACGGTCACCGCATTGCAGGGCGAGCGGGTCGGCCTGGCGATCACCTACGAGGTGGCGGGCACCAATGCCCGCAGCGAGCGCGACGCCACCGTGACCCTGCGCAATGCCGGCCCTGCCTTCGAGGTGCTGGAATGGCGCCGGTAACGAAAAAGGGCCGCACCTGAGGCGCGGCCCTTTGCCCAGCGGAAGCCCGAAGGCTTCGGATCAGCGCGAGTAGAATTCGACGACGAGGTGCGGGTCCATCTTCACCGGATAGGGCACGTCGGCGAAGCCCGGCGCGCGCACGAAGGTGCCCTTCATGCCGTTCGCTTCGATCTGGATGTAGTCCGGCACGTCGCGTTCGCGCGACTGCTGCGACTCCAGGATCGCGGCGAGCTGCCGCGACCGCTCCGCCACCTCGACCACCTGGCCGTCCTTGACACGGAACGAGGCGATGTTGACCCGGCGGCCGTCGACCCGGATATGGCCGTGATTGACCAGCTGGCGCGCCATGAACGGGGTCGCCGCCAGCTTCATGCGGTAGACCACCGCGTCGAGCCGGCGCTCGAGCAGGCCGATCAGCGCCTCCGAGGTGTCGCCGCGGGCGCGCACGGCCAGCTCGTAGATGTTGCGGAACTGCTTCTCGGTGATGTTCCCGTAATAGCCCTTCAGCTTCTGCTTCGCCTGCAGCTGGACGCCGAAATCCGACAGCTTCTTGCGCCGCTGGGCATGCATGCCCGGGGGATTGGTCTTGTTCCGGTTCAGCGGGCTCTTCGCCCGGCCCCACAGATTCTCGTTGAGGCGGCGGTTGATCTTGTATTTCGACTCGAGTCGCTTCGTCATTCCGGTCGGTCTCGCAAGCAGGGGCGCGCGAAGGCGCAGCGCGGCCCCCGAGGAGCCGCCGCGAAGACGCGGGTTCTAAGCGGTCGGGCGTGGGGCGTCAAGCGCGGGGATGGGGCCGCTAGGCCCAGGAATTGCTTGAGCTTTTTCCGCCCTCCCCGGCCGTTCCGGTCGGATTATGCTGGTGCCCCGCCCTGGAGTCAGGCCCGATGACCATCCGCAAGAACGACCTCCGCATCGACGAAAAGCGCTTCTGGGCCTCGATGGCCCGCTCGGCCGAGATCGGCAAGGGCCGCACCACCGGCCTGTCCCGCCTGGCGCTCGGCGATTCCGACAAGGAAATGCGGGACATCTTCGTCGGCTGGTGCCGGGAGGCCGGGCTCGAGGTCACGGTCGACCGGATGGGCTCGATCTTCGCCCGACGGCCCGGCCGCGAGAACGACCTGCCCCCGGTCCTGGTCGGCAGCCATCTCGACACCCAGATCGCCGCCGGCAACTACGACGGCATCCTCGGCGTGCTCGGCGGGCTGGAGCTGATCCGCTCCCTCAACGATGCCGGCATCGAGACCCGCCGGCCCATCGAACTCGTGGATTGGGCGAACGAGGAAGGCGCCCGCTTCAATCCGCCGATGCTGGCTTCGGGCGTGTTCGCCGGCGTGCACCAGCTCGACTGGGCGCTCGGCCGCGCCGATCTCAAGGGCGTCACCTATGGCTCGGAGCTGCAGCGCATCGGCTATGCCGGCGAGGCTCCGGTCGGCGGCCGCAAGATCGATGCCTATTTCGAGCTGCATATCGAGCAGGGCCCGATCCTGGACGAGAAGAAGATTCCCGTCGGCGTCGTCACCGGCGGCTTCGCGACCCGCGGCATGAAGGTGAAGGTCAAGGGCGAGACCGCGCATACCGGCCCGACACCGATGGACCGCCGCCGGAACGCGCTGGTCGGCGCCGCCTATCTGATCTGCGCGTTGAACGAGATCGGCTGGCGCTATCACCCCGAGGGCGGCAAGTCGACCTGCGCCCAGCTCGAGATCTGGCCGAACCTGACCGGCATCCTGCCGGAATGGTCGGTCGTGGTGATGGATTTCCGCCACCCGACCATCGAGGGCGTCGAGCGGATGCGGCAGGAGGTCGAGGCCGCCATCCCCGAGGCCGCGAAGAAGGCCAATGTCGAGATGGAGATCATCGAGACCTGGCGCTTTGGCGACGAGGCCTTCGATCCCGATTGCATCGCGCTGCTGCGCGACGCGGCGCGCACGCTCGACATCACCTATCTCGACATGCAGAGCCAGGCCGGCCACGACGCCTACAACATGACCCGCATCTGCCCGACCGCGATGCTGTTCGCCCCCTGCGACAAGGGCATCTCGCACAACGAGGCCGAGACCATGGCGCCGGAAGACGCCTTCCCCGGCGTCAACGTGCTGATGCACGCCGTGTTGGCCCGGGCCAATCGATAAGCCCTCTTGCAGGACGATCGAAAAGGGGCGTCGGTCTACCGTAGTGACGACAACCGCGCCGCTAGAAAGAGGCCGTTCGCCGATGTCGGCGGTACCAGAGGCCGAACGATGCAACCGCCCAGCCCAGCAATCCGACCGCAGCGGGCTCGTTTATGGCCAAGCTCGATCCATCGATGTCCGCCCCGCTGCCCACGATGTTTCGTCCGATCGAGAAGCCGTCCGGCGCGAAGGTGCCGGTCCGGTTTTCGTCGTTCAGCATGTCGAGGAGCGTCGC
>QOZS01000122.1 GCA_003576705.1 Desertibaculum subflavum
GCGGAGAACGTCGCCGACGGAGCCCCCGCAACGCCCGCGATGACGGCCACCGCGCCGGCACCGCGCCCGCTGCCGAGCCCGGCCGCCGCACCGCCGGCCGCGTCGCGCTACGGCGCCATCCTGCTCGCCTGGCTGGAGCGATACCGCGACTATCCCCGTGCGGCGCGGCTCCGGCGCCAGGAGGGCGAGGTGCTGCTGCGGCTCACCATCGATCGCACGGGCCGGCTGCTTGGCGCCGAAATCGCGCGGCCGAGCGGCTTCGACCTGCTCGACCAGGCGGCGCTCGACACCGTGCGCCGCGCCGCGCCGATGCCGCCGGTGCCGGCCGACGGGGCGGGTGAGCGCCTGATCCTCCTGGTTCCAGTAGTGTTCGCGCTTGCAAAGGGATGAATATGATCGGCGGATGCCTGCCCGACGATTCGCCGTTCTGGTTCTGCTTAGCCTGACCGGGGCGGCCTGTTCCGGCCGTCCGGAGCGGCCGGCACCGATCCCGCCGCTCTACAGCCCGGTCGGTGAATATCTGCCGGTACCCCGCGGAACGACCTGCGCCGAGGCGCTGGAGCGCTGGTTCGACCGCGTCGACACCAAGGGCGACGGGCGTTTCGATGCCGCCGAGCTTCAGGCCGAAGCGGCACGTCTCTTTGCCGCATTCGATGCCGACCGCGACGGCTACGTCACGCCGCAGGAGTTGCTGGCCGCACGCCGCGCAGCCTCCCCGGCCGCGCCGCCGCCTGACCCGGCTGCGGCCCGCCGCCGCGGCCGCAGCATCGATACCTCGCCCGATCCCGTGATGGCGGCCGATATCAATCTGGACTTCCGGGTCAGCCGGGCCGAGTTCGAGGCGCATGTGGAACGCCGCCTGCAGGCGGCGGATACCCGTCGTCATGGCTATCTGGGTAAGTCCGATCTGCCCGCGCTCTGCTCCGGGCAGCGCTAGCCGGCCGGATTGACCAGCATGCCTTGCGCCGCGACGGCGCCTTCGACGACCACGCGGTCGCCGACCACCTGCGCGCGTCCGCTGGCCGTCAGCGCCAGCGCCAGCGGATAGACCCGGTGCTCTGCCGCCAGCACGCGCGCCGCCAGCGTCTCCGGCGTGTCGTCGTCGAGCACCGGCACCGCGGCCTGGGCGACGATCGGCCCGGCATCCATCTCCGGCCGCACGACATGCACCGTGCAACCGGTGAAACGCACGCCGTCGGCGATCACCCGTTCGTGCACGCGCAGGCCCTTAAAGGCCGGCAGCAGCGAGGGATGGACGTTGAGGATGCGGTCGGTCCAGGCCGTGACGAAGCCGGGTGTCAGGAGCCGCATGAAGCCGGCCAGGCAGATCAGGTCGATGCCGCGGTCCCGCAGCGCCGCGTCGATCTCGGCATCGAAAGCCTCGCGCGCCTTGCCCTTGTGGCTGACGGTCAAGGTGGCGATGCCGGCGCCGCGTGCGATGTCGAGCCCGCCGGCCTCGGCGATGTTGGACAGCACCAGCGCGATCTCGGCCGGGTAGGTCGGGCTTGCCGCCGCGTCGATCAGCGCCTGCAGATTGCTGCCGCGGCCGGAGATCAGCACCGCGACCTTCTTGCGCGCTACTTCCGCCAAGGCGCGCCCTGGAAATCGATCTCGACGAACGGCTCGGCACCGGCATCGCCCTGCGCCACCTCGCCGATGCGGAACACCGTCTCGCCGGCTTCGCTAAGGATACGCATCGCAGCGTCGGACTGATCCGATGCGGTCACCACCACCAGGCCGATACCGCAATTGAAGGTGCGCGCCATCTCGCGATCGGCGATGTTGCCGGTGAGGCGGAGCCAGCTGAACACTGGCGGCGCCCGCCAGGCCCTTGCGGAGAGGCGCACCACGAGGCCAGGCGGGATGACGCGCGGGATGTTCTCGACCAGGCCGCCGCCGGTGATATGCGCCATCGCCTTGACCCGGCCGGCGCGAACCGCCGCCAGCGCGCTTTTCACGTAGATCCGCGTCGGCTCCATCAGCGCCTGGGCCAGCGTGCGCTCCGGATCGAACGGCGCCGGCGCCTCCAGGTCGAACTGGCCGTCGCGCACCAGCTTGCGCACCAGCGAATAGCCGTTGGAATGCACGCCGGAGGCGGCGAGCCCGAGCAGCACGTCGCCCGCGGCGACCGTCTCGCCGGTGACCAGCGTGCCGCGCTCCGCGGCGCCGACGGCGAACCCGGCCAGGTCGTAGTCGCCCTTGCCGTACATGCCCGGCATCTCGGCCGTCTCGCCGCCGACCAGGGCGCAGCCGGCGATGCGGCAACCCTCGGCGATGCCGGCGACGACGTCGCGCGCGACCGCCACATCGAGCTTGCCGGTCGCGTAGTAGTCGAGGAAGAGCAGCGGCTCGGCGCCCTGCACCACCAGGTCGTTGACGCACATCGCGACCAGGTCGATGCCGACCCCGGCATGGCGCCCGGACTCGATGGCGAGCTTGAGCTTGGTGCCGACGCCGTCGGTGGTGGCGACCAGGATCGGATCGCGGAACCCGGCGGCGCGCAGGTCGAACAGGGCGCCGAAACCGCCGAGGCCCGCCTCGGCGCCGGGCCGGCGGGTCGCCTTGGCCAAGGGCTTGATCGCCTCGACCAGGGCCTCGCCGGCATCGATGTCCACGCCGGCATCGCGGTAGGTCGCGCCCTCGTTTACGATGCGGCCGGCCATGCGTAATTTCTCGTCCCGTTTCAGAAAGGCGCCTGAATGGCGGCGACCATAGTCGACGATCCGGGCTTTGCAACGAACCAGCGGTTCCGGGCCGCCTGCGCGGCTCTGGTCCTGCTTTGCGCGACTCTGACCGCGATGGCCGGTCCGGCGGCGGCGCAGGCGCCGGATCCCTTCGTGGTAACCGGCGTGCCGGTGGACGTGACCGGGTCGGGCGCGCTCGACGCCCGCTCCAGGGCCCTGGCGGAAGGGCAGCGCGCGGCCTTCCGCCGCCTGCTGCAGCGGATGGTGCCGGAGAGTTCCTGGCCCGGCCTGCCGTCGGCCAACGACGACAACGTCCAGGCGGCCGTGCGCGGCTTCCAGATCGCCAACGAGCGGGCGAGCGCCACACGCTATATTGCCAGGCTCGACGTCGCCTTCCACCGCGAGCCGGTGCGGCGCCTGCTGCGCGATGCCGGCTTGCCGTTCACCGAGACGGCGGCCCGGCCGACCCTGCTGCTGCCGGTCTGGCGCGACGCCGCCGGAATCCAGCTTTGGGAGCCGACCAATCCCTGGCGGCTCGCCTGGGAGGCCCGGCCCGACCGCCCGACCCTGGCGCCGATCCTGCTGCCGACCGAAGAGCAGGCAGGTCCTGAGCCGTTGTCGCCGCTGGCGGCGACCGCGGGCGACCCGGCGCAGCTGCGCCAGCTCGCCGCCCGGCTCGGCGCCGGCGACGTGGTGGCGGCCGAGGCGCGCCAGAGCGGCGGCACGGTCGAAGTGACGAC
>QOZS01000123.1 GCA_003576705.1 Desertibaculum subflavum
GCGGCCGCAAGCCCAGCCCGCACCGCCGCCGCAGCCGGCGCCGGCGCCGGCGCCGCAGGTGGCCGTTGCGCCGCCCTCCGCGGCTGCCGGATCGATCGCCGATGCCGCCGCCCTTTCCCGTGAATGGCCCAAGGTGCGCGACCGGTTGCGCGTGCAGTACGACAAGTCGTGGCGTTTCTACGACAACGCCAATTCCTTCGAGGGCGCGGTGGGGCACGACCTCGTCCGCCTAGATGCCGAAAGCGTGGAGATCGAGTTCACCTACCGGATCGAGCCGTCCATGCCGGGCGCGCGGCGCGAGGACCGCACGGCCATCGTGCGCTTCCGCAACCGCGCGCCGGATTACGAGGTGCTGGACTGGAAAAAGAAGTGAGCATGTCGGCCGCCGGTCCGGACGCCTATTCCAGCTTTCCCGCCTATCCGTTCCGCCGCCCGCCCGAGCTCGACGGGCGCGGCGGCCATGTGCCCGTGGCCATTGCCGGCGGCGGCCCGGTCGGTCTCACTTTGGCGCTCGCCCTCGCGCGCCATGGCGTCAAGAGCGTGGTGATCGAGCCGCGCCACCGGGTCAGCTTCGGCAGCCGCGCCATCTGCCTGTCACGCCGGAGCCTCGAACATTGGGAACGCATCGGCGTCGCCGAGGCCGCCTTGGCAAAGGGCCTCGCCTGGACCGGCGGCGTCAGCTTCTGGCGCGAGCACGAGGTGTTCCGCCTCGCCATGCCGCACGATGCCGACCAGAAGCACCCGCCGATGATCAACCTGCAGCAGAACTGGCAGGAGCAGATCCTGGTCGACGCGGCGCTCGCCCGGCCGGAGATCGACCTGCGCTGGCACTCGGAGATCGTCGGCCTCGACGCCAGCGGCGACGGCGCGCGCCTCCGCGTGAAAACACCGGAAGGCGAGCACGGCCTCGCCGCGGACTGGCTGGTCGCCTGCGACGGCGCGCGCAGCTTCGCGCGCCAGTCGCTCGGCCTCGCCCTCGAAGGCACCTCCTATGAAGGCCGCTACCTGATCGCCGACATCGCCCTGAAGAGCAATCACCCGACCGAGCGGCGCTGCTGGTTCGATCCGCCGTCCAATCCCGGCTCCACCGTGCTGATGCACCGCCAGCCGGACGACATCTGGCGCATCGACTACCAGCTCGGCGATGACGAGGACGCCGAGGCGGAGCTCGCGCCCGAGCGTGTGAAGTCCCGCATCGAGGCGCATCTCGCGATGATCGGCGAGATGGCGCCGTGGCGGCTGATCTGGTCCAGCCTCTACAAGGCGCATTGCCTGACCTTGCCACGCTACGCCCATGGCCGCGTGCTGTTCGCCGGCGATGCCGCGCATCTCGTGCCGATCTTCGGCGTGCGCGGCCTGAATTCCGGCATCGACGATGCCGCCAACCTCGCCTGGAAGCTCGCCGCCGTGCTGGCCGGGACAGGCCCGCCCGGCCTGCTCGACAGCTATTCGAGCGAGCGCGTCTTCGCCGCGCACGAGAACATCGCCCAGGCACGCATGAGCACGCTGTTCATGACGCCGCCCAGCGCCGGCCATGCCCTGATGCGCGAAGCGGCCCTCAGCCTCGCCGTGCGGCACGACTTCGCGAGGCCCCTGGTCAATCCGCGGCAGACCACCGCGATCGCCTTCCCGGATTCGCCGCTCTCGACACCCGATCGCGACCGCTGGCTGAACGGCCCGCCGCCCGGCGCCACCTTGCCGAACGGGCCGGTCACCCTCCGCCGGGGCAACCAGGCGAAACCCGGCCATCTGCTGGACGCGATCGGCCTGCGGCCGGTCCTCTACTGGTTCGCCGACACCGGCCCGCCGCCCCGGGCCCCCCTGCCCTTTGATCTCGTGCCGATCGGCGGGTCGACCGGCCCAGGCCTGTCCCTGGAAGACCATGCCGGCCGGGTGCGGTCGCTGCTCGACGCCGCGCCCGGTGCGGCCTACCTGGTTCGGCCCGACGGGCATGTGGCGGCCCGTTTTCGCCGGCCGGAGGGGGCGGAAGTCGCCGCGGCGCTCCGCCGCCTTTATGGCCGCGGGACCGCCTGATGGCCCTTGCCCCCGAGGCCCTGGAGGCGCTGTGGCGCCGGCTCGCCGAGGCGGTCGATCGCGCCGGCCCGGAGACCGACCGGCTGATGCTGGCCAAGCTCGCCCTGCTGCTGGCCGAAGAAATCGGCGACCCGGCGGTTGTGGCGCGCCTGATCGACGCCGCGGGCCAGGATCTGCCGCCGGGATCTGGGCCGCGATTCGTGATCGCCGACACGCGCGCAACAGCTGAAGATTCCGAGAAGATTTCGTAATCTTCGCCCGCCAGGGTGGGGGTCATGCGGTTCCTCGGTTTCGTGGTGGCGGTGCTTGTCAGCGTGCTCGCCGGCGCGCCGGGTGCGCTTGCCCAGGCGGGGCTGGATTTCGGCCGCTATGTCGCGCTGGTCATCGGCAACAACGACTACCGCCATCTGCCGAAGCTGAAGACGGCGGTGGGCGATGCCCGCGCCGTCGCCGATCTGCTCAAGGCCCGTTACGGCTTCGAGGTCGAGCTGCTGCTCAATGCCGACCGCGACGCCATCATCCGCGCCGTCAACGGCTACCGGTCCAAGCTGCGCGACGCCGACAGCCTGCTGATCTACTACGCCGGTCACGGCCTGATCGACGAGGCGACCGATCGCGGCTTCTGGCTGCCGATCGACGCGGAGAAGGAGAACGAGGCGCGCTGGGTCGATGTCGCGGTGATCTCGTCCAACCTGCGCGCCATGCAGGCCCGCCACATCCTGGTGGTCGCCGACAGCTGCTATTCCGGCAGCCTGGTCCGGGCCGCGGAGCAGACCGGCATCCCGAGCGGCGGCGAGCGCACCATGCTGCTGCAGCGCATGCGCGAGCGGCGGGCGCGCGTCGCGCTCACCTCGGGCAGTCTCGAACCGGTGGTCGATAGCGGCGGCAGCGGCCATTCTGTCTTCGCCGGCGCGCTGCTCACGCTGTTGCGCGAGAACGCGGAGATCGTCAGCGCGAGCGAGCTGTTCGCCCGCCTCCGGGCGCGCGTGGTGGCGAACGCCCAGCAGACGCCGCTCTATTCCGACATCCGCTTCGCCGGGCACGAGGGCGGCGATTTCATCTTCGTGCCGCGCGGCGCGACCATCGCCGGCGCCGCCCCGGCCGCGCCGACGGCGAGCGACGCGCAGGCGGCGCTCGAGCTCGCCTTCTGGAACTCGATCAAGGACAGCGCCGCGGCCGACGACTACCAGGCCTATCTCGAAGCCTTTCCGGGCGGGCGCTTCGCCCCGCTGGCGCGACGGCGTGTCGAAGTCGCCATGGCGGCGCGGCCGGCGCAGCGGCCGTCGAATGCACCGGCGCCGGCTGTAGCGGTCGCGCCGGCGCGGCCGGCCCCTGCCCCGCCTCCTCCGACCGCCGCCGCCGGGCC
>QOZS01000124.1 GCA_003576705.1 Desertibaculum subflavum
ACCGTCGAGGACACCTGGCGCCACATCGGCGACCTCGTCGAAGCCATCACACCCGTCGAATGTCAGAGCTACTTCGCCAATGCCGGATACGCTTCAACCAAATCGTGAAACGCTCTAGCCGCGCTTCGGCACGCCGACCTTGTCCAGCAACTGGGCCAGCGCCTCGTAGGGCTGGGCGCCGACCACGCCGTAGCCGCCGGCGACGAAGGTCGGCACGCCGGTGACGCCGTATTGGTGCGACTTCGTCCAGTCGGCGGTGACGGCGTCCTTGAAGCGGCGCTCGGCGATCACCGAGCGCGCCTCCGCGCCGGAGAGGCCGACGCTCTCGGCCAGCGCGACCAGCACCTCGGGATCGCCGATATTCTTCGTGTCGACGAAATAGGCACGGTAGAGCGCATCGTGCAGCTTCTCGCCGCCCGGCTGCGTGTCGGCCCACTTGCCGAGCTCCTGCGCCAGCCGGCTGTTATAGGTATGGGTGCGGCGGCTATAGGGCAGGCCCTCCGCCTCCATCAGGCCCTTCATGCGGGCGTACATCGCCTCGAGGTCCATGCCGCGCCCTGCGAACAGCTCCTCCAGCGACTTGCCTTCCACCGGGGTGTCGGGGTGCAGGGGGAAATGCACCAGCTGGATCTCGATATCGTAGGTCTGCCTTAAGCGTTCAGTACGCACGGTACTGAGATAGCACCAGGGTCAGACGTAGTCGGTGAACAATTCCAGGGTCGTGGTCATGGCGGGCTCCGGTGGTTGCCGCCATCGTAGCTGGCTTCGCCGCGCGCCAGAAGCCCTCCCCCGCGCCGCGCAGCGGTGTGGGGGAGGGTTGGGTGGGGGTTTTTGTATTTTTCCTCGCCGCCGCGCTGCCGCCAGGCAAAACACAAAACCCCCCACCCGGCCTCCCCCGGCTGCGCCGGGGGAGGAGCTACTGCTTTTGACATTGGCAACCTTTCCGGCCTAGCTTCCCCGCCATGTCGCAGGTTCGCGCCACCACCACCACGACTACCACGACCCGCCTGGGCGGGCCGTGCGGTGCTGGCATGCGCTGAAGCGAAGCGACGACCACCACCAGCAAGGCCCCGCCGGCGACGGACGGGGCTTTTTCATGTCCGCTTGAGCCTCCTGTCCGTCGCCGGTCCGACCGGAGGACATGAGATGGACGACAACGACCACCGCAGCATCGGCAACCGGCTCGACCTGTTCCACCAGCAGGAGGAGGGGCCGGGCCAGGTGTTCTGGCACCCGCGCGGGCTCGCGCTCTACCGCCTGATCGAGGAATATGTCCGCGCCCGCATGCGCGAGGCCGGCTTCCACGAGATCCGCACGCCGCAGCTGCTGTCCCGCTCGCTCTGGGAGGCCAGCGGCCATGCCGACAAGTTCGCCGAGAACATGTTCGTGTTCGAGGATGGCGAGCGTTCCTATGCGCTGAAACCGATGAGCTGTCCCGGCCATGTGCAGGTGTTCAACAAGCGCCAGCGGTCGTGGCGCGACCTGCCGCTGCGCTATGCCGAGTTCGGCGCCTGCCACCGCTACGAGCCCTCGGGCGCGCTGCACGGGCTGATGCGCACGCGCGCCTTCGTGCAGGACGATGCGCATATCTTCTGCACGGAGGATCAGGTGGCGGGCGAGGTCGCCCGCTTCGTGGCGCTGCTCGGCCGCGTCTATGCCGAATTCGGCTTCCCGCCCTTCGCGGCCGCGTTCTCGACACGGCCGGAAAGCCGCGCCGGCACGGAAGCGCAATGGGACCGGGCCGAGGCGCTGCTCGGCGATGCCGCGAAAGCCGCCGGTCTCGATCCGGTCCTGCAGCCGGGCGAGGGCGCCTTCTACGGGCCGAAGCTCGAATTCGCGCTCCGCGATGCGCAGGGGCGCAGCTGGCAATGCGGCACGATCCAGCTCGATTTCGTGCTGCCGGACCGGCTCGGTGCCGAATTCGCCGATACGGAAGGTGGCCGGGCACGCCCGGTCATGCTGCATCAGGCGGTGCTCGGCAGCATCGAGCGCTTCATCGCCATCCTGCTGGAGCATCACCAGGGCCGGCTGCCGTTCTGGCTCGCGCCGGAGCAGGTGATGGTGGCGCCGATCGACACGGCGCAGGCGCCATACGCCCGCGAGGTCGTTGCTGCCTTCGAGGCAGCGGGACTGCGCGCTGCGCTCGACCTCGGTCCGGAGCGGCTGGGGCGCAAGATCGTCGCGGCGCACGAATACGGCGTGCCGGTCTTCGCCGCGGTCGGCGCGCGCGAGGCGGCGGCGGGTGCGGTGTCGTTGCGTGAGCGCGATGGCGGGCAGGCGGTGCTGCCGCTGGCCGAGGCGGTGGCGCGGCTCAGCGAGCGCGCCGCGCCATCCTTCGCCGGCAGCCGAAACGTGGCGATGCCGGCAGGCGGCAGTATGGTGGAAGCGGGAGGTGCAGCATGAGCGATGCGCGGCGCAAGGCTGATCTCGAGGCGCTGGAGCGGCTGAATGCCGACTATGTGGATTCGGTGCAGCGTTCCGACGTCGCCCGGTTCGAGCAGATCCTGGCGCCGGATTTCTACTGCTCCAATCCCGACGGCTCGCTGGTCGACCGCGCCGCCTTCCTGCAGCAGACCGCCCGGCCGGTCGCCATCACCGAACTGCGCCCGGAGCAGGTGAAGATCCGCCTGATCGGCGATTTCGCCATCATCCACGCGGCGACCCATTACCGAACGCCCGACGGCGAAGTGCGGCGCGGCCGCTATACCGATTGCTGGGCCCGGATCGACGGAAGCTGGCTCGCCGTCTCGGCGCATGTGACGCGCTGACCGAAGCGCTCCCTCGGCGCAAGCCGGGGGAGGGTTGGGTGGGGGCGGTCGCTGCACGGTCCGAACTGGTTAGATGTCGGACAGAGTAGACCGGATAGATGCCTGACAGTTTTTGTGGGTCGGCGGGAGGGGTTTGCCGATGCCATGGAAAGAGACGAATGAGATGGACGAGAAG
>QOZS01000125.1 GCA_003576705.1 Desertibaculum subflavum
CCGTCTCCGCCAGTATCTTCGTGATCGCAGCCGTCAGCGACGTCTTCCCATGGTCAACGTGACCGATCGTCCCGATGTTGCAGTGCGGCTTCGTCCGCTCGAACTTGCTCTTGGCCATGTCGCTTCTTCCGATCCCAGGGTCTTCCGTTACCTGCGCGCTACCGTATCGACGCCCGCCAATTCGACGCCCATGGCGGGCCACCCTGACGTCTCTCCACTCACCCGCGGCGGTGCCATTCGGCTGGAGCGGGTGATGGGAATCGAACCCACGTAGCCAGCTTGGAAGGCTGGAGCTCTACCATTGAGCTACACCCGCAAAACCCGTGTCGACCGCGCTACCCGCTTGTTTCGCCGTTGCCGCGCCATCGCGCCTTATCGCGCTGTCGCGGCGATCCGTCGGGTGCGCTTGGTGGAGGGGGTTGGATTCGAACCAACGTAGGCTGTCGCCAACGGATTTACAGTCCGTCCCCTTTAACCACTCGGGCACCCCTCCAGACACGCGTTTACGGCCCTACGCGACGGCCCCCGCCGCACAGCGCCGAACTGATTTCCGATTGTCGTCTACCTCTCTACCGCGAGCGAAAGCGCCCGGCAGCGCCAGTAATAGTCTGGCGCCGCGGAGCGCTGTTGAGACCGTCAGGGGCGCGGACTATAAGCGGGGCGATGAACCCGCGCAAGCCCTCCCGAAAACCGAGCAACCACATGGCCCGCAAGGGCAAATCCCCCGAGCGGGAGCGCCGTCCCGCGCCCGCGGAACCGCCATCCCGCCCCCGTCAGGCGGCCGAGCGCCCGGCCGATTCCGCACCCAGGCGGCCGTCCGGCCCCCGTGCCGGCGGGCCGATCTGGCTGTACGGCATCCACCCGGTCAAGGCGGCCCTCGCCAACCCCGCCCGGCGCTGCCGGCGCCTCCTGGTGGCGGGCGAAGTGGTTAAGAACCTCGGCCCCCTGCCGGGCGGCCTCGTCGCCGAGCCGGTCGACCGCAACCGCCTGGATCAGATGGTGGGTCCCGGCGCCGTGCACCAGGGGGTGGCGCTGCTGGTCAACCCGCTGGAGGCGCCCGAGCTGACCGCGGCCTGCGCCCCGGCGGACGGCGCCCGCAATGTGGTGCTGGTGCTCGACCAGGTGACCGACCCGCACAATGTCGGCGCTATTCTGCGCTCGGCCGCCGCCTTCGGCGTCCGCGCCGTGGTGACGACCGACCACCACGCCCCACCGGACAGCGCGACTTTGGCGAAATCCGCCTCCGGCGCGCTGGAGCTGGTGCCGCTGGTCCGGGTGCCGAACCTCGCCCGCGCCCTGGTCCGCCTGGCTGAGCTCGGCTACTGGCGCATCGGCCTCGATGCCGACGGGCCGCGGACGCTCGCTGAGGCGAAGCCCACCGGTACAGGCTCCGTCGCGCTTGTCCTCGGCGCCGAGGGGCCCGGCATGCGCCGGCTGACCCGCGAGACCTGTGACGAGACCGCCCGGCTGCCGATCAAGGTGACGGCGCTGGTCGACAGCCTCAACGTCTCCAACGCAGCCGCGGTGGCGCTCTACGAGCTGGCACGGGAGGCGTGAAGCCCGAATTTGCCCGCAGGAATGCGCCCCGCCGGTGCTGTGTCAGCGAATGTTAACCCCGCTTCGCTGCAATGGTCGCCCGTGACCACGGGATTGACCGCCGATGACCGCCGCCGCGCCCGACCTGCTCGACCTCGACTTTGCCCGGCAGCAGCGCCGGCGCCTCGCCGCGCCGCCGGAGCTCGACATGGCGAGCAACCTCCGGCGCGCACTGGCCGCCGGCGGCATTTCGCCGATGCTGCGCCGGCTGCGCCGCGCGACGCGGGGTCCGGGCCGGCTCAGCACCCACGAGTTCTTCTATTATGGTCTCTATGACAACGCGGTCGCCGAGAGCGAGCTGCCGCGCTTCGTCGGCAAGCGGGTGCAGCACAATCTGCACATCGCCTGCAACAGCTGGCACTGGTTCGCCGCCTGCAACGACAAGCTGCTCTGGTCGACCATCATGGCCGGCGCCGGCCTGCCGATACCGGAAACCACCGCGATCTATTCGCCGCGCAGCCAGGGCGGCACCGGCAAGCGGCTCGCCGACGCGGCGGCGCTGCGCGATTGCCTCGCCGAGCCCGGCCGCTACCCGTTGTTCTGCAAGCCGATCGACGGCATCAACAGCCTCGGCGCGCTGCGCCTCGAAGCGATCGACGGCACGACGGTAACCCTGAACGGCGGCGAGCGGCGGACACTCGACGAGGTGGTCAACTATATCGCCGGCTTCGAAGGCGACGGCTATCTGATCCAGCGCGTGCTGGTCCCGGCGCCGGCGCTGCGCCGGGTCTCCGGCGATGCCGTTGCCTCGATCCGCTTTCTGGTGCTGCTCGGACCGGAGGGCCCGGCGATCGAAAGCGCGGCAATCAAGATCCCGAGCCCGCGCTCGATCGCCGACAATTACTGGCGCGCCGGCAATCTGCTCGGCGCGATCGATCGCGCCAGCGGCAAGCTGATCCGCGCCGTCACCGGCACCGGCGCTTCGTTGACGGTCTGCGACAAGCATCCCGATTCCGGCCTGGCGCTGGCTGGCTTCGAGGTGCCGGATTACGCGGCGGCCGAGCAGGCCTGCCTCGCGGCCGCGCACCACTTCCCCGGTATCCGCACCCAGTCCTGGGATGTCGCCATCACCGAACGCGGACCGATCCTGCTGGAGATGAATTTCGGCGGCGATCTCAACCTGCACCAGCTGCCGCATCGCCGCGGCGCACTGACGCCGAGCTACGCCGCGCATCTGCGCCGCTGCGGCTACCAGGGCAAGCTGCCGGCGGACTAGAGCGGGATGAGATTGGCTTGAATCGGCAGGGGATTCCCAAGGGGCTCGAATAGTGATTCAAGATGCGGGCTGGGGATGGAGGCCAGCCAGCATGGGACGTCCCTATTCGATGGA
>QOZS01000126.1 GCA_003576705.1 Desertibaculum subflavum
GGCGAATCGGCGCAGCCCGCGCCGGCCGCGTCACCGCGCGCGGGACGTGCGGCGCGCCGGGCCGGTGCCGCGACCGCCGCCGCTGCCGGCACGCAGGCCTAGGACGTGACGATGGCGAGCGAAACTCTCCTGGTCACCGGTGGCGCCGGCTTCGTCGGCAGCCATGCCGTGCACGAGCTGATCGATCGCGGCTTCGGCATCGTCGTGGCGGATAACCTTAATCAGGGTCATCTCGCGGCGGTGCATCCAAAGGCCGAGCTGGTCCAGATCGATCTCGCCGATCGCGCGGCGCTGAAGCGCCTGTTCGGCCGGCACCGGTTCACCGGCGTGCTGCATTTCGCCGCCAACTCGCTGGTCGGCGAATCGATGGCGCAGCCGTTCCTGTACCTGCGCGACAACGTCGTCAACGCGATGAACCTGGTCGAGCTCTGCATCGAGCACGGCGTCAAGCGCTTCGTGCTGTCCTCGACCGCCAACCTGTTCGGCAATCCGAAGCAGATCCCGATCGACGAGGATGCGGCGATCGAGCCCGGCAGCCCCTACGGCGAATCGAAATACGCCATCGAGCGCATGCTCGCCTGGGCCGACCAGCTGCACGGCATCAAGTCGGCCTGCCTGCGCTACTTCAACGCCGCCGGCGCGCATCCCGACGGCTCGCTCGGCGAGGATCACCAGCCGGAGACGCATCTGATCCCCTTGGTGCTCGACGCCGCCGCCGGCCGCCGCTCGCATATCGAGATCTATGGCACCGACTACCCGACGCCGGACGGCACCTGCATCCGCGACTACGTGCATGTCTGCGACCTCGCGGTCGCCCATGCTCTCGTGCTCGATGTGCTGACGGAACGGAGCTGCCGTTACAATCTCGGCAACGGCAAGGGCTATTCGGTTCGCGAGGTGATTGCCGCGGCGCGCCGCGTCACAGGCTGTGACATCTCGGTGAGAGAAGGGGGAAGGCGCCCCGGCGATCCCCCTGTTCTGGTAGCCAGCAGCGACCGCATTCGCGCCGAGCTCGGCTGGACGCCCAAATTTTCTGATCTCGATTCGATTGTTGCCCATGCCTGGGGGTGGCGGCGGCAGAACCCGGCCGGATACGACGACCGGTCCAATGAAAAGCGGAGACGCGCACCATGACTGCGACCCCCACCAAGAGCGAAGAGCTGCGCGCCGTCCTGCGTCGCTGTTGGAACGGCATCCTGTTCGCCGGCTTCCTCAGCGCGTTCCTGAACCTGCTGGCGCTGACCGTCCCGCTCTACATGCTGCAGATCTACGACCGGGTGATCACCAGCCGCAGCTTCGACACGCTGTTCATGCTGTCGATGATGGCGGTGTTCGCGCTCGGTGTCTTCGCGCTGCTCGACTATCTCCGCGCCCGCGTCTACCTGATCCTGGGCGAGCGGGTCGCCCGCCAGCTGAACGCCAGCGTGCTGACCGCGGCGGTGTCCGAGGCGCTGCGCAGCAAGGGCGCCAGCGCCCAGGCGTTGCGCGACCTCAACGACATCCGCCAGTTCGTCGCCTCCGGGCCGATCTCCGCCACCTTCGATGCCGCCTGCGCGCCGCTCTTCCTCGCCGCCTTGTTCCTGTTGCACCCGTCCTACGGCTTCATCGCGCTGATCGCGCTGGCCGCTCTGGTCGGGCTCGGCCTGCTGACCGAGTTCTTCGCGCGTCGGCCGACCCATGCCGCGCAGGACGGCGCCATCCGTGTGCAGATGGAAGCCGGCGCCGTCGTCCGCGGCGCCGAGCTGGTGGAAGGCCTCGGCATGCTGCCGGCGCTCGCCCGCCGCTGGGAGATCCAGCGCGACAACGCCGAGGCCGGCGTCTGGCGCGGCACCAATGCGGTGAAGGCGATCAGCTCGCTGTCCAAGGCGACCCGTCTCGCCATCCAGATCATCATGCTCGCGGTCGGCGCGACCCTGGCGATCGAGCACATCATCACCCCGGGCAGCATGGTCGCTGCCAGCATCATCGTCGGCCGCCTGCTGATGCCGTTCGAGCAGCTGATCGACGGCTGGCGGCAATGGGCCAATGCCGGCGCCGCCAAGGGTCGTCTCGAGCGTACGCTGGCGGCGGCCGTGGGCCGCAAGCAGTCGATGCCGATGGAAGTGAAGTCGGGCAAGCTCGTGGTCGACCGCGTCAGCTTCGTGCCGCCGGGCGCCGACCGGCCGATCCTGCGCGGCGTCAGCTTCGAAGTCTCGCCGGGCGAGGTGATCGGCATCGTCGGCCCCTCGGCCTCGGGCAAGTCGACCCTCGCGCGCCTCCTGATCGGAGCCTTCGCCCCGAGCGGCGGCGGTGTCTATCTCGACGGCCAGCCGGTCCATATGTGGGAGCGTGAGAGCTTCGGCCAGCAGGTCGGCTATCTGCCGCAAAGCGTGCTGCTGCTCGACGGCACGGTGCGCGAGAACATCGCCCGCTTCCGCGATGCCGATCCGGCTGAGGTGGTGGCGGCGGCCCGCATGGCCGACGTCCACGAGATGATCGGCCGCCTGCCGTTCGGCTACGAGACGGCGGTCGGCGAATCCGGCTTTCAGCTCTCCGGCGGCCAGCGCCAGCGCATCGGCCTGGCGCGCGCGGTGTTCGGCAAGCCGAAGCTGATCGTGCTGGACGAGCCGAATGCCAGCCTCGACGGACAGGGCGAGCTCGCGCTGCTGAACGCGATCCGCGCCGCCAAGCAGGAAGGTGCCACCGTGGTGCTGATCGCGCACCGTCCCTCGCTGGTCACCGTGGTGGACCGTCTGCTGGTGCTGAACGACGGCGTGGTCGAGCGCTACGGCCCGCGCGCCGAGGTGCTGCGTGCCATCACCGCCGGCACCAATCGCGGCCCGGTCCGCGTCGCGCCGAGCGAGGCGCTGCCGGCCGCCGCCACCGGCCAGGGGCCGGCGCCGAAAGCGCCGCCCGGACGCGGCGGGGC
>QOZS01000127.1 GCA_003576705.1 Desertibaculum subflavum
AACCGATGCGCCGTCGCGGATGCCGCTCTGCGAAGGCCTCGACCCGGTGCGCGCCCACCGCCACCGGCTGGAGCGGCTCCGCGACCTCGCGCTGGAGCAGGGCCTCGTCTCCACCGCCCTTGTCGCCCAGCGCGCCGTCGGCCGCGCCCTCGACCTGACGGAGGCGATGGCGCAGCAAGAAGCAGCACCAATCGCCGCGCCGGCCCCCAAACCCGCGCCACCGCCGCGTATCGACGTGCTCGGCTTCGTCCGCCACCTGCTCGACACCGATCCCGCGATGGGCCCGGTGATCGCCGACGTCATGGCCGAGATCCGCAACTTGCCGCAGCCCGAACCTGCAATGGCGCAGGCCGCCGAGTGAAGCCCTCCCTCGGCGAAGCCGGGGGAGGGTTTGGGTGGGGGTTTTTGTGTTTTTCCTCAGCCCTCGCGCCACGGATGAGCAAAACACAAAAACCCCCTCCCAGCCTCCCCCAACAAGTTGGGGGAGGAGCTGTCTCCGCGTGCCTCCGTGCTCTCCGTGTCCTCCGTGGTGAGAGAACTTGGCTCAATGCGAATGCCGGGGCACGCCTCGCTCCTCGCTGATGCGCTGGTACTCGACGGCAAACTCCATGCAGCCGCCGGTCGAGAGCTGGCCGACGGTGCGGCGGGCGAGTTCCTGCCACGGGGTCTGGTTGTAAAGCGCGGGCGGCTTCCAGGCGGCGCGGCGGCGTTCCAGCTCGTCCTTCGAAATCAGGATGTCGGCCTTGCGCTTGCCGATATCGATGCGGATGCGGTCGCCGGTCTGCAGGAGCGCGAGGCCGCCGCCGACGGCGGATTCCGGCGAGGCGTTGAGGATCGACGGACTGCCGGAGGTGCCGCTCTGCCGGCCGTCGCCGATGCAGGGCAGCAGCAGCACGCCTTTTTTCACCAGGTCGTCCGGCGGCAGCATGTTCACCACCTCAGCCGAGCCTGGATAGCCGACCGGGCCGGCGCCGCGCACCACCAGGATGCAATCGGCGTCGATCTTGAGCGACGGATCGTTGATGCGGTCGTGATAATCCTCCGGCCCCTCGAACACGATGGCACGGCCTTCGAAGGCCATCGGGTCGCTCGGCCGTTCCAGATAGGCCTTGCGGAATTCGGGCGTGATCACCGAGGTCTTCATGATGGCGGCGTCGAACAGGGTGCCGCCGAGCACGGCGAAGCCCGATTGCGGCAGCATCGGCTTGTCGTAGGCGCGGATCACCTCGCGGTCGCCCGGCTCGATCTTGGCCAGGTTCTCAGCCACGGTTCTGCCGGAGACGGTCAGCGCATCGCCATGCAGCTTGCCCTTGTCGAGCAGCTCCTTCATCACGGCCGGCACGCCGCCGGCGCGGTGGAAGGCTTCGCCGAGGAAGCGGCCCGCCGGCATCATGTCGACCAGCAACGGAATGTCGTAGCCGACCTTGTCCCAGTCCTCGATCTTCAAGTCCACGCCCATATGGCGGGCGATCGCGGTGACATGCGGCGGGCAGTTGGTCGAGGCGCCGAGCGCGCTCGCCATGCGGATCGCGTTCTCGAACGCCTTCCGCGTCATGATCTTCGAGGGGCGCAGATCCTCGTTCACCAGCTCGACGATGCGCTTGCCGGTGGCATAGGCCATCTGGCCGCGCTCGCGATAGGGGGCGGGGATGGCGGAGCAGCCGGGCAGCGACATGCCGAGCGATTCCGCCATCGCGTTCATCGACGACGCGGTGCCCATGGTGTTGCAATGGCCGACCGACGGCGCCGAGGCGGTCACCATGTCGATAAACTCGTCATAGTCGATGCGGCCGGCGGCGAATTCCTGCCGCGCGAACCAGGCGACGGTGCCGGAGCCAGCGAGCTTGCCGCGGAAATGCCCGTCCAGCATCGGTCCGCCGGAGAGCACGATGGAGGGGATGTTCACCGTCGCCGCCGCCATCAGGCAGGCCGGCGTGGTCTTGTCGCAGCCGGTGGTGAGCACCACGCCGTCGATCGGGTAGCCGAACAGCGTCTCGACCAGGCCGAGATAGGCGAGGTTGCGGTCGAGCGCCGCGGTCGGGCGCTTGCCGGTCTCCTGGATCGGATGCACCGGGAATTCCAGCGGCACGCCGCCGGCATCGCGGATGCCGGCGCGCACGCGCTCGGCGAGGTCCAGATGGTGCCGGTTGCAGGGCGACAGGTCGCTGCCGGTCTGGGCGATGCCGATGATCGGCTTGCCGGATTGCAGCTCCTCGCGGGTCAGGCCGTAATTCAGGTAGCGCTCGATATAGAGCGCCGTCATGCCGGGATTGTGCGGGTTGTCGAACCACTCGCGGCTGCGCAAGCGGCTGCCCGTCTCCGGTTGGAACAGTTTCGACCCGGCCATACGACCCTCCCTGGACCTTTTGATCGTGAGATTATCGATGATCTTGGAGCGGGCGGGCTCTACCCTCAAGCGGAACCGACACGCGATGGGAATTATAGGGACGTCATGGCCGGGCTTGACCCGGCCATCCACGGCTCTCCGCCGCGCCGCCCCCACCGCGTGGATGGCCGGGTCAAGCCCGGCCATGACATGTTGGA
>QOZS01000128.1 GCA_003576705.1 Desertibaculum subflavum
GCTGGCGGACGGCAGCGCGGAGCGCCGGCTCGGCACGCATCGCGGCGCGAGCGGCCCGGGCGGCGCGAAGGGCCTGGCGCTCGCCGCGCGCGGCATGCTGACCCAGCAGGACGACAGCGTGATCGCGTCATTGCCGGAGATCCGCGTGCCGTCGTTGGTCGTGGTGGGATCGGAGGACAAGCCCTTCCTCGCCGCCAGCGACTACATGGCGGCGAAGATCCCGGGCGCCAGGAAGGCGGTGATCCCGGGCGCCGGGCATGCCGCCAATATCGACCGGCCGGAGGCGTTCAACGCGGCGCTGCTCGGGTTTCTCGAGACGCTGGGGCGGTGAGGGGCGCGCTCTCCGCCCATGCGCGGTCTGCCGCAGAGGACGCGCGGGTTGAAAGCGCGCCCCTCATCCGGTCGCTCCGCGACCACCTTCTCCCCAGGGAGAAGGGAATGGGCGCAGCATGGGTGCCAGCAGGGAGGACATGATGGCCGATATCGATGCGAGCCTGCGATCGCTCTGCGATGCCTTCAACGCGCACGACCTGGAGCGCGTGATGGGCCATTTCGCGGAGGATTGCGTGCTGCATATGCCGCGGGGGCCGCAGCCCTGGGGCGCGCGCTACGAAGGCAAGGACGATGTGCGCAGGGCCCTGGCCGGGCGGTTCGAGGGCCTGCCCGATGTGCATTACGGCAGCGAGCGGCACTTCGTCGACGAAGCGGCCCGCACCGGCATCTCGAAATGGGTGCTGACCGGCACGCGGCGCGACGGGGTGCGGATCGAGGTCTGGGGCTGCGACTTCTACACCTTCCGCGACGGCAAAGTGGTCGAGAAGGATTCGTACTGGAAGATCGTGGAGTAGAGCCGAGCGGCGCGGCTCCCGCCCCTGTGAACCAGTTCGCAGCGGCGCGGGGATTGCGCGCGTAGACCTTTCACCCATGGGCAGGCGGAAGCCTGCGACAGGCCATGGAGGCTCGTCATGGGTGGGATCGTTGCGGTTCTGTACGGCGCCGCGGCTTACATGCTGTTCGTCGGCGCGTTTCTCTACGCCATCGTGTTCACCGGCAATCTCGGCGGCGCGAAGACGATCGACAGCGGCGAAGTGGGCACGTTGCTGCCCTCGCTCGCGGTGAATGTCGCGCTGCTCGGCGCCTTCGCCGTGCAGCACAGCGTGATGGCGCGGCCCGGCTTCAAGCGGGTGTGGACCAAGGTCGTGCCGCATTCGGTGGAGCGCGCCACCTTCGTCGTCTTCACCAGCGCGGCGCTCGGCCTGCTCTATTGGCAGTGGCGGCCGCTGCCGGACGTGCTGTGGCAGGTGACGAGCGAGCCCGGCCTGACGGTCGTGTGGGCGGTGTTCTGGCTGGGCTGGGCGGTCGTGCTGTACTCGACCTTCCTGATCCATCATTTCGAGCTGTTCGGGTTGCGCCAGGTCTGGGCCCGGCTGACCGGCACGCCGATCCCGGCGCCCGAGTTCCGCACGCCCGGGCTCTACAAGCGCGTCAGGCATCCGATCTATCTCGGCTTCCTGCTCGCCTTCTGGGCGACGCCCGAGATGACGGTCGGCCACCTGCTGTTCGCGCTGGCGACCACCGGCTACATCCTGATCGGCATCCAGCTCGAGGAGCGCGACCTGATCCGGCTGTTCGGGGAGAAGTACCGGCAGTATCGGGCTGAGGTGGCGATGCTGATCCCGTGGCCGGGCCGGCGCGCGCGGCCGCAGGCCGCGGAAGCGGACTGGCCGCCGCTGGCGCTGCGCGGGCCGAAGCCGGAGGTGTGAGGCCTGCCACTCACGCCGCCGGCGCGGCGCGGAGCTGATCCTCGCTGAGCGTGGTGCGATAGCCCTGGAGATGCGTGTCGTAGGACATCGCATCCCAGGGTATCGCGCGCGTGCCGCCGCCGACGCCGAAGAAATCGCCGGCGGAGATCACCACGTGATCGACCGAGCCGGTCGCGCGGTCGAGCATCACCTCGCGTACCACGCCGAGATGGGTGCCGTTCGGGCCGTAGACGCTGGTGCCTTCCACGCGATCGCCGCGCACGAGCCGATGTTCCGGCGCCGCGGGCCTCGCCGGTTCCGGCCGCGCATCGGCGAAGCCGGCCGGGTGCGCCGCATCGGTGCGCGATGCGAGATCGCGGCCGGGACTCTGCTTCAGGATGGCGGCGCCCTTCTCGTAGTCAGCTTCGCCGAGGCGGGCGACCACCAGGGCACCGCCGCGCTTCAGGCCGGCGGCATAGATATCGGCATCGGCGCCGCTCACGCCCTCGCCGACCAGCAGGCCGACCAGGCCGCCGGTCGCCGCGCCCGCGGCGGCGCCGGTCAGCGCGGCGGCGAGCCAGCCGGCCGCCACCACCGG
>QOZS01000129.1 GCA_003576705.1 Desertibaculum subflavum
CGTCGCGCTGGTCCTGCTGGTGCCGGCGGCGCTCCTGGTCCGCCGGCCGCCCGCGCTCGACGCGGTGCCGCAGCCCGGCGCCGCGCTGGCCGCGCCCGCGATGACCGCGCGCCGCGCCTTCGCCACGCCGCAATTCATCGTGCTGGCGGCGACCTTCTTCGCCTGCTGCGCGGCGCATTCTGGCCCGATCTTCCACACCGTCAGCTATGCCATCGCCTGCGGCCTCGCCCCGCTCGCCGCGGTGACGATCTACAGCGTCGAGGGCCTGGCCGGGCTCGGCGGGCGCCTGCTGCTCGGCATCGCGGGCGACCGCTACGGCGCCAAGCCGGTGCTGGTGGCGGGCCTTGCGGTGCAGGCGCTCGCCGCCGGCAGCTATCTGTTCACGCGGGAGATCAGCGAGTTCTACGCCGTCGCCATCGTGTTCGGGCTCGCCTATGGCGGCGTGATGCCGCTCTATTCGGTGCTGGCGCGGGAATATTTCCCGCTCGCCATCATGGGCACCATCCTCGGCGCCACGGCGATGATCTCCAGCCTCGGCATGGCGCTCGGCCCCGCCATCGGCGGCTGGATCTACGACACGCAAGGCGAATACGCCTGGCTCTACATCGCCTCCGCCGCGATCGGCCTCGGCGCCGTCGCCATCGCGCTGTTCTTCCCACCCGTGCCTGCGCGCGCCACGCCCGCGCTGCAGCCGGCCTGACCCGAGAGGAGACCCGCATGACCTATATCGAAGGTTTTGTCGCCGCCGTCCCCGCCGCCAACAAGGAGACCTATCTGCGCCACGCGCGCGATGCCGCGCCGATCTTCAAGGAGTTCGGCGTCACCCGCCATGTCGAGGCCTGGGGCGACGACGTGCCGGACGGCAAGCAGACCGACCTCAAGCGCGCGGTGCAGGCCAAGCCGGACGAGGTGGTGGTCTTCGCCTGGTTCGAGTATCCGAGCAAGCAGGCGCGCGACGCCGCCAACGCGAAGATGAGGACCGATCCGCGCATGGAGCGGATGGGCGAGAGCATGCCCTTCGACGGCAGCCGCATGATCTATGGCGGCTTCGCCACATTGGTCGACGAGCGGAGCCAGGGCCGCGCAGGCTATATCGACGGCGTGGTGATCGCCGCGCCGGCCGCCGCCCAGGATGCCTATCTCGGCTTCGCCAAAACCCACGCCGCCCTGTTCCGCGAGCACGGCGCGCTCCGCGTGCTCGACGCCTGGGGCGACGACGTGCCGGACGGCAAGCAGACCGATTTCAAGCGCGCCGTCCAGGCCACGGCGGAGGAGAAGGTGGTGTTCGGCTGGGTCGAATGGCCGTCCAAGCCGGCGCGCGACGCGGCCTGGGCCAAGCTGATGAGCGATCCCCGCATGCAGGGCGCCAAGATGCCGTTCGACGGCAGCCGCATGATCTTCGGCGGCTTCGCGCCGATCCTCGATAGCTAAGGGCCTGGACCTGTAACCGTCGGGGAACAACCGGCGCCCCGGCGCGTTGCGCTGAGGCCGGAGGAGGCGACACGGCCGTCTCGCGGGGTCCGCCCATGCGACGCACGCTCACGGCCTTTTTCGAGGATTACGGCACCGCCGCCGAAACCGTCCGGCGGCTGGAAGGCGCCGGCATTTCCTATCGCGACATCAGCCTCGTCGCCAACGCGGCGCGCCCGCACGAGATCGTGCCCCAGGGCACCACCGAGGACGGCACCACCGGCGCCGCCGGCGGCGCCGCGGCGGGCGGCGCGATCGGCGGCGGGCTCGGCCTGCTTGCCGGACTCGGCGTGATCGCCGTGCCGGGGCTCGGTCCGGTGGTGGCGGCCGGCTGGCTCGCCGC
>QOZS01000013.1 GCA_003576705.1 Desertibaculum subflavum
GACCGCGCGCTCGGCCGTGCGCACGGGTGCCGGCCGCGCCGGCACGATCGGGGTCGGGGCGGAAGGCGGCGGCGCGGCCGCGGGCCGGGTTCCGGCCGGCGGGGATTTCGGTGCGGGCTGAACGGGCGCCGGCGGCGGTGCCACAGCCTTCTCGGTTGCCGGCTTCTCGGGCGCGGGCTTCTCGGTCGCCGGCTTCGCCGCGGGCGGCTTCCCGGTCGCGGATTTCTTCGGCGGCGCCGGCTCGTCGGCGGGCAGGAAGTCCACCGCCACCTTGGTGCCGTCGCGCAGGACGCGATGGCTGGCCGCCGGATCCAGCGCGACCCGGACGGCACGATCGGAGACCACCTCGATGCCGCGGATCGGATCGAGGGTACGCCCCTTGAGCTGGCTGCGGTCGAATCTCGCGTCGGTATCGAAGGTGATCAGTGCACCGCCATCCTCGGCCTTCACCTCGACCTCGACGGCGCGGGTCCAATCGAAAACGAGGCGGCTGAAGGTCGGATGCTGGCCGCCACGGATCGCGACCAGCGGCGCGTCGGCGGCGAGCGCCGGCAGCGCGACCAGGCCGACGACGGCGACCAGGAAGATCAGATGCTCAGCGAGACGGCGCATCGGCGACGGCCTCCCGGACCACGATGTCGATTCTGGCCGAGCGGCGGCGCCGCTCGGCCTCGTCCAGATCCGCCGGCAGCGGCGCCAGGCGGCTTTCGCCATGCCCGAACACGGCGATCGGCTTGTCATAGCCGGCGGCGCGCAGGGCGCCTGCGAGCGCCACGGCACGGGCCAGCGAGACTTCCCAGCTGGCGGGCGCGCCATCGGGCCCGACCACCGATGCGGAATGCCCGTGCACCTCGATCCCGTTGGCGATCGGCATCAGCGCCTGGGCCAGCGCGGCGGCGGCGACATCGAGCTCGGCCGGCATCGTCTCCGCCTCGGCGGCGAGACCGGCGAGACGCACCACCACGGCATCGGGCAAGGGTTCGACCGTCACCATGAGCCGGTTGCCCGCCGCCTGCAGCTTGGTGGCCAGCAGGCCTTCGAGATAGCCGGTATCCAGGCCCGCACGCTGTTCGATGGTGCCGACGCCGTCGCGGCCCCACAGCGCCTTGAGCTCGCGCGCGCGCTCCGGGTTGAGCCGCTCGACCACCGAGCCGGCCACCGTGCGCCAGGCATCGGTGTTGATGCCGTAGGAGGCGAACAGCAGCACGAAGAACACCGAGATGAGCGACATCAGGTCGACCATCGTCACGATCCACAGCGTGCGCTGCACGCTTCGCCCGGCCGGCATGGCGCTGATCATCGCGCGCCCTCCGCCCGGCGCAGATAGAAGGAGAGCCGCACCCGATCGGGCGCCGCCGTCTCGATGCCGACCGCGATGCGGCGCGCCGGCGCGCCGCGACGGATCAGCTCGCGCGCCAGAGCCCCGGCCCGTTCGGGGACCAGCGGACGGCTCGCATCCTCCGGCGTCGCGAAGACGGCTTCGAGCTCGACGACGCGGCCATCGACCGGCTCGGCGATCGGCGCGGCCAGTGCCTCGATCAGGGCGGCGCCGGCCGCGGAGACGCGCGCCGAGCCGCGCTCGAACAGCCGGGCGGTCGGCAGCGCGACGGTGAGATTCGGTCCGTCACCGAGGCCGACCACCAGGACCTCGCCGGTATGCGGCGCCAGGCGCTGGCGCAGGTCGGCGGCCAGCGCCGCCTTGCCGTCGGTAACGGAGTCCGGCCCCGGCACGAAGCCTTCCGGACGCGCACCGCCGGCGCCGAAGGTCAGCGCCCGCTGCTGCGACAGCGCCACCAGCATGATGAAGAAGCAGAGCAGGATGAGGAACAGCGCCAGCAGCTGCGAGGCGTAGGCCATGTGCCGGTCCGCGGACCGGCTCGCGCCGGCATGCCGGACCGGTACGATCATGGCTCAGTCGAAGCTCGCCAGCAGGGCGTCGATCTCGGCCTGGGAGTTGCCCTGCCCGTCGAGCTGCGGCCCGTGCAGCAGCTTGGCATCCGGATCGCCCTCGTCTTCCTCGACGGCAGGGGCCGGCGGCGGGGCCGCGCCATCGGCGATGTGCGCCAGCGCGCCGATGCGCTCCTCGATATGGCGGATCGCCTTGATCACCTTGGAGATGCGCTGGCCGGTGATGTCCTGGAAGCTCGACGCTTCGTAGATGTTGGTGGCGATGTCGCGCAGAATGTCGCCGGTCGCCGCTTCCAGCTTCTCGGCGAGATCGGTGAGCTGCTCGGCGGCGCCGAGGAAGGTGCCGGCGGCCTGCTCGGTCGCCGCCACCACGGCGTCGAGCTCGTCCTTGGCCTGCGGCAGGCGCGAACGGATGTCGTCGGAACGGATCGCCGCCACTTCGCGGCGGGTATCCTCGATGAACCTGGCGAGCTCGGCGAGCTCGCGCCGCATCCCCAGCTCGCTTCCGGATAGATCGCCCTCGAGCGTGGCCACGACCTGTTCGGTCGCCGCCACGAGCTCCGCCATCGGGACCGTGTCGCCCATCTCCCCGCGCAACGCGTCGAGCCGGCTTACCAGCACCTGTGCCACCTCGGCCATCGTTGTCTCCCCGTCGCCCCGAAGGGCGGCTTAGAACTCGCCGATGACGCTCGACATCTTCTTCTTCAGGGTGTCGGCGTTGAACGGTTTCACGATGTAGTTGTTGACGCCGGCCTGCTTGGCGGCGACGACGTTCTCGGTCTTGCTCTCGGCGGTGACCATGATGAACGGCATGTCCTTCAGCCGCTCGTCGGCGCGCACTTCCTTGAGCAGCTGGAGGCCGGTCATCGGCTCCATGTTCCAATCCGAGATCACCAGGCCGTATTTGCCGGCACGCAGCTTCTCCAGCGCGGTGCTGCCGTCGGTCGCGAAATCGACGTTGTTGAAGCCAAGCTGCTTCAGCAGGTTGGTCACGATCCGGATCATCGTCTGGTAGTCGTCGACGACCAGGATGGACATTGCCTTATCGACCGCCATTTCCTACTCCACTCCGTCTCGCCCGGCCCGTCCGGCCATACTTCGTATGTGTACCCGCGAGGCTGTTACCTCGTGGTTAACTGGCGCCGCAAAGATCTCAGCCGGGCTTGCCTTTCGGCAGGATCGCCTCGGCTTTGGGCGCGGGCGCCGGCTTCGACGCCGCCTCCTCAGCCTTCGGCGCCGGGTCGCCCGGGTTGCGCCGGCCGGCCAGCTCGACCGTCATCGCCCGCGCCTTCTGCGGGTTCATCTGCGCCAGGATCGGCCCGAGCTTCGCCTCCTTCATGCGCTCGGCCACGTCGAGCAACACCGGCATGTCGAGCTCCTGGAAGATCCGCGCCGCATCGGCCGGCTTCATGCTCTCGTAGACCTTGACCAGGCCGCGCAGCCGCTTCTCCTCCTCCTCCTCGCGCTTGTCGGCGAGGACGGTGAGCTTGGCCTCGAGCGCCTTGAGCTCGTTGATGCGGCCTTCGATCCGCTTCTCGGCGGCGGCGAGCAGCGCCTCGCGGGCCACAATCCCCTGCTCGCGCTGCTCCAGCTCCTCGCGTCGGCGCGACAGGCTCTGCAGCACCTCGACCTCGGCCGCGGAAAAGCCCTGATCGCGCGGCAGAACGTTCGCGGTGGTCCTGGGCTCGGGCGTCTTCGGCGGCTCGGGCGTCGCCGACCGGACGGTGGCCGGCGGCTTCGGGGTTTCGGCATGCTTCGGTTCCGGCGCTTTCGCTTCGGCCGGCTTCGCCGCCTCGGCGGCGGGCTTGCCGGGCACCAGAGGCGTCGGCGCGCCCGCGGCCGGCTTGGCCGAGGGCTGGGCAGCGGTCGGGGCCGGGGTCTGGGCGCCGGCAACCGGTGCGCCGAGGAAGCGCCCGCCCTGCCAGAGATCGACCGTCTTCAGGCCGGCCAGCGCGGCAACGCCGATCAACGTCACCGGCAGCAGCCGGATGCGCGAACGCAACGTGCCCAACATCACTTCACCCGGCGCAGCACGCGGGCGAGATCGCGCTCGGCCTCGGTGCGGAGCTCGACCGGTTGAATGGCCGGCTGGGCGGCGGCCGGCTGCGTCGCACGCCGGGCCGAGCCGATGCCGTCCTCCAGCTTGTCGGCGAGGCGGTTGCCGGATTCGAGCATCAGCTGCAGATCGTCGGCCAGCACGCGCGCACCGCCCATCTTGTCGTCGAGCGCGGCGCCGATGCCTTCGCTCGTGGTCTTGAGGTCGGTGATCGCGGCGGCGGCGCGCGTGGTCGCGCGGTCCAGCTCGCCGATCAGCTTGCCCATCTCGGCGCGGGCATCGCGCAGCTCGCCGAGCCGGGCGTTGAGGCGCCAGCAGAACACGATGGTGGCGATCAGCAGCAGCGTCACCATGCCTTCGAGCAGCAACATCCAGTTCACGTCGGCACCCCGCTCATGGCAAAATCGGTTCGGGCTCAGCCCTGGCTCTGGCCCGGGCTCTGGTTCTGGCTCTGGGCGCCGGGCCCGCGCAGCACGCGGTCGACGCGCACGGCGACGCGGCCGCCGGCACGTCCCATGCGCCCGGTGACGATGTCGACCTCGCCACAGCGCAGCATGATCGAGCTGTCGGGCGCGGAGTTCAGCATGATGGTGGTGCCGACTTCGAGCGCCATGACCTCGGAGAGCATCATCACCTGCTCGTCCAGCACCGCCTCGATCTCCACCTCGGTGGCCCAGAGCTGGGTGGCGAGATGGTTCTCCCAGATCGAGTCACGACCGAACTTCTCGCCCATGAACATCTGCAGCAAGAGCTCGCGCACCGGCTCCAGGGTCGCATAGGGCAGCAGGATCTCGAGCTTGCCGCCACGATCCTCCATGTCGATGCGCAGCCGCACCATGATGGCGGCATTGGCGGAACGGGCGATGGTGGCGAAGCGCGGATTGGTCTCGATGCGGTCGTACAGGAACTGCACGGGCGAGAGCGGCTCGAAGGCGGATGACATGTCGGTCAGCACGACCGCGACCATCCGCTCGACCAGGTTGCGCTCGATCGTGGTGTAGGGCCGGCCCTCGATGCGCATCGCGGCGGTGCCGCGGCGGCCGCCCAGCAGCACGTCGACGATCGAGTAGATCAGCGACGAATCGACCATCACCAGGCCGTAATTGTCCCATTCCTCGGCGCGGAAGACCGAGATGATGGCCGGCAGCGGGATCGAGTTCAGGTAGTCGCCGAAGCGGATCGAGGTGATCGAATCGAGCGAGACTTCGACGTTGTCGGAGGTGAAGTTGCGCAGCGACGTCGTGAGCAGCCGCACCAGGCGGTCGAACACGATGTCGAGCATCGGCAGGCGCTCGTAGGAGACGAGCGCGCTGTTGATGATGGCGCGGATGCCGGAGCGGTCCTTGTCGCCGTCGCCGTCATTCTCGAAGCCGAGCAGACTGTCGATTTCGTCCTGGTTCAGGATGCGGGTCGACTTGCCGGGCGCCGCGGGCGCGCCGCCGGCATCATCGCCTTCGGCGCCGCCGTCTTCGGCGCCGCCGGCATCTTCCTTCTCCATCATCGCCGCCCATTCGGCGGCGGCTGCTTCGTCGTCGGTCGGTTCGGCCATGGGGTTACTGCTGCACCAGCATTTCCTTGAACAGCACGTCGTTCACCTTGATCGGCTGCACCGCATGGCTGACGCGGAGCAGGAGCTCTTCCTTGATGCGGTAGAGCCCGGCGGAGCCGGCAAGGTCGTCGGCGCGCAGCTCGCGGAGATAGACCTGGAAGTTGTCGATCACGCGGGGCATCAGCGCCTCGACCTTCTTCGGCGCCTCGATCTCCTCGAATTCCAGCGCGACCTTGAGCTTGAGATAGCTGGCCCGCCCGGTGCCGCCGGTATTCAGGTTCACCAGCATGTCGGGCAGGTCCAGGAACACGGTGTGCTTGGGCGGGGCTTCCTCAGCCGCGTGATCGTCCGACTTGTTGAACACGAAGAACCAGGCGCCGGCGCCGCCGATCAGCATCAGCAGCAGCGGCAGGACCACCAGTATGACGATCTTGCGCAAGCCGAAGCCTGCCTTGGGCACCGGCTGCGCCTGGCCATCGGCGCCTTCGATCTCGGCGTCCTGATCCTTGTCCTTCGCGGCCATCGGCGCCCTTGCATCCCCGAACGGAACTCGAGCCCAAACGGGCTCTTCGGTCCGGCGAAGGTGCGGCGTCCCTGGTTAAGATCCCATGAAAGCAAAGGTGTTTTCGGCAAATTTTGCCGGGCAGCGACTGCAGCCGGGACACCTCGAGCCGCGCTGACGATCGCGCCAAGCCCATGCGCCGAAACGGCTTTCGGTGTTGGCATGTTCCCTGCTGATCGGAAGCGCGACGCAGAACGCTGACCACACCGGACCCGAGGCTCATGGAAAACGCAGGTTACATCGGGCTCTCCTACCAGATGGCCCTGCACCGCCAGCTGGCGGTGATCGCCAACAACATCGCCAACTCGAATTCGACCGCCTTCAAGTCGGAGCGGCCGCTGTTCGAGACCGTGCCGGTGCGCCAGCAGGGCCGGCTGTACGAATTCGTGCAGGACAACGGCATCGTGCGCTCGCTCAATACCGGCCGACTGCGCGAGACCGCCAATCCGCTCGACATCGCCATCAACGGCAAGGGCTTCCTGACCGTCGAGACCCCGGCCGGCACCCGCTTTACCCGCAACGGCAGCCTGCGCCTCTCCGAGGACGGCCGGCTGGTCACCGCCGATGGTTACTCGGTCCTTAACGAGCAGGGCCAGCCGATCAACCTGAATCCGGCCGACGGCAAGCCGCTGATCGCCGAGGACGGCACCGTCTCCACCCCGGCGGGCGCGGCCGGCCGGCTGCGCGTGGTGCAGTTCGACAACGAGCAGCAGATGCGCAAGGTGTCGACCGCCCTCTACGCCACCGACGAGGAGCCGCAGCCGGCGCCCGCGGTGCAGATCCGCCAGGGCATGATCGAGGATTCCAATGTCGAGCCGGTGCTGGAGATGAGCGAGATGATCGAGGTCTCGCGCAGCTACCAGGCCGCGCAGCGCCTGATCGAGACCGAGCACGAACGCGAGCGCAAGGCGATCGAGCGCCTGGCGCGCGCCGCCTGACCCTATCGCAGTCCCTTCACTTTCAGACGGACGTTAGACCGCCATGCGCTCCCTCAACATCGCCGCCACGGGCATGCTGGCCCAGCAGACCAACGTGGAAGTCATTTCCAACAACATCGCCAACCTGAACACCACCGGGTTCAAGCGGCAGCGCGCCGAGTTCCAGGACCTGCTGTACCAGAACATGCGCCGCATCGGCGCCTCGTCCTCCGATGCCGGCACCATCGTGCCGACCGGCATCCAGATCGGCCTGGGCGTCAAGACCGGCGCGGTCTACCGCATCTCCGAGCAGGGCAACCTGCAGCTGACCGACAACACCTACGACATCGCCGTGTCCGGCACCGGCTATCTGCGCGTGCTGCTGCCGACCGGCGAGACCGCCTATACCCGCGCCGGGTCGTTCCAGCTTTCCCCCACCGGGCAGATGGTGACGCAGGAGGGCTACGAGGTGCAGCCCGGCATCACCATCCCGCAGGATGCGATCGGCGTGACCATCGACGCGACCGGCCAGGTGCAGGTGAAGATCGCCGGCCAGGTGGCGCCGACCAATGTCGGCCAGCTCGACCTGGCCATCTTCTTCAACGATGCCGGCCTCGAGGCGCTCGGCGGCAATCTCTACATGGAGACGCCGTCCTCCGGCGCGGCCCAAGTCGGCACGCCGGGCTCGGCCGGCTTCGGCAGCATCAAGCAGGGCTATCTCGAGACCTCGAACGTGAATCCGGTTTCGGAGATCACCAACCTGATCACCGCTCAGCGCGCCTACGAGATGAACTCCAAGGTCATCACGGCCTCGGACGAGATGCTGAGCCAGATCTCGCAGATGCGGTGAGGCAATCATGCAGATGATCCACTTCCTCCGCCCGATCGTCTTCCTCAGCGTCCTGCTGCTGGCCGCGCCCGGGGTGCAGGCCGAGACCGCGGACGAGCGCGCGGTGGCGCGCGAGCTGGCCAAGGCGCTGACCCGCGCCACCGGCGAGCTCGGCAACGTCACCCTGGCGAGCGCGGTGCCGGCGCTGGCCGGACCCAAGGCGGAGCTCGCGGTCAGCGAGGTCGATTTCGACCCGCGCTCGCGCCGCTTCACCGCCATGGTGGCGAGCGGCGGCGAAAAGATGCAGGTGGCCGGCCGCTTCGTCGTCGTGCAGCGCGTGCCCGTGCTGCGCCAGCGCGTCGCTTCCGGCGACGAGATCCGCGCCGCCGACGTGCAGTGGATCGAGATGGAAACCGCCCGCATGTCCGGCGACATCATCGACAGCGCCGGCGACGTGGTCGGCATGGCGGCGAAGCGCGACCTGATGGCGGGGCAGCCGATCCGCGGCCGCGACCTGACCCGGCCGGTCATGGTCGCCAAGGGCGCCATGGTCACCATGGTCTTCCGGTCGCAGTTCATGAGCCTGACCGCCACCGGCCGCGCCATCGAAGGCGGCGGCCGCGGCGACGTGATCCAGGTGATGAACCTGCAGAGCAAGAAGACCGTCTACGCCACCGTCACCGGCCCGAACCAGGCGATCGTCGGCGCCGGTGGCGCTCCGGTCGCATCCAATTGATTTCCTCCTGCGAGGACTTTTCCCGATGACCAGTTCCCGCCGCGCCCTCGCCACCCTCGCCGTGGCCGGCCTCGCCGCATCGCTCTCGGCCTGCAGCTTCGGCCAGCGCATCGCCAATGTCGGCACCGAGCCGAAGATGTCGCCGATCGAGGACCCGACCGAGCGGCGCAACTACCAGCCCGTCTCGCTGCCGATGCCGCGGCCCGATGTGGCGATCCGCCAGGCGAACAGCCTGTGGCGGCCCGGCGCGCGACAGTTCTTCAAGGACCAGCGCGCCGCCCGCATCGGCGACATCCTGACGGTCAACGTCAAGATCGCCGACAAGGCCAAGGTCAACAACACGACGACGCGCAGCCGCGACAATTCGGAAGGCGCGTCGATCCCGAACTTCCTCGGCTTCGAGACCAGCAAGATCCCGAAATGGTTCCCCGGCATCGACGTGGAGAACGCCGTCGGCGTGTCCTCCACCTCGGGCTCGACCGGCGTCGGCAAGGTGACACGCGACGAGACCATCGACCTCAAGGTCGCGGCAGTCATCACCCAGGTCCTGCCGAACGGCAACCTCGTCATCACCGGCAGCCAGGAGGTGCGGGTGAATTTCGAGGTGCGCCAGCTCTCGATCACCGGCGTGGTGCGGCCGGAGGACATCACGGCGACGAATTCGATCAACCACACCCAGATCGCCGAGGCCCGCATCGCCTATGGCGGCCGCGGCCACCTGACCGACGTGCAGCAGCCGCGCTACGGCCAGCAGATCTTCGACATCATCTTCCCGTTCTGAGCGGGAGCCGGGCTTAGGTCGGGGACGAGACGAAGGCGGCCGGTCGCTGGCATCAGCGGCCGGCCGTCGTCACGACGGGCCCTCGGCCCATCCGCGCTAGATGCCCAGTTCGCGGCGTTCCGGCACGACGACGGGCACGCCGTCCGGCTGAAATCTCGAATCCAGGGAATTGACGGTCGCGAGCGGCCGCGTCTGCGTCACCGACGCAGAGACGATGACGGCTCTCTCGCCCGGGCGCTCGCCGAAGCCGGCGTGACCGGTTGCCAGAAGAGCAAGGCCGCAGGCCGCCAAGAAGAGATCGCGCGCTGGCATGCGACCGTAACGCGCAGTCGGCCGGCGGGTTCCGGCAGCTTCGGGATTTCGACCGGCTCCGCCTGTCCCTGGCGGTCGATCAGTGCAGCAGGGCGGAGCGGTCGAGACGGTCGGCCCCGTCGACGGTGCGCAGAGCGCGAACGACCCGGCGCCAGAAGGCGGCTTCGGCGGTCTGGCCCTGCACCCGGCAGACATCGACTTCGAGCTGGGCCCGGGCCGTCGCCGCGGCGCCGTGCTCCATCAGCATCTCGTTCGCGTGGTCCAGCACGTCTTCGTGGCTACGCATGATCGGGAACCTCGAACTGAACGATGGCGTCAGGTTGCGGCGGAAACCGCGCGCGGGAAATTGCGCAGGTGGCCTATTCCGTTCGTCTAGTGGACCGTTTCGGCCGGGGCGTCAAATGGCGCCCGCCTCGCGCAAGCCGGCGATTTCCGGCGCCGAATAGCCCGCTTCGCCCAGCACCTCGGCGGTGTGCTGGCCGAGCCCGGGCGGCGGACGGTCGACCCCGCCGCCGCCATGGGCGAGCCGGAAGCCGGAGCCGGCCAGCGTCACCGGGCCCCATTCCGTGTTAACCGTCTGCAGCAGGTCGCGTCCCGCCACCTGCGGGTGGCGCACGATCTCCGGGATGGACCAGACGCGGGCCGAGGGGCAGTCCGCGCCCTTCAGCCGCTCCGCCCAGGTCTCGGCATCGGCGCTGGCCAGCGCGGCCTCGATCAGCGCGTGCAGCGCCGGGCCGTTGGCGATGCGCGAAGGCCAGTCGGCGAAGCGCGGATCCTGGAGCAGGTCGGCGCGGCCGATCGCGTGCATCAGGCTCGCGAACTGCTTCTCGGTCAGCACCGCGAGGACGAGATAGCCGTTGCCGCCGGTGCGGTAGAGATCGGCGGTCGGCTTGCGCGTCACCGAGAGATTGGCCGCCTGGCCGTGCACCCGGCCGGTCACCATATGCTCGGTCACCTGCTGGCCGAGGAAGCTCAGCATCGCCTCCAGCATGGCGACGTCGATCAGCTGACCCTTGCCGGTATGGGTGCGCTGGAACAGCGCGCTGGCGACGCCGAACGCTGCCGTCGCGCCCGCCGTCACGTCGCAGCCGGCGAAGCCGACCCGGGTCGGCCCCATCTCCGGATGGCCGGTGATCGACATCAGGCCCGACATCGCCTGGATCATGCCGTCGAAGGCGGCGCGGCCGCGCTCCGGCCCGGTCTGGCCGAAGCCGGAGACGGCGCAGTAGATCAGGCGGGGGTTGATCTCCGACAGTGCCTGGTAGCCGATGCCGAGCCCGTCCATCACGCCGGGCCGGAAGTTCTCCATCACCACATCGGCCTTGGTCACGAGGCGACGGACCACCTCGATCGCCTTCGGATTCTTCAGGTCGAGCGTCAGGCTGCGCTTGTTGGCGTTGACCGCCATGAAGCCGGGCGGCAGGCCGCGGCCCTCCCATTCCGCGCTGCCGCCGCCGCGCCGGGCGTCGTCGCCGCCCTTCGCCTCGACCTTGATCACGTCGGCGCCGAGCAGCGCGAGCTGGTAGCTGGCGAACGGGCCGGCCAGGACGCGGGTGAAGTCGAGGATGCGGACGCCCGCGAACGGCTTGGTCATTCCGCCGGCTGCGCCGCCACGCCGCTATCGATCCGCACCTTCTTCGCCACTTCCTTGCCCTTGTCGAATTCGGCGCGGCGCCGGGCGACTTCCTCCGGGCTCATGCGGGCGAGATTGTTGTAGTCGAGCTTCCAATCGGCATCGGCCGACCAGCGGATCGGCGACTGCACCGTGGTGCGCGGGCCGGGCGCCGTCTCCAAGGTGCGCAGCGCCAGTTCCAGCGTCTGCCGCTGGCTCGCCGGATCCTTCGGCTTGCCCGCGCTGTTGCCGAGCGGGAAGTCGCTGAACATGAAGCGCGGCACGCCGGCGAATTCGACGATGTCCTTGGCGCAGCCCATGATCACCGTCGGGATGCCGTTCGCCTCGAGATATCTTCCGACCAGACTCACGGTCTGGTGACAGACGGGTCAGGTGGGCACCAGGATCGCCGCGTCGATGGCGTCCTGGCGACAACGCCCGAGTATCTCGGGCGCATCCACGTCGAGCGTGGTGCGGTGGCTGCGGTTGGTCGGCGCGCCATGGAAGCGCGGGCTGAGCTCGAAGCGGCCTTCCTGCGCCAGCTGCCGCATCAGCGGCAGCGGGAACCAGGTATTGCTGTCCTCGGCGCTGGTGTGCTTGCGGTCGTAGCCGATATGGCTGATGCGCAGGTCGTGGTCGACCGCGCTGTCGCCGGAATAGACCTTGAAGAACTTGGCGGCCGAGTTGTACGGCGCGCCCGGCCCCTGGTCGCCCTTCTCCGGCTGATAGGGCGCCGCGGTGGTGATGAGCCCCAGCCGGGACTGCGCCAGCGGCTTCTTCAGCGGCGTGAACGGCACATCGACATACTGCGCCCAGCGATAGGGATTGTCGTAGCCCAGCGCCAGATAGTAGTCGCGCGTGCGCTGCATGTACTGGATCGGCACGTCATGCGGCGCCGCGAAGCCGAACTCATCCTGCTGCATATGGCGTTCCGTTCCCGCAACCGGTCATTCTGACGCGTACCGTATGATCCCCCCACCTCGCTTGGCAACCGTCCGGGCGCGGCGGCAGACCCAGGAGTTCGGCATGGCTCGACCCGAGAGCGACGGGACCCGGAGGCGGCCGCCCCGCCGCGACGGCGCCTGGCCCGCGGCCCTGCCGGCCCGGGTCGAACGCGCCATCCTGGCCCAGCAGGACCATAGCGAGCGGATCATCGGCTGGATCCATGCCGCGATCGTCACCCTGTTCGGCGTCCTCTACGCCCTGTCCCGCCCGGCCGAGGGGCGCGCGGTCGACCCGATGCCGTGGATGGTCCAGGACCCCGCGCTGATGCCGGCAGCGGATGCGATAGCCCGGCTTCTCACCAACCCGGTGCCCTGGGTGCTGATGCTCTATTCCCTGGCCACGGCCATCCGGCTCGTCTGGTCGTATCGGGCAAGGCTGCCGCCCTGGTCGCTCGTCGTCTCCATCGTCATCGACATGACGCTGCTGATGGCCCTGATCTGGAGCTTTCACGTCCAATACGACCAGCCGCCTGCCTTCTATCTCAAGGCGCCGACGCTGCTCTATGTCTTCATCTTCATTGCGCTGCGGACACTGCGCTACGAGGAGCGCTATGTGCTGATCGCCGGCGTCGTGGCTGCGGCGGGATGGCTGGTCCTGGTCGGCTATGCAGCGGCCTTCGATGCGAGCGGCGTGCCGACGACCCGGAACTACGTCGAATACATGACCAGCGCGCGCATCCTTTGGGGCGCCGAGATCGACAAGATCGTCACCATCCTGGTGGTCAGCGCCTTGCTCGGCCTTGCCATGCACAATGGCCGCAAGCTGCTGGTGCGGGCGATCGCCGAGGGCGAGGCGGCGCGGGACCTGAAGCGCTTCTTCTCGGACGATGTCGCCCGGCAGATCACCGGCGCCGACGAGCCGATCAAGCCGGGCGAAGGGCGGATCTGCGACGTCGCCGTATTGTTCATCGATCTGCGCGACTTCACGCGGCTGTCGCGCGACCTGCCGCCCGAGCAGACCGTCGCGCTGCTGGCCGATTATCAGGCGCGGCTGGTGCCCGTGGTCCGCGCACATGGCGGCTCGATCGACAAGTTCCTGGGCGACGGCATCTTGGCGAGCTTCGGCTGTGCGCGGCCTTCGCCGACCTACGCCGCCGATGCGCTGGCGGCGCTCGACGCCGTGATGGCGGAGGCGGCGCGCTGGAGCGACGAGCGACGGTCGGCCGGATTGCAGAGCATCAGGGTCGGCGCCGCCGTGGCCGCGGGCAGCGTGCTGTTCGGGGCGGTCGGCGACGACAACCGTCTCGAGTACACGATCATCGGCGATGCGGTGAACCTGGCGGCGAAGCTGGAGAAGCACACCAAGGTCGAGGGCGTGCGGGCATTGACCGACGCGGCGACCTACGAGCTGGCGCGGCGACAGGGTTATGCGGAAACCAAGCCGGCGCTGCCCGCAGCACGGCCCGTCATCGGGGTGGCGGAGCCGGTCCGGCTCGTCGTGCTGGCCTGATCCGGCACTGTTGTCACCGCCAAAAAGCGGAACGGCGCGACGCCCGGGCGTCGCGCCGCTTCGAATTCAACGTCCGTGGGACGGCTTCAATCGTCGCGATAGGTGCGCTCGCGCCGCTCGTGGCGCTCCTGCGCCTCGATCGACAGGGTGGCGATCGGCCGCGCCTCCAGGCGCTTCAGGCCGATCGGGTCGCCGGTCTCCTCGCAGAAGCCGTAGGAGCCGTCCTCGATCCGCTTCAGCGCGGCGTCGATCTTGGCGATCAGCTTGCGCTGACGGTCGCGGGCGCGCAGCTCCAGCGCCCGGTCGGTCTCGCTCGACGCGCGGTCGGCGATATCGGGCTCCTGCGCGGTGTCCTCCTGCAGGTGCTGCAGGGTCACGTTGGACTCGCGAACGATCTCTTCCTTCCAGCGCAACAGCTTGCGGCGGAAATATTCGAGCTGACGCGCGCTCATGAACGGCTCGGTCTCGGTCGGGCGATAGTTCTTCGGCAGCTGAATCCCCATCCCTCACTCCTCATCCACCACTCGCCGCCACCCCGTCCCGGATAACCCCTTGAATCGGGTCGGGTTTGCGGGGCGCGGAATATAGGCAGCACCACATGGCGCGGCAATATCGGTTCGATGACGCTGGGATGACGGCCGGGCGCTGCAGGCAATGTCAGAGGCCGAGCTTGGCAAGCTCCACCTCCGCGCGCAGTTCGATCTCCGCCAGCACCTCGGCCAGTCTCGGGTCGTCAATGGCCGGACGGCCCTCGCGCGCCAGCCGGGCCAGCTGCTGCAGGCCCTCGCGCGAGATCTGTCCGGTCAGCAGGCCAATTCTGATTTCTTCAAGCCGATCAAGAAGATCGTTGCCGCGGCGCACGGCGCGCTTGCGTCCGCTGCCGGCCTGGTCGACCTCCTGCAGGGCGAGCAGGGCATCGACCGCGCTGGCCGGCGCGGCGCCGCCGCTGCCCGGCGCCGCCGGGGTTTCCGAGGCCAGCGCCGAGGTGAAGCTGCCGTCGCCCGACCGCCCGCGCCGGGCGGGGCCGCGCGTCTGTACCTGGTTCGGACCCGCAGGGCCGGTGATCTTCATACGGCGGCTCTTCTAGTGCTGCCCAAGGCGTTGCTCAAGCGGAATGGCGGCAGGTTTTGCCGGCCTCCGGCTTCCTTTGCCCGGCCCGGTCGGACAGCACTTTCATACGACATTGAAATTAATGGGAGATTTCTACGGACAGCGATGGCACGGATCTCGCTAGCAGGAAACCCGACAGAACGCCCTCGGATTCAGCACAGAACGCGCCCGATGCTCTCCTTCCTGCCCCGACTGCTCCTTGCGACGGTCCTTGCCCTGGCCTCCGGGCCGGCCTGGTCGGCCTATCGAATCAAGGACATCGCCGATTTCGAGGGGGTCCGCGACAACCTCCTGGTCGGCTATGGCCTGGTGGTCGGCCTGAACGGGTCGGGCGATTCGCTGCGCAACTCGCCGTTCACCAAGCAGAGCCTGGAGGCGATGCTGGAGCGGATGGGCGTCAATATCCGCGACAACAACGCCAAGACCGACAACATCGCCGCCGTGATGGTGACCGCCGCCCTGCCCGGCTTCTCCCGCCAGGGCACGCGGATCGACGTGACGGTCGGCGCCATCGGCGATGCCAAGAGCCTGCAGGGCGGCACCCTGTTGGTCACCCCTCTGATGGGCGCCGACGGCGAAGTCTATGCCGTTGCCCAGGGATCGATCGCGATCGGCGGCTTCAAGGCACAAGGCGCGGCGACTTCGATCGTCCGCGGCGTGCCGACCTCCGGCAAGATCGCCAACGGGGCGATCGTCGAGCGCGAGGTCGGCTTCGAGCTGGCCAGCATGCCGTCGGTCCGCATCGCGCTGCGCAATCCCGACGTCACCACCGCCCGCCGGGTCGCCTGGGCGATCAACCGGCATCTCGGCCTGGGCGCAGCGCGCCTCAGCGATCCCGCCACCGTCACTGTGGTGGTGCCGGAGAAGTACAAGGACAATGTCGTCGAGCTGATCGCCGATATCGAGCAGCTGCAGGTCGAGCCCGACCAGACCGCCCGCGTGGTCATCGACGAGAACAACGGCATCATCGTGATCGGCAACGAGGTCCGCATCTCGACCGTCGCCGTGGCGCAGGGCAACCTCACCGTGAAGATCACCGAGACGCCGCAGGTGTCGCAGCCCGGCCCCTTCGCGCCCGGCCCCGGCGTGGTGCCCGGCATTCCCGGCGCCCAGGGCACCGGCGCCTCGACCGGCAACGTGCCGGTACCGCGCCTCGACGCCCAGGGCCGTCCGGTGCTGGACGCCGGCGGCAATCCGGTCTTCGACCTGGTGCCGCAGGCGATCCCCGGCACCGGCACGCCCAACATCCAGCCGACCCCCGGCCAGATCGGCGGCGGCGCACAGACCGTGGTGGTACCGCGCACCGACGTCCAGGTCGACGACCAATCCGACCGCCGCCTCGGCGTGCTGAAGTCGGGCGTGACGCTCGGCGAGCTGGTCAACGGCCTGAACAGCCTCGGCATCGGCCCGCGCGACATGATCTCCATCCTGCAGGCGGTCAAGGCGGCGGGCGCGCTGCAGGCCGACATCGTGACGCGCTGACATGACCGACGCCGTCTCCTCCCGCCCCGACGCGCTGCTCGGCCTCGGCCCGCAGGCGCCTTCGCCGAAGCAGGGCGCCGAAGCGCGCGCCCGCGAGGCCGCGCAGCAATTCGAGACCATGTTCATCACCCAGATGCTGGAGCAAATGTCGACCGGCCTGAAGGCGGACCCGAATTTCGGCGGCGGCCCGGCCGAGGGCATCCACCGCTCCATGCTGAACGAGGAATACGCCAAGCAGATCGCCAGGCGCGGCGGCATCGGCGTCGCCGACGCGATCTATCGCGAGATGCTGCGCATGCAGGAGGTCAAGCCGTGAGCGCGAACCCGGCCCCGACAGCAGCTCAGTCCATGAGCGTCGCCGACAAGTTCCTGGCCGCAGCGGCCGAGCTGGTGCCGGCGCTGGAAGCGGAGACCGAGGCGCTGCGCGCCTTCGATCTGGCGCGCCTGCCGGTCTGCCTGGTCGCGAAGGAGAAGGCTGCCAACGTCTATGCCGAGCAGGTCGCGGCCGTGCGCGCCGAAATGGCCAAGGGCACGCTGCCCCCGCAGGCTCGCGAGCGGCTGAAGGTGGTGGTCAGCCGGATCGACATGGCCGGCGCCCGCAACGCCATCGCGCTGCAGGCGGCGACGGCCGCGCATCGCAAGGTGATCGACGTGATCGCCCGCGCGGCGGAGCGGCGCTCCGGCCGCGTCGCCGCCTATAGCAACAGCGGCCGCATGGCCGAGGCGCCACGCGGCGCCCGTCCGGCGACTTCGCTGATGCAGAGCCAGGTGGCCTGAGCCATGTCGCTGAATATCGGCATCCTCAACGCCGTCACGGGACTGCGCGCCTCGCAGACGGCGCTGGTCACCATCTCGACCAATATCGCCAACGCGAATACCGAGGGCTATTCGCGCAAGACCATCCAGTTCCAGAGCATGGAGCTCGGCGGGCTGGGCGCCGGCGTCAGCATCGCCGACGTGCGCCGCGAAAGCTCCGAGGTGCTGGTGCGCGATTCGCTCGCCGCCGGCTCGGGCCTGGAGCAGCGCCGCACTATGGAAGCGATGCTCGGGCGCATCGAGACGCTGTTCGGCGGCGTCAACGACGACGACAGCATCGGCGCCACCATCGGCCGGTTCCGCGATGCCATGCAGAAGCTGGCCGAACAGCCGGAGAATACCGGCCTGCAGATGGCCACCGTGCAGCGGGCAACCGAGGTCGCCACGCTGTTCAACACGCTCGCCCGGCACATTCAGGCGCAGCGGCTCGACGCCGAGCGCGGCGTCGATGCCGGCGTCCAGTCGATCAACACCGAGATCGCCAATATCGACGAGCTGAATCGGAAGATCGCCCAGCTGCGCGCCATCGGTCAGCCGATCGGCGACCTGGAGGACAAGCGCGACCTGGCGGTCAAGCGCATCTCCGAAGAGGTCAACATCCAATCCTATACCCGCGAAGACGGGTTCATGGTGATCGCCACCGGCAACGGCCGCGTGCTGGTCGATTCGAGCGGCACTTATCCGCTGGATTTCAGTCCAGCGTCCTTCGTCGGCCCGTCGAGCCCGTTCGACACCATCGATGTCGGCGGCTTCGACATCACCGGCGAGATCCGCACCGGCCGCATGGCCGCCTATATCGAGATGCGCGACACCGTGCTGCCGGCGCTGTACAACGAGCTGAACCAGCTCGCCCAGAGCTTGCGCACCAACGTGACGGCGACCGGGCTCGCCACCACCGACAGCGCGGTCGATCCGGGCGTCGACACCAACCTGCTCTTCGTCGCCACTTCCGCGACCGATTTCGTCGGCACCTTGCAGGTGCATCCCGACCTGCTGGCCGACCCGGCCCTGCTCGCCGGCACGCCGACCATCGACCTCGACATCAGCCGCGACCTCGCCGACGCCCTGACCAACACGGGCTATACCTTCGCCGCGGTGGCGAACGGCCTGCCGGCGCTGACCAAGAGCTTCGAGACCTATGCCCAGTCGATCCTGGGCGACATCGCCAATCGCCGCGCCAGCGCCAAGGCCGATTTCGACTACCAGGAGACCTTTGCCCAGGCGATCAACGCCAAGCTGAGCGCCGTCGCCGAAGTGAATATCGACGAGGAGCTGGCGCAGCTCCTGGTGTTCCAGAAGTCCTATGCCGCCGCCGGCCGGGTGATCCAGACCACGAACGAGATGTTCGACACCCTGCTCAGCGTGATCACCTAGTGACGAGGGCCTGAACCATGAGCTCGCGCGTCGGATCCGCCACCCAGCAGGCCTTGCTCCTCGCCCGCATCCAGGAGGTGCAGGCCCGCCTGACCACGTCGCAGGGGCAGCTCTCCGACGGATTGAGGACCGACAAGTTCTCCGGCCTCGGCGTCAACACGACCAAGTTCCTCGATCTGACCCTGGACCTGGAGAAGACCGACACCTATCTCGACAACATCCGCGTCGCCAAGGACCGCATCAAGCTGACCGACCAGCTGCTGGGCGGCATCAACGACGTGACGCGCGACCTCTACGGAGTCACGCTGGCGACCCCCGCCGACTATGCCGGCCTCGCCGTCTCGGCGCGCGGCAACCTGATCTCGTTCGCCGCGCTCGCCAACGAGAAGGACGGCACCCGGTCGCTGATGGGCGGCACCAACGTTTCGGGACCGGCCGTGGTGATCTACGAGCCCGGCACCGGCCCGGTGGCCGACGGCGTAACGGTATTCGGCTCCACTGCCGCCGGCGCGACCAATACCGGCTATCGCTATCAGATCCTCGCCACCGGCACGGATACCGATACGGCGATCCAGCTCGACGAAAGCTCGCGCGTGCAGACCCAGGTCAATCTCAATCCAGCGGCGCCGGCGACGCAGAATGCCTTCACCATGGCACTCGACGCGCTGGTCAACCTGGCGGACTTCACGTCGGCGGCGAATCCGAACCCGACCGATGCCGAGATCGTAACGGCCCGCGACAGCCTGCGCGTCGCGCTCAACGGCTCCACCACCATCACCGGCATGGATGCGCTGCGCACCCAGGCCAGCGCCCGCGCGACCACGGTCGACGCGATCGAGAGCAACCACAACAACTTCAAGAAATACGTCGAGGACAGCCTGACCTCGATCCAGGGCATCGACACCGCCGAGATCGCGGCGCAGATCACCCTCGACCAGACCCGGCTCCAGGCCTCCTACTCGGCCCTCGCCCGCCTCAACCAGCTCACCCTGCTCGACTACCTGCGCTGATCGCACGGGCAAGCCCGGCGGCGCGGTCGAAGCCGAGCGTCGTGCTGGTCAGTACCGGCACGGCGAGATCGGCGAGCCGCTCGGCCGCCGGGGCCATCGAGGCCTGGGCCAGCACCACCACTTCCGCATCGCCGAGCGCCGCGCGCACCGCGTGCTCGATCGCGGCGGCATAGCCCGCCGCGTCGCCGGCGCGGAACAGGTCGAAAGCGCCGGCGGCGAGCTGCAGCCGGCATGAGACCTCGCGGCCAGACGATGCCGCCACCTCCTCGAACAAATCGCGCGTCGGCCGGAGCGTGCTCTCGACCGTCGCCACGATCAGGATGCGCCGCGCCGCCGCGACGGCCGCCTCGGCCATGACGCGGTCGACGCGCAGCACCGGCACGCCGAGGCCCCTGCCCGCCGCCTCCGCCGCGGCGCCGATGGTCGAGCAGGTGCAGAGCACCGCATCGGCATCCTGCGCCGCCGCGCGCACCGCGGCGCCGATGCGTGCCGCGAGCGCGGGCGAGATGCCGCCTTCGGCCAGCGCATCGGCGAGCAGGCCGGCTTCCACTTTGTGCCGCGTCGCCAGGCCCGGCGCGCGCTCGCGCGCCAGCCCCTCGAAAGTCGGCACGTGGGCGTCGGCGGTGTGCAGGAAGGCGAGGCGGGCCAAGGTCAGTACATGCCGGTCTTGTAGTTCTCCTCCAGCCGCTGCTCGGCCGCCGGCACGTCGAAGCCGCCGCCGACCTGGTCGGAGATCATGCGCGCCAAGGTCGGCAGCGCGCTGCGCGGCTGCTTGTAGTCGTCCAGCCACAGCTTGGAACGGCGCAGCGCCTTGGCGCAGTGGAGCATGGTCTCCTCCACCTCGACCACCAGCGCGGATTTCGGTGTCTTGCCCTGCACCACCATGCGGCCGAGCAGCGCCGGATCGGTCGAGACCCGGGCCTTGCCGTTGATGCGCAAGGTCTCGTCGATGCCCGGGATCATGAAGAACAGGCCGACCGCCGGGTTCTCCAGGATGTTGGAGAAGGAATCCATCCGGTTGTTGCCGGGCCGGTCGGGGATGGCGATGGTCTTGCGGTCGAGGACCAGGACGAAGCCCGGCGCGTCGCCGCGCGGGCTGACATCGCCGGCGCCGTCCTTGCGCGAGGTGCCGAGGCAGAGGAAGGGCGACAGCGCGATGAAGGCGGCGCAGTGCTTGTCCACATGGTCGATGCACTTGCGCTCCGCCAGCGGCGACGGCTTGCCGTACAGCGAGCGCAGGCTCGCCTCGCCATCGATCCCTGTACTGGCGATCTCGGTCGCGACTGAGGGTTCGTCCATACGGTCCATTACCCCTACTCCAGAACTGGTTGCGTCGACCCGGAAGCCATTTCAGCATTCCCCGCGGCCGGGTACAAATCGGGAATGTCTCTGCTTGCGCCCAAGCTGCCGGAATCGCCGCTGCCGGACTCGCCGCTGCCCGAGCCCTTCGCCGGCTGGTTCGCCGGGCGCGGCTGGCATCCGCATGCGCATCAGGTCGAGCTGCTGGCCGCCGCCGAGGCCGGTCACTCCGCCCTGCTGGTGGCGCCGACCGGCGGCGGCAAGACGCTCGCCGGATTCCTGCCCTCCCTGGTCGACCTGACCCGCAGCCCCCGCGCCGACAAGCGCAGCCTGCACACGCTCTACATCTCGCCGCTCAAAGCGCTGACCGTCGACGTGCACCGGAACCTGGAAGTGCCGGTCGGCGACATGCGGCTGCCCATCGAGATCGAGACACGCACCGGCGACACGCCGGAGAACCGCCGCGTGCGGCAAAGGGTGCGGCCGCCCGACATCCTGCTGACCACGCCGGAGCAGATCGCGCTCCTCACCGCGCATCGCGACGCGCCGATCCTGTTCGGCCAGCTCCGCTACATCATCGTCGACGAGGTGCATGCACTGGCCGGTGGCAAGCGCGGCGACCTGCTGGCACTCGGCCTCGCCCGCATCGCCGGCCTCGCCCAGCAGCCAAGGCGCATCGGCCTGTCGGCGACCGTCGCCGACCCCGAAACGCTCGGCCGCTGGCTCGCGCCGCTCGCCCCGCCGAGGCTGGTGCGCGGCGCACCGGGACCCAAGCCCGCCGTGCGCATCCTCGCCTCCAAGCAATACATCCCCTGGGCCGGGCACACGGCGCGCTATGCCTACCCGGAGATCCTGCAGGCGGTGCGCGAGGCGAAAACGGCGCTGATCTTCGTCAACACGCGAAGCCAGGCCGAGCTTATCTTTCAGGAGCTCTGGCGCATCAACGACGACAACCTGCCGATCGCGCTGCATCACGGCTCGCTCGAGGTCGGCCAGCGCCGCAAGGTCGAGGCGGCGATGGCGCGCGGCGACCTACGCGCCGTGGTCTGCACCTCGACGCTCGATCTCGGCATCGACTGGGGTGCCGTCGACCTGGTCATCCAGATCGGCGCGCCGAAGGGGGTGAGCCGCCTGCTGCAGCGGATCGGGCGGTCAAACCACCGCTTCGATGCGCCGTCGCGCGCGCTGCTGGTGCCGTCCAACCGGTTCGAGGTGCTGGAATGCCGCGCCGCCATCGCGGCCATCGCCGAGAACGACCTGGACGGCGACCGCGCCCGGCCCGGCGCCCGCGACGTGCTGGCGCAGCACATCCTGGGCGTCGCCTGCGCCAGTGGCTTCGACGCCGCCGAGCTGCACGCCGAAGTCGCCAGCACCTTGCCCTACAGCGATCTCGACCGCGCGGAGTTCGACCGCATCGTCGATCTGGTCGCCACCGGCGGCTATGCGCTGCGTGCCTATGACCGCTATCGCCGCATCCGCCAAGGCCCGGACGGCAAGTGGCGCGTGGTGCATCCGGACGTCGCCCGTCTCTACCGGCTGAACGTCGGCACCATCGTCGAGGAGCCGATGATCCGGGTCCGCCTCGGCAACCGCGTGCTGGGCGAAGTGGAGGAATACTTCATCGAGCAGCTGGTGCCGGGCGACACTTTCGTCTTCGCCGGCGAGGTGTTGCGCTTCGAGGGCCTGCGCGACATGGCGGCCTTCGTCACCCGCGCGCCCGGCGCCGACGCCAAGGTGCCGGCCTATGCCGGCGGCAAGTTCCCGCTCTCCACCCTGCTCGCCGCCCGGGTGCGCCGGCAGATCGCCGACGCCGCCAGGCGCAAGACCAGCCGCGACCAGGTCGACGAATGGCTGCAGATCCAGGCCTGGCGCTCGGTGCTGCCGGAGCCGGACCAGCTGCTGGTGGAGACCTTCCCGCGCGGCAACAGGTGGTATCTCGTCGCCTATCCTTTCGAGGGCCGGCTCGCGCACCAGACGCTCGGCATGCTGCTGACCCGGCGGATGGAGCGCATGCGGTTCCGCCCGACCGGCTTCGTCGCCAGCGAATACGCGCTGGCCGTCTGGGGCCTGCACCGGGCGGAGCGGATCGATGCGCTGTTCGCCGAGGACATGCTGGGCGACGACCTGGAAGGCTGGCTCGCCGAATCGAGCCTCTTGAAGCGCACCTTCCGCCACTGCGCCATCATCGCCGGCCTGATCGAGCGCCGGCATCCGGGCCTCGAGAAGAGCGGACGGCAGGTGACGTTCTCGTCCGACCTGATCTATGACGTGCTGCGCAAGCACGAGCCGGATCACGTGCTTCTGAAGGCAACCTGGGCCGATGCGGCACATGGCCTGTTGGACGTGCGCCGCGTCGCCGACATGCTGGTGCGGGTGCAGGGCCGGATCGTGCACCGCGCGCTCGACCGCATCTCGCCGCTTGCCGTGCCGGTGATGCTGGAGATCGGCAAGGAGCCGGTCTGGGGCGAGGCGCAGGACGCGATGCTGGCCGAGGCGGCCGACGTGCTGATCGAGGAAGCGACGAGGTTGGTGTAGCGCATGATGGTCAATGGGGCGCGGCTGGTGCCGGATCCGTCTGGGGCGTTGTGGTGGCCGGGCGAGAAGACGCTCGTGGTGGCGGATCTGCATTTCGAGAAGGGCTCCTCCTTCGCGACGCGCGGGCGCAACTTCCTGCCGCCCTACGACACCCGCGCGACGGTGGAGGCGCTCGCCCGCCTGGTGCGGCACTACACGCCGAAGCGGCTGATCGCGCTCGGCGACAGCTTCCACGACGACGGCGCCGCCGGCCGCCTCCACATAGACGACGTCGCGCGGCTGAAGCGCGTGGCCGAGCAGACCGAACTCGTCTGGATCGCCGGCAACCACGATCCCGTCCCGCCGGACGGCCTCGGCGGCCGCGTCGAGGAAGAAGTCGTGATCGGCCCGCTCCGCTTCCGCCACATCCCCGAGGGGCGCGAGGCCGGCGAGGTGGCGGGCCACCTGCATCCCAAGGCAACCGTGGTGGTGCGCGGCCACGGGCTGACCCGGCGCTGCTTCGTGACCGACGGCGTGAAGCTGGTGCTGCCCGCCTTCGGCGCCTATGCCGGCGGCCTGGATGTGCGCGACCCGGCCTTCCTGCCGCTGTTCCGCCGCCGCTTCACCGCCTGGATGCTGGGCGATGCCCGCGTCTTCCCGGTGCCCGCCGCCCGGCTCGGCGCCGCAGAGAGCGAGGCGACGGCCTGACGCGAGATGAAATCAGATCGCGCTGCGAGGTGATGCAAACTGGAGCGCCGGGAGCCCCCACTCTCGGCGGGCTACTTGATTCACACATCTCTCAGCCATCGCGGTGAAAGCCCTCTCCGCCCTCGAAGAGGGGGGAGAGGGTTGGGTGAGGTGGGGAGGATATGGGTCGGGATTGTGCGCAAGCGCGGATGCGTTGCGTGCAGTACGTATTCGGTTAAGCCAAATCAGCGAAGTCGTCATTGAACCGCTCGGCGGAATATCTCGCACGCCAACCGCCGCTTCCCATGTACCAGCCAGACAGCTCACTCCCGCCATCAGTAGCCAGATCGATCTCCCTCCCGCTCTTGCTCACGAACTTGAGTCGCAGCAGACCCTGGTCAATGGCATTCAAGAACTGAAATAGGACCTCGTCCACCGCATCCGGTATCACACCGGCGATGGCAGCGGGTTCTTCGACACAATGCCGCCATCGCATCGCGGCCGGCGAACGAGCGTCCGGCTGTAGTAGGCCGTCGCAGTTGCGAACGGCAGCATCCCTAATCTGCTGGATCAATACCGCGGCAAACTCTTCAAGGTCGGGATCTTGCATAGATCGCTCCATGGGGCGCCCACCGACGAAGACTACTCCAGGCTCCGATGCTCCGACATCGTCCACCCCGCATGCCATGGGCCGCGGTCTTTGCCGGATGCCGACTGCGCGCACACGAATCTCGTCGAGAAGCGGCGCGCCCCACCTCTCCCCAACCCTCTCCGCCCCTAAGGGGCAGAGAGGGCTTCCCGCACCGATTTTGGGAACGCGCTCGTTTGCTGGTCCGCGATTCTCTAGATCAGCGCGCGCAGACCGTAGGCGAGTAGCGCTACTGCCGCGAGGCCGCCGAGGTAGAGGGCGGCGAACCAGAGGGCGCGGGTCAATGGTAGCCCTCACCTTCGGCCACCTTGCCGCGGAACACCCAGTAAGCATGCGCGGTGTAGGCCAGGATGATCGGGATCAGGATGACGACGCCGACCAGCAGGAACTTGAGGCTGGAGGGCGAGGCGGCGGCCTCCCAGATGGTGATCGCCCGCGGCACCGCGTAGGGCCAGAGGCTGATGCCGAGGCCGAGATAGGCGAGCAGGAAGATCGCGACCGTGAGCAGGAACGGCGCGAGCTCGCGGCCACGCCGGAGGCTCTGCCAGAGCTGCGCGCCGGCCGCGACAGTAGCGAGCGGCACCGGGGACAGCAGGAGCAGACGCGGCCAGGCGAACCAGCGCTCGGCGATCGCCGGCTGGGCGAGCGGGGTCCACAGGCTGACCACGCCGACGAAGCCGAGCACGACGACGACGAGGCGCATCGCCCAGTCCCGCGCCCAGGCCTGCAGGTGCCCGTCGGTCTTCAGCACCAGCCAGCAGGCGCCGAGCAGCGCATAGCCGGCGACGAGGCCGAGGCCGGTCATCAGCGCGAAGGGCGTGGCCCAGGCGAAGGGGCCGGCCGCCGCGTCGAAGCCCTCGACGAAGCGGCCGAGCACGATGCCCTGCATCAGCGCCGCGACGGTGGAGCCGCCGGCGAAGGCGGCGTCCCACAGGCCGCGGTCGCGGCCCTGCGCCTTGGGATGGAACTCGAAGGCGACGCCGCGCAGCACCAGCGCGATCAGCATCAGGATGATCGGCAGGTAGACCGCCGGCAGCACGGTCGCGTAGGCGACCGGGAAGGCGGCGAGCAACCCGCCGCCGCCGAGCACCAGCCAGGTCTCGTTGCCGTCCCAGACCGGGGCGACCGTCGCCATGATGCGGGCGCGGTCGCGTGTGTCGGCGAAGGGCGCCAGGATGCCGAGGCCGAGATCGAAGCCGTCGAGCAGCACGTACATCGCCACCGCGAAGGCGATGATGCCGGCCCAGATGATGGGTAGGTCGAGCTCGCTCATGCGCGGCCTCCGTGCCAGGCGATGCCCGGCGGCGCGGCCTCCTTCGGCGCCTCGATGCCACGGTTGATCAGCCGCGCCACGTACCAGAGGAAGGCGCCGAGCAGGCCGACATAGACGATGACGAAGAGCGCGAGCGAGGTCAGCACCTCGCCCCGCGTCACCGGCGAGACCGCGTCGGCGGTGCGCATCAGGCCGTAGACCACGAAGGGCTGGCGCCCGACTTCCGCCACCAGCCAGCCGGCCAGCACGGCGATGAATCCGCTCGGGCTCATCGCCGTCAGCGCCCAGAGGAGCCAATTGGGCAGCCAGCGGCTGCCCGCCAGCCTGCGGCGCCAGAGCCGCCAGGCCGCAACCCAGGCCACCGCCACCATCAGGAAGCCGATGCCGACCATGACGCGGAAGGCGAAGAACACGATCGGCACGTTGGGCCGGTCGGCCGGCGGCACTTCGGTCAGGCCCTTCACCTCGCCGTCCAGGTCGTGCGTCAGGATCAGGCTGGTCAGCTTGGGGATGGCGATCTCGAAATGATTCTTCTCCGCCGCCATGTCGGGCAGCGCGAAGAGGACCAGCGGCACGCCGCGCGCGGTCTGCCAGAGCCCTTCCATCGCCGCGACCTTGACCGGCTGATGCTCCTTCACGTTGAGCCCGTGCTGGTCGCCGAGGAAGACCTGCAGCGGTGCCAGGATCGCCGCCAGCACGACGCCGAGCGCCAGCGCGCGCCTGGCCTCGTCGCCGGCAACGCCGCGCAGCAGCTGCCAGGCCGAGACGCCGGCGACCGCGAAGGCGGAAGTGAGGAAGGCGGCCGTCACCATATGCGCCAGGCGGTGCGGGAAGGACGGGTTGAAGACGATGGCCCACCAGTCCTCCGGCACGAAGCGGCCGCTGACCAGGACGAAGCCGGCGGGCGTCTGCATCCAGGAATTGGCGGCGAGGATCCAGAAGGCGGAGATCACCGTGCCGACCGCCACCATGGCGGTGGCGAGGAGATGGAGGCGCGGCCCCACCTTGTCCCAGCCGAACAGCATGATGCCGAGGAAGCCGGCTTCGAGAAAAAACGCCGTCAGGACCTCGTAGCCCATCAGCGGCCCGAGGATGTCGCCAGTCGCCTGGGAGAAGGCGCTGAAATTGGTGCCGAACTGGTAGGAGAGCACCACGCCGGAGACGACGCCCATGCCGAAGGCGAGCGCGAAGAGCCGGACCCAGAAGCCGTAGATGCGGCGCCAGGCCGCATCGCCGGTCTTCAGCCACAGTGCCTCGACGACCAGCAGGAAACCGGCGATCCCGATGGTGAAGGTCGGGAACAGGATGTGGAAGCCGATGGTGAAGCCGAACTGGATGCGCGCGAGCAGGGTCGCGTCGAAATGTTCCATCCCGCCCTCCTGACGCCACGGCCCTCACCCAATTCACATAGGGCGCCGCGGGTTTCCGTGCAGTGCGAGATTCCGCCGCACCGCCTCCGGCAGGAACTAGTTGATCGCCGCTTCGCTCGCCGGATCGCCGGCAATCCGGCTGTGCCACATGATGCGCGGCTCGGTCATGTCCCAGGGCATCGCCCGGTGCAGCAGGCAGCGATTGTCCCAGATCACGGCCTCGCCCGGCTTCCAGCTGTGGTGATAGGTGCGCGGTGCCTGGCAGGCGAACTCGACCAGGCCGTCGAGCAGGCGCTCGGATTCCTCGGGCTCCATCCCGGGGATGTTGTGGGCGTGGCGGCCGATCAGCAGCGACTTGCGGCCGGTTTCCGGATGCGTCTTCACCAGCGGGCGGAGCGGCACCGGCCCGTCATGCAGGCCATAGCCGCTGTACTCGCTCTTCTTGTCCTTGTGCTGGAAGCCGGCCTTGGCCTGGCTGTAATGCAGCGAGTGATAGGCCGAGAGCCGCTCGACGCGGTCGCGCACCGCTGCGTCCAGCGCATCGTAGGCCGCGCGCATATCGGCCCAGCCCGTCTCGCCGCGCGCCGACGGCACCACCTTGGCCGAGAACACCGCACCCTTGGCCTGCAGCGGCATGTAGGTGCTGTCGGCATGCCAGCCCATATTGCCCTTCAGGATCTTGACCACGTCGTCGTTGTCCGCCTCGCGGCGGAGCGTGCCGTCGGATTTCACGTTGCTGATCGCCGCCATCTCGAATTCGAGCGCGCCGAAGCGCCGCGCGAAGGCGATCTGCTGCTCGCGGGTCAGGAACTGCCCGGGGAAGATCAGCAACGCATGCTCGAGCCAGGTGGCGTAGAGCTCGCGGAAGGCCGGCTCGTCCAGGTTGGCGAGCTTCAGGTTGGTCACCACGGCGCCGAAGGTGGCGTCGACCGGGGCGACATCGAAATGCTGCGGCATTGCGCTTCCTCCGCACAGAACCGGCCGTTCTCGGCCGTTGCCGGAGAGTATAGCAGCGTCATTTCGTCCTGCCGGGCGCCGCCGCCCATCGGCGGAACAGGCTCGCCGTCGCTTCGTCCATGGCGAAGAAGCTCTCCACCCGCAGCTCCTCGGCCGTCACGTCGCGCGGGGTGCCGAGCGTGGCGATGGCGGTGAACAGGTTGAGCGCGGTGCCGTCCTTGCGGAAGCGCATCGGCAGGACGGGGCCGCCATCGCTCTCCTCCGTCGCGGCGTCGACGGCCTGGCGCACGCCGTCATAGGCGAGCAGGCGGGCGAGCAGCGCCGCCGTCGCCGCGTTGCCGTCGGCGGCCGCATCGGCCTCGACGCTGCGGATGAAATGGCGCACCACTTCCCGCCAGTTCTCCAGATAGGGCCGGAGCACACCGGGCGCGACCAGCGCATCGGCCATGTTGATCGCCGTGCCGGGCGCGACCGGGCCGACCAGGAACTCGACCAGCCGCACCGCCGCGCCATTGGCCTGGAGCAGGTTCCAATGCCGGTCGACCGCGACCGCGGGAAATGGTTCCTGCTGCGCCAGCATGAAGTCGACGGCGCTCCGCACCTGCGCCATCGCCGGCGCGGCGAGATCGGTCTCGCGCCAGACCGGTGCGAAGCCGGCGGCGACCAGCAGCGCGTTGCGCTGGCGCAACGGCACGCTGAGCGTATCGGCGAGGCGCAGCACCATGTCGCGGCTCGGCTGCGCGCGGCCGAGCTCGAGGAAGCTCAAATGCCGCTGCGAGATGCCGGCTTCGCCGGCCAGCGCGAGCTGCGAAAGGCCGCGCCGCGCGCGCCACCATTTCAGCCGCGCAGCGAAGTCGTTCGCGCGCGCATCCGTCCGCTTCTGCATGAATACCTCCGGCGTAGTTGCGCGCCGGCCCTCCTCCGCCACGATGCCACAGCGCCGGATGCGCGGCACGGGGGAAGCGGTGACCAGAGAATACCAAGATGGGTGAAGGGCTGGGCGTTCTGCTCGCCATCGTGTCGAGCGCGCTCGGCGGCAGCGCGGCGGCGATCACCCGCTATCTGGTGACGAGCGCCGATCCGGTCACCATCGCGCTGCTGCGCTGGGGCATCGGCTTTGCCTGCGTGGCGCCGGTGGCGCTGGCCTTGCGCGTGCGCTGGCCGGCGCGGCGCGACTGGCCGGCGGTGGCGGCGCTCGGCATCGCCTTCTTCGGCCTGTTCTTCATCCTCTACAACATCGCCGTCGGCTACACGACCGCCGCGCGCGCCAGCCTCGCGCTGGCTACACTGCCGCTGCAGACCATGCTGATCGGCGCCGCGTTGCGCATCGAGCCGCTGACGCGCCGCAAGTCCGCCGGTGTCGCCGTCGCCATGCTGGGCGTGGCGGCGGCGCTGGCGACCGGTCTCGCCGCCGCGCCCGCCGGCGCGTGGCGCGGCGAGCTGATCATGATCGGCGCGGTGTTCTGCATGGCGTTCTACAACGTGCTGTCGCGCCCGTTCATGCAACGGTCGAGCGCGCTCGGCTTCCTCGCCGTCGGCATGGGCGCCGGCGCCGCGGCGCTGCTCGCGGTGGCCATGCTGACCGGGCGAATCGCGGTGCTGCAGCAATTCGGCCCAAGCGAATGGGCCGCCGGCCTCTATCTGGGCGCCGGCGGCGGCGCAGCCGCTTTCATCCTGTGGGTGCTCGCCTTGCAACGTGCGAGCCCGACCCGCGTCGCCACCACGATGACGGTGAACCCGGTCGCCGCCGGCCTGCTGGCGACGCAGCTGGTCGGCGAGCCGATCACGCCGAACCTGGTGCTCGGCCTGGTCGCCGTGTTCGCCGGCATCTGGCTGGCGACGACGGAAGCGCGCAAGCGCGTGCCGGCTTGAGCCGAGCTTGCGCAGGCACGGAACCTGCAGGCGGCGCGACGGAACCGACCGGAGGCCACCGCATGCTGACCATCACCGCCATCATCCGCGCCCGCCGGGGCAGCGAGCAGACCATGCGCGAGGCATTGCTGGACGTCGCCGCCCATGTCCGCGCCAACGAGCCGGGAACGCTCGGCTTCTACATTGCGCAGGGCGGCGACGATCCCCGCCTGTTCACCACCTATGAGCGCTTCGCCGACCGGGCGGCGATGGACCGGCACAACGGGTCCGACGTCGTCGCCCGCTTCTTCGCCATCGCCAGGCCGATTCTCGACGGCGAGGTGGTGCTGGTGACGGGCACGGAGAACTCGCACAAGGCGTAATCGTCTACGCCACAACCACGCTCACCTGGCGCGCATCACGCCAGCGATCCAGCGCAGCGCTTCCTCCCGGTCGCGGAAAGCCTCGACCAGATCGCCGCGCCCGGCCAGCTCGGAATACGAGCGGAACATGCGGATCATGCCGTAGCCGACTTCGTCGGCGACCACGAAGGCGCGCGGCGCGCCGGGGACGAAGGGCGTGCCGGCGGCGATCCGCTTCACCGCATCGGTATCGATCGCCGCCGCATCGGCCCGGGTGTAGTCGAACAGCAGCGCGAAGGCGGGATCGAAAGCCGGGTCGGCGCGCACCTGGGCCTGCGCCGCCGCCAGCGTTTGGAGCGTGACCTTGCCGATATAGGTGACGATGACGAGGCGGCGTGCCGGATCGATCTCCCAGGTGATCGACGGCACGGCCTCGTCCCCCGGGCCGGTCATCGCCCGCGCGCTCGCTCGATGCCCTCGCGAATCATGCGCTTGGCCGCATCCGGCCCGACCCATTCCACGATGGTGACCCACTTGCCCTTTTCCAGGTCCTTGTAGTGCTGGAAGAAGTGGGCGATCTGGTCGAGCAGGATCTTCGGCAGGTCGCTGTAGCTGGTCACGCCAGTGAAGAAGGGATGCAGCTTGTCGACCGGCACGGCGATGATCTTCTCGTCCTCGCCCGCCTCGTCCTTCATCAGCAGCGCCCCGATCGGCCGGCAGCGGATCACGGCGCCCGGCACCACCGGCGTCTGGCTCACCACCAGCACGTCGACCGGATCGCCGTCGCCCGACAGCGTGTGCGGCACGAAGCCGTAATTCGCCGGGTACTGCATCGAGGTGTGCAGGAAGCGGTCGACGAACAGCGCGCCCGATTCCTTGTCGAGCTCGTACTTCACCGGCAGCCCGCCCTGCGGGATCTCGATGATGGCGTTCACGTCATCCGGCGGCGCCACGCCGGTCGGGATCTTCGAGACGTCCATATGGAGCCTCCTGGACTTAAGGTGGCGCCGATCTTACGCCTGCTCCCGCCCCTTCAGCATCCCGACCAGTTGATCGTGCACGCCCGGTGCGGCCGCGAGCACCGAGGGATGCCGCGTGCCGAGGGTGGCGAAGTCGAGCTCGTCGCCGTTGACCGTGGTGCTGCGCGCGCCGGCTTCTTCGAGGATCAGGTGGGCGGCGGCGATGTCCCAGTCGCTTTTCGGCGTCATGGAGATCGCCGCCTCGAAGTCGCCGGCCGCCACCTTGACCATGCGGTAGGCGATCGAGTTCATGTATTTGAAGCTGGCGCCGGGGGTCTGCTCGATCCACTTGTTGCGCTCGAAGGTGCGCTGGCTGGCGAGCAGGCGGGCGCCGGCGAGATCGGGGCGTGCGCTGGCGCGGATCGGCTTGTCGTTCAGCCGGGCGCCGCCGCCGGCCACCGCCTCGTACATCTCCCCCGTCGCCGGGTTGAACACCGCGGCGGCGACCGGGCGGCCCTGGTCGACCAGGGCGGCGCAGACGGTGAATTCGGGCTTGCGCTGGATGAAGGCGCGGGTGCCGTCGATCGGGTCGACCACCCAGACGCGGTCGGCATCGCGGGCATGCTCGTCGGATTCCTCCGACAGCCAGCCATAGCCGGCCCTGGCTTCGTAGAGGCGCTGGTGCAGCAGCTTGTCGATGGCGACATCGGCCTCGCTGACCGGGTCGTCGGGATATTTCTCCCAGGTCTTGAAGCTGCCCTCGAAGAAGACGCGGGCGAGCGCGCCCGCCTCGCGCACCGCCTCGATCAGGAGCGCGTGGTCAGCCTGGAGATCGGCCATCAGGTGCCGGCGACCGTCATGCCCTCGATGCGCACCGTCGGGCTGTCGGTGCCGTAGCGGAAGGTGAGGTCGCTGGCCGGCGTCAGCCGGGCGAACATGTCCTTCAGATTGCCGGCAATGGTCAGCTCCGAGACCGGGTAGGCGAGCTCGCCGTTCTCGATCCAGAAACCGGCCGCCCCGCGGCTGTAATCGCCGGTCACCGCATTGACGCCGAAGCCAATAATCTCCGTGACATAGAGGCCATGTTTGATGTCGGCCATCATCTCATCCGGACTCTGCTTGCCGGGCGCCAGGTAGAGATTGGTGGTGGAGGGCGAAGGCGGGCCGCCGGTGCCGCGCGCGGCATGGCCGGTCGACTTCAATTTGAGCTGGCGCGCCGAGGCGCTGTCGAGCAGCCAGGTGGTGAGCTCGCCATTGTCGATCAGCACGGTGCGCTGCGTCGCCACGCCCTCCCCGTCGAACGGCTTGGAGCGCAGCCCGCGTTTCCTGTGCGGGTCGTCGATCACCTGGATGCCGGGCGCGAAGACCGGCTTGTGCAGCCGGTCCTTCAGGAAGCTGGTGCCGCGCGCCACCGCCGGGCCGGTGACGGCGCCGGCGAGGTGGCCCAGCATGCTGCCGGCCACGCGCGGATCGAACACGATCGGCACCGCCTGGCTCGGCATCTTGCGCGGGTTGAGGCGCGCGACCGCCTTCTCGCCGGCGGAGCGGCCGACTTCTTCCGGGCTCGCCAGCTCCGACAGGTGGCGGACGCTGGCATAGTCGTAGTCGCGCTCCATGCCGGTGCCCTCGCCGGCAATGACGCTGGCCGAGACGCCGTGATGCGAGCCGATATAGGCGCCTGCGAAGCCTTCGGAGGTCGCCAGCGCCACCAAGCCGACCGACCAGTCGGCCCCGGCCCCTTCCGAATTGGTGACGCCCTTCACCGCCAGCGCTGCCTCCTCTGCCGCCTTGGCGCGGGCGACGAGATCCTCCGTCGTCGGCTCGACGTGGTCGCGCAGGTCGAGATCGGGCCAGCGCTTGGCCAGCAAGTCGCGGTCGGCGAGGCCGCAATAGGGATCTTCCGGTGCCGCCTTGGCCATGGCGACGACGCGCGCGACCGTCGCGTCCAGCGCGGCGGAAGAGAGGTCGGTGGTGGAGACGAAGGCCTGGCGCCGCCCGACCAGAACGCGGATGCCGAGATCCTGGCCTTCCGAGCGCTCCACATCTTCGAGCTTGCCGAGGCGGAACGAGATGTTGAGCGAGGCGCCCTGCACCATGATCGCGTCCGCCGCGTCGGCGCCGGCCCGCTTCGCCCGCGCCATCAGGTCGGTGAGCAGGTCGAGATGCTGCTGGCGGCGATCCGGGAATGACATGGCGGCACTCTTCGATGAAGGAATGGAATCAACCTCGGCGCTTCAGCAGCTTGAGGCGCAGCGCGTTCAGCCGGATGAAGCCCTGCGCGTCGAACTGGTCGTAGACGCTGTCTTCCTCGAAGGTGACGTGCGCGAGGCTGTAGAGCGATTTCGGCGACTTGCGGCCGACCACGTTGACGGAGCCCTTGTAGAGCTTGAGGCGCACGGTGCCCTCGACATGCTCCTGGCTCTTGTCGATCAGGGCCTGCAGCATCTCGCGCTCCGGCGCGAACCAGAAGCCGTTGTAGATCAGCTCGGCATAGCGCGGCATCAGCTCGTCCTTCAGATGCGCCGCACCGCGGTCGAGCGTCACCTGTTCGATACCGCGATGCGCGGCATGCAGGATGGTGCCGCCCGGGGTCTCGTAGATGCCGCGGCTCTTCATGCCGACGAAGCGGTTCTCCAAGAGGTCGAGCCGGCCGATGCCGTGCTTGCCGCCGAGCTCGTTCAATCTGGCGAGCAGCGCGGCCGGCGACAGCTTCTGGCCGTTCACCGCGACCGCGTCGCCCTTGAGGAACTCGACCTCGACATACTCGGCCTTGTCCGGCGCCTTCTCAGGATCGACTGTGCGGGAATAGACGTAGTCCGGCGCCTCCTCCCAGGGGTCCTCCAGCACCTTGCCCTCGGCGGAGATGTGCAGAAGGTTGGCGTCGACCGAGAACGGCGCCTCGCCGCGCTTGTCCTTCGCGATCGGGATCTGGTGCTTCTCGGCGAAATCGATCAGCGCGGTGCGCGAGTTCAGCTCCCATTCGCGCCAGGGGGCGATCACCTTGATGGCGGGGTCGAGCGCGTTGTAGCTGAGCTCGAACCGCACCTGGTCGTTGCCCTTGCCGGTCGCGCCATGCGCCACCGCATCGGCGCCGACCTGGTGGGCGATCTCGATCTGGCGCTTGGCGATCAGCGGCCGGGCGATCGAGGTGCCGAGCAGATAGAGCCCCTCGTAGAGCGCGTTGGCGCGGAACATCGGGAACACGAAATCGCGGACGAACTCTTCCTGCACGTCCTCGATGAAGATCTGCTTCACGCCGGCCATCTGGGCCTTGGCGCGGGCCGGCTCCAGTTCCTCCCCCTGGCCCAGATCGGCGGTGAAGGTCACCACCTCGCAGCCATAGGTGACCTGCAGCCATTTCAGGATCACCGAGGTGTCGAGGCCGCCGGAATAGGCGAGCACCACCTTCTTCACGTCACGCTTTGCCACGTCTGTTCAGCCTTCGTTGGCGGGGGTTCGGAGAGCGGCGGAGTATAGGCGGGCGCCCGGCGCCCGCAACGGCCGGGCAGCGATCCCCTTTGATGCAAGGCGATCTTGCAATTTTTGCACGAGAAGGACCGCCCCCTTATGATCCCGGCACCCATGCACCGAACGGCACCATGTTCCAGCTCCTGAAACGCCGGATCCTCGGCCTCGACCCCGCGCGGTCGCTGCGCCGGGTCGCCGAATACGACCTCGATCGCGGCTACGACGATTATGCGGCCGCCTGCCGGCAGGCCGGCCCGGCCCCGGACGAGCCGGCGAACGAGGCCGAGCTGCGGACGACGGCCGAGATGCAGATGCAGGGCGTCAGCTGTCTCGACGTGCTGAGCCCCGCGGCGACCGAGGCGCTGCGCCGCCGGGTGGTTGACCTGCCGGTCGTCCCCCCGCGCACCGAGGAGATCGACTACAGCGACACCTTCGACGTGCCGGAGGCATTGGTCGGCGACCTGGTCGAGGCCTGCCTGCCCGCAGCGGTGGCCGGCGCCGTCGGCCGGCATTTCGGCTCGCATTTCTTCGTCTATGGCTGCCACATGACGCGGCTGCGCCCCGGCATGCCGTCGAAACGATCGATGCTCTGGCATTGCGACAGCGGGCCGACGCGGCACCTGAAGCTGCTGGTCTATTTCGAGGACAGCCGCGTCACCGGCGGCAACACCGCCTTCCTGGACCGGCAATCGAGCGACGGCTTCCTGGAGCAGGGCTATACGTTCGGGCCGGTATCGAGCCGGCGCGACGACCTCGGCACGCTGGCGCGCCGGCTCGGCCTGCGCTTCGCGCCGCAGAACTGGGACGTGAAGGCAGGCCAGGGCCTGCTGTTCGAGCCGGCGCGGGTTCTGCACCGGGGCGTCGTGCCCGACCGGGCGCCGCGCCATGTCTTTACGCTGGTGCTGCTGCCGAGCCCCAGGCCCTGGACCGAGATCCATGCCGCGCGGGGCCGCCGCGTGCCTGTCTTCAAGGGCCAGTTCCCGAAATCCGCAAAGGAGTTGCCGGCCGGCACGTAGGCGATTTCGCTGGCGCACCTATATTGCTTCGATATATTGGCCTGACATGTAGGCACAACAACAATTCCGCAACGAAGCAATGGATATCCGCACACTCTGTCTCGGCATCCTCACCCTCGGGGAGGCCTCCGGCTACGAGATCAAGCAGGCCTTCGAGGAGCATTTCAGCCGGTTCTACGAGGCGAGCTTCGGCTCGATCTACCCCGCCCTCGCCAAGCTGACCGATGACGGCATGGTCACCTGCACCGAGCAGCCGCAGGACCGCCGCCCCGACAAGAAGGTCTACCGCATCACCGCCTCCGGCCGGCTCGAATTCATCGACGAGCTGATGAAGCCGCCGGGGCGCGACCGGCTGCGCTCGGAATTCATCGCCACCTTGATGTTCGCCGACCTGCTGCCGACCCGGCACCTGGCCGACCTGCTGGACGAGCGCGTCCACGATTGCCGCGAGGCGGTGGCGGAATGGCGGGCGCGCGAGGCCAAGGGCAGGCTGACGCCGGGCCAGCGCTTCGTGCTCGGCTACGCCATCGCCATGCACGACAGCATGGCCCGCTATATCGAGGAGAACCGCCACCTGATCGAGGGACACGCTCTGCTGGCGCCGTCCAGCTCGGGCGCCTGATCGCCGTCCAGCAAAGTCCGTAAAGAGTCTCGGGGGGAAACGTGACAGTGCCGGCCGGCGTCGAGGCCGATTTCGTCTCGCCGCGCGCCCGCGGCGAATATGTCGCGATCAGCGCCGCTCTGTTCCTCGCCTGGTTCGCCTGGTCGACCCAGGCGATGCTGGCCGTGGTGCTGGCGCAAGAAGGCTTCGAGCCCGCCATGATCGGGCTGATCATCGGCATCGGCATCATCCCGTCGCAGATCGCGACCCTGACCGCCGGCAGGCTGATGGCGCGCACGCGGCCGCTGGCGGTCGCCATCACCGGCTTCGCGCTGATGCTGGCCGGGCATGTCGCGCTCGAATGGGTGCGCGAGATGTGGGTGCCGCTGTTCGCCGCGCGTCTGGTGCAGGGCGCCGGCCAGGGGCTCGGCGTCACTGCCATGATGGTGGCCTGCCAGCGCCGTCTGACCGACCGGCGCATGGTCTATTTCTTCGGCATGTTCACCAGCATGCTGTCCTTGCCGAACGTGATCGGCCCGCCGGTGGCGGAACTCTATCTCGAGGGCATCGGCACCGACGGCCTGTTCCTGGTGACCGGCCTGCCGATCGTGGTGGCGATCGCACTCCTGCTGCGGCCGGTCGGCCATGAGACGCCGCCGCCCGCCCGCGCCGCGCAGGGCCCCGGCTATCTCGCGCTGATCACCCACCCCGGCACGCGGATGGTGCATCTGCTGACCGTCGCGGCCGGATTCCTGTGGGGTTTCGTGCCGGCCTTCCTCGCGCTCCTGCTGCTGCAGCGCGGCCTGCCGGCCTGGAGCTTCTTCTCGGTGATGACGGTGACTCTGTTCGGCTCGCGCTTCGGGCTGCTCGCCGGCGTGCATGCGCTGCCGCGCCATGTCGTGGTGGCAGGCGGCATGGCGCTCTATGGCCTCGCCTATCTGCTGCTCTGGGCGACGCCCGCGCTCTGGGCGACCATCGCCGCCGCCATCGCCTTCGGGCTCGGCCATTCGACCGCGTTCCCGATCCTGTCGGTCTGGTCCTCGATGCGCTTCCCCTCGGCCGAGCGCGGCCGCGCGGTGGCGCTGGCACAGCTGCTGTTCTCCGGCGGCAGCGGCATGGCGCCGCTCGCCGGCGGCGCGCTGATTCAGATCTTCGGCCTTTCCAACCTGCTCGCCGCCATGGGCCTGGTGCCGCTCGCGCTTGGCGGGCTGATTCTGCTCCGGCGCCGCGACCGCGCCTAAGGCTGCGGCGGCTCCGCCAGCTGGACCGGCCGCGATGCCTCCGCCTCGCGCGCCATGCGCCGCGCCGTTGTCACCGAGAACGGCAGGCTGCCGAGATAGGCGAGGCCGATCAGCGCCAAGGTCCACCAGGTGAAGTTGATCAGCGCGGCGGCGAGCACGGCGACGCCGATCAGCGCCGGCAGCATCATCTCGCGGCCGATCCGCACCTTCTTCATCGAGAAGGTCGGCAGGCGGCTGATCATCAGGAAGCCGATGCAGAGCAAGGCGACGGCATTCAGATAGGCCGAGCGGAAGCCCGCGTCGCCGAGCTCGAACGACAGGAACATCAGGACCAGCGCGAGGCCGCCGCCGGCCGGGGCCGGCACGCCGGTGAAGAAATGGCTCTGCCAAGGCGGCGGGCTCGGCTCGTCCAGCGCCGTGTTGAACCGCGCCAGGCGCAGCGCCGAGCAGGTGGCGAAGACCAGCGCCGCGGCCCAGCCGAGGCCGCCGATCTGGTGCAGGGTCCATTGATAGATGACGAGCGCCGGGGCGACGCCGAAGCTGACGAAATCGGACAGCGAATCGAGCTCGGCGCCGAACCGGCTGGTGCTCTTGAGCAGCCGCGCGAGCCGGCCGTCCAGCCCATCGCAGATGCCGGCAACCAGGATGGCGAGCGTCGCCTTGTCCCACTGGCCCTGCAGGCCGTAGCGGATGGCGGTGAGGCCGGCGAACAGCGCCAGCACCGTAATGGCGTTGGGCAGCAGCGCGTTGATCGACTGCCGCTTCAGATGCGGCCGGGGCGGGCGCAGCACCTCAGCGCACCTCGCCGCGGCGGGGCAGCTCGGTCGCGGCGGCATCGGCGATCACCGTCTCGCCGCCGATCGCCGTCATGCCGACATCGACCAGCGGCACCATGCCGTCGTCGAGATAGACGTCGCAGCGGCTGCCGAAGCGGATCAGGCCCATGCGCTCGCCGGTGCGCACCACCTGCCCCTCGTGCAGATCGCAGACGATGCGGCGCGCGACGAGGCCCGCGATCTGCACCAGCGCGATGCTGCGCCCGCCGTCGAGATCGATGCGGGCCGACTGGCGCTCGTTCTCCTCGCTCGCCTTGTCGAGGCTGGCATCGAAGAACCTGCCGGGGCGATAGACCAGCTTGCCGATGGTGCCACTGAGCGGCACGCGGTTCACATGCACGTTGAACACGTTGAGGAAGATCGAGATGCGGAGCCTGGGGTCCGGCCCCATATCGAGCTCGGGCGGCGGCGGCGCCCGCTCGATCAGCTGCACCACACCGTCGCCCGGGCTGACCACCAGCCCCTCTCGCACGGGGACGGTGCGCGGCGGGTCGCGGAAGAAATAGGCGCACCAGGCGGTCAGCACCAGGCCGAGCCAGCCGAGCGGCGCCCACAGCCAGAACAGGACCAGCGTCACCACCAGGAAGATGGCGACGAAACGCCAGCCTTCGCGGTGCAGCGGAACCAGAACCGAACGAATGGTGTCCATTACCTTCCCGACGCTTGCGCCCCCGGTGCCATCTACCAGGGTTTACCTGATTGGGCCAACTGGGCCGGCCGCCTGCCCCACCGGCCTCCGCAGATCGCGCGGCGCGGCCTGGAAGTTCCGCCGGATCAGGCGCCGGAGCGCCGTGGCGTCGCCATAGCCGATCCGGCGGGCCACCTCCTCCACCGGCAGGCCGGTGGTTTCCAGCAGGTGATGGGCGCGGGCGAGGCGGATCGATTGCAGGAAGGCGGAAGGCGAGCGCCCGGTCGCCTTCAGCACGCGGCGGTGCAGGGTGCGTTCGGTGACGCGCAGCGCCCGGGCCGCTTCCGCCACGCCGAAGCTGTCGCCGATCTTGCGGTTGGCCATGCCTTCCAGGCGCGCGACCAATTCGTCGGCATGGCGCAGATGCGACCAGACCATGTAGCGCGCCTGGCTCGGCCGGCCGTCGATCAGGAGGTAGCGCGCGGCGAGATCGGCGACCTTCGGGCCGCAATCGCGGCGCAGCAGATGCAGCATCAGATCCATCTGCGCCAGCGCCGCGCCGGCGGTGGCGATGCGCCCGTCCTGCACCACCATGCGGCCGGTCTCGAGCCGGCTGTCGGGGAAGAGCCGGCGGAAGGCATCGGCGAGCCACCAGGCCGTGGTGGCGCTGCGGCCAGCAAGCAGTCCGCCGGCACCGAGCAGGAAGACGCCGGAGCAGGACGCCGCGACGGCGCCGCCCTGGGCGTGATGCCGCCGGGCCAGTCGCGCGAGCAGCTCTACGTCCGACGCGGCGAGGCGGAGCGCGATCTCGGCCGGCTCGACGAAACCGAGGCCGGGGATGATCAGCGTGGTGCGGCCGAGCCGGGTGCGGGGCCCGAGCGGATCGGCCGACAAGGTCAGGCCCGGCCCGAGGCGCACGGCCGGCGCCGGCGACAGCACCCGCCACTCGAGCGCCGGCTTGCCCAGCGCTTCGGCAATGCGCCGGGCGGCGGCGAGGGCGTCGAGCGTCAGCGCCGTGGCGGCGCCGAGCGCGCCGTCGAGTACGGCGATGGTGTAGTGCGGCATGTCCGATTTGGCTCGTTCAATGTCGGATCGGACACTAGTCGCGACAGCCGCCGGGGCACAACTCTCCTCTCCACCGGATCGATCACGGCGAGACACCATGACCCAGCCCGCCATCACGCTCGAGCAGATGCTCCGCCAGTTCAACCGGCCGCGCCGCCTGGAGCGGAGCCCGGCCGAGGAGGCTTTCATCGCTTCCGGCCTCCACTCGACCATTGTCCATCGTGGGCTGCGGCTCGCCGCCTGGACCTGGCCCTCGACCGGGACCCGCGTTCCGCGCGTGCTGCTGGTGCATGGCTGGGACAGCCAGGCGAGCCATCTCGGGCCGATCGGCAGCGCCCTGGTCGCGGCAGGCTATGGCGTCACCGCCTTCGACGCGCCGGCGCACGGCCAGTCGGAGGGCGAGACCTCGAGCGTGGTGGAGATCGGCCGCGCCATCCTCACGGTGGCGGAAGCAGCCGGCCCGTTCGACGCGGTGGTTGCCCATTCGGTCGGCTCGCCCTCGGCGCTCTACGCCTTCGCCAACGGCCTCACCGCGCGGGCCAGCATCCACATCGCCGGACCGGCCTCGCTCGAACGCGTCCTGGCCAGCCGCGCCCGCGCCGCCGGGCTGCCGGCGGATCAGCTGGCGGAGTTCCGTCGGCTGGTGGAGGCCGATATCGCCGCCCGGATCGAGGACATGGAGCTCGCCAACCTGGCGCATGGCTTCCGCCATCCCGCCCTGCTGCTGCACGCGCCGGAGGATGCCGAGATCCCCTTCGCCGAGAGCGAGGCGCTGCACCGCGCTTGGCCCGGCTCGCGCCTCGCGCCCCTGCCCGGCCTCGGCCACCGCCGCATCATCGGTGCGAGCGAGACCGTGGCGCTCGCCATCGACTTCCTGGACGAACAGCTCCGCCGCGGCATGGGAGACCGGAAGCGGGCCTAGCCGGCGTCCTCCTCCGCCTCCGCTTCTTCCACGGCCTGGATGCGCTCGCGCGCCTCGGCGGCTTCCTGCTGGCGGGCCCACATCTCGGCGTAGTGGCCGGCCTGGGCGAGCAGATCCGCGTGGCGGCCGCGCTCCACCACCTGGCCGCCTTCGAGCACCAGGATCTCGTCCGCGTGCACGATGGTGGAGAGCCGGTGGGCGATGATCAGCGTGGTGCGATTCTCCGAGACCTCGCGGAGCGAGGCCTGGATCTCCTTCTCGGTGCGGGTGTCGAGCGCCGAGGTCGCCTCGTCGAACAGCAGGATCTTCGGGTCCTTCAGGATGGTGCGGGCGATGGCGACGCGCTGCTTCTCGCCGCCGGAGAGCTTGAGGCCGCGCTCGCCCACTTTCGTCCGCCAGTTGTCCGGCAGGTGATCGACGAAATGGTCGATCTTGGCGAGCCGCGCGGCGCGGCGGATCTCGTCCTCATCGGAGCGCGGCCGGCCATAGCGGATGTTGTAGCGGATGGTGTCGTTGAACAGCACCGTGTCCTGGGGAACGATGCCGATGGCGGCGCGCAGCGACGCCTGCGTGACCTGGCGGATGTCCTGGCCGTCGATCCGGATCGCGCCCGACTGCACGTCGTAGAAGCGGAACAATAGCCTGGAGATGGTCGACTTGCCGGCGCCGGAGGCGCCGACGATCGCCACCGTCCTGCCGGCCGGCACGCGGAAGCTGACGCCTTTCAGGATCGGGCGCCGGAGGTCATAGGCAAACTGCACGTCATCGAACTCGACCTCGCCGCCTTCGAGGCGGAGAGGCGTGGCGCCCGGCGCGTCCCGCACCTCCTCGTCGACGGCGAGCAGGTTGAACATGCGCTCCATGTCGACCAGGCTCTGCTTCACCTCGCGATAGACCATGCCGAGGATGTTGAGCGGCTGGTACAGCTGGATCAGGAAGGTGTTGACCAGCACGAAATCGCCGAGCGTCATCTCGCCGCGGGCGACCCCCTGGGCCGCCAGCAGCATCACGGTGACCAGCCCGCCGGCGATGATGATGCCCTGTCCGACGTTGAGAGCCGACAGCGACAGCTCGCTCTGCACCGCGGCGTGCTGATAGCGCTCCAGCGCGCGGTCGTAGCGCGAAGCCTCGTGCGGCTCGTTGCCGAAATACTTGACCGTCTCGTAGTTGAGCAGGCTGTCGATGGCGCGGGTATTGGCCTCGGCGTCGCGCTCGTTCATCTCGCGGCGCAGCTTGATGCGCCATTCCGTCATCACCAGCGTGACGGCGACATACAGCACGATGGTGACGAGGGTCGCCGAGGCGAACCAGCCGTCATAACGCAGCAGCAGCAGCGCGACGACCAGGCCGATTTCGAACAGGGTCGGCAGGATGTTGAACAAGGTGAAGGACAGCGCGAACTGGATGCCGGCATTGCCGCGCTCGATGGCGCGCGACAGCCCGCCGGTCTGGCGCTCCAGATGGAAGCGCAGCGACAGCCGGTGCAGGTGCTGGAAGGTCTCCAGCGCGATGGTCCGCACCGCGTGCTGCGACACCTTGGCGAAGATGGCGTTGCGCAGCTCGCCGAAAGCCTGCGCCATGATGCGCGCCAGGCCATAGGCGAGGATCAGCGCGACGGGCACCGCGACCAGGGCGACGGCCGGCCGGTCCAGCGCGTCGACCGCATCCTTGTAGAAGAACGGCACCGAGACGTTGGCGAGCTTGGCCAGCACGATCAGCACGGCTGCGGCGACCACCCGGGCCTTCAGGTCAACTCGACCCGGCGGCCAGAGATAGCGCAGCAGAGTGGCGATGGTCTTGAGATGCCCCCGCGACGGCGGCTCGCCCGCTGGCGCCTGCACGAAGCCCTGCATGTTCCCGACCCTAAACCGCCCTTTCCAGCCCGCGCGCCCGCCCACTCAACATGTGTTGGCAACATATGTAGATATCTTCACCGAAACTTAAGGTGGTTCGGGCTGTCATCCGGGGCAATCCTTTTCCACGCGTTGGTGCCATGCCGTTGACGAAGTACGCGAATTCCATCGAGGCCCTGGCACTGGCGTTTCCGGTGAAGTTCCGCTTTGGCTGCCTCGGCATGGCCTTCGAGGCCGTGGCGACGATCGAGGGCGAGGGCCAGGGCGAATCCTGCCGGCTCACCCTCGAGGCCGATCTCGGCCCGGTGCCGTTCACGGCGGAAAGCCCGCAGGCGCGGAGCCTCAGGCTTGCCTTGTTCAACCTCGCTCCTGGCGCGGCTGACGACCGACGCTTCGTCGAGCGGCAGAACCGGCTGATCCTGGTGACGACCGCCACGCTGGAGGCCAATCCCCCGGCCCGGCGGCTGGTCGCCGCAGCGGTGGCCCAGGTGCTGCGCTGCCGGCCGGAGCTGGCGCTGGCCGCAGAGACCGCGGCGGTCACTGCCCGGCGGGCGGCTTCCCGGCCGCCGGCGCCGGAACAGGTCCCGCCGGCAGCGGCGGAACCGGTCCCCCAGGCTTCGGCAGCGTGAAGATCTGGCCCGGATAGATCAGGTCCGGATCGCGGATCTGAGTCTTGTTGGCCTGATAGATCACGGTATAGGCGGCGCCGCGCCCATAGGTGCCGCGCGAGATCTGCCAGAGGTTGTTGCCGGGCTGCACGACCACACGGCCCTCTTCCACCCTGATGTCCTCCGGCGCGGCGCGGCTGAACGGCAGCTCGATGCGCGAAGCGACCTTGCCGGCCTCGCGCACCTGGTCGACGCGCAGGGTATAGACGCCGGGATCGACCCGCTCGACGAGCCTCGTCTCCCAATGGCCGGCGGCATCGGCGACGGCGGTGCCGACCGGCTTGTTGTTGATATAAACCTGCACGGTGGCCCCGGGCTCGGCCCGGCCGCTGAGCCGCACATCGCCCTTCTCGTCATAGTCGACGCTGTCGAGGCTGAGCCCCTTGGTCGCCTTGAGCTCCTCCCCCCGCGAGGGCACTTGCATCAGGCGGCTGGCGCCGGTCTGCGGCGTCAGCACGGCGATCGCCTGCTGGCCCTGATCGTCCGGGCCGCAGACCGGCACCACCACGACCACCGTGTCGGGCGAGCTCACCGGCTCCTGGCCGTCGAACTGGGCGGCAAGGCGCAGCTCGCGCGAGCCGCTTTCCAGCGGCAGGTCCGGCACCAGCACCCATTCGCCGCGCGGATCGGCCTTGACCCGGCCGAGCTCGCGCGTGGGGGTCGAGACGATCACGGTGGCGCCTGGCGCGGCGCGGCCGGCGATCACCGCGGTGCAGGAACGGCTGACCCGCACGATATCGAAGCTCGGCGGCACCATCGGCTGGGCCTTGGAAGCCTCCGTCTCGGCCGGCGCCGCCGGCGGCTTGACCTCGGGATCGCCTTTGCCCGAGCCGGTGGTGCCCGACATGACGTCCGGCTGGCGCGTGGCAACGCGCCCCGGCTCCGGCGGGCGGACAAGGGAGAAGTAGACGATCAGCGCGGCGCCGATGACCGCAAGGCCGACGAAGATCCAGTTACCGCGCAAGTCGGGTGCGTCCTTCGAATTGACGCGACTGTAGAGACCGCCGCCCCGGCTTACAACGCCGGGGGACGGGAGGGCTCATCCCAGGAACCTCAGGCAAGGGGTTCCGACAGCTCCACGAGGTTGCCGTCGGGGTCGCGGCAGTAGATCGAGAGGATACGGCCCGTCGCGCCGGTGCGCTCCGCCGGCCCGAGCAGGATGGCGATACCGCCGGCGCGCAGCCGGTCCGCCATCGAGGCGACCGGGCCGTCGATCAGGAAACAGAGATCGGCGGTGCCGGGCATCGCCAGCGCCGCCTTGGGCTCGAACTCGCCGCCCAGCGGATGCAGGTTGATCTTCTGGCGGCCGAAATGCAGCGACACGCGGCCAGGGCCGTAATGCTGCACCGTCATGCCGAGCCGCTCGTAGAAGCCGATGGTTGCGGCGATGTCGCGCACGGTCAGCACGAAATGGTCCAGGCTCACGATCACGGCGCGGCCTCCTCGGCGAGCCATCGGAGATAGTCGGGATTGCCGTCCAGGATCGGCAGCGAGACGGCGCAGGGCACATCGTAGCTGTGCAGCTCCTTCACACGCGCCACCAGCGGGGGAACCAGCGGCGCCCGCGTCTTGGCGATCAGCACCGCCTCCTCCGCCATCTCGACGGCGCCCTGCCAGCGATAGATCGAGCGCATGCCGGGCAGGATGTTGACGCAGGCGGCGAGCCGCGCCTCGACCAGCACGCGGCCGATCTTCTCCGCCTCGTCGACCGAGCCGGCGGTGATGTAGACGAGACGAAGGTCGCTCATGCGCGCCGGCTCGCATGCGCCAGCGCCGTCGCCACCGTGATCACGGCCAGCGCGCCCGCCTGGTGCGCCAGGCCGAGCGCCAGCGGCACCTGGGCGAGCAGGGTCCAGATGCCAAGCGCGAATTGCAGGGCGACGCCCGCGAGCAGCCATCCGGCCAGCCGCCGCGCCGGCGATGGCGGCAGGCGGCGCGCGCGCCACCAGGTGACGAGCGCCGCGGCGGCGACCACGATCGCCATCAGGCGATGGTTGAACTGCACGGTGAGAGCGTTCTCGAAGAGGTTGAGCCAGGCGGGCGCGGCGGCGAACAATCCTTGCGGCACCAGAGCGCCGTCCATCAGCGGCCAGGTGTTATAGGCCATGCCGGCATCGAGCCCGGCCACCAGACCGCCGAGCAGTATCTGCAGGAAGATCAGGGCGAGAGTGAGGCGCGCGGGCCCGCGCAAGACGGCGGCGGCCGGAACCGTCTGCGGCACGATGACGCCGCGGGCGGTCCAGATCAGGCCGATCAGGATCAGCACGGCGAGGCCGAGATGGGCAGTTAGCCGGTATTGGCTGACATCGGTGCGCTCCACCAGCCCCGACGCCACCATCCACCACCCGACCGCACCCTGCAGGCCGCCCAGCAGGAACAGCACGATCAGGCGCGGCAGCAACGCGCGGTCGATGGCGCCGCGGATCAGGAACCAGATGAAGGGCAATGCGAAGGCGACGCCAATGAGGCGCCCGAGCAGGCGGTGCGTGTACTCGATCAGGTAGATGCGCTGGAAGGCTTCCAGCGACATGCCCTTGTTGATCAGCTGGTATTCCGGGATCTGGCGATACTTTTCCATCTCCGCCTGCCAGGCCTCGTGGCTGAGCGGCGGGATGGCGCCGGTGACCGGCTTCCATTCGGTGATCGAGAGACCTGAATCGGTCAGGCGGGTATAGCCGCCGACCAGCACCATCAGCGCGACCAGCGCGGCAATGACGGCAAGCCAGGTGCCGACCGCGCGGGTCGGCCGCGCCGCCGCGCCGAGCCGGCCGGCCGCGACCGCCGTCAAGCCGGCCTCACGGATGCAGCACCACGCGGCCCAGGATGCGGCCGGCCTTCAAGTCCTCAACCGTCTGCCCGGCCTGCGCCAGCGGCCGGTTGGAGATCGGCGGCGACTGCACCAGACCCTTGCGGCCAAGCTCGAGCAGCTCCTGTAGCTCGTCGAGCCGGCCGGTCATCGAGCCCTGCACGGTCCAGCTGCGGAACGGGAACATCGGCACCGGCACGGTGAAGCTGCCGCCGAACAGGCCGACGATGACGAGCTTGCCGCCCTTGCGCAGCACCGAGGTGCCAAATTTGGTCGAGCTCTCGGCGCCAACGAAATCGACCGCACCCGCGACGCCGCCGCCGGTCTGCGCCACCAGGCGCTTCACCGCGTCGGCGGCGGTGGAGTTGATCACGTCGGCGGCACCGGCCTGCTTCGCCAATTCGAGCTTCTTGTCGTCGATATCGGCGACGATCGGCGCCACGCCGGTCACCGCCTTGGCGAGCTTCACACCGGCAAGGCCGACGCCGCCGGCGCCGATGATGAGCAGCGCCTGGCCCTCGCTGAGCTTGCCGATCTTCTTCAGCGCGCTGAACGCCGTGAGGCCGGAACAGGCGAAGGTGCAGGCGAGGTCGTGCTCGACGCCCGTGTAGTCGAGCAGGTAGCGCGCATGCGGCACCAGCACGTGGTCGGCGAAGCCGCCATCGACATTGACGCCGATCTGCCGCGGCTTGTTGCAGAGATGCTCGTCACCGGCCTTGCAGGTGGCGCACTGGCCGCAGCCGATCCAGGGATAGACGACGCGGCGGTCGCCGACCTTGACGCCGCTCGCCTCGGGGCCAACCGCCACCACTTCGCCCGCCACTTCATGGCCCATGGCGAGCGGCAAGGTGTCGCTCGACACCGCCGGCACCTTGCGGCCGCCGCCCATGTCGAAATGGCCTTCCCAGATATGCACGTCGCTGTGGCAGACGCCGCAGCCGGTCATCTTCAGCAGCACCTCGGTGCCTTTCGGCGCCGGGTTGGCTTCCTTCATCTCGGCCAGAGGCGCGCCGAACTGCGTGATGCGATAGGCCAGCATGGGAGTCCCTCCGACGTTCTGTTCTAGGCGGAGAGCGCCGCCTGCCGCTCGCTCTTCCGCTTGCGCACGCTATCCGACTTAAGCTGGCCGCAGGCGGCCATGATGTCGCGGCCGCGCGGCTGGCGCACCGGCGAGGAATAGCCGGCATTGAAGACGATGTCGGAGAAGGCGCGGATCGCCTCGTCGCTGGAGCACTCGTAAGGCGCGCCCGGCCAGGCGTTGAACGGAATGAGATTCACCTTGGCCGGGATGCCGCGAATCAGCTTGACCAGCGCCCGGGCATCGGCGGGACTGTCGTTGACGCCCTTCAGCATCACGTATTCGAAGGTGATGCGGCGCGCATTGGTGGCGCCGGGATAGGCCTTGCAGGCGGCGATCAGGTCCTTCAACGGATACTTCTTGTTGAGCGGCACGATGACGTCGCGGATGTCGTCGCGCACCGCGTGCAGGCTGACCGCGAGGTTGACGCCGATCTCCTCGCCACAGCGCTGCATCATCGGCACCACGCCGGCGGTGGAGAGCGTGATGCGCCGCTTGGAGATCGCGATGCCCTCGCCATCCATCACGATCTTCAGCGCCTTGGCGACGTTGTCGAAATTGTACAGCGGCTCGCCCATGCCCATCATCACGATGTTGGAGAGCAGCCGGTCGCCCACCGGGCTCGGCCATTCGCCGAGCGTGTCGCGCGCCACCATCACCTGGCCGACGATCTCAGGCGCGGTGAGATTGCGGACCAGCTTCTGCGTGCCGGTATGGCAGAACCGGCAGGTCAAGGTGCAGCCGACCTGGCTGGAGACGCAGAGCGTGCCGCGATCCTCTTCAGGGATGTGGACGCTCTCCACCTCCTCGCCGTCGGGCAGCTTCAGCAGCCACTTGCGGGTGCCGTCGAAGCTTTCCAGCGCACGCGAGACGTCGGGGCGGCCGACCTCGCAGGTCTCCGCCAGGCGCGCGCGCAGGTCCTTCGCCAGGCTGGTCATGGCGTCGAACGAGCTCGCGCCGCGATGGTAGATCCAGTGCCAGAGCTGGCCGGCGCGCATCCTCGCGCGGGCGGCCGGCTCGCCGAGCTCGACCAGCAGGTCGGCGAGCTCACGCCGGTCGAGGCCGACCAGGACATGCCGGCCGGCGGAGGGCGGCGTCCGATCCGCCACCGCCACCTCAGGGGCGAGCGGCGCCGACGCCGGGGCGATGGTCATTTGCAGCGGTCGGCGATCGCCTTGAGGGCGGCGGTGACACCGCTGAGCGAGTAGCTGTCAGTGGTGGCGCTGCCCTTCTCGGGCGTGGCCGATACCTTGAGCGCGTTGCCCTTCATCATCGCTTCGACGAATTCCCGCTCGCGCGCCGCGTCGTGGATCCAGGCCGTCTCGCGATAGCCCTTCTGGCCCGACGGCATCAGCTCGAAGGCCTCGGTATCGATCGTCGCCGTCACCTTGGTGTTCTGCTTGATCGCATAGCCGACATAGACGCCGACCTCGTTCTTCACCTTGTCGGCGGTGCGGCTGGAAACCTGGATCTGCACGGTCGAGCGCTTCAGGCCCTTGCTGTCGCTCGATTTCGGCTTGGTGGCGATGTAGCACACCTTGTTCTTGCCGTCCGCGATCTCCCAGGCGGACCATTCGCCGAACGATCCGATTGATTTGGGGGGCGAGGCGGCCAGCGCAGCCTGAGCCGCGCCGGCGGCAAAAGCGGCGGCGAGCGCCGCAACACGAATCCATGCGAGTCCAAGCATGTCCGGTTTCATAGCCAATGCCGCACCGCATTTCCAGCCTTTGCGCCTTACGAGCGTGGCCGTAAGAAGAGCGCCGATGGACCCCACCAGCCCGGACACCACCCGCGACCTCTTCGCCGACCTCGTCGCGGCCATCGCCGCCGGGCGCGACCGGGCGGCTTTCGTAAAGCTGTTCGAGCATTTCGCGCCTCGCGTGAAGAGCTACCTCATGCGCCTCGGCTGCCAGGCCGCGGAGGCGGACGAGCTGGCGCAGGAATCCCTCCTGGCGGTCTGGCAGAAGGCCGCCACCTTCGACCGCCGGCAATCCGCGGTCTCGACCTGGCTGTTCACCATCGCCCGCAACAAGCGGATCGACGCGATCCGGCGCGCACGCCGACCGGAGCTCGACCCGGAAGACCCGGCGCTGGTGCCGGCCACGCCCGAGCAGGCCGACCAGATCCTGCAGGCGGCGCAGTCGGCACGCCAGCTCCATACCGCCATTGCCGGCCTGCCGGAGGACCAGCGCGAGCTGCTGGTGCTCGCCTTCTTCCAGGAGAAGTCGCACAGCGACATCGCCGTCGCCACGGGATTGCCGCTGGGCACGGTGAAGTCTCGCATCCGGCTCGCCATGCAGCGCCTCAGGGCCGTCATCGAGGAGCGGTAAGGCGATCCCGGAACGATCACGAAGCCGATAGCCGCCTGAAGGCGGCGCAAACAAGCGCGTTACATCCGGCATCCAGCAACGCCTCCCGCGCGAAACAGGCACACGACAGCGGAGCCGGTCCGGCTCTCGCGTCGCTCACCGAACTGACGCAAAGGGAGATCTCCCCGTATGAGCCAAATCGTCAAGGCGCCGGATGTGCGCCTCGTGCCCGCACGCCGCCGCTTCCTCGGCACGCTCGGCACCGCCACCCTCTCCGCCACCGCTGTCGCCATCCTCGCCGGCTGCGAGCGCATGGCGACCGCCCAGGGCGGATCGGCCGCGAACGACGTGCAGATCCTGAACGTCGCCCTCGGCCTGGAGCAGGAAGCGATCACCGCCTACCAGCTGGGCGCCGAGAGCGGTCTCCTGCAGAAGCCGGTGCTCGACGTCGCCGTGGCGTTCCAGAGCCACCACAAGGAGCATGCCGGCGCGCTGGAAGCCACCATCAGGAAGCTCGGCGGCGCACCGGTGGCGCCCAAGTCGAAGGACGAGTACGCCCGCGCGCTGAACGCCGCCTCGCTCCGGAACCAGACCGACGTGCTGAAGCTGGCGCAGCGGCTCGAGCGCGGCGCGGCCAATGCCTATATCGGCGTGATCCCCTCCTTCGGATCCAAGGACCTGGCCAAGGTCGCCGCTCGGCTGGCGGCGGACGAGACCATGCACTGGACGGCGCTGACCTCCGCGCTGGCCGAGCCGCTGCCGAAAGGCGCGCTGTCGTTCGGCGGTTGACTTCACTCCCTCACAACCGTCGCACCCCCGCCGGCGGGACACCTCCAAGCCCGCCGGCGGATGTGCACCGGAGACGAAGGCCATGTGCCGCGCCGCGACCGCCGCCATCCTGACGCTCGCCGGCCTGCTGATCGCGGCCGGCGCCGTGCACGCCGCCGACCCGGAACGGGGACGCGAACTCTACGAGGCGCGCTGCACGGGCTGCCACTCGATCGACGCCAACCGCGTCGGCCCGATGCATCGCGGCGTGTTCGGCCGCAAGGCCGGCTCGGTCGCCGATTTCACCTATTCGCCGGCGGTCAAGGCTTCGGCGATCGTCTGGAACGACGCGACTCTGGATCGCTGGCTCGCCGGACCGCAGAAGCTGATCCCGGGACAGCGGATGAACTTCACCGTCGGCCAGCCCGAAGACCGCGCCGACATCATCGCCTATCTGAAGAGCGACGCGGCGCGTTAGCCGGTGCGTTCGTCGCCGCCAACTGCGCAACCGGCGGCGGTACTTCATCGCAACAATAATAAACCCTTAAACTCCCGGGCCGTAACTTGCGGGGCCGATTCCTCACTGTTAGGGTGTGACAAAACGAGGCTTTGGGTCGGTCAGAGTCGCACTGAAACGGTTGGCCGGCGCGAAACAACTGGGAGGTACCGCAATGCGCATGCGCGCGATGATAGCTGCACTGATCGTTACGCCGGCTTTCGCCCTCGCCGGGACGGCCGCCGCTCAGACGGTCGACGGCCCGAAAGTGACCTGGAAGGCCGGCGCCTGGGGCAAGCCCCGCGCGGCCAGCAAGGGCTTCGACACGGTTGCCAAGTACGTCAAGGAAAAGACCAAGGGCAACTTCACCATCACCGTCGGCTACGGCACCTACGGCGACCCGAAGGAGCTGCTCGACCTGCTCTCGGTCGGCGCGCTGGAAGCCACCAACATGTGCTCGTCGTATCACCCCGAAAAGCATCCGGGCTATACGGCGCTCGACCTGCCCTTCCTGCCCTTCCCCAATGGCGACGTGCAGGAGAAGGTGCACGAGAAGTTCCACCAGCATCCCTACATCCTGCAGGAGATGGCGAAGTGGAAGGCGAAGCCCTACATGTCGACCCTGCTGCCGCAATACGAATTCGTCGGCCGCAGCTCGCCGCCGCCGAAGACGGTGGAAGGCTGGAAAGGGCTGCGCGTGCGTGCGATCGGCGGCATCGGCGCGGCCATGGCCAAGGTCGGCGCCATCCCGACCTCGGTGCCGGCGCCTGAAGTCTACACCATGCTGGAGCGCGGTGCGGTCGATGCGGCCTCGTTCCCGTCCACCTACGCGCATGGCTCGTACCGGACCTACGAGGTCGGCAAGTGGTTCACCTCGAACCTCTCGCCCGGCACGCAGGCCTGCCCGGTGATGCTCAACATCGATGCCTGGAACAAGCTGCCGAAGCAGTATCAGGACCTGCTGATGGAGGCCAAGGGCCCGGGCTATGTCGAGCAGAAGAAGGCCTATGGCGAGGCGGACGAGAAGTACCTCGCCGAGTTCAAGCGCAAGAAGCTCGAGTTCATCACCTATTCCGAGGCCGATCTGAAGAAGTTCGAGGAGATCGGCGGCAAGCCCGTATGGGACGAGTGGGTGGCGGAGAAATCCAAGCAGGGCGTGCCGGCCGCCGAGCTCTTGAAGCTGATCCTCGACACCGCGAAAGCCGCGGCGCCGAAGAGCTGATCGGGTCCATCGGCCCCGGGGCACAACCCCGGGGCCGTTTGATTTCGAGGCCAATCACTCAGGGCCAATATCAATAAGGGGAAGCAAGTTGTGACGGGGACGGCCGCGGAGGCCGGGCCGCCGACCAGTCTGGTCGGCCGCCTCAGCCTCCTCTATTCGAGACTGGAAAACGCGCTGAACCTGGCGGCGGCCGTCGCCATCTTCGCGTTGATGATCATCGGCGTGATCCAGATCGTCGGCCGGACGCTGTTCAATCTCGGCATCTATGGCTATGTCGATTGGATTGAGCAGTTCGCCGTCATCTACGCCATCCTCGGCATCGCCTATTGCCAGCGCTACGGCAGCCATATTCGCATGGAGATCGTGCTGACCCTGCTCAGGGGCCGGGTGCTCTGGGCCTTGGAAGCGTTCGGCGTGATCGTCGGCCTGATCCTGGTCGGGCTGCTGATCGACACCTCGTGGGATCACTTCATGCGGGCGTGGACGCGCGGCGATTCCTCCATGGACATCCGCCTGCCCGTATGGCCCGCCAAACTGATCGTGCCGATTGCGCTGACCACGTTGTGGCTCCGGCTGCTGCTGCAGCTGCTCGGCTATCTCCGCATGTTCGCCGATCCGAGCCGGGTGCCGGAGGCGGTGCCGGTGGTCGAAACACCGGAAGAACTGGCGCGGCACGAGATCGAGGACGCACTCGGTCGCAATCTGCCGCCGAATGACCCGTCGCGGGTGATCTGAGTATGGAACCGATTGAAATCGGCACTATCGGGGCGCTCTCGCTGGTCGTCCTGGCGGCGCTCGGCGTGCGCATATTCATCGCGGCCGGGGTCGTGGGCACCATCGGGCTGGTCGCCATGATCGGACCTACCGCAGGCTTACAGGCCGCCGGCACGGTGCCGCACGCCAAATCGGCGTCCTACACGCTCTCCGTGCTGCCGATGTTCATCATCATCGGCTATCTCGCCTACTACGCCCGCATCACGCAGTCCTGCTTCGAGGCGGCGCGGCGCTGGCTCGGCTGGCTGCCGGGCGGGCTAGCCATCGGCACCGTCTTCGCCGTCGCCGCCTTCTCCGCCGTGTCCGGTGCGTCCACGGCCGCGGCGGCGGTGTTCGCCCGCGTCGCCATCCCGGAAATGCTGAAGAACGGCTACAACCGGCGCCTGGCCGCCGGCGTTGTGGCTGCCGGCGCGACGCTGGATTCGCTGATCCCGCCTTCCGGCCTGCTGGTTATCTACGGCATCATCGTCGAGGAATCGATCGGCAAGCTGCTGATCGCCGGCTTCGTGCCGGGCTTCATCTCGGCGCTGGTCTACACCGCGATCATCATCTTCCGCTGCAAGCTCGACCCGACCCTGGGGCCGCCGGTCGGCGGCTATTCCTGGCGGCAGCGTCTTGAGAGCCTGCCCGGCACTTTCCCGGTCTGGCTGGTGATCGGCCTGATCTTCAGCGCCATGTATTACGGCTGGGCGACGCCGACCGAGGCCGGCGCGCTCGGCGCCTTCTCGGTGCTGGTGATCGCGCTCTGGTACGGCATGAGCTGGGGCGACCTGAAGAAGGCGCTGGCCGACACCGCCAAGCTGACGGTGATGATCTTCACCGTCATCTGGGGCGTGCTGATCTTCGTGCTGTTCCTCGGCTATGCCCAGCTGCCGGAGACGATCGCCCAGTGGGTGACCGACCAGGCGCTGCCGCCGATCGTCATCCTGCTGCTGATCTACCTGATCTATTTCATCCTCGGCTGCTTCATGGATGCGATCGGCATGCTGCTCCTGACCCTGCCGATCGTGTTTCCGGTGATCGTCAATATGGGCTACGACCCGATCTGGTTCGGCATCATCGTGGTCAAGCTCTGCGGCATCTGCCTGCTGACCCCGCCGGTCGGGCTCTGCTGCTATGTGGTGAACGGCGTCAGGCCCGATATCCCGCTCGGCGACGTGTTCCGCGGCATCTGGCCCTTCGTCGTCGCCGACGTCATCACCATCAGCATCCTGACCGCGTATCCGGGGCTGGTCACCTTCATCATCGACTGACGCCGCGTCGCAACCGCTCGCAGGGCATGCGCGCGCAGCATGCTGCCATGCCCCGCCGCCGCTCGCGCCGGGCGGTTCCGCGGCCTAGTTTGGCGGCGGTGACGGGATGCAGCAGCGCTCAGGGCCGATCCAACAGAATGTGACGGAGGCGACGGCCGGAGCCATCGGCGTGGTGGCGCTGGTGTTCTGCCTCGGCATGCTGGGCCAGGGGCTGAACGGTGCGTTTCCGGTCTTCGTGCTGCCGATCACCCAGGCGCTCGAGCTCGACCGCGCCGCCTTCGTCGGCCTCTACGCCATCAGCATGCTGGTGCTCGGACTCTCGGCGCCGGTGATCGGAACGGTGTTCGACCGCGTCGGCCCGCGCGCCCTGGCGCTCGGCGGCGTCGCCTGCATGGGCGGCTCGCTCACCGCCGCCGCCTTCGCCGATCGGCTCTGGCAGCTGCAGCTGACGCTCGGCCTTGGCTGCGGCCTTGCCATCGCGGCGCTCGGCTCGGTCATGCAGGCCGGCTTATTGACGCGCTGGTTCCGGGCGCGGCTTGCCACCGCCATTGCGGTCGGCTTCTGCGCCGGCGGGATCGGCGTGCTGATCTTCTCGCCCTTCGCGCAGCTCCTCATCGAATGGGGCGGCTGGCGCTTCGCCTATCGCCATATCGGCATCGGTTTGCTGGTGCTGGTGGTGCCGCTTGCGCTGCTGCCCTGGCGGCGCATCGCGGCCGGCAATCCGGCGTTGCCGCACCGCGTTCGGGCCAATGGCGCGCCGGCCGAAGGCCCGCGTCTCGGCGCGGCGATGCGAACCCTCGCCTTCTGGGCGCTGATCTGGTCCTTCGCCTTCACCTCGGTCGGCGTCTTCTCGCTGACGCCGCAGGTCGTCGCGCGCCTGGTCGAGGCCGGCTTCGCGCCGATCCAGGCGGCGTCGATCTTCGGCTTCACCACCATGCTGACCCCGGTCGGCATGATCGGCGCCGGCTGGCTCGCCGATCGCGGCGGGCGCGAGATGTCGCTTGGCCTCAGCTACACGGCGACCATCGTCGGCGTCATCGCCTTCGCGCTGATCGACGGCCCGGGCGATGTCGTGCCGCTCGCCGTCTTCGCGCTGCTCTACGGCTCCACCATGGGCTCGCGCGCGCCGGTGATATCCTCGCTGGCAAGCCAGCTCTTCGCCGGCCGCTCGTTCGGCCGCATCCTCGGCTCGATCAGCCTGGCGCAGGGCGTCGGCGCCGCCTTCGGGGCGCAGATGGGCGGCCTGATCCATGACTGGACCGGCAATTACCAGGCGCTCTGCGCCTTCTCGGCCGTCGCCTTGCTAGTCGCCGCCACCCCCATCTATGTTCTCGCCCGCCGGCTGCGACAACGACCGCCCGGTGGAGGAGCCCAATGAATTTCGAGTTTACCGAGGCGCAGGAGGCGATCCGCGACGCGGTCGCCAAGCTCTGCGCCAAGTACGGCCCCGATTACTGGCTGGCGCGCGACGAGGACGGCCGCTTCCCCGAGGAGTTCGTCAAGGATCTGGCCGCCGGTGGCTGGCTCGCCATCACCATGCCGCCCGAGCTCGGCGGCTCCGGCCTCGGCGTCACCGAGGCGGCGCTGATGATGCAGACCATCGCCCGCTCGGGCGCCGGCTTCTCCGGCTGCTCCGCCATCCACATCAACCTGTTCGGGCCGATGCCGGTGGTCGTCTACGGCACCGAGGAGCAGAAGCGGCGCATGCTGCCGCCGATGATGCAGGGCAAGGACCGCACCTGCTTCGGCGTGACCGAACCCGATGCCGGGCTCGACACCTCCAAGGTGAAGACGCGCGCCGTGAAGGACGGCAAGCACTACATCGTGCACGGCCAGAAGATCTGGACCTCGACGGCGCAAACCGCGACCAAGATCCTGCTGCTCGCCCGCACCAAGCCGATCGAGCAGTGCAAGACCGGCTTCGACGGGCTCTCGCTGTTCTTCACCGATTTCGACCGCAATCACGTCGAGGTGCGCGAGATCCACAAGATGGGCCGCAAGGCGGTGGATTCGAACCAGGTGTTCTTCGACGGCATGAAGGTGCCGGAGGAGGACCTGATCGGCAAGGAAGGCGAAGGCTTCAAGTACCTGCTGCACGGCCTGAACCCGGAGCGCATCCTGATCGCGGCGGAGGCGACCGGCCTCGGCCAGGTGGCGCTGGAGCGCGCCACGCAATACGCCAAGGACCGCGTCGTGTTCGGCCGGCCGATCGGGCAGAACCAGTCGATCCAGCATCCGCTGGCGGTGAACTGGATCGAGCTGGAAGCCGCCGAGCTGCTGACCTACAAGGCCGCCTCGCTCTACGACGCCAAGCAGAATTGCGGCGCCGAGGCGAACTCGGCCAAGTACTTCGCCGCCGAGGCCGCCTTCAAGGCGTGCACCCAGGCTGTCATGACGCATGGCGGCATGGGCTATGCGAAGGAGTTCCATGTCGAGCGCATGATGCGCGAGGTGATGATCGCGCGGATCGCGCCGGTCAGCCGCGAGCTGGTGCTCTCCTACGTGGCGGAAAAGGCCCTCGGCCTGCCGAAGTCCTACTGATGGCCGGTCCCCTGAGCGGCATCCGCGTCGTCGACCTGACGGCGGTGGTGCTGGGTCCCTACGCCACCCAGATGCTGGCGGATTTCGGCGCCGAGGTGATCAAGGTGGAGCCGCCGGAAGGCGACCTCAACCGCAACCTCGGCCCGCAAAAGACGGCGCTGATGAGCCCGATCCATTTGGGCGTCAACCGCGGCAAGCGCTCGGTCACGCTCGACCTGAAGAAGCCGAAGGCGCGCCAGGCGCTCTATCGCATGGTCGAGGGTGCCGATTGCTTCGTGCACTCGATGCGGCCGAAGGCGGCCAGGAGCCTCGGCATCTCCTATGACGACATTCGGAAGATCAACCGGGGCATCGTCTATGCGAGCGCGCTCGGCTTCGGCACCGACGGGCCGAACGGCGACCAAGCGGCGTTCGACGACATCATGCAGGCCGCCTGCGGCGTCGCCGCGCTGATGGCGGAAACGGTGGGCGAGCCGCGCTATGCGCCCACCATCATCGCCGACAAGTCGGTCGGCCTCGCCTTCGGCAATGCGATCCTGGCCGCCCTGCTGCACCGCCAGCGCAGCGGCCAGGGCCAACAGGTGGAAGTGCCGATGTTCGAGACCATGGTCGGCTACATCATGGTGGAGCATCTCTGGACCAAGACGACCGATCCCGTGGACGGCAAGGCCGGCTATCCGCGCGTGCTGGCGCCGAGCCGCAAGCCCTATCGCACCAAGGACGGCTGGATCGGCATCCTGCCCTATTCCGACGCGCAGTGGCGCAGGCTCGCGGAGCTGATCGGCCGGCCGGGCCTGCTGGAGGAGCCGGAATTCCGCACGCTCGCCGATCGCACGCGCAACGTGAACGAGCTCTACGGCATCCTGGAGCGCGGCGTGGCCGGCCGCACGACGCGCGAATGGCTCGAGATCTGCGATGCGAACTCGATCCCCGCCGCGCCGGTGAACGGGCTCAACGACCTGTTCAACGACCCGCATGCCAAGGCGGTCGGACTGTTCCAGAAGATGGAACACCCGACCGAGGGGCCGATGGTGACGGTGCGCCCGGCCGCGCGGTTCGGCGCGACGCCGCTGGCGCTCGGCCGGCCGGCACCGAAGCTCGGCCAGCATACGGTGGAGGTGCTGCGCGAGGCGGGCCTGAGCGAGACCGAGATCGAGGAGGCGATGCAATGAGCAACGAAGAGATCCCGACCGTCGGTCTCGGCTTCTACTGGGACGACCTGAAGCTCGGTCAGAAGTTCAAGACCGTCGGCCGCACCGTGACGGAAGCCGACATCACCAACTTCGTCGGCGTCACCGGCATGACCGAGGTGCTGTTCAACAACCTGGAATTCCTGCGCACCGAGAGCGCGATCAAGGGCCGCCCGGCGCCGGGCGCACTGACCTACAGCTTCGCCGAAGGGCTGCTGGTGCAGTCAACCATGCAGGGCACCGGCTTCGCCTTCCTCAACATGACCTTGGACGTCAAGGCGCCGGTCGTCGCCGGCGACACCATCCATGTCGAGTGCGAGGTGGTGGAGATCCGCCCCACCTCGAAAGGCGGCCGCGGCCTGGTGCGCACCATGAACCTGGTGAAGAACCAGCGCGGCGAGGTGGTGATGACCTACAACCCGCTCCGCATGATGAAGGGCCGGAAGGGGAAGTAGCGGCGCCCTACTTCGGCAGTCGCTCCAGGAAGGTGCGGAGCAGCGGGGCCCATTGCTCGGCATCGGCGTGACTGGCGAGATGGCCCTTGTCGGTAACCAGCTCCACGTAGGTGATGTCGACGCCGGCCTTGCGCAGGTCGGCGGCGTAGCCGGGGCCGATCGAGCCCGGGAACAGCTTGTCGTTCGGCGCGATCACGTAGAGCAGCTTGGCGCGGATCTTGTCGTACTCGCCGGTGATGTCGAAGCGGCCGATCGCCTTGCGCAGCACGACCAGCGAGTGGCCGTCGTAATTGGCCGCCCAGGCCTTGGCGGTGGAGCGGATCGCCGCCTCGCGCGCGGCGGGGTCGGGGATGGTCGGCGCCAGCAGCTCGCGCTGGCCGTATTGCACCAGCGTCTCGTAGCGGATCTCCTCCAGCACCTTGCCGATGCCGCCGTTCTCGTAATACCAGCCGTCGTTCCAATTGGGATCGGTGGCGAGGCGCGCCCGCGTTGCCTCCGCCGCATCGACGCCCGCCCGCATCTTCGGCGCCGTCACGGTGGCGACCACGCCGCGCATGAAATCGGGATAGGTGACCGACCACTGGAAGGCCTGGAAGCCGCCCATGGAGGGGCCCGCAACGGCGTGCAGCCGCTTCACGCCCAGGCTGTCGAGCAGCAGCTTCTGCGCCCGCACCGAATCACGCAGCGTCACTTCCGGAAAGGTCGGGCCATAGGGCTTGCCGGTGCGCGGGTCGATGGTGTTCGGCCCGGAGGAGCCATGCGCGGAGCCGAGCGCATTGGAGCTGACCACGAAATAACGATCGGTATCGATCGCCTTGCCCGGGCCGACCAGCGGCTCCCACCAGCCGAGCGCGTCCTCGGCCACGCCGCGCGCCGCCTTGCCGGGGGCAAAGCGGCCGGCGACATGCCCGCTCGATGTATAGCCATGCGTCATCAGGATGGCGTTGTCGCCGGCCGCGTTCAGCGTGCCGTGCGTCTCATAGGCCACATGGCATTCCGGCAAAGTGCCGCCGAGATCCAGGGCGAAGTCGCGCGTCGTGAACACGCGGCTTTCGACGGCATCGAGCTTTCCTGCCATTAACCTCTCCTCCGAACCTGCGAAGCGGGGCTAGCCCCGCTTCATCCGCTCGGCCAGCGCTTCCGCCATTTCCTTCAGCACGCGGGCAATGCTCGCATCCTTCTGCACCGCCGTCCAATAGGCGCCGACCTTGGGCGTCGAGGCGAAGGGCTCCGCCTCGCCGATGCGCGGCAGGATGGCGCTGATGAAGAAGAGCGTCGGCGCCACCATGCAATCGGCATGGCTGAGCTTGCCGCCGACGGCATAGGCGCCGCTTTCCACATAATGCTCGAGCAGGCCCAGGCCCTTCTTCGCCTCGGCCGCGCCCTCGGCGATCTTGGCGGGATCGCGCTCGGCGGCGCCGAGCTGACGGAAGATGGTGCCGAGGCCCGGCGCGATATAGAGATCGGCGATGCGGCCGATCAGCCGCGCCTTGGCGCGCCCCTCCGCCGTGCCGGGCGTGAGCTTCCCGCCCGACTTCTCGTCGAGATATTGCACGATGACGTCAGATTCGGGCAGCACCGTGCCATCGTCCAGCGCCAGCGCCGGCACCTTGCCGATCGGGTTGACCTGCTGCTTGTAATCGTCGGAGCCGAGCGGAGCCGGCGGCGGCAGGATGTCGACGTTCAGGCCGGTGGCGTAGAGCGCGATCCGGCAGCGCGACGCATAGGGCGACAGATTGGCGTTGTAGAGCTTCATCGGGGCGATCCCTCCCTTGCCGATGCGCGGGGTTATAGCCGATGATCGGCGCTTTCCGCAGTGAAACCACAGCAAAGTGATGTCCAGCCAACAGCCAATCCGACCTGCTCCGATCAAGGCCGTCTTCTGGGATTTCGGCGGCGTCATCCTCACCAGCCCGTTCGATGCCTTCAACCGCTTCGAGGCGGAGCGCGGACTGCCGAAGGACTTCATCCGCGGCGTCAACGCGCGCAACCCGCATACCAATGCCTGGGCGAAGCTGGAGCGGAGCGAGGTCGACCCCGCCGGCTTCGCCGCTTTGTTCGAAGAAGAGAGCGCCGCCCTGGGCCACCGCCTCTCCGGCCACGAAGTGCTGGCGCGCATCTCCGGCGACGTGCGGCCGGAGATGGTGACGGCGCTGAGGAAGGTGAAGGCCCGCTACCGGATCGCCTGCCTGACCAACAACGCCAAGGTCGGCGAAGGCCCAGGCATGACGCGCAACGTGCAGCGCGCGGCGCAGATCGCCGAGATCATGACCCTGTTCGACGCGGTGATCGAATCCAGCAAGGTCGGCATCCGCAAGCCCGAGCCGCGCTTCTACGAGATCGCCTGCGAGACCTTGGGCGTGCGGCCGACCGAGACGGTGTTCCTCGACGATCTTGGCATCAACCTGAAGCCCGCCGCCGCCATGGGCATGCGCACCATCAAGGTGACCGGCCCCGCCCAGGCGCTGGCCGAGCTGGAGGCCGTACTCGGCCATCCGCTGTAGGAGGTCCGCCATGAAGGGCATCGAGATCCACAGCGGCGACATCACGCGCCTCGAGGTCGATGCCATCGTCAACGCCGCCAACGAGCAGCTGGCGCCGGGCGGCGGGGTCTGCGGCGCGATCCACCGCGCCGCCGGCCCGGAGCTGGCGCGCGAATGCCGGCAGGCCGGCCCCTGCCCGACCGGCGATGCCCGCATCACGGCCGGCTACGACCTGCCGGCCAAATGGGTGATCCATGCCGTCGGCCCGGTCTGGCATGGCGGCGGCGCGGGCGAGGATGCCGCGCTGGAAGGGGCCTACCGCGCCGCGATGCGGCTCGCCGCCGAAAAGGGCCTCACCTCCCTCGCCTTCCCGGCGATCTCGACCGGCATCTTCGGGTTTCCCTTGGAGCGGGCAACGGCGATCGCGGTGCGCACGGTGAAGGAGGAGATGGCGAAGCCAGGCGCGCCGGGCCATGTCGTGTTCTGCTGCTTCGGCGCCGACGCGGAAGCGGCGTATTGGCGCGCCCTCGCGCAATAATCCGCAAAAAGCCGCCGCTTCAATCTCCGTTAACCGACCCCGTTTAGGAAGGAATCGCACCGCGATGTTCGCGGGCCCAGATACCCGCCGGGGGAATTGCGCGCATGTCCGTGTCTTCGCATAACGACAGCAGCCAGGGCCAGGACGCCTTCGGCACCGAGATCACCGGCCTGTTCGGCGACATCCAGGTGGTCGAGCAGGTGGCGAAGCAGATCGAGGCGATCGCCGCCCAGACCAACCTGCTGGCGTTGAACGCCACCATCGAGGCGGCACGCGCCGGCGAAGCCGGCAAGGGCTTCGCGGTCGTCGCCTCCGAGGTGAAGCAGCTGGCCGGCCAGACCCGCAAGGCGACGGAAGAGATCGGCGCCACCCTGGCGCGCCTGTCGGAGCGCGCCCAGCGCCTGCGCGACTTCACCGCCAACAGCGCCTCGCAGCAGGCCGCCTGATCTCCGGCTGATATTCCCGGACTGCCCGCGTCCTCAGCGCGGGCAGACCAGGTTCGCCTCCGCCTCGGCGCGCGCCGCCGGGTCCAGGCTCTTGCCCCCGCACTGCTTGTTGTACTTGTCCGCCGCGGCCGAATAGGCCGCCACGGCGGCGTTGTAATCGGGGATCTTCTCGTCGTTCAGCGCCCTGCGCGCCGGCTCTTCCTGCGCCAGCAGCGTGGTGAACTCGGCCAGCGCATTGGCATCGGCCGGATCGACCAAGGGCCGCCGACGCTCGATCTCCGTGCGGATGCGGGTGAGCTCGGCCTCGGCCGCCTGCATGGCGCCGCGCGCCACCGACATCTGGGCATTCTGGAAATCCACCGCCTGGCGCAGGCACAGGCAGTCGCGCACCGCCTCCGGCGAGACCAGCACATTCTGCGCCGCCGCGGGCGCGGCCATGGCCATCAGGGCGATAGCGACGGGGACCACAATCGATCGCATTCTTTTCTCCCTCAGGTCTCCCCCGCCCCTCACGCGCTCTTCTACGCGCCGCCATGTTCCGGCCCAAGGGGGCCGAGCCTGACCCCGGCGCGCAGGTTCTTGTAGGGCAGATTCGCCGGCCGGTCGACGAAGGCGCCGGGCGCCTCCACCACCAGGATCTCCTCGGCGATCGGGGCGAAATCGGCCCGGAAATGCACCGTGCTCTTGAGGCCGAGGATCTTCACCTCCTCCGGCTCGATGCCGACATGGCGGAACATCTCCTTGTCGGCCGCCTGCATGCGCCCGCTCGACACCACGACGCGGACGTCGCCGATCCGGAGGCAGGCGGTGGGACCGAGATTGGTCCGCGTGCCGCCATAGAACGGGCCGGTGCAGAGGAAGCGGCCGTCGCCCAGCGCCTCCACCGTGAAGCGGCCGCGGAACGGCGGGTCGCCGGCGCGGAACACCTTGCCGCCGATCTCGAGCTCGATCTCGGCGCCGATGCCGGCCGCGTGCGCGGCCTTCGCCGCCGCCGGGTCGTAGACCACGCCGAGCGCGGCGCCGCGGGCCTCCGCCGCGACCAGCGCGGCGAGCAGGCCGGTGGTGTCGGCGGTGCCGCCGGCGCCGGGATTGTCCTGTACGTCGGCCAGCACGACGGGCTTGCGCGCCTGGTTGGAGAGCCGCATGGCATGTGCCACCGCCGATTGCGGCGTCATCAGGCCGACGGCAAAGGCCTCCTCCTTGTCGACGATCGACTTGAGCACGGTATCGGCGGCGGCATCGGCGGCGGCCTGATCGTCGCCGTAGCAGAACACGGTCGGCCCGCATTCGCGGATATCGGCTGGCGGAAAGCCCGGCGTGTAGTTGACCAGCAGCACACCGTCCCGCTCCAGGCCGTCGAAGGCGTCGTAGATGCCCTTGGACGGCTCCGCCATGGTGCACTGGAAGGTGAGTGGCAGCAGGAACGGCACGCGGCGGAACGCCTTGGCCGGCACCGGCCGCCTGCCGGTCAGGACCTGGTGCAGCATGCGCGCGGTGCGCGCGCCGGTCGCCGCCATGTCGATATGCGGATAGGTGCGGTAGGCGCAGAGCAGGGTCGCATGTTCGACCATGCCCTCGGTCACGTTGGCATGCAGGTCCAGGCTGACGGCGATCGGCATATCCGGGCCCACTTCCGCCCGCACGCGCGCCAGCAGCTCGCCCTCGCCGTCCTCGTGATGCTCGGCCACCATGGCGCCGTGCAGGTCGAGATAGACCGCGTCGAACTCGCCGGCATGGGCGCGCACGCCCTCGACGATACCGCCGGCGATGCGCTCATAGGCATCCTCGGTGACGTAGGAGGACGGCACCGCCGCCGCCCACAGCACCGGCACCAGCTGGTGGCCGAGCCGCTGCGCCTCCTTGATGAAGCCGCCGGAGGAGATGTTCATCGGCGGCAGCACCTCGAACATCGCCGCGCCGCGGGTCAGGCCCGGCCAGCCCTCGCCGCGCTCGAAGAACTCGTACTCGGCCTTGACCGGCGCGAAGGTATTAGTCTCGTGCTGGAAACCGGCAATCAGGATGCGCGACAAGTGATGATCCCCCTCGGGCCACGAAGGCCGAGAGCCTAACGTCCCGTCGCCCCGCCGCAAGCAAGGCCAGCGCAGGCCTGCCAGCCGCCGAGCGCGGGCTCGGCGGCTTTCATCTCCTCCGCTCTGAGGGGCCGAGAGCGCAGCAGTTCCGGGGAGGCTACTGCGCCGGCTGGTCGACGATCACCATCCAGCTGACGCCGAACCGGTCCGCCACCACGCCAAACTTCGGCGAGAAGAAGGTCTTGGTCAGCGGCATCTGCACCTGGCCGCCGTCCGAGAGCGCGGCGAAGCGGCGATCGGCCTCCGCCTCGTTGGCGACGGAGAGCGTCAGCGAGATGCCCTGGAAGGTGCCGTTGCCGGCGCAGCTGCCGTCGGAGCCCATCAGCACCGTGTCGCCGACGCGGAAGCTCATATGCATGATCTTGTTCTCGGTGCCCGGCGGCATCGCGCCCGGCGGGGCCGGCTCCGGGCTGTCCTTGAAGCGCAGCACCATCTCCGGCTTGGCGTCGATCGCCTTGCGATAGAATTCGAGGGCCTCCTCGGCGCGGCCGTCGAACATCAGATAGGACTGGACGTGCATGCTGTCTCCTTTCCGTCTTTCGGGAATTGCGCTGCTGCACTCGGCGGCCGCTAGCCTTCGGCCAGCGCCTTCAGATTGGCGAGGCCGGTCTCGAATTCCTGGCCGATCATCCGGTCCATGTCGAAGAACATGGTCATGACCTTCGAGATATAGGGGCTGGGACCATAGATCGCCCAGGTGACGGTGGTGCTGTCGCCGGCGGGCTGCAGCACGAACTCGGCCATGTTGTGGGCCTCGAACGGGCGGATGAAGTCCAGCTTCATGAGAACCCGCGACGGCGGCACCGCTTCTGCGATCTCCATCCGACCCTGGCCGATTTCCTTGTTGCCGTCCCATTCGTAGGTGGCGCCCTTGCCCGCCTGAGGCCCGCTGAAGCTGCGCTTCATGCCGGGATCCTTCTTCTCCCAGGGCGACCAGGCACCATGCGCGCGCAGATCGTTGATCTGGGCGAAGATCTTCTCCGGCGGCGCCTTGATGCTGGCGCTGCGCTGAACCCGGAAGCTGTCGGGCTTGGTCGCGGCGAAGATGAGGAGGCCAGCCACCGTGACCACCAGAATGCCAGCAAACCCGAGCAGAACTGCCTTCAGCATCGAACCCTCCACCGCCGCCCGCTTGCGTCGGCGCTGTATATAACCGTGCGGTTAAATATATGCCGGGCCATGCTATGTCAAGCGTTGGCGGGCGCCATGCCGGCCGGTTTGACGCTGGATGCACCCGCACCTAGCCTCCGCTGCCAGGGGTCGCGTTTCGCGCGCCCGGGAGGACGCCAGATGGATGCCGAAATCGGCCGGCGCCGGATCGATCCGGCGGAAGAAGACGCGTTGCTCGCCAGCATCGACAAGTGGCTGGAGCGCGACGTGCGCCCGGTGGTCAAGGAATTCGACCACGCCGATGCCTATCCGACCGAGATCGTCGAGCAGATGAAGCGCTTCGGCCTGTTCGGCGCGACCATCGGCGCCGAGTATGGCGGCCTCGGCCTGCCGGCCACCACCTATGCCAAGCTGGTGATGAAGATCTCCAGCGTCTGGATGGCGATCACCGGCATCTTCAATTCGCACCTGATGCTGGCGCTGGCGATCGAGAAATTCGGCACGGCCGAGCAGAAGACGCACTGGCTGCCGAGGCTCGCCAGCGGCGAGGTCCGCGGCGGCCTCGCGCTCACCGAACCGGATGCCGGTACCGACCTGCAGGGCATCCGCATGACCGCCCGCCGCGACGGCGACACCTACGTCATCAATGGCACCAAGACCTGGATCTCCAACGGCATCGAAGGGTCCTGCTTCGCGCTGCTGGTCAAGACCGACCCGAACGCGACACCGCGCCATGCCGGGATGAGCCTGTTCATCGCGCCGAAGGGCAAGGGCTTCACCACCGGGCGGAAGCTGGAGAAGCTCGGCTACAAGTCGATCGATTCCGCCGAGCTGATCTTCGAGGATTTTCGCCTTCCCGCCGACCATCTGATCGGCGGCGTCGAGGGCAAGGGCTTCTACATGGCGACCGGCGGGCTTGAGCTCGGCCGCATCAACGTGGCGGCGCGCGGCGTCGGCATCGCGGAAGGCGCGCTTAGCCTGTCGACGCAATACGCCCAGCTCCGCAAGACCTTCGGCAAGCCGATCTGCGAGCACCAGGCGATTCAGCTCAAGCTCGCCGAGATGGCGACGCGAGCCCGCGCCGCGCGGCTCCTGACGCTCGACGCGGCCGAGACCTTCGACCGCGGCGAGCGCTGCGACATGGAGGCCGGCATGGCGAAGTACTTCTCGTCCGAGGCGGCGCTGGAGAACGCGACCGAGGCGCTGCGCATCCACGGCGCCTATGGCTATTCCAAGGAGATGGATGTCGAGCGGCTGTATCGCGACGCGCCGCTCACCTGCATCGGCGAAGGCACCAACGAGATGCAGCGCATCGTCATCGCGCGCCAGCTGGTGAAGCGGAATCCTGCCGCATGAAGCTCAAGGGCCTCAAGATCGTCGACTTTTCCTCCTTCCTGCCGGGGCCGTATCTCACCATGACCCTGGCCGATCACGGCGCCGAGGTGGTCAAGGTGGAGGCACCGGGCGGCGATCACGGCCGGCAAGTCGGCCTCTCGGACGGGCCGGTGACCGTGTTCTTCCGCAACCTCAACCGCGGCAAGCGGAGCGTGGTGCTGGACCTCAAGACGGCGGCGGGGCGCGAGGCAGCGCTCGCGCTGACCGAGCGGGCCGATGTGGTGGTCGAGACTTTCCGCCCCGGCGTCGCCGACCGGCTCGGCATAGGCTACGACGCGGTCGCCGCCCGCAATCCGCGCGTCGTCTATTGCTCGATCAGCGCTTTCGGGCAGCACGGTCCCTATCGCGACCGCCCGGCGCATGATCTGGCCCTGCAGGCGGTGAGTGGCGTGCTCTCCCTCACCCGCGGCCAGGACGACCAGCCCGCCATCCCGGCGCTCGCCGCCGCCGACCACCTGAGCTCGCTGCAGGGCCTTTCCGGCATCCTGATGGCGCTGCTGGCGCGGGAGAAGACCGGCCGCGGCGACTATCTCGACATCGCCATGCACGACGCGACCCTCGCGGCCTGCGCCAACCTGATGGGCCCGACTTTCGCCGAGAACCGCCAGCCGGTGCCGAAGCATGAGCGGACCACCGGCGGCGCCGCCTTCTACCAGGTCTATGCCACGAAGGACGGCCGCCACATCGTGCTGGCAGGACAGGAGCGCAAGTTCGTCGAGAACCTGCTGGGCGCACTGGGACGCTCCGATCTCGTGCCGCTCTGCGATCAGCCTGGCCCGCATCAGCAGCCGGTAACCGATCTCCTGCGCGGAATCTTCGCAGGGCAGACCCTGGCCGAGGCCATTGCCTTCCTGACACCGCTCGACGTCTGCTTCGGCCCGGTCAGCACGTTGCCCGAGGCCTTCGAGGACGCGAACGTGCTGGCGCGCGGCATGGTGCTGCGCGACGCGGAGGGCCGCCGCCACATCGCCCCGGCGATCCGCTTCCGGCACGAGCCGCCAACACCGGACCTGCGCGCGCCAGCGCTCAACGAGCATGGAGACAAAGATGGTCGCTGAATCCGTGAAGGTCGGCCCGAACCGCTACCGCGAATCCTATGGCCGCTATTACGAGGACTTCACCATCGGCGACATCTACGAGCACCGGCCCGGCCGCACCATCAGCGAGGCCGACAACACCTGGTTCACGCTCGCCACCATGAACCAGCACCCGCTGCATTTCGACGCGGCTTACGCGGCGAAGTCGGAATTCGGCAAGCCGGTGGTGAACTCCTGCCTCACGCTCTCCATCGTGGTCGGCATGAGCGTCAGCGATATCAGCCAGAAAGCGATCGGCAATCTCGGCTGGAACGACATCCGTCTGGTGGCGCCCGTCTTCAACGGCGATACGATCTACGCGGAAACCGAAGTGCTCTCGAAACGCGAATCAGCCAAACGCCCCACTCAGGGCGTCGTCACCGTGAAGACCACCGGCCGGAAAGCCGACGGCACAATCTTCATGACCTTCGAACGCACCGTGCTGGTGCCGAAACGCGGCCACGCGGTGGACGATTGACGGACCGCCCTCACCCTTCGAGACGGCCATGTTCCATGGCCTCCTCAGGATGAGGGCTACTCCCAGGTTTCAGTCGGTCACCTCATCCTGAGGAGCGCACCGTGGTGCGCGTCTCGAAGGGCGAGGTGACCGTCTGGATCACAAATCCGCGTAGACGTGGGTCTCGGCCTTGGCGCCGGGATGCGTCACCGCGCCCTTCTCGGCCGGGCCGACGAGCTGAGCATATTTCCAGAGCGCACCGGCATTGTAGTTGGTCTTGCGAGGGCGCCACTTCTTGGCGCGCGCCGCCAGCTCCTTCTTGGGGAGCTTGACGTTCAGCGTGCCCTTGGTGGCGTCGATCTCGATGATGTCGCCGTTCTTGAGCAGCGCGATCGGGCCGCCGACCGCCGCCTCCGGACCGATATGGCCGATGCAGAAGCCGCGGGTGCCGCCGGAGAAGCGGCCGTCGGTGATCAGCGCCACCTTCTCGCCGACGCCCTGGCCGTAGAGCGCCGCCGTGGTCGCCAGCATCTCGCGCATGCCGGGGCCGCCCTTCGGGCCCTCGTAGCGGATCACCAGCACGTCGCCGTCCTTGTACTTCCGCGCCTGGACGGCGGCGAAGCACGCCTCCTCGCTGTCGAACACGCGGGCCGGGCCGGAGAATTTGAGCCGCTCCATGCCGGCGATCTTCACGATCGCCCCTTCCGGCGCGAGATTGCCCTTGAGGCCGACCACGCCGCCGGTCTTGGAGAGCGGCTTCTTCACCGGATAGATGATGTCCTGGTCCTTCGGGATCTTCACATCCTTCAGGTTCTGCTTCAGCGTCTTGCCGGTGACGGTCATGCAATTGCCATCGAGCAGGCCGCCGTCCAGCAGCACCTTCATCAGCACCGGCACGCCGCCGATCTCGTAGAGGTCCTTCATCACGTATTTGCCGCCGGGCTTCAGGTCGGCGATGTAGGGCGTCTCGCGGAAGATCTTGCAGACGTCGTGCAGGTCGAACTTGATCCCCGCTTCGTGGGCGATCGCCGGCAGGTGCAGGCCAGCATTGGTGGAGCCGCCCGAAGCGGCGACGATCACCGCCGCGTTGCGGAGCGATTCCTTGGTGACGATGTCGCGCGGGCGGATGCCGCGGCGGAGCAGCTCCATCACCGCCTCGCCCGACTGGCGGGCATAGCTGTCGCGGCTCTCGAACGGCGCCGGCGTGCCGGCGGAGCCCGGCAGCGCAAGGCCGATCACCTCGGAGACGCAGGCCATGGTGTTGGCGGTGAACTGGCCGCCGCAGGAGCCGGCCGAGGGGCAGGCCGAGCATTCGAGCAGCTCGAGCTCCTCGTCCGACATCTTGCCGACGGCGTGCTGGCCGACGCCTTCGAACACGTCGACGATGGTGACATCCTTGCCGTGGAACTTGCCGGGCAGGATGGAGCCGCCATAGAGGAAGACCGACGGCACGTTGAGCCGCACCATGCCCATCATCACGCCGGGCAGCGACTTGTCGCAGCCGGCGATGCCGACCACCGCGTCGTAGCAATGGCCGCGCACGCAGAGCTCGATCGTGTCGGCGATCGCCTCGCGGCTGGCCAGCGAGGACTTCATCGCCTGGTGGCCCATGGCGATACCGTCGGTCACGGTGATGGTGGTGAACTCGAACGGCGTGCCGCCGGCGGCGGTGACTCCCTTCTTGGCCGCCTGGGCCTGGCGCGACAGGGCGATGTTGCAGGGCGCCGCCTCGTTCCAGGTCGACACCACGCCGACGAAGGGCTGGGCGATCTCCTGCTTGGTCTTCTCCATCGCATAGTAGAAGGCGCGCGCCGGCGCGCGGTCGGCGCCCACCGACACATGCCGGCTCGGCAGCTTCGCCTTGTCCCAGGTTCTCGCATCCATTCCGTCGTTCCTCCCGACCCTGAATTCCGGTTGCGCCGCAGGCCGGCGCGGGGCCGCGAGCATAATCAGGTCGGCCGCGCCTTCCTAGCCGGTCGGGTCCCGGCCGATCAGGTGAAGACGGAGAGCACCCCGGTATAGGTGTAGAGACGGGCCGAGGAGATCTCGCCGCCGGCGAAGAAGCCGACCACCGGCGCATCGCCCAGCGCCGCCTTGACGCGGCCGAGCTCGTGGCCGCCCTCGCCGAACAGATGCGGGCCACGGGCAACACAGCTGACATAGACGGCGCCCTTAGGCTTCCGGCCGTCGAGCCGCTTCTCGACATCGTCCAGCATGCGGTCGAGATCCAAGATCGCCGAATGCGCGTCGCGGGCGCAGAATTGCAGCCGCTGGCCCTGGCGCAGCAGGGCGCCGATGCCGAGCAGGCCGCGCTTCCGGTCGATCCCGGTGAAATCGCGCACCAGGTAATCCGGCCGGTCGGCATCGGCGATCGGCAGCGCGGCGGCGAGCGGGCGAGTCAGGATTTCCGGATCGGTCGCATGCGCGGCGCGCAGGTCGCTCTCCAGCACCGCGAGCGCCGGCTGGCCGTCGATCTCGATCGCGATGTTGCGGTCGCAGGCGGTCACTTCGTGCACGGGTCCGAACAGGTTGCAGCCCTGGGTCAGGCCGGTCGCCACCGCGACGGACTGGTTGAACAGCACGCCCGAGACCGGCTTGCCCGCCAGCCCGTCGGCGAAACGGATGCCGCCTTCAGCCGCCGCCGTCAGCCCGCCGACCAGGAAGGCGCCGGTCGCGTCCTCGAGCCGGGTCAGCTCCTCTGGCAGGCCCGGATCGGCGGGATCGGCATGCACGATGCCGAACCAGTCGGTGCCGGCGCGCGGCGCGCCGTCAAACACCTGGAAGGCGCCGGTCGGCAGGTCGGCCGCCATCGCCGCGATGGCGGGGCGGGCGAACAGCTCCTCGGCGCCGGCGGCGATGCCGGGCGCGACACAGCCGACCCAGTGCTCGATGCCCGTCTCGGCAGCCAGCCGGTCGCGGATCGCCACGGCGTTGGCCGTGTGCGTGTCCGTGAGGTAGAGGAACCCGAGCGTCGCCGGCCGCCGGACCAGGCCCGCAGCCACCTCGGCGACCGCCAGCGCCCAGTCCCGTTCGGTGGAGCAGCCGAAGGCGAAATCGTCGCTCATCGTCGTCCTCCGTCGATGGTGGCTTCGTCTGCGACCCGCGAGACGGTCAGAAGATCCCGCCGCTCCGCGTATAGCCCTTGGCCGACATGCATTCGTCGATCAGCCGACGCTCGCGGTTGCGGTACTCGGTCTCGAATTGCTGCCGCCGCAGGGTCGGCGAGAAGCGGTCATCCGGTCCGAGATCCTTCGACTGCTCGAACACGTCCTCGCGCCAGCGGATGTCGCGCCGGCTCTCATATTGCGCGAGCGCCCGGCATTCGCGCTCGTCGGTACGCGTCTGCTCGGGTGTGGCGCTCGCCCGTTGCCAGGCACCCCGGTCGGCACAGGCGGCCAGTCCTGCCACCGCGCACGCAAGCCATAGAATCTTTCGCATGTTGGATCAGAGACTAGTGCCCCGGGGGAAGCACGGCAAACGCGGTCGCGGGATGGACGCAAGCGGCCGCAACCGCTAGGCAGGGCGCATGCCGAGCGAGATCGCCCCTCGAATCGCCATCGTCGGCGCCGGGCCGGCCGGCCTCTATTGCGCCGACGGGCTCTCGCGCAACCTGCCGGAGGCGCGGATCGATGTATTCGACCGGCTGTTCGCACCGTTTGGCCTGGTGCGCTATGGCGTCGCGCCGGACCACCAGGGCACCAAAGCCGTGACGCGCCTGCTCGACCGCCTGATCGCCAAGGGCAATCCGCGCTTCCTCGGCCAGGTGACGCTCGGGCGCGACGTCGCGCTGGACGAGCTGCGCCGGCACTATCATGCGGTCGTGCTGGCGACCGGATGTGCCGTCGACCGGCGGCTCGGCGTGCCCGGCGAGGACTTGCCCGGCGTGATCGGCTCCGGCGCCTTCAGCCGCTGGTACAACAGCCATCCCGATGGCGGCACCTGTCCGGCCGAGCTCGGCGCCGTGCGTCGGGCCGCCGTGATCGGCAACGGCAACGTCGCCATCGACGTGGCGCGCCTGCTGGCCAAGTCGTCGGCGGAAATGGCCGCCAGCGACCTGACCGAGGGACCGCGCGCCGCCTTTGCCGCCTGTCCGGTCGAAGAGATCGTCGTTGTCGGACGGCGCGGCCCCGTCGAGGCGAATTTCACCACCGCGGAACTGGCGGAGCTCGGCCGCCTCGCGCGGGCCATGCCGGTCGTCGAGGCGGACGACCTGCCGACGGAAATCGGCGAGGCCGGCGGCGACCGCCGGACGAAGGAAGCCAATCTCGCGACCTTGCGCGGCTTCGTGGACGTTCCGGTCAAACCGGTGCGCATCCGCTTTCTGTTCCATCGCGCGCCGATCGCATTCGAGGGCTCGAGCCACCTGTCGGCGATCCGCCTGCGTCGCGCCGATGGCGGCGAGGAGAGCTTGCCGGTCGATCTCGCCGTCACCTGCATCGGTTATCGCGGCGAAGCGATCGACGGCGCGCCGTTCGATGCCGAACGCGGCATCGTTCCGAATGTCGAGGGGCGCGTGGCGCCGGGCCTTTACGTCGCAGGGTGGGCGGCGCGTGGCCCCTCAGGCGTCATCCCCACCAACCGCACCGACGGCATGTCGCTGGCCGGGCGGATCGCAGCGGATATCGCCGCCCTGCCGGCACCGGCGGATGACGGCGATCTCTTCGACCGGCTGCGCGAGCGCGGTGTCGCCGTCGTCACCTACGACGACTGGCATCGCCACGATCTGGCCGAGATCGCCACGGCACCGCAGGGTGCGCCGCGGCGCAAATCGCCCGTCCTGCTGCGCTGATCAGGCCAGCGCCCTGCGGACGCGCTCGGCCGCGTCGTGCTGGCCTTCGTGGGTGACCACGAACAGCGCGGCCGCTTCCACTGCCTTCCTGTCCACCGGGTTCATATGCACCTTGCCGGCGGCGTCCTGGAAGGCGAGCGGCGTGCCGATGCCGCCGCCGACCAACCGCATCACCAGATCCGTCCACTCGCCGCGCCAGGGCGCAGCGAGCTCCACCCGGCGGCATTCGTCGCCCTTGACCGTGAACAGGTCCTCGATGATCGCTTCCGAGCCCGGGGCCACCAAAGCGCGGACCAGCATGCCGGGATAGGCGCGCATCGGCCGCACGATGGAGCGCGCGCCGGCGCGGCGCAGCCGGGTACGGTCGGTGTCGTCGACGCATTCCGCCACGATCGGCGCCGTGCAGCCGGCCTGCACCAGCCGGTCCACCGTGTCGAAGGTCTCGCCGTCGCAGGCGGGATCGGATTGCGCGCGGGCCAGCACGAGGACGGCATGGGCCGCCTTCGCGTTGACCGCCGACAAGGCCTCGCGGTCGCCAGCGGCGCCGCTCCAATGCACGACGCCGAGATCGCCCAGCACCCGCGGCAGGGCCTGCTCGCCATAGCAGGTGGTGAGCAGCTGGATCGACTTGGTCGCGATATCCGGCGTCTCGCGGATGGATTCCACCAGCCGCTCGAAGAACGCCGTGGCATGCCGGTCCGGGCTGCCGATGACAAGGATGTGGTCTTGCATGTTCCACCTCCAGGCGCCGCGCAGCTTGCGGTCGGCCTGTTCCGTCTTGAGCTCGATCAGATCGTTCACTGCCTTGGCCAGCACGAAGATGGCGCCGGCATAGAGCAGCACCATGGTGGCGATGCGTCCTTCGACCGTCTTGGCGAAGAAATCGCCATAGCCGACCGTCACCACCGTGGTGGCGGTGAGCCAGACCGCGTCGAACAGCGGCAGGCCTTCCAGCAGCATCATCGCCGCGACATGGGCGATAAGGATCAGCACCAGGTAGAGGGCGAGCCGCGCGAAGCGGCGGTTGCCCTGGGCGACGAAGGTGCGATAGCGCCCGCTCTGCCCGCGCAGGCGGAAGAAGAAGGCGAGCATCAGGCGCCGGCGCCGGCCGCCGCCTGCAGCGCGGCACGCGCCGCCGCGACCAGGTCGTCGAGCCCGAGATTCGACTTCGCGGTCGGGTCGATCACCTGCGGCACATGCAGGAAGCCGATGCGCGTCGCATGGCCCTTGGCCGCCGCGTGATGCAGCGCCGCGTAGAGCACGTGGTTGCAGACATAGGTGCCGGCATGGTTCGACACCTCGACCGGCAGACCGAGTCGCCCGATCGCCGCCCGCATGGCGAGCACCGGCAAGGTCGCTGCGAGCGCAAGCGGCCCGCTCGTCACGATCGGCCGCGCCTCGGTGGCGAAGCCGGCATTGTCGGGCAGCGCGGTGTCGTCGAGATTGAGGCCGATGCGCTCGACGGAGATCACGCTGCGGTTGGACGCCACGCCGATCGAGAGCAGGAGGTCGGGGCGATGCGCGTCCAGCAGGCGGCGGATCTCGGCACCCGCCGCGGCGAAGACGGTCGGCAGTTCGGCGGTGACAAGGTCGAATCCGGCGACGCCTTCGGCGCCGAGCCTGCGCACGATCAGGCGCGACGGATTCTCGGCATGCTCACCGAACGGCTCGAAGCCGGTGACCACGACCTTCATGACGGACAGCCCCCCACTGGCTCTGGCCCTCTACAGACTCTGGTCGATCCCCATCTGCCAGAAACCCGCTTCCAGCCTACAGGCTTGCGCGAAGGTCTCCACCAGTTTCGGCCAGCGCGCCTCGGTCAGGCGGCGCGCGCCGAGACGCGCGATCTGCCCCTTCGCACCCTCGGCGACCTGCTGATACTCGGCCCCGGCATACATGGCGATCCAGGGCTCGTAGGGGTTGCCGGCCCGGCGTGTCCGTGGATCGGCGGCCAGCGCCTTGGCGATCTCACCATAGCCGATCACGCAGGGCGCCAGCGCCACCTGCAGGTCCAGCACGTCGCCCGCCATGCCGCGCTCCAGCACGAAGCGCGTATAGGCCATGGTGGCGCGCGCCTCGGGCTCCGCCGCCATCTGCGCCTCGCTCAAGCCCCAGCCGGCACAGAACTCGACATGCAGCTTCATCTCGACATTCAGGATGCCGTGCAATGCCGCCGCGGCGCCGCGCATGTCGTCGAGATCGTCGCCCTTGTAGACGGCCAGCGCATAGGCGCGGGCGAAATGGATCAGGAACAGATAGTCCTGCTTCAGGTAATGGCGGAAGCAGGCCTCCAGCAGCGTGCCGGCGGCCAGCTCGCGGACAAAGCGGTGTTCGGTATAGGCCCGCCAGTCGTACGCCGCGGCGTCGCGCAGGCGATCGAACAGCGGCGGGCTCACAGGACTAATCCCGCTCGTCGAGCCAGGCGGCCTGGATGGCTTCCAGGATCTTCTCGTTGGAGCGCTTGGGATCGTCGTCGAAGCCGGGCAGCGCGCAGACCCATTTGTGCAGATCGGTGAAGCGCAGGTTCACCACGTCCGCCTCGGGATGCGCCTCCTCCAGCTCGATGGCGATGTCGCGGATATCGGTCCACTTCATGGCGCCCCTCCCCGCCCGCCGCCTAGTCGCCGACCATCATGTTGCGGGTCGCCGCCGGCAGGGTGACAGTGAGGCCGTCCAGCTCCTCCGACATGATGATCTGGCAGCCGAGCCGCGAGGTATGGGTGAGGCCGAAGGCGAGGTCGAGCATGTCCTCCTCCTCCTCGGTCGCGTCCTTCAGCCGCTCGTAATCCTCCTGCGAGACGATGACGTGGCAGGTGGAGCAGGCGAGCGATCCTTCGCAGGCGCCTTCGAGATCGATGTTGTTGCGGTGCGCGATCTCCAGCACCGAGAGCCCGACCGGCGCGTCCACCTCGGTGCGCTTACCGTCCGGGCTGATGAAGGTCATCTTCGGCATAATTCGCTGTCGTTCCTCTCGGTCGAAACTAGTCGGCGGCGCCGCCCATACGGCGCTCGAGATCGTCGAGCGCCCGGCCGGAGAGCGCGGTACGGATGCCGCGATCCATCCGCCGGGCGGCGAATTCCTGGCTCGCCTGGTCCAGCGCCTCCTGGGCGGCGGCGATGGCATGCCTGTCGGACCCTTCTATGGCGCGGTCCAGCACCGCCGCCAAGCCCTCGATGCTGCCGCCTTCGGTCGCATCCAGCAGGTCTGCGTCCACCTTCAGGGCGGCCCGAAGGGCGAGCAGCAGGCGGCGGCCTTCCACCTGGGCCTCGACCAGCAGGCGGCGCTCCATGTCCTCGGCGCCGTGTTCCATGCTGTCGCGCAGCATGCCGATCATCTCGTCCTCGGTCAGACCGTAGGAGGGCCTGACCTCGACCGATTGCGAAACGCCGGTCATGCGCTCCTCGGCCGACACCGTCAGGATGCCGTCGGCGTCGACGGCGTAGGTGACGAGGATGCGCGCCGCCCCGGCCGCCATCGGCGGGATGCCGGTCAGGGTGAAGCGGGCGAGCGAACGGTTCTGCTCGGCAAGCTCGCGCTCGCCTTGCACCACATGGATCGCCATCGCCGTCTGGCCGTCCTGATAGGTGGTGAATTCCTGCGCCTGCGCCGTCGGGATCGGCGAATTGCGCGGCACCACCTTCTCGATCAGCCCGCCCATGGTCTCGATGCCGAGCGAGAGCGGGATGACATCGAGCAGCAGGGTGTCGGAACCATGCGTCAGCGCCTCCGCCTGCAGCGCGGCGCCGAGCGCGACCACCTCGTCCGGATCGATATCGCCGAGCGGCTCGCGCCCGAACACCTCGGCGACGCGCCGGCGCACCAGCGGCACGCGGGTCGAGCCGCCGACCAGCACCACGCCCTTGATCTCCGCCGAGGCAAGATCGGCATCGTGCAGCACCGCCTTGGCCGCCGCGATGGTGCGATCGACCAGCGGCGCGATCATCGCCTCGAATTCGGCACGGGCGAGCTTGTGGCGGGTCTTGGCTCGCGCGAGGTCGAGCTCGATCTCGGCTTGGCTCGCCTGCGAGAGCTGCTCCTTCACGCCGCGCGCGGCCTCCAGTAGCCGCTTGGCGTCGCCCGGCGCGAGCTGCGGGCCGCCACGCTCGGCGGCCAGACGCTCGGCGATCAGGTGATCGAAATCGTCACCGCCCAATGCCGCGTCGCCGCCGGTCGCCAGCACCTGGAACACGCCTTTCTCCAGCCGCAGGATGGAGACGTCGAAGGTGCCGCCGCCGAGATCGTAGACCGCGTAAGTGCCCTCGGCGCCCTTATCGAGGCCATAGGCGAGCGCCGCCGCGGTCGGCTCGTTGACCAGGCGCAGCACCTGCAGGCCGGCCAGCCGCGCGGCATCCTTGGTCGCGGTGCGCGCGGCATCGTCGAAATAGGCGGGCACGGTGATCACCGCCTGCGTCACCGGGCGGTCCAGCGCCAGCTCGGCGCGATTCTTCAGCGCGCGCAGGATATCGGCCGAGACCTCGACAGGGGTCACCACGCGGCCACCGACCCTGAGCCGCACCATGCGCTCGGCCTCGCCGGGCTCGACCGTGAACGGCAAGGTGCCGGCCAACGCCTTCACGTCACCGTATCCCCGGCCCATCAGCCGCTTGACGGAACGGACGACGCGGTCCGGATGCTCGCCGATCAGGGCCCGCGCCTCGTGGCCGACGACTGGCTGGCGGCCGTCGAGATAGGCGACAACGCTCGGCAGCAGCGCCTCGCCATGCATCAGGCGCAGCACCTCGGGCCTGGTGTCGCGCGCGATCGCCACCAGCGAATTGGTGGTGCCGAGATCGATGCCGACGGCGAGCTCGCGCTCCGCCTCGTGCGGCAGCGGCGTCTCGCCCGGCTCGTGGATTTCGAGGATCTGCATACTCACCGGTCGAACCTCCGACGGCGCTCGCGCGCCTCGTCGATCAGCTTGGCCGCGTAGCGCAGACGGAGCGCCAGCTTCTGGGCCGCGGCGAAGTCGCCGGCGGCGAAGGCGTGGCCGAGCTTCCGCTCCAGCGCCGCCGAATTCGCACGCGTCTCGGCCAACAGCGCGTCGACGGCGGCGGCGGCGGCGGCTTCCGACAGTCGCTCGCGCAGCTCCATCGCCTCCATCAAAAGCTCGGGATCGCTCACCGTCTCGGCGCCGTCGGCCCGCACCGGGCGGCCGGCCAGCGACAGCAGGTGCTCGGCCCGGCCGAGCGGGTCCTTCAGCACCTTGTAGGCCTCGTTCAGCGCGGTCGCGTGGCGCAGCGACAGCGCCTTCTCCTTGGCGCTCCGGGCCGCGAATCGGTCGGGATGGAACTGGCGCTGCAGGGCGAAGTAGCGCCGCTCCACATCGGTTGCATCGATGTCGAAGCGGGGCTCGAGGTCCAGCCGCGCGAAGTGGTCGCCGGCGACCGGTTCCTGCACCAGGCCGCAAGTCGGGCAGAAGCGCTCGCGCGCCGGCACCGGCCCACGGCAGGACCAGCAGGCCCTGACCGCCTGCGCCTCTCCTCTCGCTGTCGCTTCCGCCGTGGTCACTTCACCGGCTCCTAATGCAGGCGGGGGACCGTGCCGGCCACGGCCCCCCGCGATTTGGTCCATTCGCCCAGCCCTAAGGGCTAGACGTGGAAGGATTCCCCGCAGCCGCAGCGACCCTTCTCGTTCGGGTTCGAGAACACGAAGCCCCGCTTCAGCTTGTCCTCAGTCCAGTCCATGGTGGTGCCGAGCACGAACATCAGCGCCTTGGGATCGATCAGGATGGTGACGCCGCCCGCCTCCACCACCTCGTCCCACTTGCCCTTCTCGTCCGCGTATTCGAGCGTGTAGGAGAGCCCGGAGCAGCCCTTGGTGCGCACGCCGATGCGCACGCCCGCCGAAGGCTTGCCGCGCTTGGCGAGCAGCGCCTTGACGTGCTCCGCCGCCGCCTCGGTGACCGTGATCGGTGCCGGTAACGCCATGGTGGCCCCTCAGGCCTTGCCGTCGCGCTTGGTGCGGAAATCGGCGATCGCCGCCTTGATGGCGTCCTCCGCCAGCACCGAGCAATGGATCTTCACCGGCGGCAGCGCCAGGTGCTGCGCGATCTCGGTGTTCTTGATCTTCTCGGCCTCGTCGATGGTCTTGCCCTTGACCCATTCGGTGACGAGGCTGGACGAGGCGATCGCCGAGCCGCAGCCGAAGGTCTTGAACTTGGCATCCTCGATGATGCCGTCGGCGCCGACCTTGATCTGCAGCTTCATCACGTCGCCGCAGGCCGGTGCGCCGACCAGGCCGGTGCCCACGCTGGTATCGCCCTTGTCGAGCGAGCCCACGTTGCGCGGGTTCTCGTAGTGATCGATCAGCTTTTCGCTATAGGCCATGACACGCTCCCGATGCGTTTAATCTTGTGTTTCCGTTCGACCGATCAATGGCCGGACCACTCGATCGACTTGAGATCGATGCCCTCCTGGGCCATTTCCCAGAGCGGGCTCATCGAACGCAGCTTGTTCACCTTCTCGACGATGGTCTGCACCGCATAGTCGACTTCCGCCTCGGTGGTGAAGCGGCCGAGGCCGATGCGGATCGAGGTATGCGCCATCTCCTCCTCGACGCCGAGCGCCCGCAGCACGTAAGAGGGCTCGAGCGAGGCGGAGGTGCAGGCGGAGCCGGACGACACGGCAAGGTCCTTGATCGCCATGATCATGCTCTCGCCTTCGACATAGGAGAACGAGAGGTTGAGGTTGCCGGGGATGCGCTGCTCGCGATCGCCGTTCAGGATCACCTCGGGCACCTGGTTCATGATGCCCTGGTAGAACCGGTCGGCCAGCATGCGCAGGCGCTCGTTCTCGGCGCCCATCTCGCGCTCGGCGATGGCGCAGGCCTCGCCGAGACCGACGCAGAGCGGCGGCGACAGCGTGCCGGAGCGGAGGCCGCGTTCCTGCCCGCCGCCGGAGAACAGCGCCTCGAGCCGCACGCGCGGCTTGGAGCGGCGCACGTAGAGCGCGCCGATGCCCTTCGGCCCGTAGATCTTGTGGCCCGAAATCGACATCAGGTCGATGTTCATCGCCTCGACGTCGAGCGGGATCTTGCCGGCGGCCTGCGCCGCGTCGGTGTGGAAGAAGGCGCCCTTCTCGCGGCAGATCCGGCCGATCTCGGCGAGCGGCTGGATCACGCCGATCTCGTTGTTGACCGCCATGATGGAGACCAGCGCGGTCTTCTCGGTCACCGCGGCGCGGAGCTCGTCGAGGTCGATCAGCCCGTTCTGCCGGACCGGCAGATAGGTGACTTCGAAGCCCTCCTGCTGCAGGTGGCGGGCGCTGTCGAGCACGCATTTATGCTCGGTATTCGCCGTGACGAGGTGGTTGCGCTTGCCCTTGTAGAACCGCATCACGCCCTTCAGCGCGATGTTGTTCGATTCGGTGGCGCCGGAGGTGAACACGATCGACTTGGCGTCGGTACCGATCAGATGCCCGACCTGGGCGCGCGCCTTCTCCACCGCTTCCTCGGCATCCCAGCCGAAGGAATGGCTGCGCGAATGCGGGTTGCCGTACTTCTCGGTGAAATACGGCATCATCGCGTCGAGCACCCGCTTATCCATCGGCGTGGTCGCCTGATAGTCGAGGTAGATCGGCAGCTGGATGTTCGGCTTCAGCTTCGCTGCGGTAACCTGGGTGTCGTTCATCGACCGGTGCTCCCTCGATTTCAGGCCGCGGCGCGCGCGGGACCAGACCCGGCGCTGCGCGCGACGAATGTGGTCCAGGCGTCGGCCATGCGCTCGCCGTCCGCCGCTTTGCTGTTCCAGCCGAAGCTGATGCGGATGGCGGCGGTCGCAGCCGCTTCCGTCGCCCCCATGGCGCCGAGCACATGGCTTGCCTGCACCTTGCCGGAAGAACAGGCGGCACCCGCGCTGATCGCGATACCGGCCAGATCCATGGCGATGACCTGGGTCTCCGACTTCTGGCCGGCAAGGCTGACACAGCTGGTATTCGGCAGCCGCGGCGCATTCTCGCCCCAGACGACGAGGCCGGGCATCGCCGCCTTGAGCCGTGCTTCCAGGCCATCGCGCCAGGCTCGCGTCGCCTGCAGGCGCGCGGTCGTGTCGCCGATCAGCTCGGCCGCCGCGCCGAAGCCGGCGATGCCGGGCAGGTTCTCGGTGCCGCCGCGCAAGCCGCGCTCCTGTCCCCCGGCGACCAGCGGCGCGATCTCGCTTCCCGACGCCAGGACCAGCGCCCCGACGCCCGGCGGCCCACCGATCTTGTGCGCGCTGACGCTCGCGCTGTCGGCGCCGAGCGCGGCAAAATCGAGCGGGATCTTGCCGAAGGCCTGCACGGCATCGCAGTGCAGCCGTGCGCCGTGCCGCCGTGCGGCCGCCGCGATCTCCGTGATCGGCTGGATCACGCCGGTCTCGTTGTTGGCCAGCATGACCGCGACCAGGACGGGCTTCGGCGCCTCGCCCAGCAGGCGCTCCAGCGCCGCCAGATCGGCCACGCCGTCACGCGTGACGGGAAGGATGAAGACCGGCAGGCCGCGCGCCTGCGCGGCGGCCCGCACGCTCTCGTGCTCGATATCGCCGACGATCAGGCTCGCTGCCGGCAGGCCGCGCAGCGCCAGATGATTGGCCTCGCTGCCCCCCGAGGTGAACACGACATCCGCGCCGCCGGCGCCGAGCGCCGACAACACGGCCGCACGGGCGTCCTCGACCAAGCGCCGCGCCGCACGCCCGGCGCGATGCACCGAGGACGGATTGCCGCCGGCTTCCGCCGCCGCGACCATCGCCGCCAGCGCTTCGGGCCGGATCGGCGTCGTCGCGTTGTGATCGAGATAGGCGATGTCGGTGTTCACGGGACGAACCTCGCGGGCCTGCCTCAGGCCGCCTGCGACACCGAGGCCGGCCCCTGCAGGGTCAGCACCCGGCGCTCGACCACGTCGGCGAGCGAGACCGAGTTGAGATAGAGATGGATATGCTGGCCCAGCGCCTCCCACAGGTCGTGGGTCAGGCAGCGCCCCGGATTGCCCTGGCATCCACGGCCGCCGTTATCGGCACAGGCGGTCGCCTTGAGCGGCTCGTCCACCGCCAGCACGATATCGGCGATGCGGGTGTCGTCGGCGCCGCGCGCCAGCACATAGCCGCCGCCCGGGCCGCGCACGCTCTTGACCAGCCCGCCGCGGCGCAGCTTGGCGAAGAGTTGCTCTAGATAGGAGAGCGAGATCTCCTGCCGGGTGGCGATATCGGCCAAGGTGACCGGCCGGCCGGCCGAATGCACGGCCAGATCAGCCATTGCCATGACCGCATAGCGGCCTTTGGTGCTCAACTTCACGGCGCGACCCCGACCAGCGCCCCGTGCATCGCCGAAAACCTTGAAACGGCGAGGCTCGGATCGCTATCTTGCGGCAACGGCGAAGGCCGGCCCGATGCCGGAGCGCCGATTGCCTGTCTGGAAGGATACCTAGGATTCCCGACTGGGCTAGTCAAGTATCGAGTCGCCATCCATTGTCACGGCAATGACTTACGGGGTCTGCAAACCCCACTGCGTCGATGGGCTTTCTGCCGTGGAGACATCCCGCCGCGCCCTGAAGGTACGAAATCGAACATGCCCGATGTGATCTTTACCGGCCCCGAGGGTCGCCTCGAAGGACGCTACCAGCACGGCAACAGCGAAACCCGGCAGAATGCGCCGCTGGCGCTGATCCTGCATCCGCACCCGCTGTATGGCGGGACGATGAACAACAAGGTCGTCTATACGCTGTACCAGACCTTCGCCAAAAACGGCTTCTCGGTGCTGCGCTTCAACTTCCGTGGCGTCGGCCGCAGCCAGGGCGGCTATGACCAGGGCCAGGGCGAGCTGTCGGACGCTGCCTCGGCGCTGGACTGGCTGCAGGCCTACAACCCGAACGCCTCGCAATGCTGGGTCGCCGGCTTCTCGTTCGGGGCCTGGATCGGCATGCAGCTGTTGATGCGCCGGCCGGAGATCGCCGGCTTCATCTCGGTCGCGCCGCCGGCCGGCAAGTTCGATTTCGGCTTCCTCGCGCCCTGCCCCTCGTCCGGCCTGATCGTGCACGGCACGGCCGACGACCTGGTGCCGGAGCCCGAGGTGGCGAAGCTCGCCCAACGGCTCGCCAATCAGAAGGACATCACGGTCGAGTACCGGACCATCCCCGGCACCGGCCATTTCTTCGAGAACAAGCTCGAAGAGCTCGGCGGCATGGTCGACAAGTACCTCAAGAAGTCGCTGAAGCCGAAGTGACGGCCTAAGCGGCTGGATGCATCCGGCCGCCGGTCATCGGCGCCGGCACGCCAGTCGTGCCCGGAAAGCTGATCGGCAGGCCCAGGCGGTGACGCACGGCCATGAAGGCGAAGGCCTCCGCCTCCAGCGCGTCGCCGCGCCAGCCCACCGCCTCCACCGGATCGACGGCGACGGCCAGGGCGGATCGCAACGCTTCCATCAAGGCGACGTTGTGCCGGCCGCCGCCGGTGACCAGCCAGCGGCGCGGCGGCGCCGGCAGGTGCGGCCGCGAAGCGGCCACGGTCGCGGCGACGATCGCCGCCAGGGTGGCCGCGCCATCCGCCGCCGATAGCCCATCCGCCATCCGCCAGGTGAAGTCGTCGCGGTCGAGCGATTTCGGCGGCGGCGCGGCGAAATAGGGCTTCGCCAGCACGGCCTGCACGCGCGCCGCGTCGATGCGGCCCGCTTGCGCCAGCGCGCCGCCGTCGTCGCGGGCGGCACCGGTCTGCCGGCGCACCCAGTCGTCGATCGGCGCGTTGGCGGGACCGGTGTCGAAGGCGAGCAATGCGTCTCCTTCACCGATCCAGGTGACATTGCCGACGCCGCCGAGATTGAGCACCGCCACCGGCTTCGGCAGGTCGGCCGCCAGCGCGGCGTGGTAGACCGGGGCCAGCGGCGCGCCCTGCCCGCCGGCTGCGACATCGGCCGAGCGGAAGTCGTTCACCACCGGCAGGCGGAGCCGCGCGGCCAACCGCGCGCCGTCGCCGATCTGCCAGGTCCGGCGCTGCTCCGGCCGATGCAGGATGGTCTGGCCGTGAAAGCCGATCAGGTCGATCGAGGCGCGGTCGATCCGGTGCTCGGCCAGCAGACGCTCCACCGCCTCCGCATGGCGCTCGGTCAGCTCGCGCTCCACGGCGGCGACCGGGCCTGTCCCGCCGAGCGTGCCGCGCAGCCGGTCGCGGAATGCGTCGTCATAGGGCAGCGTCGTCCACGGACCGAATTCCGCGACGCGATACCCGTCCGTCGCGATCAGCGCCGCGTCGACGCCATCCATCGACGTGCCGCTCATCAGACCGATTGCACGCAACTCCGCCACGCCGGACTCCCCGCATCGCCGGGAGATTGTCTAGCGCATCACTGCGCCGGCGTCGCGTTGAGAAGCGCGCCGCAATTGGTGTCCTCCCCGGTGCCCGGATCGATGAAGGCCAGCACCGAGGCGAGCGGCGTGAGGATCGCGCCGAGCGCCACCGCGGCCGCGCCGCGGGCGACCGCGGCACCGGGCTTGATGCCCGGCTTTGGGCTCTTGAACGTGCCCTTGAGCTCGATCGGCGTGCGCACCGAGAGTGGCGACCAGTCCTTCGGATCGGCCATCAGCTCGAGGTCCAGGGTCTCGTTGCGCAAGCTGATGGCGCCCCTGCCGGTCAGCACAGTATCCGTCGTGTCGAGCACGATGGCGCGGGCGTCCATCACGCCCTTCTGCACGGCGAAACTGGTGACCATGCAGCGGACCTGTACGGTCTTCTCCTTCCTGCCAAGGAAGGCGAGCGTCTCAGCGATGTCGAGCCCGGCCGCCTCCATCGCCAACTGGCTGATGGCGCCGCCACCCATTGCCAGCCCGACCGTACCATTCGAGGTCGCGAGAGATTCACGGACCGTATCGCCCGCGCCTTCGAGCTTGATGCGCGCGCGCACCCTGCCGGATGCCACGTCCTTGAGACCAAGCCGCGCCATCAGCTGGTCCAGGCTCATATCCGACATCTTCACGTCGTAGGACGTGCGCACCGGCCGGGATCGGGCATCGATGACCACCGCCGCATTCGCCGTACCGCCCGAGAAGCCGAACCTGAAAGGCGCGAGCTTCAGCACGCTCTGCTTGAGGTCCACCGTCAGATCGACCGGCGAGATCGGAACCGGGATGTTCTTCACGGCCTGGGCACGAAATCGTACGTCGGCGTCGAACTTGGCGAGCCGCTCGATATCGAGCGGCGCATTGGGCAGGACGCGCGGGCTCGCCTTGAGCCGGGCAGCCGCCCGGCGCTGTTCCTCGGTCGCCGGCTGGCCTTCGGCCAGGCCCGGCGGCAGGCCGAGGATGGGACCGAGGTCATAGAAGTCGAGCGAACGCGAAGCAAGGTCGGCGGTGAGATGCTGGCGCGCGCGCGTTGCGTCGACCTTGACCCAGCCGGCGATGTCGCTGCTGCCGATCGTGCCGGTTGCATCGGCAAAGCTCCACACCTCGCCTTCCTTGCGCAGGCGCCCCTTGATCGCATAGGGCGGCGTCTCCGGCGCGGTCATGCCGAGCGCTGCGAACAGCTGGCGGACGCTACCGCCCTTCAGCGAAAGCTCGACGTCGACGCCGCGGGCGCGCAGCGGCTCCGTCATCGTGCCCTTGCCTTCGAGATGCGTATCTCCGAGATCGGCGGTCACGGTGACTGGATACGGCTCGTCATTGTCGCGCAGGGCGAGGATCGAACCGCCGACGATCGCGAAGGTGAACGGCCGGTCGTCGACCGTGCCGGTGCCCTTGATCTCCAGGTGCGGCTGGTCGGCCTTGGCTTCGCCCTCGACCGATGCCGCCTCGGCCTCGATGCCGAAGCCGCTCGCCGCGTCGCGATAGACGACCCGACTCTGCTTGATGTCGATCCGCTCGATCACCGGCAGATCGCCACGCTCTTCGGGAGCCACGGCATCGGCGGCCGGATTGGCCTGCCAGTTCTGCCGCCCGTCGGCGGCGCGCTCGAGCTCGATATCCGCCCCGGTCAACTCGATGCGCGGCAATCGCAGGCGGCCACGCAGCAGATCCAGCGGCGCGAGTTCGACGACGAGCCGCTCGATCTGCGCCATTTCCGGCCGGTGCGCCCATTCCGGATTGCCGAGACGCAGGCCCGAGACACGTAAGGTGACGATCCGGCCGAGATCGATGTCCAGGTCGCCGTCGATCGCCACGGCGTAACCCAGGCGATCGCCGAGCTGCGTGGAAAGCGGATCCTTCAGCCAGGCCCAGCCGAAAATCATCGGCACGGCGAACAGCGCCCCGACCAGAAGCGAAGGCAACGCCACCACGCCGGCGAGCGCCCAGGCCCACCATTTGCGCCGCAAGATCGGCCTCCTGATTTCAGCGGAATTGGCATCCCAACGTCGCGCGACGGCCATTGGTTGCCCCGACCGGCCGGCGGCGTAGTTTGGTGGCGGCCAAGGTGGAGCGAACGGACATGGACGCCAGCGATCTCAGGCTGTTCGAAGCGGTGGCACGGACCGGCGGCATCGGCCGCGCGGCGGCGGCGCTCAACACCGTGCAGTCGAACGTCACGCAGCGTCTGCGCGAGCTGGAGGCCGAGCTCGGCCAGACGCTGTTCCACCGCCACAGCCGCGGCGTCACCTTGACGCCCGCCGGCCAGCGCCTGCTGCCCTACGCCCGGCGCGTGCAGGAGCTGATCGACGAAGCCATGCGCGCCGCGCGCGACGACGGCATGCCGGCCGGGCCGCTCGCGATCGGCTCGCTCGAGACCACGGCCGCGCTCCGCCTGCCGCCGGTCCTGGTCGCCTATGCCGGTGCGCATCCGGCCGTCGACCTTGCGCTGCGCACCGGCACCACCGCCGAGTTGATCGCGCAGGTGCTCGACCGCCGGCTGGAGGCCGCCTTCGTGTGCGGCCCTGTCCGCCATCCCGAACTGATCGAGCGCCTCGCTTTCCGCGAGGAGCTGGTGCTTGCGGCCCCGGCGGCGCTGGCCACGCTCGACGGTCTCGCCGCTCTGGGCGAGCGCCGGTTACTGGTGCTGCGCGCCGGCTGCTCCTACCGGCAGCGGCTGGAAGACATTCTGGCGCGCCGCGGCATCGTGGGGACCAAGCTGCTGGAATTCGGCACCGTCGACGCGATCCTGGGCTGCGTCGCCGCCGGCATCGGCTTGACCCTGCTGCCGCGCGGCATCGTCGAGCCGGCCCGCCGGCGCGGCGGCATCGCCCTGCATGCCCTGCCGCCCGGCGAGGCGATGGTGGAGACGGTTTTCATCCGGCGCAGCGACGGCTTCGTCTCCAGCGCGCTCGCGGCATTCCAGGACGGGCTGCCTGTGGCCGATCTCGCCGCCGCCGCCGACTGATCACCAGAACAGATTGCTTGAATCACAAAGAACCATTTTTCGCGATGTGCCGGCCTCTCTAGCGTCCGGTCTCCCGTCTTCCCCGGAGTCCGCCATGCCCTTCGTCACCGCGCTGACCGAACGCCTCGGCCTGACGCACCCGATCATCCAGGCGCCGCTGGCCGGCGGAGCCGACAGTCCGGACCTGATCGCCGCGGTGGGCGAGGCCGGCGCGCTCGGCTGCCTCGGCGCCACCTACCTGACGCCGGCCCAGATCCGGGCGACGACAGCCGCGATCCGCGACCGGACCCGGCGCCCGTTTGGCATCAACCTGTTCGCCCCGGCGGCCCAGCCGGTGCCGCCGAACGACATGCGCGCCGCCGTCGCGCGGGTCGCGCCCTATTATGCCGAGCTTGGCCTGGCTCCGCCGCCGGCGCCGACCGCGACGGCCAATCCCTTCCCGGAGCTGTTCGCCGCGGCCCTGGAAAGCGGCGCGCGTGTCTTCAGCTTCACCTCCGGCCTGCTCCCCGACGATGCCATTGCGGCGGCGAAGGCACGCGGCATGTTCCTGATCGGCACCGCCACCACGCCGGAGGAGGCCAAGGCGCTGGAGCGCAGCGGCGTCGACGCCGTCGTCACCCAGGGCGCCGAGGCCGGCGGCCACCGGGCCACTTTCTCCGGCGCGCCGGAGACCGGCCTGATCGGCACCCTGGCGCTGGTGCCGCAGGTGGTGGACGCAGTGACGATTCCCGTGATCGCTTCCGGCGGCATCATGGACGGCCGCGGCCTCGCCGCCGCGCTGGCGCTCGGCGCCAGCGGCGTGCAGATGGGCACCGCCTTCCTCGCCAGCGCCGAAAGCGGCGCGCCTTCCGCCTACAAGCAGGCGATCTACGGCGCCCGCGCCGGCGATGTGCGCCTGACCCGCGCCTTCTCCGGCCGGCCGGCCCGCTGCATCGCCAACCGCTTCACCACCGAGATGGAAGCCGCCGAGTCCGGCGCCATCCTACCTTTCCCCTGGCAGAACAACCTGACCAAGGCGCTGCGCGCCGAGGCGGCGAAACAGAACCGGGCCGAGTTCCTGTCGCTGATGGCCGGCCAGGGCGCCGCGCTCGCCCGCGGCGAGGGCGCCGCAGCCTTGATCGAAAGGCTCGACACCGAAGCCACCCTTGCCCTGAATCGACCGTTGCGAAGGTAGAGCTTTATTTAGGAATTGCTCTTTTTTAGTATCCCCGCAAGGCGAAACTGCGGGGGCTCCGATGCAGTGGGGATGGATGAAGGCGCTGGCCGTGGTCGGGCTGGCTGGCTGTACGGCATCGGCGGACGTAATCGGCAGCGTCGGCTCTTCGGGAACGCTGTACCGGGGCCGGGCGGTCGGCTACCAGGACGGCACCGGGTCGATTGACATGACCAGCGCAGACGGAGCCCGTTGCACCGGGCAATTCCGATACCAGGGGATCTCAGGCGGCACCGCCCGCATCTCCTGCAACGACGGAAAGTTTGGCATCGTTCAGTTCACGTCCCTCGGAATGGCGTCCGGCTACGGCTATGGCACGGCGAATGACGGTAGCCCGATCAGCTTCACCTATGGCCTCTCGGAAGAGGAAAGTAAGAGGTACCTGCCAACGACAAAGGCCGCGTCGGCAGCGACTCCAAAGAAGAAGGCTAGCGGCAGCGGCTCGGGCTTCTTCGTCAGTCAGTCTGGACACATCCTCACCAACGATCACGTCATTGGAGATTGCGCGCAGCGGGTTGTGCGCCTGCCGGACGGAGCCGTGGTCCGCGCTGCTCTTGTTGCCGCCGATCCGCGCAACGATCTCGCGGTGGTAAAGGTCGACCGCGCGGCGCCGGCGGTCGCTGCTTTTGCCGATGCCCCGACCTATCGGCCGGGCGATTCGGTCACTGTGTTTGGCTTCCCGCTGGCGCCCGACCTCGCATCGACCGGCGTCGTGACCACTGGGACCGTCAGCGCGCTGGCCGGACTGGACAACGATACCGCCAACTTGCAAATCAGCGCGCCAATTCAGCCCGGAAACAGTGGCGGTCCGATGTCCGATGCCAGTGGCGCCGTGATCGGCGTGGTCGTCGCCACGTTGGATTCCAGGCAGGCACTTAAGCGGATCGGTCACGTGCCGCAGAACGTCAACTTCGCGATAAAAGACGTCGTGGCAAAGGACTTCCTCAGGTCGCACAACGTGCCCTTCCTCGAGCGCAAGCGCGGCCCGGACCTGTCGACCGGTGATATCGGCGAGGCGATGCGGAACTACACCGTGCTAATGGCGTGCATCAACGACTGAGCGCCCGGCGCATGGCTTGCATGCGCCGTCGCGCTTGAACCGGCGGGCCGGGTTCTCTTTGATGCCGGTCCCTGCCCTGCCCGCGTTGCCCGATCCCAAATGCGTCGCTTCACCTTGCGGTCTGCCGTCGGCGAGACCACCGGCATCGCCTTCGGCACCGAAGGCTCGCCCGATCTGGTCTTCCTGCATGCCACCGGCTTCAACGCGCTGACCTATCGTTCCTTGCTGGCGCCGCTCGGACAGGATTTCCGCGTCGTCGCGCTGGACCTGCGCGGCCATGGCCTGTCGCCGCTGCCGGCCGATCCCGACGCCATGGACACCTGGCGCATCTATCCGCGCGACTTCCTGCGCATGCTGCCGGCGCTGATGCAGGGCGGTGCGCCGCCCGTCCTGGCCGGCCATTCCATGGGCGGGGCCACGGTGCTGACCGCGACCGCGGCGAAGCCCGGCATCGCCGAGCGGCTGGTGCTGCTGGATCCGGTGCTCGCCACCCTCGACGCGGTGCGCCGCGCCCAGCGCATCCCCGGCCTGGCGCAGCGCATCCCGCGGCTGCCGATCGCGCAAGGGGCGGCGCGGCGACGCGCGGAATTCGCGTCCAAGCAGGAAGCCGCCGGCGCCTATCGCGGCCGCGCCATCTTCGCCAGTTGGGCCGATCCCTTCGTCGACGATTATGTCGAGGACGGTTTCGTGCCCGACCCGCATAACGGCGTGACCCTGGCTTGCGCCCCCCAATGGGAAGCGGCGACCTTCGCCGGGCTGCGCCACTATGCGGCGCCGCTGCTGGCCCGCGTCAAATGCCCGGTCACCATCCTGAAGGCGGCGAGCGAGGCGGCGGTGCGCGTCGACGACGCGCTGCTCCGCCGTTTCAAGCCCGATGTGGCAATCGAGACCGTACCGGACTCCTCCCACTTCCTGCCGATGGAGCAGCCCGACCTGGTGCGCATGCGCCTCCGCGCCGCCCTGGAGACGCGCGCCGGCCGCTAGTTCCGCTTGCCAAGCCCGGCCGTTCGGCGCCCAATATCGCGGTCGCAGAAAAGCACCATAAGGGAGGCGGAAATGGGTCTCGAGACGCATATCGATCCGCTGTTGCGGCAGGCCGTCGACCAGGGCGCGGTGCCCGGCGTCGTCGCCATGGCGACCGACCGCGACGACATCATCTATGCCGGCGCCTTCGGCGAGCGCATCAAGGGCTCCGGCACCGCGATGACCGCCGACACGGTGGTCTGGATCGCTTCCATGACCAAGGCCATTACCGGCCTTGCCGCCATGCAGCTGGTCGAGCGCGGCCTGCTCGACCTGAACGGCCCGGCGAGCCGCGTGCTGCCAGAGCTCGGCAAGGTGCAGGTGCTGCAGGGCTTCGACACCGCGGGCGAGCCGGTGCTGCGGGCGCCGACCCGGCAGATCACGCTCCGCCACCTGCTGACCCACACGGCCGGCTTCGGCTACGAGATCTGGAACGACGAGATCGGGCGCTATCAGGAGAAGACCGGCATCCCCGGCATCACCACCTGCGAGAACGCGGCACTCAAGACGCCGCTGCTGTTCGAGCCGGGCGAGCGCTGGAACTACGGCATCAATATCGACTTCGCCGGCAAGATGGTGGAGGCGGTGAGTGGCCAGACGCTCGGCCAGTATCTGAAGCAGAACGTGTTCGATCCGCTCGGCATGGCCGATACAGCGTTCAGGATCCGGCCCGATATGCGCGAGCGGCTGGCCAAGATCCACGAGCGCAAGGACGACGGCAGCTTGGCGCCGGTCGATATCGAGATCCCGCAGGAGCCGGAATTCGAGATGGGCGGCGGCGGGCTCTACGGCACCGTCGGCGACTATCTGAAATTCGTGCGGATGATGCTGAACCAGGGCCGCGTCGGCGCCCGCCAGATCCTGAAGCCGGAAACCGTGGCGGCGATGTCGAGGAACCAGATGGGCGATTGCCGTGTCACCCTGCTGAAGACGGAGAAGCCCGGCCTTTCCAACGATGCCGAGTTCTTCCCCGGCATGGAGAAGACCTGGGGCCTGAGCTTCATGATCAACACGCAACCGGCGCCGACCGGACGTTCGGCCGGCAGCCTGGCCTGGGCCGGCCTCGCCAATACCTATTACTGGATCGACCAGGCGAAAGGCGTCGGCGGCGTCTATGCGACGCAGATCCTGCCCTTCGCCGACGTCAAGTCGCTGCCGCTCTTTCTCGACTTCGAAACCGCCGTGTATCGCAATCTATGACCAGGCGTGAACCGCTGACCGGCCCGAGCGTCTGGACGGGGCCGGAAATGAAAGCCTCGCGCCGCTGGATCCGCGACCTGGATCCGGCGGCGCTCACGACCCTCGACGCGGCGCTGGCCCGCGTGCGCCATTTGCCCTGGGCGGAGGTGACGCGGGCCAACTTTCCCCTGCCCGGCCTGGAAGCGCTGTTCGACGATATCCGGGACGAGCTCGAAGACGGCTGCGGCATGGTCAAGCTGCGCGGCGTGCCGGTCGACCGCTATGGCGAAGACGACCTGCGCCGGCTCTATTTCGGCCTCGGCGTCCATGTCGGCATGCCGGTGTTCCAGAACCGGCGCGGCGAGCTGATGCGCGCCATCCGCGACGAAGGCGCCGAGGTCGGCCGCCGCTACGGCCAGATCGAGACCAAGAGCGGCGAAACGCCGTTCCTCTCCTCCTATGCGCGCACGCTGACCAACGGGCGGCTCCGCTTCCACACCGATCGCACCGACGTGGTGGCGCTGCTCTGCGTGCGCCAGGCGGCGGCGGGCGGCATCAGCAAGATCTGCTCGACGCCGGCGATCCACAATGCGCTGCTGCGGCACCGGCCGGATCTTCTGGACACGCTGTTCCAGGATTTCTGGCGCAGCCGGCACGGCGAGGAGACCGACGATCCGGCGGTGGTCTATCCGCTGCCGATCTTCGGCGTCGAGGCGGCCAAGTTCACCAGCCACTACTCGCTCACCTATATCGAGGCGGCGGAGATGGCGCCGGGCGTGCCGAAGCTCTCGGCCGCGCAGCGCGAGGCGATCGACCGGCTGATGGCGCTCGCCGAGGAGCTCTGCTTCGAGATGACGCTCGATCCCGGCGACATCCAGTTCCTCAACAGCCACGTCACCTATCACGGCCGCACGCCGTTCACCGACGACGCCACGAGCGGCCGCAACCGGCTGCTGCTGCGCCTATGGCTCACCATGCCGAACAACCGCCCGCTGCCGGCCGGGCACGAAGTGCTGTGGCGCGCGATCGCCGCCGGCGCCCCGCGCGGCGGCATCGGCCAGGTGCCGGCCTAAAGCCCGCCCTCGCGCTGCTGCAGCGTGGGAGAGGGCTTTCAGCCGTAGCGCTTGCGCGCAATTGCGGTGCCGGCGCCGAGGGCTTCGAGCTTGGCCAGCGCGATCTCACGCTGCATCGGCGCCAAGCCGCAATTGCTGCAGGGGTAGAGCCGCTCCTTCGGCACATATTTCAGCGCCTCGCCGATCGTGCCGGCCACCTCTTCCGGCGTCTCGACGATCTCCGTCGCGACATCGATCACGCCGACCAGCACGTCCTTGCCCTGCAATAGACCCATCAGCCGCGGCGGCACGTGGCTGTGGATGCATTCGAGCGAGACCTGGTCGATGCGGCTCCTGGCCAGCACCGGGAAGGTCTGCTCGTACTGCGTCCACTCCGACCCGAGCGTGCGCTTCCAGTCGAGATTGGCCTTGATGCCGTAGCCGTAGCAGATGTGCACGGCGGTCTTGCATTTGAGGCCGGCGCTCGCGCGCTCCAGCGCCTCGATGCCCCAGCTGCGCACCTCGTCCATGTAGACGTTGAAGGCCGGCTCGTCGAACTGGATCACGTCGACGCCGTCGGCTTCGAGGCCGCGCGCCTCCTGGTTCAACAGGTCGGCGAAGGCCATCGCCATCTTCACCTTGTCGCCATAGTGACGGTCGGCGATCGTGTCGACGATGGTCATCGGCCCGGGCAGGGTGAATTTCAGCTTCTTCTTCGTATGCGCCCGGGCGAAGCGCGCCTCGGTCTGGTGCGCGCGGGATTTCAACGTCAGCGGCGCGATCACCTGGGGCACCTGCGCGTCGTAGCGGTTGTTGCGGATGCCCATCGTCACCTTGTGCTCGAAATCGATGCCGGCGACGAATTCCAGGAAGCCGTGCACGAAATGCTGGCGCGACTGCTCGCCGTCGGTGACGATGTCGAGCCCGGCATCCTCCTGCGCCTTGAGCCAGAGCAAGGTGGCGTCCCGCTTCGCCGCGGCAAGCTCCTCCCCCGCCGCCTTCCAGGCCGGCCACAGCTTGTCGGTCTCGGCGAGCCAGAACGGCTTCGGCAGGCTGCCGGCGATCGAGCATTCGAACATGAGTGAACCCTCCCTGGTCGTGACTGCATTCTCGGGCCGCGAGCCCGCCTTTGCCAATCACGGTGGCGGCCCGACGGCGATCGGAAGGCATATTTCCTCGGCCGCCGCGTTCGGTGTTAAGAATCTCAACTACCGGTTTTCCCGGCTGTGGCGGGAAATCGCCGAGAGCGGATCAATCGGGCGCCGCGCTGCGATCGCTGCGGGGCGAGGGGGTCAGCGGAGATGACGATTCGACGCGCGCTGGTCGGGGCCATCTTCGTCCTGCTGCTGCTGCCCATTGTGGCTCTGCTGGCGCTGATCGATCGCCAGGCCGAGGACGCCATGGGCGAAGCTGCCGTGATCGCCGGCGGAACGCTGCTGATCGGGCTCGCAGGCGCCGCCGCCATCGCCCAATGGCTGGCACAGCCGCTCGATCGCCTGGCGGCCAACGCCGTCCTGCTCGGCGAAGGCAAGTTCCGCCAGCTCGCCCCGCCCTCGAGCCGCATCGCCGAGGCCCGCGCCACCGAGGAGGCCTTCGCCCGCATGGCCAAGGCGATCCGCGAGCGCGACGAGGACAATCGCGACATGCTGTTCCAACTGCGCCGATTCAGCGAGGGCGTGGGCCAGAGCCCGCTCGCCATCTTCTTCACCGAGCCGGACGGCCGCATCTCCTATGCCAACGAGGCGCTGACCCGCCTGACCGGTTTCGATCTGATCGACGTGATGAACGAGCCGCCGGTGATGTTCTGGAAGGCCGACGACGCGGCGGCCCAGTTCGCCGCCATCCAGGGCTCGATTTCCAGCGGCATGGTCTGGCGCCGCGAGATCGCCAGCATCACCAAGTCGGGCCGTGGGTTCGATGCCGTCATGACGGTGGCGCCGATCCGCACCGCCTCCGGCAAGGTGGCCGGCTGCGCCGGCATCCTGGAGGACATCACCGAGCGCAAGCGCAACCAGGAATCGCTGCGCAAGTCGATGGAGGAGGCGAACCGCCTGGCCCGGGCCCGCTCGATGATGCTGGCCAATATGAGCCACGAGCTGCGCACGCCGCTCAACGCCATCATCGGCTTCTCGGGCGTGGTCGAGGGGGAGCTGTTCGGCCCGCTCGGCGATGCGCGCTACCGCACCTATCTGCGCGATATCCGCCAGGCGGGTGAGCATCTCCTGGCGCTGGTCGGCGACATCCTGGACGCGGCGACGCTCGAAGCCGGCGAGATCGAGCTGCGCGACGAAACCGTCGACCTGAAGGAACTGGTGCAGGCAGCTTTGCGCATGATCGAAGGCGCCGCCCAGCCGCGCGGCCTCACCGTCACCGCCCATCTCGACCCGGCCGTGATCGTGCGCGCCGACCCGGTGCGGCTCCGGCAGGTGCTGCTCAACATCCTGTCGAATGCGGTGAAGTACACGCCGCCCGGGGGGTTGGTGGAGATCTCGCTCGCCGCCGGCGCGGCCGGGGCCGAGATCCGCGTGCGCGACAGCGGCATCGGCATCGCGCCGGAGCGGCTCGACTGGGTGCAGCAGCCTTTCGCCCGCGAGACGGTGGATGCCTTCGTCGCCAAGCGGCCCGGCGTCGGCCTCGGCCTGCCGATCGGCAAGGCGCTGATGGAACTGCACGGCGGCATGCTCGAACTGACCAGCGCACCGCAGCGCGGCACCGAGGTGACGCTCCGCCTGCCGCCGGAGCGGCTGGTGCAGGGTGCCTGATGCGGCTCGCTAGAAAGCCGCGCGGGCCTCGATGCGGGCGAGGCTGCCGGCGAGCACCGGCGCGCCGGTGGCGGGCCGGCCAGACTTGAACACGCCGCGGTGGTTGGCGCGGCGGGCCGCCATCTTGATGTCGGCGACCGGATCGCCCTCGACCAGCAGGAAATCGGCCGCCTGGCCCTCGCGCAACGCCCCGAGTTCCGGCAGATCGCAGAGATCGGCCGCGGCCGAGGTGCCGGCCTTCAGCGCGTCGAGCGGCTTCATGCCGTTATCGACCATGTATTCGAGCTCCAGCGCGTTCTCGCCATGCAGGTTGAACGGCGTGCCGGCATCGGTGCCGAGCGCGATCCTGCCGCCCGCCTTGTAGAAGGTCTGGAACGAGCGCTTGTGGACCTCGAACACGCGCTCGGACTTCTCCACCGCCCAGGGGGGGATGCCCTTGTCCTTGTTGCCGATGATGTTCAGCACCGCGGCGAGCGTCGGCACCAGGAACGTGCCGCGCTCCAGCATCGCCTTCAGGCATTCCTCATCGAGGAAGATACCGTGCTCGATCGACGACACGCCGCCCAGCACCGCGTTGAGGATGCCCTCCGCGCCCTGCGCGTGGCTGGCGCTGCGCTTGTGGAAACGCCGCGCCTCCTTCAGGCCGGCCGCCATCTCCTCTCGGGTGTAGTGCGCGTCCTCGGGATTGACGCCAGGCGTCATCACGCCGCCGGTCGCCATGATCTTGATCACGTCGGCGCCGGCATGGATCTGCTCGCGCACCGCCTTGACCACCTCGTCGACTCCGTCGGCGATGCGTCCCGTCCGGTTGCCGTGCCCGCCGGTCATGCAGATGATCCGGCCCGAGGCGCGGATCGCCGGGCCCGTGAATTCGCCGCGCTTGATCGCGTCGCGCACCGAGAGCTCGATATAGTTCCTGCCGCCGCAATCGCGCACCGCCACCGTGCCGCCCTTGAGCGTGACCTGCGCCCGCTCGAGCGTCTTCAGCGCGAGCTGGGCGTCGGAAAGCTTCAGCTGCGCGGTGCCGGGATCGCCCTCACCGCCGAGGCAGAGATGCACGTGGCAGTCGATCAGGCCGGGCATCAGGGTGCCGCCCGTCGTGTCCACCCGCTCGCCCGCGAAGCCGGCGAACTCGCCCTTCGGCGCCACCTTCTTCACCTTGCCCCCTTCGACCAGCACGGCCGTACCGGCCGGGCGCATCGCCTCGCCGTCGAATACCTTGCCGCCTTCAAATAACGTCTGCATGGCCCGTCCAAAGCTCCCCTCAAGGAAAGGCCGGACTATAGCCGGATCGGGCCCGGCGCGCTGCCATCCTCGGCGCGAATCGTCGGCGCCGGGCCGACCGTGCGGAGGCGCTCGGCATCATCCTCCGGCAGGGATGGGTTGATCGGCATGCCGGACGCCCGCTCAAAGCCGCCCGGCACGGTGAGGACGGGAACGATGCGCAAGCGCCAGTGCTGATCCGGGAGCAGGTTTTGCCCCGGCAGGACCGAGTCCAGCACGAGCTGGAAAGGCAAGGTTCCATGCGCGAGCTTCAACCGGATGAGCAGATCCCGGAGCAGAGGTCCGATCTCGCGCATCTCTGCATCGCTCGCTCCGGCGAACGACGCGTGATGCCGCCTTGGAGTCACCCACATTTCGCAAGGAGAAGAGGCGGCGAAAGGCACGGTGGCGACGAAATGCTCCGTCTCCCGGATCAGCCGTGTGCGGCTCCCACGTTCAATCTCCATCTCATCGCAGAGAACGCAACGGCCGTGGTCCCTATGCCAGGCCTCTGCCCAGGCCAGGCGGGCGCGTATCTCGGGCGGCGTAACCGCCAGCGCCAGCAACTGGGCATGCGGATGCACCAGCGAGGCGCCGCTGGAGGCGCCCTGGTTCCGAAACAGGACGATGCATTCGATGCGCGGGCGCGCAAGCTCGGCGAAACGGCGCTTGTAGGCGGCCGTGACGATGCCGATCTCATGATCCGACATGCCGGACAGTTCGACATCGTGCCGGGCGCTCTCGATCACCACCTCATGATAGCCGTAACCGGGCAGCGTCCTGCCGTCATGGCGCGCCGGCAGCGGCGCCGCGTCGGGTCGCAGCGCGGGAAACTTGTTCGGAACGACGCGTAGTTGCCAGCCCGGCGCCGTTTCGCATGGCACCTCGTCGATGATTCCCGGAAGCCGCGCCTCGGCGCCCGGGCAGAAGGGGCATTCGGGATCGAAAGACTTCCGATTGGGCCTGGTGCCGCCACGTTCCGCGCCTTGTCGCGGCCGAAGCCTGCGCTCGGGCGCGACGATGACCCAGGCTCCCGACGTCCTGTCCTGACGCAGCTCGCTCATTGGATGCTCGCGTACTGCATGGTCGGCCGGCTAACGCTCCGTCGCTCCCCTCAGCCGGAAATTCGGCTCGAATGACCCGATCAGGTCCAGCCAATCCTCCATCAGGCGCGACATCAGGAATCGCTGCCGGACCGACTCTCGCGCCGCCTGCCCCATCCTGTTGCGCAATGCCCGATCGGCGACGAGCTGCACTATCCTCTCCGCGGCCTGTTCCACGTTTTCGACCAGATACCCGCTGACGCCGTCCTCGATCTGGTGCCGAATGCCGCCGACCCGGCCCCCGATCACGGGCGTGCCTTTCCACATCGCCTCCGCAACGGTCAGGCCGAACCCTTCCCGGATCGACTTCTGCAGCACCACGGCGGCCCGGCGCTGCAGCGCGTTCACCAGGGCGGAGTCCTGCACGGAGAGGATCCGTATCCGCTCCTCCGCGCAATTGTGCAGCGCCTCGAAGACTTCCTGGCCTTCCGGATCGTCCGTCGCGACGTTGCCGACCAGCACCAGCGTGCAGTCGACCTGCTTGCGCGCTCGCCGGTAGGCTTCGATCACCCCCTCCGGATCTTTCCAGCGGTCGAATCGGGAAACCTGCACGACGAGCGGCCAGTCGGTCGGAATCCCGTAATGCGCCAGACGCTCGTCGATCTCCTCTTCCGAGAGTTCCTTGTTCGTGGTGGAGAAGGGATTGATCGCCGGCATGATGAAGCGCTGCGGCGTGGAGAGCCTCTGCGCATATTCCGGAAGCGACACCACGACGGCGTCGTAGCGCTCTACCTTGGGTGCCAGATAGTCCCACAACTCCGCGTTCGGCGCCGAAAGATCGACATGGCATCGCCAGATCCACGGCGACTTCTTGCGGAAATGCTGGATGATCGGCAGTGGCTGCGGGTCATGCACGATCACGACGTCATGATCGAGGTGCATCCTGACCGCGTTCTCGTACACGACCTCCTCATAGACCTGCTTCTTCTGCTCCGTCAGGTTGATGGCGGCCCCCTGCAGGGCGTTGTGCATCTTCTTGGTGACGCTGAAGAAGTCGGGACGGCCTTCGATCACGCGCCAGCCGGTCTTGATGCCGGAAGCGTTCATCAGCAGCGTGAGCGAGGAAAGAAGCTCGGCCACGCCGCCGCCATAATAGGTGGAGTTGACGTTGACCACGTGAAGATCGCGCATCCGGCCGGCCTTGCCGAGTAGGCGCGCGACATGCTCGGCGCCGATCAAAGGCTCGTAATCCTCGATCGATCTCAGCTTGTAAGGCGGTGCGGCATCGATCATGTCCATGTTCCATTCTCCCACAGCCGGTGCGGCCCTTGCACGCGGCGATCCCGCGCACAAGCGCTTCGCTCAGGCGAGCTTCTCGACCGAAACCTCGTGCAGGGCGCGGCCGCTGCGCTCGAACTCGGTGATGTTCGCAAGCGTCGCCTCGGCGATCGCGTGCATTGCCTCCGCGGTGAAGAACGCCTGATGTCCGGTAATGACCACGTTCGGGAATGACAGCAGACGGGCGAACACGTCGTCCTGGATCACCTTGTCGGAAAGGTTTTCGAAGAAGAGATCCGCCTCTTCCTCATAGACATCGAGGCCGAGGCTGCCGATACGGCCGGATTTCAGGCCCTTGATCACCGCGCGGGTATCGACGACGGCGCCGCGACTGGTATTGATCAGCATCGCGCCCTGGCGCATCTGCGCGATCGCCGCGGCGTCGATCAGGTGGCGGGTCTTCGGCGTCAAGGGGCAGTGCAACGAGACGATATCGGCGTCCCGCAGAAGCTTGGCCATCGGAACGTAGGAGACGCCGAGTGCGACGCAACCCGGATCGGGCTTCGGATCGAAGGCCAGGAGATGACAGCCGAATCCGGCCATGATGCGCGCGAAGGCGGCGCCGATCTTGCCGGTGCCCACAATGCCGACCGTGCGGCTGTGCAGGTCGAAGCCGAGCAGTCCGTCGAGCGCGAAATTGCCCTCGCGGACGCGTGCATAGGCACGGTGGATCTTCCGGTTGAGCGTCAGAATCAGCGCGACCGTATGCTCGGCCACGGCATGCGGCGAGTATTCCGGCACGCGCGCGACGCAAATCCCGAGATCGCGGGCCACCACCAGATCGACATTGTTGAATCCGGCACAGCGTAGCGCCACCAGCCGCGTTCCTTGGGCCGCCAGCACGCGCAGCACGCCCGCGCCAAGGTCGTCGTTGACGAAGCCACAGACGGCCTCTGACCCGCCGGCCGCGGCGGCTGTTTCCGGCGTCAGCCGGGAATCGAGAAAAATCAGGCGGTGTCGGCCCGGCGGATTCGCTCTCGAAAGGAATTGAGTGTCGTAGGGTTTGGTGCTGAAAACCGTCACCTTCATCGCAGATCCTCGCTGAAATCGGGCGCCGACGGCGCCGATCCAAGTCGCTGCCCCCGCAATGATCTCGTCGGGGCGCGACCGCCGGCACCCTGGCCGTCCTCGGATCGCTGCGGCTGATCTGTGTCAACCAGAACGGGCCATGCGCCAGCTATCTTGTCAGCAGACAAGCGGCACCGGAACGGCTCGATTCCGAGAAACCGCCCGGCGCCTTCGACGATTGTTCCGCGGCGCGGCCACCGAGCGCGCAATTGTCCCTGAGGAGGCAGCATGGCCGAAAGCCCAAGCCACGTAATCTGGTTCAACGATCTGGAGCGAACCGATGTTGCCCGCGTGGGCGGCAAGAACGCATCGCTCGGCGAGATGGTGCGCCATCTGGGCAAGGGCGGGGTCGTGGTGCCGCCGGGCTTCGCCACCACCGCCGAGGCCTATTGGCGCTTCATCGCCGCCAATCGATTGAAAGAGGTCATTGCCGCCGCGCTGGACGATCTCGCGCAAGGCAGGGCACCGCTCCCCGAGGTAGGACAGACCATCCGCCGCGCCTTCCTGCGCGCCGAATGGCCGGATGACATGGCGCAGGCCATCCGGGATTCGTATGCGGAACTCTGCCGGCGCATCGGCCGCGCCGAGGCGGATGTCGCGGTACGCTCCAGCGCGACGGCCGAGGACCTGCCCGATGCGAGCTTCGCCGGTCAGCAGGAAACCTTCCTCAACATCCGCGGCGAGACGGCACTCCTCGATTCTTGCCGGCGCTGCTTCGCCTCGCTCTTCACCGACCGCGCGATCACCTACCGGCAGAACAAGGGGTTCGACCACCTCAAGGTCGCGCTCTCGGTCGGCGTGCAGGCGATGGTGCGCTCCGATCTCGGCGGCGCGGGCGTGATGTTCAGCATCGACACCGAGACCGGCTTCGACAAGGTCGCGATCATCGACGCCGCCTGGGGGCTCGGCGAGAACGTGGTGCAGGGCGCCGTCGATCCCGACGAATACCAGGTGTTCAAGCCTCTGCTTGGCCAGCCCGGCCTGAAGCCGATCATCGAGAAGCGGCTCGGCGGCAAGGCGCAGAAGATGATCTATGCGACCGGGGGCGAGCGGCCGACCCGGAACGTGCCGACCTCAAAGGCGGAGCGCGCCGCCTACGTGCTGTCGGACGACGAGATCCTGACGCTCGGCCGCTGGGCTTGCGTGATCGAGGCGCACTATGGCTGCCCGATGGACATCGAATGGGCCAAGGACGGCGCGACCGGCCAGCTCTTCATCGTCCAGGCCCGGCCGGAGACGGTGCAGTCCCGCCGCCAGGCCGGCGAGTACCGCACTTACCGCATCCTCTCCAAGGGCCGCCGGCTCGCCACCGGCCTCAGCATCGGCGAGGCCGTGGTGACCGGGCGGGTCTGCCTGATCGAAAGCCCGCGCGATATCGATCGCTTCGTCGACGGCGCCATTCTGGTGACGCAGAACACCGATCCCGACTGGGTGCCGATCATGAAACGCGCCGCGGCCATCGTGACCGACCGGGGCGGGCGCACCTCGCATGCCGCGATCGTCAGCCGCGAGCTCGGCCTGCCCGCCATCGTCGGCTGCGGCGACGCCACCCGGCTCCTGCACGAGGAGCAGGAGGTGACCGTTTCCTGCGCCGAAGGCGACCAGGGCTTCATTTATGAAGGCATCGCGCAATTCGAGACGGAGGTGCTCGACCTCTCCGACGTGCCGCCCACGCGGACGCAGATCATGCTCAACCTCGGCAATCCGGCCGCCGCCTTCCGCTGGTGGCGGATCGCCGCCGACGGCGTCGGCCTGGCGCGCATGGAGTTCGTGGTCGGCAACCACATCAAGGTGCACCCGATGGCGCTGGTGCATTTCGACACGCTGCAGGACGCCGAGGCCAAGCGGCAGATCACCGAACTGACCGCAGGCTTTGCGGACAAGACGGATTATTTCGTCGACCGCCTCGCCCGCGGCCTCGCCCGCATTGCAGCGGCGCAGCACCCGAAGCCGGTCATCATCCGGATGAGCGATTTCAAGACCAACGAATATGCCAACCTGATCGGCGGCGCCGCCTTCGAGCCGAAGGAGGAGAACCCTATGATCGGGTTCCGCGGCGCCTCGCGCTACTACTCGCCGCGCTACCGGGATGGCTTCGCGCTCGAGTGCCGCGCCATCCGCCGCCTGCGCGACGAGATGGGATTCGGCAATGTCGTGGTGATGATCCCGTTCTGCCGCTCCACCGCCGAGGCGGATCGCGTGCTCGAGGTGATGGCGGCAAACGGCCTGAAGCGCGGCGAGAGCGGGCTGCAGATCTACGTGATGTGCGAGATCCCCTCCAACGTCATCCTGGCCAAGGCCTTTGCCGAGCGCTTCGACGGCTTCTCGATCGGCAGCAACGACCTGACGCAGCTGACCCTCGGCGTCGACCGCGATTCCGAGGCGCTCGCCGAGCTGTTCGACGAACAGGACGCGGCGGTGAAGTGGATGATCGAGAGCGTGATCCGCGCGGCGAACAAGGCCGGCGCCAAGATCGGCCTGTGCGGCCAGGCGCCGAGCGACCACCCGGAATTCGCCGAGTTCCTGGTCGAATGCGGCATCGATTCGATCTCGGTGAGCCCGGACAGCTTCCTCGCGGTGAAACGCAAGGTTGCCGAGGCGGAAGCGCGGCTGCGCGCGAAGGGCTGACCGCCGCGCGCCTACCCCTCCGCCACCTCCTTGAAGCGGCGCAAGGTCTCGATCTGCTCGTCGAAGCGCGTCATCCGGTACATCGGATAGAGCATCACCATGTCGGCGCCGAGCTTGCGCCAGCCATCGGCGGCGGCGGCCCAGCGCTGCGGGTCAGGCTCGTTCATGCGGAGCCAGCCTTCGATGCCGAATTTCGCCGGGTCGCGGCCGAAGGCCTTGAGATGGCCACGGAGCGTGGCGAGCTTCGCTTCCGCCTGCGCGTCCGGCGCGATGATCGGCATCCAGCCGTCGCCGAGCTCGGCGGCGCGCTTCACGACAGCGTCGGAGGCGCCGCCGAACCAGACCGGGATCGGCCGTTGCACCGGCGGCGGCACGATGTTGACCTCGCACAGCTCGTGGAACCGGCCGGAAAAGCTGACCAGGTCCTCCGACCACAGCTTGCGCAGCACCTTGACCTGCTCCGCCTGGCGCGCCCCGCGCGTCTTCCACTCGGCGCCGAGCGCCTCGTACTCGACATGGTTCCAGCCGACGCCGATGCCGAGGCGGAGCCGGCCGCCGCTCAGCAGGTCGACTTCCGCCGCCTGCTTCGCCACCACGCCGGTCTGCCGCTGCGGCAGGATGAGCACGCCGCTCGACAGCCGGATCTGCTTGGTCACCGCGGCGAGGAAGGCGAGCGTGGTGAAGGTCTCGTGGAACGGATCGGTCTCGTTGTAGAGCGGCGACCAGCCGTCGCGCGCCGTGGCGCCGAACACATGGTCGGGCACCTCGATATAGGCATAACCCAGATCCTCCGCCGCCTGCGCCCAGTCGCGCATCTTCGCCGGATCGCTGCCGATATCGCGGGTGGGGAATTGCGCGTTGAGACGCATGGAGACCTCCCTGTGCTCGGGCATCTGCGCGGGCCCGATCCGTTCGCATTATGTGCCGGACCGCCGCCGGGCGCGAGCCGCCTGCCCCAACATTGTCATTATCGCCGCCGCGCCGGACGTGAATAGATGTCGGCACCGCACGGCGATTTTCGTTGCCGTGCCGGCATCCCTGGGGGGATTTCCAATCGTCGGTCCCGTTCCCGCCTGAAAGGCCAGCCGCCGGCTGGCCGGTCCGCTCATGCCGAGGAGGCACCCATGGCCGCTGGTGACGATCTTCCGCTCTCGCTGGAAATCCCCTGGCAGCTTGCCTCCACCACCCAGCTGCTGACCGCCGGCGAGCCGGACGAGACCACCATCACGTTCTTCACCTTCCGGCCCGATGACAAGGACCTGCTCGGGGCCTTCCCGGGCCAGAGCATCGTCTTCCTGAAGGTCGCCGTCTCCATCTCGCCCGCGGCCTTTCCGCCCGGCACCGCGCCGCCGATCGCCTCGGCGCTCGGCGAGGGCATCCCCTGCTTCCACATGCTGCTCGATCTCAACGTCCGCAAGGAGAATGGTCAGCTCGGCACCGACCGCCCCTACTTCCACGCCGCGGCCCCGCTGCGCCGGCAGATGCTGCAGACCGGCGTGATCGGCACCGATCTGTTCGAGGGCGAGGCGAACAGCCAGTTCGTCGGTCGCAGCGGCAGCCAGGTGCACGAGGCGACTTCGAGCCATACCCGCACCTCCTCCCGCGCCGGCGGGATCAACGTGCTCGGCATCGGCGTCTCCGCCCGCACGTCGACGACCGACGTGACCGGCACGCGCGACGTGACGCAGGTCACCGACACGACGACGCGGGAAGCCTCGCAGGAGCGGCGCGAGCTGGTCAGCCACATGACCAAGGTCGAGAACATCCTGACCCTGCTGAACGCCAAATATGTCGGCACGCCATATCTGAGCTTCTCGCTCTCGCCGCAGCCCTTGCAGCAGCTCTCGGCCGACGCCTCCGACCCGAGCCTCTGGTTCGGCCAGCTGCTGCAGCGGCGCTCCAGCGGCATCGAAGGTGTGCAGGAATTCACCGCGGTGATCCTGGTGCCGGAGGGCGAGGATTTCTGCGTGCATGCGAGGCTCCGCCGCGTCTGCGTGCTGGACGATCCGCCGGGCCCGCCGAACTTCCAGGAGCCGTTCAGCTTCACCGGCACGGCGCTCGGCCGGCTGCTCAACTATCTGTTCGACACCTTCCCGATCGGCACGCCGCTGGAGGAGCTGGATGTCGATCTGCTGCAGGGGCTGCCGCAGCCGGAGCTGTTCCCGCGCCCCGCCGTCGAGATGTGGGTCATCAGCCCGGCCGGAGCGATGCTCGCCGACATCCTCTCGCCGCGGCCGCAGACGCTGTTGCAGATGAGCCGCGCGACGGTGAGCTACAAGACCTTCCTGGAGCTCTGGCTCGAGACCCTGCGCAGCGAATACGAGCGCGACCTCAACCGCTCGCCGCTCGAACGCGGCGTGCTGGTCGGCGAGGACCGCGAGCTCGATACCTGCTTCGCCTTCGCGGAAGGCAACGCCTTGAAGATCCTGAAGATCGCGACCAATGTCGGCCCGCTTGCCATGCTGCCGCTGCGCCCGGGCGATCTCGATTTCGGCAGCCTGCGGCCGACGGCCCGCCCTTCGCGCCAGGGCATCAAGGCGCAGGCGCTGGAGACCGTCACGCGCTGGAATGCGCTGGAGCTACGGCTGGCGACGCTGCTCGCCAATCACCGCGGCGGCTTCGCCAAGGGGCCCGGGCGGCTGAAGGATCCGCGCATCGCCGGCGTGCTGGTGCAACGCTGGGCCAAGCTCGCGGCCGATGATGCGGCCAATCTCGACTTCGCCGCCGCGGCGAACCTGCTGAAGCTGAACGACGCGCATCGCCGCGCGCTGAAAGCCGCCGGCGCCACCGACCTCAAGACCATCGCCCAGGCCGTCAAGGCGGCGGAGACCATCGACCGCTACAACCAGGATCTCGGCCGCCGCCCGAAAGAGGCGAAGGCCGACCGCGCGGCGCAGCCGGCGCCGATCGGCTTCCCGATCTCGGCGAAGCTGGCGGCGGAGATCCGCAAGCTGGTCGCCGACACGCTGCCGAGCGGCGAGGACTCCGCGAAGCCCGGCCGGCGCCGCCGGTAGCACGATCGGCGAGGCGCGGCGCGTGAACGGCATCGAGCTCGGCCCGGTGGTCGGCCATACCGATCACCAGTCGACCCGCATCTGGATCCAGGTGTCCGACGATCCGCGGAACTACAAGCTGAAGATCGCCGGCGTCGGCACCTTCGACTTCGTTCCGACGGAAGCAGGGCCGCCTTTCGAGTTCCGCACCGCCATCGCCAAGGCGACCGGCCTGCGCCCCGACATCACCTATCGCTATGGCGTGCAGCGGCTGGGGCGCTTCCTCGGCAACGGGCGCGGCAAGGTCCGCGCCATGCCGGACCCCGCCTCGATGGCGCAGATCACCTTCTGCGTCATCTCCTGCAACGTGGCGGAGAGCGACGGCGCCTGGAAGGCCTTCGCCAAATTCGTCGAGCAGTCCAAGCCGCAATTCATCCTGATGATGGGCGACCAGCTCTATCTCGACGAGGACGGCGTCGATGTATTCCGCACCAAGCTGAATGCCAGCCCGAAGGCGCGCCGCAAGGCCATCGTCGAGAAGTACAGGATCAACTGGTCGCGCGAGTTGGTGCGCAAGGTGCTGGCCAACACCCCCGTCTACATGATGTGGGACGACCACGACATTCGCGACGGCTGGGGCTCCGGCGCCTCCGACAGCGAGACGCTGGTGGCGCGGCACCCGCGCGGCACGCGCATCTTCGACAAATGCGATGCCTATTATCGGGATTGCCGCGACATCTACTGGCACTTCCAGGCCTGCCACAATCCGCGGCCGAGCGACGGCGTCGATCCCGCGCTGCCGAACTACATCGACGGCCCGCCCGCCTCGCCCGCGCGCTACGCCATGCCGTTCGCGTTTCGCTGCGGCCGCGCGGTGGTGCTGATGCTGGACAGCCGCGGCGACCGCGACGGCTTCCGCGGCACCTTGCCGATCCTGGGCACCCGACAATGGGAATTCATCGACGACGTCCTGGAGAACATGGCGACAGAGGTCGAGGCGCTGGTGGTGATGACGCCGACACCGATCGCCTCCATCGACCCGAACGGGCAGACGATGACCTTGATGGGCGACCGCACCGACGACGTAGAGGCCTTCAAGGCCGGCGACGAGCAGAACGCGCTGTTCCCGCAGAACGGCGGCAACCTGCATGTGCTGCCCGCCCTCGCCAATGTGCATCTGTCACGGGTGACGAGCGGGCTCGGCTTCGGCCAGCTCAATCTCGGCCGCTTTAAGATCACCAATATCGACGAGGCGCGCGATCAGTGGAGCCACAAATTCGCCCGCAAGGAGCAGGTGCGCCTGCTGCGCAGCGCCGGCCGCGCGTTGCGCGTCAACCGCGCCGCCGGCACGGCCCGCGGGCTGCTCTTCGTCTCCGGCGACATCCATGTCGGCGCCCGCTTCACCATCACGTCAGCCGATCCGCCCTATGAGGCGCTGTCGCTCACCTCGTCGGGGATCAGCACCATCTTCGAGCAGCAGCCGATGGTGCATACCCTGCTCGACACCTCGTTCGACGTGGCGCCCGGCATCCATTCCGAGCTGCTGGAGATCGTCACCGACGTGAATTTCGGCATCGTCCACGTCATCCCGACCGGCGGCGGCGCCGAGATCCAGGGCGTCGTCGCCCATGAAGGCAACTCGCTCGCGATCGGGCTCGATATCAGCCTCTTCCTCTAGGACGCCGCGGCCGGCGTCAGTAGGTCGCCCTGATTCCCGACGTCGCCGGGCCGCTCTGCCGCACCACGCCGACGGCCGCGCGCACATCGTCCAGGTATTCCTGCAGCACCGGCGCGTGGACCAGCGACATCATGCGGTGGATACCCTTGGGTCTCTGCACCAGGCCGGGCAGCCACCCCTTCTCCGCCATGATCTCGGCGACGCGGAAGACGTCGAACTCGTCGGACCCGTAGGCGACGATGGAAAGATCCGGCGCGCCCAGGATCTTCAAGCCGGGAATGGCGCCGATGCCGGCCCGGTAGGCGTCGACGAAGGCCATCAGCTCGCGGGCGATCCGCTGGTAGCCCTCGACGCCCAGGAATTGCAATGTCGCCCAGGCGCCGGCGATACCGCCGGCCGGCCGGGTGCCGACTATGGTCGGCGTCAGGAAGCGGCCGTTCGGCCAGACGGTCTCGTCGAAGAACTGGAACCGCGCCTTGTCCGCCGTCCGGTACAGCACGGTGGACGACGGCTTCGGGCAGAAGCCGAATTTGTGCAGATCGGCCGAGAGCGAGCTGACGCCGGGCACGCGGAAATCGAAATCCGGGATCGCCCGCCCGATCATGCGCACGAAAGGCGCGAGATAGCCGCCGACGCAGGCATCGACATGCAGCCAGACCGCGCGCCGCTCCGCGATGGCGCCGAGCGCCGCGATCGGGTCGATCATGCCGTAGGAGAAGTTGGGCGCGGAGCCGACGAGCATGATGGTGTCGTCGTCGATCAGCGCCTCGATGGCGGCAAGGTCCATGCGCAGGTCCGGGCCGACGGGCGCGCGGCGAACCTCCAGGTCCATCAGCTTGGCGCCCTTGTTGAAGGCGGGATGCGCCGTCTCGGACGCGACGATGTTGCCGCGATGCTGCGCCGATCCTCTCTGCTTGCGCGACCAGTCGCGGCAGGCCTGGATCGCGGTGACGATGCTCTCGGTGCCGCCCGTCGTCATGAAGCCCTGCGCATCGGCCGGCGCCCCGAACAGGTCGAGCGCCATGTCGATCACCTCGGTCTCCATGCGCTTGACGCTGGGATAGGCCCGCGTCGCGCCGAGCGCGTTCTCTGAGAAATATTCGAAGAACCCCGCCTTGCCGATCTCGTACACCGCATCGTCGGCCTTGAAGTAGAACAGCGGCACGCGGCCGTGCTGCCAGTCGGCGTCGCCGTGCTTCATCGCCCGCATCTCATCGATGATCGCCGTGTGCGACCGGCCCCGCTCGGGCAGTTTGGTGCGCATGGAAAATCGTTCCTCCTTCAGTGAAAGGGGCGCCTCGCGAAGACGAACAACGAAGCGCGGTCACGCGCGCGGCGCCTTCCACACGGTGTCGAGCGTCGTACCTAGCCCGCCTTTCGTAGCACGAGGACGGAACACGTTGCATGCCGGGCCACATGCGCCGCGTTCGGACCGATCAGATAGTCGCGCATCTCCGGCCGGTGCGATTCCATTACGATCAGATCGCAGTCGACCTCCCGGGCAAGGGAGAGAATCTCGCCCGCGATGCTGCCGAAGCGAACTTCGTGCTCGCCTCCAGCCCTCTCCAATCCGTGTTCCGCAGCGATGGATACCAGCTTGTCGCGAGCGGTTGTGAACATGCCTTCAAGTTGAAGGGGGAAGTAGATACCCTCGAACATCGAGCGAGTGTCGCGCACCACGGTCATCAGTGTGACGTTGCCGCCGCTCGCGGCGGCAAGCTCTCTCGCCTGCGGTATCGCGAATTCCCAACTGCTCTTGTGGGCGAGGTCGATCGGTACGAGTATCGATCGGAACATCGGCATCCTCCGCTGTGTCCGTCCTACGAGATCCGACCAGCAGTCGCCGGTAGCGGCTGCCGTGGCCTCGTCTTCAACGCCAATCTGACCAGCAACGCCGCCAACCCGGTCGTGACGCCCCCTGCAATCGCAATCGACCAGTCGGTCAGATGCAGCGGACGGAGGTGGACCAGGGCCGAAAGCGCCGGCACCTGCACCAGCAAGCCGAGGCTCGCCAGGCTGCCTGCGACGATGAGTCTGGCCGCTGTTGAGCGCAGGCCACTCAGGACGAGCGTGATGGTCGCACCGGCCACGATCAGTCCGCTCAACGCCACCGCACGGGCATGTTCGACATTCTGAATGTCGGTCAGGGCGTAGCCATAGCCGAGGACGACGACAGCCGTCACGGCGGCGCCAACGAAACCCATCAGGGGCCATGCCCGTCGGGGAAAGAACCGTGGCGGACCATTCCGTTCGACCGGCAACAAGCGGCGCGAGACGGGCAGGTTCTGGAATACCAGCAGTGCCGTCGGGTGGATGATCAGTTCCAGCCACACGATATGGATCGGCAGATAAAGCAACGGATAGCCCAGCAGCGGGATCAGCGCCGCACTGAGCACGAGCGGAATGTGCACCATGAGGAGATAGGCGAAGCTCAGCTGCAGGTTCAAGAACAGCTGTCGGCCTTCGGCGATCGCGCGCACGATGGTACGGAAATTGTCGTCGAGGAGAACGATTGCTGCCACTTCGCGCGCGCTGCGCGTGCCTCGCTCGCCCATGGCGATGCCGATATCCGCCGCCTGCAATGCCGGCACGTCGTTCACGCCGTCGCCCGTGACCGCGACGATTTCGCCCTGCGACTGCAAGGCACGTATCAGTTCGAGCTTCTGCATCGGCGCCGCTCGCGCAATCACGTCGGCCGAGCCCAGCATGGCTCCATCGGTATCGGCGGCCGTCTCGGCAGCGTTGACGACCACAGGGCTCCCCCCGCCCAGGCCGATTTCGCGCCCGACGGCCTCGGCCGTCATCGGATGGTCACCGGTCACCATGATGACCCTGATGCCGGCCGCCCGGCAGGTCGCAACCGCCTCGGCCACGCCTTCGCGCACCCGGTCCTCGAATACCAGCAGGCCCGCGAATGTGTAACCCTTGTCGGGCTCGCCGCCCGGCCACGCTGCCTCGTCGACGGCGCGACGCGCGCAAGCGATGACTTTGTGCCCCGTCATCGCGAAACCATTGATCTGCCCGCGCCACCGTTCGGCGTCGGCGACATCGATCGCGCACATTGCGATTACAGTTTCCGGCGCGCCCTTGACGACGGCGCGACAGCTGCCGTCGTCCATTCGCCAGATGGCGGTTTCCCGGCGCCTGTCTTCCGTGAAGGGAAACACGGAGAGGCGCTCCGCCACCGACACCGGCGCTCCAGCCTGAAGCAGGGCATCGTCGAGCGGATCACCGCTGTCGCCGCGCGCCGCCAGCGCGGCAAGCTGGATCAACGCATCCGGTGACATTCCTTCGGCGGGAACTTGATGGGCCAGCGTCAAGCGGCCCTCGGTCAAGGTGCCGGTTTTGTCCGAACAGATGCAGGTAACTCGCCCGATGTTCTCCACCGCGACGGCCCTGCGGACCAGGGCCTGCCGTCGTGCCAGGCTGTACACGCCAAAGGCCAGGAAGAATGCGAGCACCACCGGAAATTCTTCCGGCAGCGCGGCAATGGCGAGGGTCAGCGCACTGACCAGTGCATCGATCCAACCATGGCCTTGATGCAGTCGGATGGCCGCCAGGGCGACGCAGATCACCAGGGCCGTGACCAGCATCACCGCCACCAGCCCGGCGACAGCAGTCTGCAGGGGCGTACGGGCATGACTGCCCGCCACCGCCGATCGCACGATCTCGCCGTAGAGCGTCTCGCCGCCCGTATACGCTATGCGCAATCTGGCTTCGCCGGTCAGCAGGCGTGTGCCGGCAGAGGCCCAGTGTCTGTCCTCGACGGCCGGATGGCTTGTCGACGCCCCGGGCAACGGTGCCTTCCTTGCGGGATAGGATTCCCCGGTCAGCGCCGATTCATCCACCTGGAGCTCGGCACCCGAAAGAATGATCCCATCGGCTGGAAAGCTGTCACCCGAGCTGATGATCGCGAGATCGCCGGGCACCAGATCACGCGCGGGGATGTCGACGATCGTCTCGCCCCGCACTGCGCGCGCGCGTGCGGCAAGCCGGCCAGCGAGACCTTCGGTCGAAGCCTGCGTGCGCCTGTGCAGATAGCCGTCCATGGCGACGAGCGGAATCAGCGCCGCGAGCAGAATGACCGCTTCCACATACTCGCCGAGCAGAGAGAACAATCCGCTGACGCCGACCAGAAACCAAAGCATCGGGTCGCGCGCCGTATCGCGCACCAGATCGAGCCAACGATGCGGCGGCGTCTCTATGATGTCGTTGTTGCCATGGCGGATGCGGCGTGCGATCGCCTCGGCGGCGGTCAGTCCCCGCTCTTCCCGTAGCAGGCCGGACAGGCGGTCATGCGGAACCGGCCGAAGCATTCAATGACCTATGTCGAAGAGGCCTCGTGGAGCGCGAAGCAATTGACCTTTACATGCTGACGAGCGTCGATCGACCGCGAACTGACCCAGGTCAAGGCCAAGGGCCGGCGCTACGGCAACAGTTCGGGACATGGTCGTCCTGCAACGCCTTCGGCTGTACCACGCTGTTCTTGCAGCTCTCGTCGTCCTTGCCTATCTGACCGGCGAGGCCGGCATCGTGCATGCCTGGCTCGGCTATGGCGTCGCCGCGGTCATCGTCTTCCGCCTGATCTGGGCGACGTCAGGCGTGCCTCAGCTTGGCCTGATGCGCTTCTATCCGCACTTTCAGGGCCTGAAGCTCGACAATGCGATGGCCCACCCCGCCATCAGCCGCGCCCTGATGCTTGCGATCGCCGTCACCGTCATAACGACAGCCGCCACTGGCATCGCGATGGATCGCGGTCGCGCCCTCGGCATCAATGCGGCGGTGGCCGTTTCCAGTGCCCAAGCGAATGACGGCAAGGCAAGCGAACTTCGCAGCCGTGAGCACCGCGATAGCGACCGGCATGGCTTGCTCGGCGAGGTGCATGAAGCCCTGGGCAACATGATCCTGCCGATCGTTGCCCTGCACGTTCTCTACCTGCTGCTCTTCAAGCGCCCGCTCGCGCGCTTCATGCTGTTCTTCGACACCCCGGCCCCGCCTTCGCCTTCGGCAGCGACACCGCTGACCGGCCAACGATCACCGTCCGAAAGGAGCCGGCCATTCTGAGGTTTGCGATTGATATTTGCGCTTTATACAATTACAATTCACGCCGCCCAAAATGCTGCTCTTTTAAATCGTTGAGACAGTGTGAGATCCGGCCGGAATCCAGGTCGGCAAGCCGCTTTGCGCGGTCGGGGATCACTAGTCGCGCCCGAGCCGCGCAAAATCAGCGACTTAACTGCTGCAAGTGCGCCCCGCCATAGGCTCCCATAGGACGCCATAGGCAATCATAGGATTTCACAGGCCCCCATAGGCAATCATTGGCTCCCATAGGACGCCATTGGCCACCATAGGCGCCCATAGGCATGCAAGTGTCCCCGCCGGCGGCTTCCGGTGTCGGGCGGAAGGTGGTAGACGGGCCGCCGCCTCATTCAGCGCTCAGAGAAAACCGGTCACCCGATGTCGGCCCCGAAATCCGCCTTCCTCGCCGCGATGATCGATCGCGGCTTCATGCACCAGTGCACCGACCTGGAAGGTCTGGATGCCGCGGCCATGAAAGGCGTGGTCACCGGCTATATCGGCTTCGACTGCACGGCGCCGAGCCTGCATGTCGGCTCCCTCGTGCAGATCATGATCCTGCGCTGGATGCAGCAGACCGGGCACCGGCCGATCGTGCTGATGGGCGGCGGCACCACCAAGGTCGGCGATCCCTCCGGCAAGGACGAGAGCCGCAGGCTGCTCACCGACGACGACATCGCCGGCAACATGGCCGGCATCAAGCAGGTCTTCGCCAAGTTCCTGAAATTCGGCAACGGCCCGACCGACGCGGTCATGGTCAACAATGCCGACTGGCTCGACAAGCTCGCCTATATCCCGTTCCTGCGCGAGGTCGGCCGGCATTTCTCGATCAACCGCATGCTGTCCTTCGACAGCGTGAAATTGCGGCTGGAGCGCGAGCAGCCGCTGACCTTCCTCGAATTCAACTACATGATCCTGCAGGCCTACGACTTCGTCGAGCTGGCCAGGCGGCAGGATTGCGTGCTGCAGATGGGCGGCTCCGACCAATGGGGCAATATCGTCAACGGCGTCGAGCTCGGCCGCCGGATCGACGACCGCGCGCTCTACGGGCTCACCACGCCGCTGATCACGCTCGCCTCCGGCGCCAAGATGGGCAAGACGGCGCAGGGCGCGGTCTGGCTCAATGCCGACCAGTGCTCGCCCTACGATTACTGGCAGTTCTGGCGCAACACCGAGGATGCCGATGTCGGCCGTTTCCTGCGCCTGTTCACCGAGCTGCCGCTGGACGAGATCGCCCGGCTGGAGCGGCTCGACGGCGCCGGGCTGAACGAGGCGAAGAAGGTGCTGGCGACCGAGGCGACCGCCCTCGCCCATGGCCGCGACGCGGCGATGCAGGCAGCGGAGACGGCGCGCGTCACCTTCGAGCAGGGCGGCACGGCGTCCGACCTGCCCTCGGTCAGCTTGCCGCGGGCGAAGCTGGCCGAAGGCGTGCCGGCCTTCGAGCTGGTGGTGGCGGCGAAGCTCGCGGCATCCAACGGCGAGGCCCGGCGGCTGATCCGTTCCGGCGGAATCAAGGTTAACGACCAGGCGGTCGGCGACGAGACGGCGAAATTCGGTCTCGAACACCTCGTCGTCGACGACGCCATCAAGGTTTCGGCAGGAAGAAAGCGCCACACTCTGGTCCGGGCGGGCTAGCGGCCGCGGGTTGCGCGGCCGCAACTGTCATGGGAGCATCGAACCCCCAGGGGAGCTCATGTCGGTCACGCGTCGAGATGTTGCCGTAGGTTCTGCGCTGGCGCTGGTGCTCGGCCCAGGTCGCGCGCGCGCCGCGACCGATCCGCAGGGCGCCGCCGCCTTCGTGCGCCAGCTTGGCGAGCAGGCGCTGGCCGTGCTGCGCGGCAACGCCGCCAGCCTGGAGCAGCGGGAAGCATCGTTCCGCGGCCTGCTGCGCAACGGGTTCGAGCTCGACTTCATCGGCCGCTTCACGCTCGGCCGCCATGCCCGCAGCCTGACGCCCGACCAGCAGGCGGATTTCCGCGAGGCGTTCGGCGAGTTCATCCTCAAGACCTATGCGCGCCGGCTGTCCGCCTATTCCGGCGAGGTGTTCACCGTCACCGGCGCGCAGCCCGCCGGCGAGCACGATGCCCTGGTGTCGAGCCGGATCGACAGGCCGGGCGGCGCGCCGGCGCTGATGGCCGATTGGCGGGTGCGCAATTTCGGTGGTGCCTACAAGGTGGTCGACGTGGTGGTGCAGGGCGTCAGCATGGCGCTGACCCAACGCCAGGAATTCGCCAGCGTCATCGGCTCGTCGGGGATCAACGGACTGATCGCCCAGCTCAGGGCGCGGGCCGACAAGGCGCCGGCGGTGCAGGCCCAGCGCTGAGGGGAGCTGGGGAAGTCCAAGGGGGAGAGATGAAAAGAGGCGCGATCGTTTTATTCGGGCTGCTGCTCGCCGCGCCGGCCGCCGCCGGTTTCGATCAGGGCTGGGCCGCGTATCAGAAGGGCGAGTTCGCGACGGCGCTGGCCGAGTGGAAGCCGCTCGCCGAAATGGGCGACGCGCGCGCGCAGTTCAATCTCGGCGTGATGTACGACCAGGGCCGCGGCGTCGCCGAGGACCAGGGCCAGGCCGCCGCCTGGTGGGCTCGCGCCGCCGCCCAGGGCTACGCGCCGGCGATGCACAATCTCGGCCTCGCCCATCTCGGCGGGGAGGGCGTGGTGCGCGACGAAGCGACCGCCAAGGGCTGGCTCGAACGCGCCGCCGCCGCCGGCTATGTCCGCTCCACCTATTCGCTCGGCAAGATGCTGGAAGCCGGCGTCGGCGGCGCTGCCGATCCGGCCGGCGCCTTCCGCCTGGTCAAGCTGGCCGCCGAACAGGGCCTGGACCGGGCGCAGTACAATCTCGGCAAGATGTACCGCGACGGCGACGGCACAGCGCCCGATCCCGCCGCCTCGGTGAAGTGGTTCGCCGCCGCCGCGGCGCAAGGCCATGCCCGCGCCCAGGCGCATCTCGGCCGCCGCCTCGCCCGCGGCGAGGGCGCGCCGAAGGACGCGGTCGAGGCGCTGAAATGGCTGACCCTCGCGGCCGGCCAGGGCATCGCCGATGCCGAAGTCGACCGCAAGGCGCTGCGCAGCCGCCTGTCGGCCGCCGACATCGCCGAAGCGGAGCGGCGCGCCCGGGCGTTCAAGCCGGAGCGCAGCTCTTGAAGTTCGCAGGCGCCGCGGCGGTCGCGGCACTGGTCATCGCGCTGACCGGGGCGGCAGCGGCGCAAACGGCACTCCCGCCGGATCTCGATGCGCGCCTGCAATCGGCACTCGTCCGGGCGGACCGCAACGACACGACCGGTGCCCAGGCCTATGGCGGGCTCGCCAATCCGCTGGTCGCCGAGCAGGGCGCCCGCCAGGCCCGCCAGCGCGCCGAGGCCGAGCGGACACGCGCCGTCCTGGCCGCGATCGCCGAGCGGCCCGACCTTGGCCCCGCCATCGTGGAGCGCGCGGCGGCGCTCGCCCCCGCCTCCGCGGCCAATATCCGCGCCGCCGCCTATGGCGCCTATCCCGGCATGGGCGGCGCCCCGCCGCCGGCCGCCACCCCGCTTCCCGGCCAATGGTACGCGCCGATCGCCCTCGGCCCGCGCTGGCAGCCGGCGCCGACGGTCACGCGCGTGGCAGCCGCCGCGCCGTCAGGTCCGGCCGTCCCGGCAAGCTGGTACGACCAGCCCCTGCTCCGCCGCTACGGCGCCGGCGCGCCGCCCGCGCCGACGCTCGCCATGGCGCCGTCGATCGCAACCGACGCGCCGGCGGTGGAAGAGATCGACGCCGTCTGGGATCCGCTGGAAGGATTGAACCGCGTGTTCCACGGCTTCAACCAGGGCCTCGACTTCATCCTGCTGCGCCCGGTCGCCTGGACCTACAGTCATCTGCCGGGCGAGATCAAAGGCGTGGTGCGCAATGCGCTGTTCAATCTGCGCGAGCCGCTCAACTTCGCCAACAGCCTGCTGCAGGGCGAGCTCACCTATGCGGGCCGGGCGCTGGGCCGCTTCGTCACCAATTCGACGATCGGCGTCGCGGGACTTGCCGACGTGGCCGACAACATCTTCGGCATCCCGCCGTCGCGGGCGGATTTCGGACAGACGCTCTATGTCTGGGGCCTCGGCGCCGGGCCCTATATCGAGGCCCCGCTGCTCGGGCCGACCAATGCGCGCGACCTCGTCGGCACCGCTGTCGAGCTCGTCGGCGATCCCTTCAACTACGTGATCCTCGACCAGACCGCGCGCTATGTGCGGGCCGGCACGACCATCGTCTCGGTGCGCGAGGAGCTGCTGGTGCCGCTCGACGAGCTGAAAGCCGGCTCGGTCGACTACTACGTCGCGCTGCGCGAGGCGAGTCAGGCGCGCCGCAAGGTCGAGCTGACCCGCGGCAAGGCGAAGATGCCGGTCGGCGGCGGCAAGGCGGCCGACGAGCTGTTCGACGAGGCGAAGTAGCCTAGAGCGTGATGCATTTAGCTTTGTGCATAGCCGGCGTTTTTGAAGTAGTTGGCGCATTCGGTTGATGTGCAGCTATCGAGGATGCGGCCGATCGCGTCCGAGATGGCGTCGGCG
>QOZS01000130.1 GCA_003576705.1 Desertibaculum subflavum
CGTTACTGGATGATGGAGGAGACGACGCCGGCGCCGACGGTGCGGCCGCCCTCGCGGATGGCGAAGCGAAGACCTTCGTCCATCGCGATCGGCGCGATCAGCGTCACTTCCATCGTCACGTTGTCGCCCGGCATCACCATCTCGGTGCCCTCGGGCAGCTTCACAACGCCCGTCACGTCCGTCGTCCGGAAGTAGAATTGCGGACGGTAGTTGGTGAAGAACGGCGTGTGACGACCGCCCTCCTCCTTGGTCAGGATGTAGGCCTCCGCCTTGAACACCGTGTGCGGCGTGATCGAACCCGGCTTCGCCAGAACCTGGCCGCGCTCCACGTCCTCGCGCCCCACGCCGCGCAGCAGCGCGCCGATATTGTCCCCCGCCTCGCCCTGGTCCAGCAGCTTGCGGAACATCTCGACGCCCGTGCACACCGTCTTCGTCGTCGGCTTCAAACCGACGATCTCGATTTCCTCGCCCACCTTCACAACGCCCCGCTCGACCCGGCCCGTCACAACCGTGCCACGGCCCGAGATCGAGAACACGTCCTCGATCGGCATCAAAAACGGCTTGTCCTTCGGACGCTCAGGCTGCGGGATCGACTCGTCAACCGCCGCCATCAGCTGCAGCACCGCCTGCTTGCCGATCTCCGGCGTCTTGTCCTCCAATGCCGCCAGCGCCGACCCCCGGATCACCGGGATCTTGTCCCCAGGGAACTGGTAGCTCGACAACAGCTCCCGAACCTCAAGCTCAACAAGGTCCAGAAGCTCGGGGTCGTCCACCATGTCCACCTTGTTCATGAACACGACCAGTGCCGGAACGCCGACCTGACGCGCCAGAAGAATGTGCTCCCGCGTCTGCGGCATCGGACCGTCCGCCGCCGACACGACCAGGATCGCGCCGTCCATCTGCGCCGCGCCCGTGATCATGTTCTTCACGTAATCCGCGTGACCCGGGCAATCCACATGCGCGTAGTGACGCTTCGACGTCTCGTACTCCACATGGCTCGTGTTGATCGTGATCCCGCGCGCCTTCTCCTCAGGCGCCTTGTCGATCTGGTCGTACGCCGTGAACGTCGCCCCGCCCGTCTCCGCCAGTATCTTCGTGATCGCAGCCGTCAGCGACGTCTTCCCATGGTCAACGTGACCGATCGTCCCGATGTTGCAGTGCGGCTTCGTCCGCTCGAACTTGCTCTTGGCCAT
>QOZS01000131.1 GCA_003576705.1 Desertibaculum subflavum
CTAGAGCGGGATGAGATTGGCTTGAATCGGCAGGGGATTCCCAAGGGGCTCGAATAGTGATTCAAGATGCGGGCTGGGGATGGAGGCCAGCCAGCATGGGACGTCCCTATTCGATGGATCTTCGCGAGCGTGCGTTGGCGGCTGTTGAGCAGGAAGGCATGAGCCGGCATGCGGCGGCGCGCCGGTTCGGTGTTGCGCCGAGCACGGTGATCAACTGGGTCCGCCAGTTCCACGAGGAAGGGCATGTCGAGCCCGGGCAGATGGGCGGCCACAAGCCGAAGACGCTGTCGGGCGAGCATCGAGTGTGGCTGATCGCCCGGTGCCAGGCCGGGGACTTCACGTTGCGGGGCCTGGTTGGGGAGCTCGCGACCGAGCGGGGCCTAAAGGTCGACTATCGCTCGGTATGGGAGTTCGTGCACGCCGAGGATCTGAGCTTCAAAAAAAACCGTGCTGGCCAGCGAGCAGGACCGCCCGGACGTGGCCCGAAGGCGCGCACAGTGGACAAAGTACCAGGGGCGGGTTGATCCAGAGCGTCTTGTCTTCCTCGACGAGACCTGGACCAAGACCAACATGGCGCCGCTGCGGGGCTGGGCGACGCGCGGTCAAAGGCTCAAGGCCAAGGTCCCGCATCGCCGCTGGAAGACCCTGACATTCCTGGCCGCCTTGCGCCTCGACAGCGTCGAGGCGCCCTGGCTGATCGACGGCCCGATCAACGGCGACCGCTTCCGTCTCTACGTCGAGCGGATCCTGGTCCCCAGCCTCCGCCCCGGCGACATCGTCATCATGGACAATCTCGGCAGCCACCGCGGCAGCGCGGTTCGCGCAGCCATCCGCGCCGCCGGCGCCAAGCTCTTCTTCCTGCCGAAATACTCCCCCGACCTGAACCCGATCGAGCAGCTCTTCGCCAAGCTCAAACACATGCTCCGCAAGGAATGCGCCCGAACCGCCGACGCCATCTCGGACGCGATCGGCCGCATCCTCGATAGCTGCACATCAACCGAATGCGCCAACTACTTCAAAAACGCCGGCTATGCACAAAGCTAAATGCATCACGCTCTAG
>QOZS01000132.1 GCA_003576705.1 Desertibaculum subflavum
CTAGGTGTTCAGTCCCGATGTGAGGTGGGTGGGATCGTATCGGAATCGATCTGGTTCGTGCGCCCATGTCTTGCAGATGTGTTCGTAGGGCGTGAGACCGTTGAGCCTCTTGAGCCTCTTGGCGAAGTTGTAGGCATCAAGGAAAGCAGCCATGTGCTCGCGGAGTTGACGATGATCCACGTAGTGATACCGCCTGACGGTGGCTTCCTTCAGGGTTCGATTCATTCGTTCGACCTGGCCATTGGTCCATGGGTGATTGGGCTTTGTGAGGCGATGATCGATCTCGTGCTCGCGGCAGATGCGATCGAAAACATGCAGCCGGTAGCGTGCGGTAGGGCCTGAGCGGCGCGAGGGCATGTCACAGAACTGGACGCCGTTGTCGGTAAGCACAGTGTGGATCTTGTAAGGGACCGCTTCGATCAACGCCCTGAGGAAGGCTGCGGCGGTCTTGACGTCCGCTACCTCGCGCAGCTGGGCGAAGGCAAACTTGGATGTCCGGTCCACAGCCACAAACAAGTGGAGCTTGCCTTCTTCGGTTCTCACCTCGGCGATGTCGATATGGAAATAGCCGATGGGGTACCGCTGGAACGTCCGCTTGGCCGCTGCCTTGTCGCCCTCGACCTCCGGCAGCCGGCTGATTCCATGGCGCTGGAAGCAGCGATGCAGCGACGATCGGGTGAGATGCGGGATCGACGCCTGCAAGGCATATAGGCAGTCATCCAGCGGCAAGAGCGTGTGCCTGCGGAAGGCAACGATGGCCGCTTCCTCCTCGGCCGTAAGCACCGTCGAACGGCGTGTCTTCGGCCCCATGGCCGCGTCGTGCACGAAGGCCCGCTTGCGCCACTTTGCCACCGTCTTCCGGTTCAGCCCGTGTCGGGAGGCGAGTTCCTGGAGCGGAGCCTTCGATCGCTGTATCGCAGCTCGGACAGCGTGCGTGGTCGTGGCGCTGCCGTGAAGTACCTGTCCCATAACACCTCCCGGAATGCAGGGGCAGTTTGCCCGATTCCCCCACACTCCGGGACTGAACACCTAG
>QOZS01000014.1 GCA_003576705.1 Desertibaculum subflavum
GCGCAGCGCGGCCGCGAAGGCGCCGGCGAGCGCACGGTCGGCCGGCCTGGCGCCGGCTTCCGGCGCGCCGGCGAGACGCTTCGCGGCGCGGCTGACGATCTGCCGGCAGGCGACGGCAGTCTTGCCCAACATCGGCGCGATCTCGTCATAGCCGAGCTCGAACACCTCGCGCAGGACATAGGCGGCGCGCTCCACCGGCTTCAGGCGGTCGAGCAGCAGCAGGTAGGCGATGGAAAGGCTCTCCTCCCGCTCCACCGGGTCGTGCGGCGCTTCCGGCTCGATCAGGGGCTCGGGCAGCCAGGGGCCGACATAGCTCTCGCGCCGGGCCCGGGCGGAGCGCAGCTCGTCGATGCAGAGCCGGGCGCAGGCGGTCAGCAGCCAAGCGCGCGGCACGGCCACGCCGGCGCGGTCGGCATTGTGCCAGCGCAGATAGGTATCCTGCACGGCGTCCTCCGCCGCCGCGACATCGCCCAGCATGCGGTAGGCGAGCCCGCGCAGGGCGGCCCGGTTGGGCTCGAAGCCCTGCGCCGGGGGCGGCTGGCCTGGCCGTGGCGTGCCGGTCGGGGAAAAGCCCTCGGTTGCGATCGTCACTTGTCCGTCCATGCAGAACCTCTCGATCCTTGCCGCCGCCAGCGGCGCCGGCAAGGGCAAGACGAGGCAGCGGGGCCGGCTGTGACAGGTCGCCGAAGGGGCGTGATCCGCCCGGCTTGCCGGCTGGAGCCCGCTGTCACAAAGTCCGGCCCGCCGCCGTCTTCAGGCCGTACAACCGGAGCAAGCCATGCACGACATCCTGATCATCGGCGGCGGTTATGCGGGCCTGTGGGCCGCGTTCGGCGCGGCCCGCCAGCTCGACCTCGCAGGACGCGAGGCGGAGATCGCCCTGGTCACCCGCGAGCCCTATCTGACGGCACGGCCCCGGCTGTACGAGCGCGACCTGGCGCCCGGCGAGGCGCGGCTGCCGCTCGCGCCGATGCTGCAGACGATCGGGGCCGAGCTGGTGGTGGGCGAGGTGACCGGCATCGACGCGCCGGCGCGGCGGGTGACGCTCGCCGATGGCCGCAGCTTGACCGCCCGGGTGATCGTGCTGGCCGCCGGCAGCCGGGCCGCGCTGCCCGCCATCCCCGGCCTCGCCGAACATGCCGAAGGGATCGACGATGCCGACCAGTCGGCCCGGCTGTGGCGGCGGCTCGCCGCCTTCGAGGGCAAGGCGCCGGCGGTTGCCGTGATCGGCGGCGGCTTCACCGGGATCGAACTCGCGACCGAGCTCGCCGGCTGGCGCGACGCCAAGGCGCCGGGCGCGCGCATCGTGCTGATCGACCAGGGGCCGATCGCGGCCGGCTATGCTGGCGCGGCGCGCGGCGTCATCGGGGATGCGCTGTCGAGCCTCGGCGTGCGGACGCGCGCCGGCAGCGCGGTGGCGGCGGTCGAAGCGGGCGGCCTCCGTTTCGCCGATGGCGACCGGCTCGGCTGCGACGTCGCGGTGTGGACCGGCGGGCTGGAGCCGAGCCCGCTCAACCGGCTGATCGACGCGCCGAAGAATGCGATCGGGCGGCTCAAGGTCGACGCTGCCCTACGCGTCGACGGCCTCGATGGCTGGCTCGCCGCCGGCGATGTCGCTGCCGCCGGCGTCGAGGGCGGCAACAGCACCACCATGTCGTGCCAGCACGCACTGTCCTCCGGCGCCTTCGCCGGCAACAACGCGGCCCGGCTGCTGCTCGGCGAGGCGCCGCTCGCCTATACGCCGCGGCCCTATGTCACCTGTCTCGATCTCGGGCCCGCCGGCGCGCTCCTGACCCGCGGCTTCGAGCGCGAGGTGGCGATGCGGGGCGCCGAGGCCAAGGCGCTGAAGACCTCGATCAACCGCCAGCTGATCGTGCCGCCGGTGGAAGGCGGCCGCGCGGCGCTGCTCGCCGCCGCCGCGCCGGAGCGCTGGATGACGCGGTAGCAAACGCACCTTCCGCAGCGGCGGCGTCCGGCCCTATGCTGGGTTCTGGGATTGCGAACGGGGGGAAGCCATGGCCTTCGTCACGCCGAGTTTCCTCAAGAAACTGACCCGGTACGGCAACTGGACCGGCCCTGGATGGTCGGCCGGGCGGCTGAGCCCGCCGGGCGATGCCCTCACGGAAGAGGATCTTCTGGTGCCTGGTGTCGACGCCTTCGACGAGAACGTGTCGAAGCCGCACGACATCGCCTATGACCGCCTGCAGCGGCGCTTCCTGGCGGCGTTCATCGACCCGACGATCGACAAGTACACCGCACTCGCCAATTATTTCGATGCGCTGGCCAAGGCGGACAAGGCCTTTATCCGTGCGGCGAAGCAGCCGGGAAACCTGGCCGCCGAGGCCGGCCGGCCGATCCAGACCAATGCGGTCGACCTGTTCCGGGTGAAGTCGGCCTGGGAGGAGACGCGCGCCGCGGAATGCCTGCGCGGCTGGGGCCCGAACTTCGCCGACCGGATCAAGCGTCTCTCGCGCCCGAAGATCCTGGTCGAGCTCGACTGGCCGGCGCGCACCATCCCGAAGGACCTGCCGCGCATCACGACGTGACGGCGCTGACTACCGCCCCTCGCGCAGCATCTTCACGAAGTCGAGCAGGCCGGTCTGGCGCTGGCGGCGGATGCGCTCGGCGCGCAGCACGGCATAGATGTCTTCCAGGCAGCGGTCGGAATCGTCGTTGACGACGATGTAGTCGTACTCCGCCCAGTGGCTGATCTCCTCAGCCGCCTTCGACATGCGCTTGGCCACCACGGCGGCGCTGTCCTGGGCGCGGCGCTCGAGCCGGCGCCGCAGCTCGGCCATCGAGGGCGGCAGGATGAAAACCGAGGCGACATCGTCGCGCGCTCCTTGCGCGAGCTGCTGCGTGCCCTGCCAGTCGATGTCGAACAGCACGTCGCGGCCCTGCGCCAGGTAGTCGAAGACCGGCCCCTTCGGCGTGCCGTAATAGTGGTCGAACACCTTGGCGTGCTCCAGCAGCTCCTGCCGGTTGACCATCAGGTTGAACGACACCGGGTCGATGAAGTGGTAGTCCACGCCGTCGACCTCGCCCGGCCGCTTCGGCCGCGTGGTCACCGAGATCGACATGACGAGGTTGTCGTCGGCCTCGAGCAGGCGGCGGGAGATCGTCGTCTTGCCGGCGCCGGAGGGCGAAGACAGCACGAGCATCAGCCCCTTGCGGGCGGTCTCGACCGGTCGATGCGGCTCGCTCATGGCCGGGTCACTCGACGTTGGCGGCCTGCTCGCGGAAGCGGTCGATCGCGAGCTTGAGGTCGAGGCCGATCCTGGTGAGTTCCGCGTCGCCGGATTTGGAGCAGAGCGTGTTGGCCTCACGGTTCAGCTCCTGCGCCAGGAAGTCGAGCCGGCGCCCGGTGCCGCCGGGATCCTCCTTGGCGATGGCCGCGCGGGCGGCGGCGAGATGCGCGGCGAGGCGGTCGAGTTCCTCGCGGATATCGCCGCGGGCGATGATCAGCGCAAGCTCCTGCGTCAGGCGCTCCTCCGACACTGCCGGCGCCTTGTCCAGCACCGCCGCCACCTGCTCTTCGAGACGCGTGCGCCAGGCATCCGGCCGCGCGGCGGCCACGCGGCGCGCCTCGGCAGCCAGCGCCGCCATGTCGTCCAGCAGCCCGGTCAGGATCGCTTCGAGATGCTTGCCTTCGGCGGCGCGGTTCTCGGCCAGGCGCTCGACAGCGGCCTTGAGCCCCTGCGTCAATGCCGCCTCGCGCGCCTCGCGCGCCGCCTCGTCGACTTCGGGCTCGACCACCTCGATGACGCCGCGCAGCCCCAGGATGCCGTCGAGCCGCGGCGCCGCCGTCTCGATCTTCTCGGCGACCCGGCCGATGATGCCGTTGACCTGGTCGAGCAGCGCCTCGTTCAAGCGATAGCTGACCCGGCTCTGGGTCTCCGAGATCTGCAGCGCGCAGGTGACGCTGCCGCGCTTCAGCTTGGCGCCGAGCGCCTGGCGCGCCGCCGCTTCCAGCGCGTCGAAGCCCGGCGGCAAGCGGAAGCGCAGGTCGAGCGCCCGGCCATTGACGCTCTTCACCTCCCAGGCCCAGGCGAGGCCGTCGAGCTGGCCCGTGGCGCGGGCAAATCCGGTCATGCTGGCAAGCGCCATGAATTCGAACCACTTCGGCTTGGGCGGCGGGAGTACGGCCGCCACTATATATTGGGGATAAGTCGGGGTGAAGTCGCCACTGCCGGTCAGTCCGGCCGATACTCGCGGCGGCCCTCGGAATAGGTGAGCAACAGGACCGCCGCCGTCGCCCCCTCGTTGCGCACCGCGTGGGTGCTGTGGCTCGGGACCCAGCAGACATCGCCCGGGCGCATGGCGATCTCGCGGCCTTCGACCAGCGCGGTGACGCAGCCGGTCATCAGGCTGATCGCCTCGTCACAGTTCGGGTGATGGTGCGGTTGGCTGGTGGCGCCCGGCGCCACCTCCATGCGCGCCACCGACATCGCCGCGCCCGGCGCGATCTCGGCATCGATCAGCCACGACATGGACCCCCAAGGCTCGGCAGTGCTGCGGGCACGCGCGGCCCGCTCGGTGATGTGTCGATGCGGCATGCGACGAACCTAGCCGCCCCGTGTCGCGGCGGTACATAAAAACCTGTTTCACGATCTTTCGCGGCCTCGCGCCGTCAGAAGGCGAAGGCGGCGCACTGGTCGAGGCGCAGCACCGATTCCTGGGCAAAGCGCGCCTTGTAGGCGGCGGCGATGGCGTCGATCGCCTGATGCACGGCAGGGGCATCGGCATGCACCAGGGTCAGGATGCGGGTCTTTTCCGCCACCACGTTGCCGGTGACGGGCGAGCGGTACTGGCCGGTCGCATCCGTCACGCTGAAGCCGTGGGGAAAGCGCACGGCCACCTCCTCCGCGACGAAACGCTGCCAGTCGGCCTCGCTCACCACGCGGCCCTGCTCGCCGATGGCGGTGCCGAGGAACAGCGCCGTGTGGGTGCGACAGGGCGGGCCCACCGTGCAGGCGGCCAGCAGCAGCGGCGCGAGGGCGAGCAGCAGGCGGGCCGTCATGGCGCCCCCGAGCGCAGGCGGCGGAAGCGGGCGACGTTGCGGTTGTGCTCGGCCAGGGTCTCGGCGAAGAGGTGGCCGCCGGTGCCGTCGGCGACGAAGTAGATCTCGCGGCTGTCGATGGGGCTGGTCGCGGCGAGCAGCGAGGCGAATCCCGGATTGGCGATCGGGCCCGGCGGCAGCCCCACATTGCGATAGGTGTTGTAGGGCGAATCGGTGTCGAGATCGGCGCGGCTCAGTTCGCGGCCGAGCTCCTGCCGGCCTTCGGTCAGGGCATGGATCACCGTTGGATCCGCCTGCAGACGCATGCCGATGCGCAGCCGGTTGATGTAGACGGCGGCGACGCGGCTGCGCTCCTCCGGCTTGCCGGTCTCCTTCTCCACGATGGAGGCGAGCGTCAGAACCTCCTGCGGGGTCTTCAGCGGCAGGCCGTCCTTGCGTTTGGCCCAGGCCTCGGCCAGGGCCTTGTCCATCGCCTCGCGCATGCGCTGCACCAGCGCGGCGCGGGTGTCGCTGCGGACATAGAAATAGGTCTCCGGCAGCAGGCTGCCTTCCGGCGGCGGCGCGGGGACTTCGCCCTCCAGCGCCGGCGCCGCCGCGACGAGGTCGAGCACCTCGCGCACGGTCAGTCCTTCGGGGACGGTCAGGCGGCGGACCACCACACGCCCTGCGCGCAGCTGCGCCAGCAGGTCGAGCACGCTGACATGCGGCGCCAGCGCATACTCGCCCGCCTTGATCGAGCCGCCGGGCTCGAGCCGGCTGGCGGCGAGCAGCAGCCAGGGATGCCTGATCGCGCCGGAAGCGGCGAGCGTCGCCGCCGTCGCCTCGATGCCCTGACCGCGCGGGACGAGGACGATGGCCTCCTCGGCCAGCGGCCCCGGCGCCGCGATCTCGTGCCGGAGCCACAGAAAGCCGCCGGCCAGCGTGAGGCCGATCAGGACGACGACAGCGAACAGCCAGGCGAGAAGGCGGCGCAGCCTCGTCACCTCCGCGAAACGACGCTCACACCCGCGTCAGCACCAGGGAGGCGTTGGTGCCGCCGAAGCCGAAGGAGTTCGACAGTATGGCGTCGATCTTGCGGGGCTTCGCCTTGTTCGGCACCAGGTCGATGTCGCAGCCTTCCGACGGATCTTCCAGGTTGAGCGTCGGCGGCGCGATCTGGTCGCGCATGGCAAGGATGCAGAAGATCGCCTCTACCGCGCCGGCGGCGCCGAGCAGGTGGCCGACCGAGGACTTGGTCGACGACATCGAGATCTTGTAGGCGGCATCGCCGAACAGCCGCTTCACCGCGCCGAGCTCGATCTCGTCGCCGAGCGGCGTCGAGGTGCCGTGCGCGTTGACGTAGTCGATCTGATCGGGATTGAGGCCGGCCCGCTTCAGCGCCATGCGCATGGAACGGAAGCCGCCATCGCCGTCGTCCGCGGGCGCGGTGATGTGGTGGGCATCGCCGGAGAGGCCGTAGCCCTTCACCTCGCCATAGATCTTGGCGCCGCGCTTCTTGGCGTGCTCGTACTCCTCCAGCACGACGACGCCGGCGCCCTCGCCCATCACGAAGCCGTCGCGCCGCTTGTCCCACGGGCGCGAGGCACGGTGCGGCTCGTCGTTGAAGCCGGTCGACAGCGCCCGCATCACCGCGAAGCCGGCGATGCCGAGCGGGCTGATCGCCGCCTCGGTGCCGCCGGCCAGCATCACATCGGCATCGTCGAGCGAGATCAGCCGGGCCGCGTCGCCGATCGCATGCGCGCCGGTCGAGCAGGCGGTGACCACGGCATGATTGGGACCCTTCAGGCCGTATTTGATCGAGACGTGGCCGGAGGCAAGGTTGATCAGGCGGCCGGGGATGAAGAACGGGCTGAGCCGGCGCGGCCCCTTCTCCTTCAGGGTGATCGCCGCCTCCTCGATGCCGGGGAGGCCGCCGATGCCGGAACCGATCAGGACGCCCGCTCGCTCCTTCTCCTGCTCGGAGCGGAACTCGATGCCGGCATCTTCCCAGGCCTGCGAGGCGGCGCCGACGGCGTAGATGATGAAATCGTCGACCTTCCGCTGCTCCTTCGGCTCCATGTACAGATCGGCATTGAAGGCATTCGCCTGCTCGTTACCGATCGGCACCTGGCCGGCGATGCGCGCGCTCAATCCCATGGCGCCGGCATCGAACCGCGTGATCGGCCCGATGCCCGATTCGCCGGCGATCAGGCGATCCCAGGTGGGCTTCACCCCGCTGGCGAGCGGGGTGACCATGCCGAGGCCGGTGACGACGACGCGGCGCATGCTGGATCTCCCCTGGTACTTGAGGACGGCGCGGCCTGCTGAACCGACCTACTTGGTCTGGTGCTGGGTGATGAAGTCGATCGCGTCCTTCACGGTCTGGATCTTCTCGGCGGCATCGTCCGGGATCTCGCAGCCGAACTCCTCCTCGAAGGCCATCACCAGCTCGACCTGGTCGAGGCTGTCGGCGCCGAGATCGTCGATGAAGCTGGCGTTCTCGGTCACCTTGTCCGCTTCGGCGCCGAGATGCTCGACGACGATCTTCTTAACCCGATCGGCGATATCGCTCATTGAGGGTCCCTTGTTTCCGGCCGCTCCACCCGAGTCGGCCACCGCTGGCGTAAAATAAGGCACGCTGGGCGGCGCTGTGAACAGCTTCCGGCCCGGCGACGGGCGGGGTGCTTAACACGTTTCCGGCGGGATGCAAAGCAAGCGGGGATCACCCTCGTGCTATTGCGAACTCCCGGGCCGGCAGGCGGTTCCCGGCGGCCCGGGATCAGCCCATAATCCCGCCCGCAGAACAAGAAATCCGGGGAAACGCAAGGAGGGAACGGCCATGAGCCAACGCAAGGTGCGGCTGCGCCAGATCGCGCTGGTCGCCGACAAGCTGGAGCCGCATGCCGGCCACCTGATCCAGGTGCTGGGCCTGGGCGAGCCGTTCCGCGACGGCAATGTCGGCGTGTTCGGCCTGGAGAACGTGGTGCTGCCGGTCGGCGGCGATTTCCTGGAGATCGTGGCACCGGTCAAGGGCAACACCTCGGCCGGGCGGTTCCTCGCCCGGCGCGGCGGTCCGGGCGGCTATATGGTGATCGTGCAGACCGACGACGCCAATGCCGAGCGCGAGCGGATCGAGACGCACAAGGTGCGGTCGGTCTGGAAGATCGACCGGCCGACCTACAAGGCGACGCATTTCCATCCCGCCGATACCGGCGGCTTCCTGCTCTCGGTCGATTCAACCCTGCCCGGTGCCGAGGTGACCGAGACGCTCGGCCCCTGGCAGCCCGCAGGGCCGGACTGGCTGTCGCAAGTGAAAAAGACGCCCGTCGCGGCGATGACCGGCTGCGATCTGTCGGCGCCGGACCCGAAGGCGCTGGCGGAGCTGTGGTCGCGGCTGCTCGACCTGCCGCTGCGTCAGGGCGCCCGCGGGCCGGAAATGGATCTCGCCTGCGGCGGCGTCATCGCCTTCGTGCCCGGCCGCACCGCCGGCATCGCCGCCGTGCACCTGAAGGCCGCCGACAAGGCCGAGGTGCTGAAGCGCGCCGCCGCGGCGGGCGTGCCGGCCGGATCGGACAGCGTCACCATCTGCGGTGTCGATTTCCTGCTCACCTGAAACGAAGACCACTGGAGGAAGGCCCAATGCCTGTCGAAACCACCGATGTGATCGAAACCCGCGAGGAGGGCGTCGTCGTCCTGACGCTCAACCGGCCGGACCGCATAAACGCGCTGTCGCGGCCGATGACGGCCTATCTCGGCGAGGCGCTGCCGCGGCTCGCCGCCGACCGCGACGTCGGCTGCGTGGTGCTGACCGGCGCAGGGCGCGGCTTCTGCGCCGGCGGCGACGTCAAGGCGATGAACGAGCGCAATGCCGGCGAGCCCGAAACCTTTGAAAGCCGCATGCACAATCTGCGCGCCGGCATGGAGGCTTCGCGCTGGCTGCACGAGATGCCGAAGCCGACCATCGCCATGATCAACGGCGCCGCGGCGGGCGCCGGCCTATCGATGGCGCTGGCCTGCGACCTGCGCACCTGCGCCGCCTCGGCGCGACTGACCACCGCCTTCGCCAAGGTCGGCTATTCCGGCGATTATGGCGGCACCTATTTCCTCTCCAAGCTGGTCGGCACCGCCAAGGCGCGCGAACTCTACTATCTCGCCGACGTGATCGGCGCGGAAGACGCCGGCCGGCTGGGCATCGTCAACCGCGTCATTGCCGACGACAAGCTGAAGGCCGAGACGATGGAGCTCGCGAAGCGGCTCGCCAACGGGCCGCGCGTCGCGCTCGGCTACATGAAGAAGACCTTCAACGCCGCCGAGAGCCATGGCCTGGCCGAGTGCTTCGACATGGAGGCCATGTTCCAGAGCCGCACCGGCCAGACCGAGGACCACAAGGAAGCGGCGCGCGCCTTCGTCGAGAAGCGCGCGCCGGTGTTCAAAGGGCGGTAGCCGGCGTCAGCCGACCGCCGCGGGCCGGCCCGCGCCCGGCGCCCCGACCAGGTGGCGCAGGGCGTGGCAAAGCTGCCGGAACCACTGCCGGACCGAGGCGGCGCGCAATTCATGAGCGCGCCGGCGGTGGCGCTCGATCACTTCGGGCGACAGATCGATGGATTCGGGGAAGGCCAGCATGTTCGGTCACCTTGGTTCATGGGCGCTTCGAGCGCCGCTGAAGGATATGTATTGCGAGCCGCTGGCGGGATAATCTCTGTCTCAAGACCGAGATTGATGAAATATTTTCACAAATGACCGATTCCACTGATCCCATGCGGGTGCTGGTGGCCGCGGTGGAGCTGGGCGGCTTCACCGCGGCGGCCGAGCGGCTGGAGCTGACGCCTTCCGCCGTCTCCAAGATCGTGGCGCGGCTGGAGGAGCGGCTCGGCGTCCGCCTGCTCAAGCGCACCACCCGGCGGATCGGACTGACGCCGGAGGGCGAGAGCTATTTCGCCGGCGCCAAGTTCATCCTGGCCGAGATCGACGAGATGGAGGCCGCGGTCGGCGCCTCGAGCACGCATCCGAAGGGGCTGCTCAGGGTCAATTCGGGCAGCGTGTTCGCGACGACGCAACTTATGCAGAAGCTGCCGATCTTCCTCGACCGCTATCCCGATGTCAGCGTTTCGGTCGACATCACCGACCGGATCGTCGACCTGCAGAGCGAGCGCGCCGATCTCGCGATTCGCGCCGGCCCAGTCGGCGACACCTCGCTGGTGGTGCGCAAGATCGCCGATATCGAGCGGGTGATCTGCGCCGCGCCGTCCTATCTCGCGCGGCACGGCACGCCGCGGCGGCCGGAAGACCTGGCGCATCACAGCTGCCTGCTGGTCGCCGACCAGCCGCAGCTCGGCCGCTGGCCGTTCCGCACCGAAAGCGGCATCACCACCGTCGAGGTGAAAGGCCAGGCCACCGTCGCCGCGGCGGATGCGCTGGTGAAGCTCGCCATCGCCGGGGCCGGCATCGTGCGGCTCGGCGACATGATCGTTGCCGAGGCGATTCAGAGCGGCACGCTGGTGCCGCTGCTCGACGAGTTCAACGTGGTCGAGCCGGTCCCGATCGCCGCGGTCTATCCGGGCGGCCGGCACCGCTCGCCCAAGGTGCGCGTCTTCGCGGATTTCCTGATCGAGCAGTTCCGCCACGCGCCATGGCGCATTCCGCGCCAGCGCTAGCTGCCGCGGCTTTGGTTGCTCAGGCCACGCGGAACAGGCGCCACTCGCCCGGCACGCCCTTGAGCGCCTGGGAGCCGCAATCGGCAAAACCGAGGCCGGATCCGGCCACCAGGTCCCGGACTGTGCTGGAGACTAGAACTTCACCGGCTCCCGCCAACGCCGCGACACGCGCGCCGATATGCACGGCGATGCCGCCGACGCGGTCGCCCATCACCTCGCACTCACCGGTATGCAGCCCGCAGCGCACTTCCAGGCCGAGCGGCCGCACCGCCTCGACGATGGCGCGGGCGCATTGCACGCCGCGCGCCGGCCCGTCGAAGGTGGCGAGGAAGCCGTCGCCGAGCGTGTCGACCTCGCGCCCGCGGAACCGCGCGATGACTTGCCGCACCGCCGCGTTGTGGCTGTCCAGCAGCGCGTGCCAGCGGCGGTCGCCCAGCGCCGCCGCCTTGTCGGTGGAGCCGACGATGTCGGTGAACAGGACGGTCGCGAGCACGCGGTCAGGCTCGTGCGTCGGCCGATGGCCGGTGACGAACTCGCCGATATCGTCGCAGATCGTCTCCCAGTCCTCATGAATGGAAGGCGGCCAGTGACCGCCGCCGGGATAGACGATCAGGCGCGCGCCAGGGATATGCTCCGCGTAGTAACGGCCGAGCGGGAGCGGACAGAGCGTGTCATGCTCGCGATGCAGCACCAGCGTCGGCATCCAGAGCGTGGGCAGGATGTGCCGGACATCCAGCTCGTAGTTCATCGTCACGAAGGCGCGCAGGTTGCCGGGGCTGCACGACATGCGCTCGAACCGGGCGGCGATCTTCTCCAGCTCCGCATTCCCCTTCCAGGACGGCGCGGCGAAATTGACGATGAACGAGCCGGTGCCCCAGCCCTTGAACATGCGCGCCGTCTCGGGCGGAAAGCCGATCGGAAAATCCTCCGAATAGGCCTGCCGCGGCATGCCGCCATAGAGCAGCAGATGCGACACGCGGTCGGGGTGTGCCGCGGCGAAGAACACCGACATCATGGTGCCTTCGGAAATGCCCATCAGCGCGGCGCGCTCGATGCCGACGGCGTCCATCACGGCGCGCACGTCGTCGGCGCGCTCGTCCAGCGTGGGTGCGCCCTCCATCCGGTCCGACAGCCCCTGGCCGCGCTTGTCGAAGGTGGTGACGCGGGCAAACTGAGCGAGGCGCCGGAGGAAGGCCGTGTATCCCGGCACCTCGTGCATCATCTCGATATGCGAGACCATCCCGGGCACGATGACGAGATCGATCGGCCCCTCGCCCATCACCTGATAGGCGATGTTGACCGGGCCCGAGCGCGCAAATCGCGTGTCCGGCAGCGCGTTCTGATCCGCCATCGAGCCTGTCCGCTCCGTCGCCCTGACGTGACGAACAGTATGCGCCAAACCCGGTGGGGAAGGCCATTCCCCGCATAGGTCCGAAGACAGACTAGGCCGCGGCGGCGAGCTTCAGCGGCAGGCTGCGAGCGCGCCGGCCGGTGGCGGCGAACAGCGCATTGGCCAGCGCCGGCGCCACCGGGGGCATGCCGGGCTCGCCGAGGCCGCCCCAGGCGCCGTCGCTCGGCACGAAATGCACTTCGATCACCGGTGGCGTACTGGCCATGGTACTGATCGGGTAGTCGGGGAAGTTGCGCTGCCGCACCGCCCCGTTCTCGATGGTGATGCGCTCGGCAATGGCGGCGCCGAGGCCCATCACGATGGCGCCCTCGACCTGCTGCGTGGCGGTGTCGGGATGGCAGACGTCGCCGCAATCGACTGCGGCGACGACGCGTTGCACCACCGGAACGCCGTTCCGCCCCTGCGATGCCTCGATCACCTGGGCCACGACAGTGCCGAAGCTTTCCACCAGCGCGATGCCGAGCCCGCGGCCTTCCGGCAGCGGCTTTCCCCAGCCCGCTTTCTCCGCCGCGATCTCCAGCACACGGCGTTGCCGCGAGCCAGCCGGCAGCAGGTCGCGGCGATATTCGAACGGGTCGCGCCCGGCCGCCTGCGCCAATTCGTCGATGAAGGTCTCGGTGTAGAAGCCGTGCTGGGTATGCGCGACCGAGCGCCACGATCCCTGCGTCACATGCACCGGCACCGGCACGGCGCGGATCGACTGGTTCGGAATCGGATAGGGCAGGCCGATGGCCTCGTTGATGCCCGGCGTTTCGACGAAACTCTGCGACCAGGCGGTCGGCTTGCCGTCGGGCCCGAGCGCGGCGCGGATGCGCGAGGCGACCTGCGGGCGGTAGGTCCCTTGCGCGAAATCCTCCTCCCGGCTCCAGATCATCTGCACTGGATTGGGCGAGGCCGCTTTGGCGAGCTCGACCACCTGCTCCAGATGGCGCGTGGTGACGGTGACGCGGCGGCCGAACGAGCCGCCGACCGGCAGCGGGTGGAGCGTGACCTTGTCGGCGGCGAAGCCGCTTAACTGGACCAGCTTCATCTTGGCGCCGAGTGCGTCCTGCTCGCCGCCCCACACGGTGAGCCGGCCGTCCTTCACCTGCGCGGTGGCGTTGATCGGCTCCATCGCCGCGTGGTGCAGGAACGGCACGTGATAGGTCGCTTCGACGATGCGGGCGCCTGGCTGCTGCAGCGCCGCCTCGGCATCGCCGAGCTTCACCATCGACTTGCCATCCGCCGCGCCGAGCGCGCTTTCCTGCGTTGCGGCGAGGCTGGCACTCGAGACATTGCCGTTGCCGCCATCGCTGAACACCGGCTTCAGCGCGGCGAGGCCCTTCTGCGCCTGCCACCAATTGCGGGCGATCACGCCGATGCCGTGCGGGAACTTCACCACCTGCTCGACGCCCTTCACCGCCTGGGCCGGCGCGGGATCTAGCGACTGGAGCGCGCCGCCATGCACCGGGGCCGACATGACGGCGGCATAGCGCATCTCCGGCAGGCGGAGGTCGATCGCGTAGAGCGGCGCGCCCTTAACCTTGGCCGGGATGTCGAAGCGCGCCGGCGAGGTGCCGATGATGCGGTACGTCTCGCGGGCCTTCAGCGGCGGACTCGACGGCACCGACAGCTCGGCCGCCGCGGCGGCGAGTTCGCCATAGCGCGCCGCGCGGCCGCTCTTGGCATGGGTGACGACGCTGTCGGCGGTGGCGAGCTCGGCCGCGCTGACACCCCATCGCTTCGCCGCCGCCTCGACCAGCATGCTGCGCGCGGCGGCGCCGACGATGCGCATGCCGACCTGGCCGGTGAAGCGCACGGCGGTCGAGCCGCCGGTGATCTGCAGGTTGACGAAGCGGGCCGCCTCGGCGAAGCCCACATCCACCGCGCCGTCGAGGAAGCGGGGCACCTTCAGCCCCTGCAGGATCCAGCCCTCGGCCAGGAAGCGGTTGGCGAAGGCCTTCTCGCCCGGCGCGCGCTCCGGCCTGACCTTGGACCAGTCGGCATCGAGCTCCTCCGCCAGCATCATGGCGAGCGCCGTCGCCGTCCCCTGGCCCATATCGATATGCGGCACGTAGACGGTGACGCTGTCGTCGCTGCCGATCCGGACCCAACCGGCGATCAGCTTGCCGCCGTCGCCCGCGGTGAGCTGGGCGGCCTGGGCCTCGAAACGATCGGACCAGGCGCGGTAGCCGAGCACGAGGCCGCCGGTGCCGATAGCCGCGGCGCCGAGCAGGAAGGTTCTGCGCTTCATCGCACCTCTCCCTTCAGGCTGCGCCGCCGAGGCGGCGGATGGCGGTACGGACGCGCGGATAGGTGCCGCAGCGGCAGAGATTGGTGATGGCGGCGTCGATCTCCGGATCGCTCGGCTTCGGGTTCGCCTGCAACAGCGCGGCGGCGGCCATGATCATGCCGGACTGGCAATAGCCGCATTGCGGCACCTGCAGGTCGATCCAGGCCTGCTGCACCGGGTGCAGCGCTTCCGGCGCCAGGCCGGCGCTGGCGGGCAGGCCTTCGATGGTGGTGACGCTGGCGCCGGCCAGGGCCTCGACCGGCAAGCTGCAGGCCCGCATCGGTACGCCGTCGACATGCACCGTGCAGGCGCCGCAGGCGGCGACACCGCAGCCGAACCGGGTGCCGGTCAGGCCGAGCTCGTCGCGCAGGACCCAGAGCAGCGGGGTATCGGCCTCGGCTTCGATCTGGCGGGGCTGCCCGTTGACGGTGAGGGTGATCATCGCTGCCTCCCGGCTGTCTGCGGTGGGCAGGATAACTGTTCAATGAACACTAATCAACGAACATATTACGAGCAGGCATATGGTCAGCGAGCGGCGAGGCCTCTCACCAGGGTCTCGATCAGGTGGTCGGTCAGCCGCCGCATATCGGCCCAGGGGAAGCCGGCCCGGGCGATCACCAGCGCGACCAGCCCGTGCAGGGCGACCCAGAAGGTCTGCGTCGCAACGACCGGGTCGCGCTCCTCGATGGCGCCCACCGCCTGCAGGCGCTTCACCTGTTCCGCCACGAACAGATAGGCCTGCAGGCCGACGCCCTGCTGGTCGAACGGGCGGGTCAGGTCCTTGTCGGCATGGAACGGCTTCAGCGGTGCGTCGCTCGCCATGAAGGTCAGCTCGTACTCGTCGCGGTTGGCGAGGCCGAACTCGATATAGGCGCGGGCGAGCCGCCGCAGCAGCTCCGGACCCGGCTCGACACCTTCGGTCGCTGCGCGCAGCGCCTCGCCGAGCTTGGCGAAGGTTTCCTGGCTGAGCGCGAAGAGGATCCCCTCCTTGCTCTGGAAATATACGTAGAGCCCGGTCTGCGAGATGCCGACCCGCTCGGCGAGCTTGCGCGTCGTGACCGTCGCATAGCCTTCGGCGACGAACATCGCCTTGGCGGCGGCCAGGATCTCGGTCCGCCGCTCGTGGCCCTGGCCACGCGGCTTGCGGGTGCGTGTTTCGGACATCCGAATCTCAGATCGTGGCGCTCAGATCATCGCCATGCCGCCGTTGACGTGCAGCGTCTGCCCGGTCACGTAGCCGGCCTCGTCGCTGGCGAGATAGAGTACGGCGGCCGCGATATCGGCGCCGGCGCCGAGCCGGCCGAGCGGGATGGCACCGAGCAGCTTCTGCTTCTGCTCCTCCGGCAGCCCGTCGGTCATCGCCGTCTGGATGAAGCCCGGCGCCACGCAGTTGACGGTGATGTTCCGCGAGGCGACTTCCTGCGCCAGGCTCTTCGACATGCCGATCAGCCCGGCCTTCGACGCGGCATAGTTGGCCTGGCCCGGATTGCCGGTGACGCCGACGATCGAGGTGATGGATATGACGCGGCCACAGCGCCGCTTCATCATGCCGCGAAAGGCGGCGCGGGCGAGCTTGAACGCCGCCAGCAGGTTGACGTCGAGCACGGCGCGGAAATCCTCGTCCTTCATGCGCAGCGCCAGCTGGTCGCGCGTCAGGCCCGCATTGTTGACCAGGATGTCGAGGCTACCGAGCTTCGCCTCCACCTGGCCGGGCAGCGCATCCACCGCCGCCGCATCGGCGAGGTTGCAGGGAAAGATCTCGGCGCTTGCGCCGATCTCCGCCTTCAGCTTCTCCAGCGCCTCGACCTTGGTGCCCGACAGCGCGACCTTGGCGCCCGCCTGCGCCAGCGCGCGGGCGATGGCGCCGCCGATGCCGCCGGAGGCGCCGGTGACCAGCGCCACCTTGCCGGTGAGATTAAACATCGATCTGTCTCCTTCCTGCTCCCTCCCCCGGCGCAAGCCGGGGGAGGGCTTCTAGGCGAGCGTCTTCAGCACCGCCTCGATCTCGGCGGGTGTATGGGCATTGAGCGGCGCGATCTCCTTGTCGATGCGCTTGACCAGGCCCGACAGGATCTTGCCGGCGCCGACCTCGACCATGCCGTCGACGCCCTTCGACTTGAGATAGAGCACCGTCTCGCGCCAGCGCACCAGGCCGGTCACCTGCCTGACCAGCAGGTCGCGGATGGTTTCGGGGTCGCTGGTCTCGGTGGCCGTGACGTTCGGCACCAGCGGCACGGTCGGCGGGGCGATGGTGACCTTGGAGAGCGCCTCGGCCATGGCGTCGGCGGCCGGCTGCATCAGCGCGCAATGGAACGGCGCGCTGACGGTGAGCAGCATCGCCTTCTTGCCCTTCGACTTGGCCAGCTCGACGGCGCGGTCGATTGCCGCCTTGGCGCCCGAGAGGACGACCTGGCCCGGGCCGTTGTCGTTGGCGCAGTCGCAGACCTCGCCGGCGGCGGCCTCTTTCGCGATCTCCTCGGCCTGGGCGAGCTCGACGCCGAGCAAAGCCGCCATGGCGCCGGTGCCGACCGGCACCGCCTTCTGCATCGCCTGACCGCGCAGTTTGAGCAGCCGCGCCGTGTCGGCCAGCGAGAAGGCGCCGGCCGCCGCCAGCGCCGAATACTCACCCAGCGAGTGACCGGCGGCGTAGGCGGCCTTGTCGGCCAGCTTGAACTTGCCCTCCGCTTCGAGGGTGCGGACCACGGCCACGCTGACCGCCATCAGGGCGGCCTGCGCATTCTCGGTCAGGGTGAGGTCGGCCTCCGGCCCCTCGAACATCAGCTTGGACAGCTTCTGTTTCAGCGCCTCGTCGATCTCCTCGAAGACCTGCCGGGCGACCGGGAAGGCTTCGGCCAGCTCGCGGCCCATGCCGACCGCCTGCGACCCCTGGCCCGGAAACACGAATGCGCGGCTCATCGGCCCTCCCCGAATTCTTCATAGGAATGCAACGGGGCGGACACATAGCGGCGCCCGGCCCGGCCGGGAAGCGGAAATCGCACGTGCTCGCCCGTCACGCCGCCGCCACGGCACCGCGTGACTTGAGCGCATAGAAGCGCATGTCGCCGTAGCCCTTGGCGGCGGGGGCGAGGCCGACATAGTCGCATTGGAACCGCGTCTCGCCGCGGGCGGCGAGGTCGGCCGCGAACTGCTCTGTGACATAGACGGCGCCGGGCGGCGTCACCGGCTCGATCCGCGCGGTGCGGCTGACATGCACGCCGAAGAAATTGTCGCGCCCGAGCACCGGATCGGTCAGGCGGAAGACCGGGCCGACATGGCCGCCGAGCCGGAGCGCCAGATAGTCCGGCAGGCCCGCCGCGGCGAGATCGATGCCCCGCATGGCCCCCTGCAGTTCGAGCGCCAGCGCCGCCGCCGTCGAAGCATCCTCGACCACGATGAACAGGCCGTCGCCCCAGGTGTTGCGCAGCAATATGCGCGCGTCGTAGCGCTCGGCGACACGCGCGAAGCCGCCCAGCACCAGGCCGACGAAACGCGGCAACTCGGCCTCGGTCAATTTGGAGAAGCCGCGCACATCGCCGAACAACATGGCATGCACTTCGCGCCGCTGGCGCGCCGGCGCGGCAGCATGGCCCGGCGCGCCCTGTACCCGGATGATCTGCGCCGGACCGCCGACCGCGGCCCAGGCGGCAATGTCGGCGGCGGCGCCGGCGACGCCGTTGCCCGGCTGGCCGTCCCAGACGGCGATCTGCATTGCCTCGCCTTGCAGGAAGCCGGCGCGCAGCCGCGCCAGCCCCATGGCCATGCGGCTGGCATAGGCGTAGAGGCCGTCATCGGCGAGGAAGGCATCTGTCGTGGCGAAGTTGATACTGGTCGCGCGGGCGAGGCAGGCCTCGAATCGAGCAAGCCAATCGCCGCCGGCCGGGGCGACCGAGGTGGCGCGGAACTCCACCGCGTCGAACGGCAGGACGACATGCAGCTCGCCGCCGCGTGCCAGCACCGCCTCGGCAAACAGGATGTCGGCCCCGGCGGCGAGCGAGCCGTAGGCGAAGCCGACATCGTGCGCAGCGAGCGCCGCCTCGATCGCCGTCGCCACCACGGGCACGGCCTCCGGCGGAAAGCGCGGGCCGATGATGTGCCCGCTGAAATGGATCGCGGTGCGCGGCTTGATCGGCGCGAGCCAGGCGGCATCCCAACCCAACGCCGCGCCGAGCAGGCGAAGCTGGCGCAGGGTGCTGGCGCGAGCGCCTTCATCCGGGAGGAAGCGGGCGGCGCGGGTCAGCGCGGCGCTCGCCCCGGCCTGGTCGCCGAGCACGGCCTTCGCCTCCGCCAGACTGGCCTCGCCCCAGTAATCCTGTGCCTGGCCGAGCGTTGCCACCACGGCACCCGCGATTCGTCCCGCTGCGGCGGCGTTGCCCGCCAGCCGGTGCAGAGTCGCCGCGTTGACGCCCGGAAACGGCTTGCCGCTCGATGCGTAGACACGTTCGTATTCGGCCGCGGCGGCGGCCAGCAGGCCGGGCCGATCGGCCGCCGCCGCCAGCAAGGCCCGGTCCTTCAGCAACCGCCCGGAAATGCTGGCAATGTCGATGTCGAGCTGGGTATCGAACCGCTCCGCCCTGAGGCCGAAATCGCGATAGCGCTCCAGGGCCTGCTCGGTCGCGCCGGCCCGGGCCAGCGCCAGCACGACCAGGTATTGTAGCGCCCGATCGCCCGGCGCGGCGGCCAGCGCCGCATTGGCCAGATCGCAGGCGCGGAACAGATCGCCTGCATTCATCGCCGCCCGGACTTCCGCTTCGGTGGTCATGCCGCCCCCATCGCAAGAGGATAGACGCCGATCCGATGCCGCAGGCAAGCAATCGATGGCGCCCGCGTGACGGCGGCTACCGCAATTCCGAGCGGAGTTCGGCTATCATCTGCGGAATCGAAACGAAGCCGCCACCGGCAGGGCATGATCGCGCGATGAATCAGCGTCCGCTTCGGATCTTCATCTCCTCGCCATCGGACGTGCGCCCGGAACGGCTGATCGCCGAACGGGTGGTCGCGCGGCTTGCGCGCGAGTTCGCCTATCACTTCCGCATCGAGCCGGTGCTGTGGGAGCGCGAGCCGCTGATCGCGACCGAGCATTTCCAGACCATGATCCAGCCGCCATCGGAGACCGACATCGTCGTCGTCATCCTGTGGTCGAAGCTCGGCACGCCGCTGCCGGCGGAAAAGTTCCGCCGGCTCGACGGCTCGGCCGGCGTCACCGGCACGGAATGGGAATTCGAGGACGCGGTGCGCGGCTATCGCGAGCGCGGCGCGCCCGATCTGCTGGTCTACCGCAAGCGCACCCGCATCCAGACCTTCCTCGACGATGAGGAGGAGCTGGAGCGGAGCCGGGAGCAGAAGAAGATCCTGGAGCAGTTCTGGCGCCGCTGGTTCGAGGATCGGGCCGGCGGCATCAAGGCGGCGTCGCACAGCTTCGACGCGGCTGAGCAGTTCGAGGCCCAGATCGAGACGCATCTGCGCGGTCTGATCGAGGAGAAGGTGCGCGAGGCTTCCGGCGGCGCGCTGGCGCCGGAGGAAGGCGGCGGCATCCACTGGTTCAAGGGCTCGCCCTTCCGCGGCCTGCAGGCCTTCGAGCTGGAGCATGCGCCGGTCTTCTTCGGCCGCACCCGCGCCCGCAACCGGCTGCGCGAGATGGTGCAGCGGCGCGACCTGGCGCGCGAAGGCTTCCTGCTGGTGTTCGGCGCCAGCGGCAGCGGCAAGAGCTCGCTGGTCAAGGCCGGCCTGCTCGCCGACCTGCTGCTGCCCGGCATGATCGGCCGCGTCGCCCTGGTGCGGCATGCGATCTGGACGCCGGCGCAGGGTATCGATCGCCTCGCTCAGGCGTTGCTGGAAGCGCTGCCGGAGCTCGGTCCGCTCGGCTGGAGCGCGGAAACATTGAAGCCGCTGCTGGCCGACAACCCGGAGACCCTGCTGGTGCCGCTGCGCCAGGCGCTGGCCAATGCCGGCCGGGCGGCGCAGCTGACCGAGCAGGCGGAGACGCGGCTCTGCCTGGTGGTCGACCAGCTGGAGGAGCTGTTCACCGCCGGCGACATCGCACCCGACACCTTCGCCCGCCTCGCCGCCGCGCTGGCGCGGAGCGGCGCCACCTGGGTGATCGCCACCATGCGGAGCGATTTCTTCCACCGCCTGGAAGGCGTGCCGCTTCTGGCCGAGCTGGCCGCCGGCGAAGGGCAGTACCAGCTGCTGCCGGTCGAGGCGGCGGAAATCGCCGAGATCGTGCGCCGGCCGGCGCGCGAGGCGGGCCTGCGCTTCGAGGTGGAGGCGGAGAGCGGCACCTCGCTCGATTCCGAGCTGATCGCCGCGGCGAGCGCCGACAAGGGCGCGCTGCCGCTGCTGGAATTCACCCTCGACGAGCTGTGGGAACGGCGGGCCGCCGACGGCACGCTCACCTTCGCCGCCTATCGCGCGTTGGGCGGCCTCGCCGGCGCGCTGGCGCACCGGGCGGAGGAAGTCTTCGTCGAACTCGCCCCGGCGACGCAGGCGCAACTGCCGGCATTGGCCCGCGCGCTGGTCACCGTGGGCGAGGACGGCACGGCGACGGCGCGCAGCGCGCGCACCGCCGATCTGACCGCCGTGCGGCCGCTGGTCGACGCGCTGGTCGCCGCCCGGCTGCTGATCGCCGATGGCGCGGTGGTGCGCATCGCGCATGAAGCGCTGATCCGGCACTGGCCCAGGCTCACCCGCCAGATCGAGGAGGACCGCGCCGATCTCGCCGCGCGGGCGCGGGTGGAGCAGGCGGCGAAGCGCCACGCCGCGCGGCCGGATCCGAGCCTCTTGCTGCCGGCCGGCCTGCCGCTCTCCGAGGCGGAGGACCTGCTGGCGCGACGGCGCGGCGAGCTGGGCGGCGAGGTCGTCGATTTCGTCGAACGCTCGTCCAAAGCGCGGCACGAGGCGGAACGGCGCGGCCGGCGGCGGCTGCAGACGGCCGCCGCGGTGTTCGCCGTGCTGGCGGTGGCGGCCGGCGGCGCCGCCATCTACGCCGTCAACCAGGCCGGCGAGGCGGAACGCCAGCGCGGCGCCGCGGTGGCGAGCGCCTCCGAAGCCGAGACGCAGCGGGCCACGGCGGTGGCGAATGCCGCCGAGGCGGAGAAGCAGCGCGGCGCCGCCGAGGCCGAGCGCCAGCGCGTGCTGCGCCAGCAATCGCTGTTCCTGGTGCGCGCCGCCGAGCGGGCGACCGAGACCGGCATGCCGTTCCTGCTGCTGCGCGAGGCCTTGCCGCGCGATCTCGACAAGCCGGAGCGGCCCTTCGTCGGCGAGGCCTTCGCCGCGCTCTACGACGTGCTGCAGAAATTCGAGCGCGCCTACGTCTTCGCCGGCGAGCGCGAGCGCGCCTATGGCATGGCGGCGAGCTCCGACGGCAAGTGGCTGGTGGTGGCCGGGCCGAAGGGCGGGCGATTGTTCGATGTCGAGGCGATGCGATCCGGCGCTGCGCTGGCGGCGGAGAGCCGGTCGACCGCTGCCGCCTTCGCGCCCAAGGGCGGCGAGGTGGCGCTGGCCGGCGAGGACGGCACCGTGCGCATCTTCGGCGCCAACGGAGAGATGCTGCGCAGCCACGAGGTCGGCGCGCCCGTGGTGCAGCTGCTCTGGGCGGAGCCGCTGCACGCCGTCACCCGCGACGGCGTGGTGCTCAGACTCGGCGAGGGCGGCGGCGAGGTCGCGCGGGGTGCCCGCTCGATCGCCCTGATGGGCAGGGAACTGCTGATCGGCGGGCAGGACGGCGTGCTGCGCCCGATCGGGATCGCGGCGCATGACGGGCCGATCATCGGCATCGCGGTCAGCCCGGACGGCAAGACGATCGCCACCGCGGGCGGATCCGACAGCACCGCGAAACTGTGGCGCGACGGCGAACTGGTGGCGACGTTGAACGCGCCGCCGCGCGTCGCCGTGATGAGCGTCGCCTTCACCGCCGACGGCCGGCGCCTGGTGACCACGCATGACGATGCCCAGGCGCGCATCTGGCTGGTCGATCCGGGCGAGCTGCTCGCCGCCTATCGCGAGGGCGGCGTCGGCACGGCGGTGCCGAGCGCCGACGGCAGGCGCGTCTTCACCGGCGGCGATTTCGGCTACGTCAAGGCCTGGACGGCGTTTCCCGACCAGGCCTCGCGCCAGACCCGTCTCGACATGGCCGGGATGATGTCGCTCCTCATCGGACGCAATATCGGGCCGGAGCAGCGCCGCGCCAATCTGCTGCCGGAGCTTGCCGCGACGGCCGAGGCGGCGGAGCCCTGCGACCGCCTGGCGGGACACCCCTACGATCCCGGCCGCGTCGGCCGCGCCATGCTGCTGGACACGATCAACGCGCGGCGGGCGCAGCCGGCCTGCGAGAAGGCGGCGGCGGGCGGCGAGCCCCGGCTGGTCTTCCAGTACGGCCGCACGCTCGAGCGTGCCGGCGACCGCGAGGGCGCCGCCCGCGCCTATCGCGCCGCCGCCGAGAAGGGCTATCCGATCGCCATGAGCATGCTGGCGCGGCTCAACCCGCCCGATGCCGCGGCCCTGCGCGCCAAGGCAGCGGCGGCCGGCGACGGCTCCGCCCTCTACGACCTTGGCGAGTTCGACCGGGCGCTCAAGGCCGGCATGCCGCTCGCTGCCTTCCGCATCGCCGAGGACAAGGAGAAGGAGGGCGACCTTGTCGCCGCCGTGCGGCACTACCTGCTGGCCTTCCGCCTGCTGCGCGACCGCGGCATCCTTGGCGAAGGTTCGCTGCCGTCGCAGCGCGCCAGCATGCTGCTGCACAAGATCGCGCCGGAAGAGCTGGCCCGGATCTACCGCGAGGTGGAGGCCTGGCAGCCCGGCTGAGCGCCGCACCTCACCCCCACTTCACCACCGGCGGCAGCGACATCAGGATGGCTTCGGTGTTGCCGCCGGTCTTCAGGCCGAAGGTGGTGCCGCGGTCGTAGAGCAGGTTGAACTCGACATAGCGGCCGCGGCGCAGCAACTGGTGCTCGCGGTCCTCCTCGGTCCACGGCTCGGCGATGCGCAGCCGCACGATCTTCGGATAGATGTCGAGGAAGGCCTCGCCGACGCTCTGCACGAAGGCGAAGTCCGCCACCACGTCGCCGGTTGCGTGGTTGTCGAAGAAGATTCCGCCGGCGCCGCGCGGCTCGCCTCTGTGCGGCAGGAAGAAATATTCGTCGCACCATTGCTTGAAGCGCGGGTAGTAGCCCGCATCGTGCGCGTCGCAGGCCGCCTTCAGCGCGGCGTGGAACATCGTTGCCGCCTGTTCGTCGGGTCGCATCGGCGTGAGATCGGCGCCGCCGCCGAACCACGATTTGGTGGTGACGATGCGGCGCAGGTTCATGTGCACCGCCGGCACTTTGGGCGAGCACATATGCGCGACCAGCGAGATGCCGGAGGCCCAGAACCGGCCATCGTCGCCGGCGCCGGTGATCTGCTGGCGGAATTCGGGACTGAACTCGCCGAACACGGTGGAGCAGTTGACGCCGACCTTCTCGAACACCCGGCCCGTCATTACCGACATGACGCCGCCGCCGCCGCCCGGCCGGTCCCAGGCCTTGCGGGTGAAGCGGCCGGCCGGGGCGGTACCGCCCTCGGCATCCTCGAGCGCCTCGAAGGCGGCGCAGATGCGGTCACGCAGGTTCTCGAAATAGCTGCGGGCCTGCTGCTCCAGGTCACCGACATTGGTTGGCGGCGTGCTCATGCGCTTCTCCGTTCTACTGGCCGCGGCTCATGCGCCTCGCCCGCCTCGCCGGGGAAGCCGGCGATCTGGCGCAGCGCCTCGGTGATCGCGATGCCGGCGGTGACGGCGATGTTGAGCGAGCGCAAACCGCTCGCCATCGGCACCCGCAGCCTGGCATCGGCGCGGGCATGCACCGTATCGGGCACGCCGGACTGCTCGCGCCCCATCATCACCACGTCGGAAGGCGTGAAGCGGAAGGCGTGATGCACAATATCGCCCCTGGTCGACATGAGCACCAACCTGCGGCCGGCGATGGTCTCCAGGAAGGCATCAAAGGTGACATGGCGCGTCATCTCGGCGGCGTCGAGATAGTCGAGCCCGGCCCGCTTGAGCCGCTTGTCGGAGAACGGGAAGCCGCAGGGCTCGATGATATCCACCGGCACGCGGAGGCAGGCGCAGAGGCGCAGCATGGTGCCGACATTGGGCGGGATGTCCGGCTGGTACAGGGCAAGGCGCATGGGGCGAATTTAGCGGCGACACGGGCACCGGCGCGAGGTAATCCATAGGCCAAAGAATGGCATGTGGAGGAAGCGACATGAGCGTGGTGAGTGTGCGCCAGGACGGCCCGGTTTCGATCATCGCCATCAACCGGCCGGAAAAAGGCAACGCGATCAGCCGCCAGGTGGCGCTGGACCTGCAATCGGCCTTCGCCGAGTTCGACCGGTCCGGGCAGCGCGTGGCCGTGCTGACCTCGGAAGGCGACAAGGCCTTCTCGGTCGGCGCCGACGTGACCGACCTGCCGGAGCTGTGGCGCTGCATCCCCACGCTCGGCATCACCACCGAGAAGCCGGTGATCGCGGCCTGCACCGGCTGGGTGGTCGGCGGCGCGCTGGTCGCTGTCATGATGGCCGATCTCTGCATCGCCACGGAGACGGCCAAGTTCTCCTACCCCGAGGCCAAGATCGGCTTCACCGGCGGTATCATCGCCGGGCTTGCCGCCCGCATCCCGCACAAGGTGGCGATGGAGCTGATCATGATGTGCCGCACCATGGAAGCGAAGCGCGCCTACGAGGTGGGGCTGGTGAACAAGCTGGTCCCCGCCGGCCAGCACATCGACGAGGCGGTGGCCTGGGGCAAGGAGCTGGCCGAGTTCTCGCCGGTGGTGCTGAAGACGATCAAGCGCTTCGTCACCGAGACGGTGCTGCCCAAGGGCCCGTCCGAGCTGATGGCCTATGCCATCCGCGAGCTGAACGTGGTGCGCGACAGCGCGGACGCGGCCGAGGGCACCAGCGCCTTCAAGGAGAAGCGCAAGCCCAACTTCCCCGGCCGCTGAGGCCGGCGCGCGGCGTCCGCCGGCCTACTCAGCCTCCGGCTCCTCCGCCTGCTTCTTCGGCCGGATCGCCTTGGGCGGCATGTTGGAGCTCTTCACATCGCCGCGCAGCTTGCGCGAATAGTCCTCCAGCGCACGGGCGGCGACGGTGAAGGCGCCCTTCACCGCCATGCGCACATCCTCGTGCACCTGGCTCTTGAAGCCCTTGCCGTTGGTGACGATCTCGCGGCCCGGCACGCCGAGATCGACGCGCACGTTGAACAGCTTGCCCTTCTGCCCACGCCGCGTGGTCGCCTCCACCGCCACGCGGCAGCTGACGATGCGGTCGAAGAACTGGTGCAGCTTCGCCGCGTGCGTTTCGATATCGGCGCGCACGGCCTCGGAGGGCTCGAGATTGCGGAACGTCACCTGGAGGGGAAGCTGCATGAACAGGCTCCTTCGCTGAGTTGGCCAAGGGGCAGCCGTGACGATCGCCCTGCCCTGGCGGGCACAGCAGATCGCGGCGGCGGGGAGAAGGCTTTGATCGGAGACAATGCAGGGAGGCGGCCGGCCGAACGGCCAGGGCAGTGCAGATCGTGGCGGAGCTGGCCCATCGGTCATCTCCCGGCCTCACCCGGGGACCAGCCTGTACCCATCCGCTGGTTAAGATCAATGGGGCCGAATGGCCTAACTCAGCCGGACCAGCGCGGCGGGCGCTTGTCCAGGAAGGCGGCGATGCCTTCGGTGAAATCGGCGCTCTCAGCGAGCCGCCCGGCCCAGGCCGCTTCGAGCGCGAGGCCATCCTCGAAAGTCATGCCGCCGCCCAATGTCACGCATTGTCGGATCGCCGCCAGCGCCTCGCGCGGCTTGGCGGCGAGGCCCTCGGCATAGGCCTGCACCTCGTCCCGCAGGGTCTCCGGCGGACAGAGCTGGTCGACCAGACCGATCTGCAGCGCCGTTTGCGCCGGCAGCAGCGCGCCGTCGTAGAGATAGCGGATCGCCTGCGGCCGGCCGATCAGGCGGGCCAGCGCCTGGGTCGCGGCGATCGGCGGGATGAAGTTGATGGCGATCTCGGGCTGGCCGAGCCTGGCATCGGCGGCTGCGAAGCGGAGATCGCAATGCAAGGTCATCTCCAGCCCGCCGCCGACCGCGGTGCCGGCGATGGCGGCGAGCAGCGGCTTCTCGGAGGCGCGCAGCTTGCGGGCGAGACCGTGGCAGAGCGCCACCCAGGAGCGGAAATCTTCCGGCTGCATCGAGCGGAATACCTTGAGGTCGGCGCCGGTGGAGAAATATTTCGGCAGCACGCTGGCCAGCACGATGACCCGCACCTCGGGATCGCCGTGCAGCGCCTCGAAGGCCGCCACCACCTCTTCCACCATCGGCCGGTTGAAGGCGTTGACCGGCGGGCGGTTATAGGCGAGCCAGCCGACGCGGTTCCTGGTCTGGACGGCGAGGAACTGGTAGGCCGCCACGGCTCACATCTTCCGCAGATAGATGGCGTCGACCGCATGGTCCGGCGCCTTGTGCATCACCAGGCGCGCGCGCTGGCGGGTCGGGCGGATGTTCTCCTGCAGGTTCACCAGGTTGATCGCCGACCAGATGCCGCGCGCGGCGTCGCGCGCCGCCGCCTCGTCCAGGTCCTTGTAGTGATGGAAGTAGGAGCTCGGCTTCTGGAACGCGGTGCGCTGCAGCAGCAGGAAACGGTCGATATACCAGCCCTCGATCACCTTCTCGTCGGCATCCAGATAGATCGAGAAGTCGAAGAAGTCGGAGGCGAAGACCGACGATCCGGAGGTCGGCTGCAGCACGTTGAGGCCTTCGAAGATCAGGATGTCGGGCCGGCGCACCACCTGCGTCTCGCCGGGCACGATGTCGTAGGTCTGGTGCGAATAGACCGGCGCCGCCACCGCTTCCGCGCCGGCCTTCAGCTCGGCCAGGAAGCCGATCATGCGGCGCAGGTCGTAGCTTTCCGGGAAGCCCTTGCGGCCCATCAGATTGCGCTGCTCCAGCACGTCGCGCGGATAGAGGAAGCCGTCGGTGGTGACCAGCTCGACATGCGGATGGTCCGGCCAATGCGCCAGCACCGCGCGCAGCACGCGGGCGAAGGTGCTCTTGCCCACGGCGACGCTGCCGGCAATGCCGATCACGTAAGGCGCGCGCGCCGCCGGGCGGCCGAGGAAGGCGTCCTGCACCTGGGTCAGGCCGCGCGCGGCGGCGACATGCAGGTTGAGCAGGCGGGAGAGCGGCAGGAAGATGTCGGTAACATCGGCGAGCGACATCTTCTCGTTCAGGCCCTGCAGCCGGGCGAGCTCCGCGGCGGAGAGCGTGAGCGGTGTCGCCGAGCGCAGCTTCGCCCAGTCGCGGCGGTCGAAGGCGAGGTAGGAGGAGGCCGCGTCCGTTGCGGCGGCCCGCGGATGCGACGGCAGCGGGATGATCACGGATTCCCTCCGCCTATTCGCTCTCGTCCTTGGGCGCGAAGCCCATCGCCGCGCCGTTCATGCAGTAGCGCAAGCCCGTCGGCGCCGGCCCGTCCTCGAAGACATGGCCGAGATGGCCGCCGCAGCGGGCGCAATGGACCTCGGTGCGGGTCATGAAGAAGCTGCGGTCGGTCGTCGTCGCCACGCCGCCTTCGAGCGGCTGGAAGAAGCTCGGCCAGCCGGTGCCGCTCTCGAACTTGGTCTCGGCGGCGAACAGAGGCTGGCCGCAACCGGCGCAGGCGAAGGTGCCCGGGCGCTTCTCGTTGTTCAGCGGGCTGGTCCCCGGGCGCTCGGTCGCGTGCTGGCGCAGCACGGCGAACTGCTCCGGCGTCAGACGCTGGCGCCATTCCGCCTCGCTGTGCTGCACGGGAAAGCTCTCCGCCGCCGTCTCGGCCTCGCCGCGGCCGGAAAACCAGCTGCCGATGCCACTCTTCCTCTCCGCCATGTCTTCCTCCATCGGCTGCCGGTCATCCGGTATGCGTCAACCGGCGGTCCAGAACCCTTCATGTACGGCGGCCGCCTCGTCTTCCAAGAGCGGGCCGATCACTTCGATGCGACGCTGGCCGCTGCCGAGGATCTTCCGGCAATCGAGGTCGAGCGTCAGGTTCTCCGGATGCGCCCCGATGATCCGCCCCAGCCGGCGTTCCGACAGGCCGTAGACCACGCGGGCGATGCCGACCCAATAGGCGGCACCGGCGCACATCGCGCAGGGCTCGGTCGAAGTGTAGAGCGTGGCCCGGGCCAGCACCTCCGGCGCGAGGCGCTGCGACGCCTCGGTCATCAGGTTGCGTTCGGCATGGCCGGTCGCGTCGCGCGCGGTGCGGCAGGTATTCTCCGCCTCCAGCAGCACCTCGCCTTCCGGCGTCGCAAGCAGCGCGCCGAAAGGGTGGTTGCCATGCGCCACGGCGCGCCGCGCGATCTCGATCGCGCGGCGCATCAGGGCCTCGTCATGGGGGCGGCGGTTCGCGGCCATGCGCCACGATTGCCGCTCCGCCCGCCTGGGTCAACGTGGATGGCGGGTCAACGTGCTGGTTACTTGGCGTAGTAGATGTGGGCGCCGATCTCGGCGGTGCGGCGGAACTTGGCCGACCAGTCGGGCTGGACCTTCGCGTTGTGGAAGTAGAGCGCGCCATGGGTCGGATCCGTCGCATCGCCTTGCATCACGCTGTCGGCGACCTTCTGCGCTGTGCTCCAGGCGGCGGCGTCGGTTGGCGTGTCGGGCTTGCCGTCGCAGCGCCAGGAGAACTGGCACTTTCCCGTGCCGTTGCTCTCCCCTTCGCGGATCACGTCGCAGACCTGGCCGGGGAAGCCTTTGGCGGCAGCCCGGTTCATTACCACATGGGCGATGGCGATCTGACCTTCGCGCGGCTCGCCGCGGCCTTCGAAATAGATCGCCTCGGCCAGGCAATCGCGCTCCGAGGGTGCGGCCGGGGCCGGCTCGAAGCTGGGCGGCGGTACCGGCGGAACGGCGGCAAGGTCATAGCTCGGCGGCGGCTTCTCGCCGGTCTCGCATCCCGCGAGCATGGCAAGCACGGCTGCGACCACGGCATGGCGTCGCATCTTCGCTCCTCGGCGTGAGTGGGAGACTCCGAACCGGGGGCGTAACGCGTCGCTACGGCAAAGGTTGCAGGTACGGGCGCCGGGCCGGCGGCGGCAGCTATTTCGCGTAGTAGATGTGCGAGCCGATCAGCGCCGTTCGTCGCAGCCGGCTCGCCCATTCCGGCGAGACGTGCACCGCGTGGAAGAACAGCGCGCCGCGGGTCGGATCCGGGATGTTCCCGGCGAGAACCTCCTCGGCCAAGGCCTGCGCATCCAGCCAGGCGGCGTATTCGCCCGGCACGTCGGGCTTGCCGTCGCAGCGCCAGTGGAACTGGCAGCGGCCCTTGCCAAGCTCCTCGCCTTCGCCGATCACCGAGCAGATGCGGGCCGGATAGGCCTTGCTGGCCACCCGGTTGAGCACGACATGGGCCACCGCGATCTGGCCGTCGCGCGGCTCGCCGCGGCTCTCGAAATAGATCGCCTCCGCCAGGCAATCGCGCTCGGCCGGATCGACCGCCCGGCGCGCCGCGATCTTGGCGGGCTGGGGCGAGGCCAGGGCAACCGCGGTCACGGTGCGCGAGGGCGGCGGCTCGGCGGTGACCGGCGCCGCGACGCGGGCGGTCTGCGTACAGGCACCCATCAGGGCGGCGAGGGCGGTGGCGGCGATGATGTGACGCATCAGGCGCTCCGTTCCGACAGCAGGTCTGCCGGCCAGTAGCGCCTAGATGCGGTAAAGGCTTCGGAAAGATCGGTGACCCGAAATCAAATTTATCCCTCGGATTTTATTAGACTTTTCGGTCACTCAGATAAAACACGTGGGTGCCGATCCGGGCCACGCGCTGCAGTTTCGGCGCCCAGGCCGGCTTGACGCTGACGGCGTGGTAGAACAGCGCGCCGCGGGTCGGGTCGGGGTGATGGCCCAGCATGACCTCGATCGCGATTTCCTGCGCCTCGGTCCAGGCCTGCTTGTCGCGCGGGATGTCGGCCAAGCCGTCACAGCGCCAGGAGAACTGGCAGCGGCCCCGGCCCCGCGTCTCGCCTTCGCGGATCACCTCGCAGACCCGGTTCGGGTGACCGTCGCTGGCAGCACGGTTCAGCACCACATGGGCGACCGCGATGCGGCCGGCCACCGGCTCGCTGCGCGCCTCGAAATAGACCGCTTCGGCGAGACAGTCGCGCTCCGCCGGATCGATCCAGCGTTCGGCCAGGGCCCGCGCCGGTTCCTCGGTCGGATGCTCGCGGCTCGAGGCGGGCACCACCGAGGCACCGAGCAGCGCCAAAGCCGCCGCGCCGAGCGCCAGGGCGGACCATCGCGGATAGCCAATCCCGTTCTTCCCAATCCCGGTCTTCATGGAAATCCCCTTTGTGTCGTCGTCTAATCTCGTGAATGGCCGGGAGGTTCCATTCACATTCTGGCGACAAAAAGGCAAGAATCGGCCGCGCTCGTCCGAAATCAGATAGCGCTTATTCGACAAGTAAAACGAGTCTTGTTTTAACCTAGATCGTCGTGAGAATTTCTTTGGCTTTATCTCGATCAGCAGAAATCTGAGCCTTGAGAGCGTCGAGCCCTGAGAATTTGCGCTCCGGCCGGATGTATTCGACGAACTCCACCCACAGTCGCCGGCCATAGAGGTCGCCCTGGAAGTCGATCAGGTGCACTTCCAGCAACACGTCGCGCTTATCGAAGGTCGGCCGGCGGCCGAGATTGGCCACCGCCGGCCGCCAGGCGTGGCTGCCATCCGCCGCCTCCAGGCCGGCGCGCACCGCATAGACGCCGAGCGCCGGGACCAGGAACGGCCCGAGCTCGATATTGGCGGTGGGGAAGCCGATGGTGCGGCCGCGCGCATCGCCGGTCCGCACCTCGCCCTCGATGGTCCAGCGATGGCCGAGCATCTCGGCCGCCTCGCGGGGTTTGCCGTCCTGCAGCAGGCCGCGGATCACGGTGGAGGAATAGGCGGCGTCGCCGTTCCTGGCCGGCGCCACCACGGTGACGGCGAAGCCGAGCCGCTTGCCGAGCGCCTCCAGCACCTTGGTGTTGCCGAGCCGGCCCTTGCCGAACACGAAGTCGTAGCCGCAGATCACCGCGCTGGCGCCGAGCCCGTCCCGCAGCACCTCGGTGGCGAAGGCTTCCGGGTCGTGCGCGGCGAAGGCGCGGTCGAAGCTCGCCTGGTAGAGCCAGTCGACGCCGGCGGCGGCGAGCAGATCGGCCTTGGTGCGTGGCGAGGTCAGGCGGAAGGGCGGCGCGTCCGGCTGGAAGAAGCTGCGCGGATGCGGCTCGAAGGTGAGCACGCCGAGCGGCGCGCCGAGCCGCGCTGCCTCGGTCCGCGCGGCGTCCAGCACGGCCCGGTGGCCCAGATGCACGCCGTCGAAATTGCCGAGCGCCACGGCGGCGCCGCGCCCTGCCGGCGGCACGCCTTCGTAGCCGAGATGAAGCTGCATTGCGCCCCGAAACGCCGCGTGGTCGACCAAGCCCCCGCAGGGGAGCCGCGGGGCCGCGATTATGGCGTCGGACGTTGCCGGATCAAGGCGCTCGGCAAATCAGGCGGCGACGGCCGGCTTCTGCTCCGCCTTGCGGCTGACCATCAGGGTCGCGTCGCCCTCGATCACCGGCTTGCCGTCCACGGTGCAGACGCAGTCGAACACGACCCGGCGCTTGTCGGCGACGATCTCGCGGATGGTGCAGCGGGCGACCACCGTGTCGCCCACCCGGACCGGCGCCTTGAAGCGCAGGTTCTGGGCGACGTAGATCGCACCCGGCCCCGGCAGCTTGGTGCCGAACACGGTGGAGAGCAGGCTGGCCGACAGCATGCCGTGGGCGATGCGGCCCTTGAACATGGTGGTGGCGCCGAACTGCTCGTTCAGATGCACGGGATTGGTGTCGCCGGAGACGCCGGCGAACATCACCACATCGGCGTCGGTGATGGTCTTGGCGTGCACCGCCGTCATGCCGACCGCGAGGTCTTCCAGGTAGTAGCCGTGGAGCTCTTGCATGGAACTGCTCACACCTTTCCGTCCGCGACCTGCCCCGGTCCCCATTTTGTGCAATGCAATATAAGGAATCCCTAACCAGCCGCAAGGCGGCCCGCCGCCGCCCTGCCGCTTCAGGCTTCCTTAATCATCCCACCGCAAATTGCGGAGGTTAGGCCGAGTCCGGACCGGCTCGTCGGAGCCGGGCGGAGGCGGATGTCAACGACGGAAGTGTTACCTCAATGGCCGAGTCTGCCGCCGATCCCCGCATCGCCGCCCTGTATCAGGACTGCCAGGACCTGGCCCGCTATATCGCCCGCACCCGCGCCGAGATCGCGACGCTGCGCCCCCGCCAGCTGAAGGTGGAGCAGCTGCCCCGTGCCGGCATGGAGCTGGACGCCGTCGTCAAGGAGACCGAGGAAGCGACCCACAGCATCATGGCGGCGGCCGAGAGCCTGATGGCCTGGCAGGGCAATGTCGCCGACCTGGCGCCCGCCATCGAGCAGGCCTGCCTGAAGATCTACGAGGCCTGCGCCTTCCAGGACATCACCGGCCAGCGCGTACGCAAGGTGGTCGGCACCATCCATCATATCGAGGAGCGGCTGGAGAAGCTGGTGCAGGTGCTCGGCCCGGAAATGGGCGAGACGCGCGAGGACCGGCCGAGCGGCGACAAGGCCCTGCTGAACGGGCCGCAGCTGGCCGGCCAGGGCATCGACCAGGCCGAGGTGGACGCCATGATGGTCGACGCCACCAAGGCGCCGATCGCAAAGGGCGCGGCGATGCCGCCGCCAACCGCCAAGGCAGCCGGCGGCGGCAAGTCAAACGCCGCCCAGGCGGACGTCGACGCCCTGTTCGACTGAGCGGCAGCTTCAGCGACAGCCGGGCGCGCGGGCACGCGCCAATTTTCCTTGCCGCTTACCGCCTGCCGGCGTACCTCTCGGCGCACGAGACAACGAGGCCGCACATGGCCCATTGGTCACGGCGGATGCGAAAGGCCCCCGCCGGCGTAGTGATTTTTCTGCTTGCGGCGGCGGGTATGGCATCCGGCGCCTTGGGCCAGATTGCGCCGAAGGATACGCCCCTCGTCACCGATCTCTCCAGCCATCTGATTTCGATCAATTCGAGCTTCACCGGCACCGAGTTGCTGATCTACGGCGCGGTGGACCAGCCGGGCGACGTGGTGGTGGTGGTGCGAGGGCCCCGCGAGCCGGCCGTGGTGCGCCGCAAGGAGCGCGTGCTCGGCGTCTGGGCCAACCGCGATGCGGTGCAGTTCGGCAAGGTGCCGGTGTACTACGCCGTCGCGGCAAACCAGCCGCTGGAGCAGGTGACCTCGCCCGGCGTGCTGGGCCGGCTGCAGCTCGGCATGGAGCATCTGCGCTTCGAGCCGGAGGCGGGCCTGGCCGACAGCACGGTCAGGGAGTTCCGCGACGCGCTGATCCAGGGCAGGCTGCGCGCCGGCCTGTTCCAGAACCAGCCGGAGCCGGTGGTCTTCCTGGGGCCCAAGCTGTTCCGCGTCAGCGTCGACCTGCCGGCCAGCGTCTCGGTCGGCACCTATCAGGCCGAGGTCTATCTGTTCCGCGACGGCCAGGTGACCAGCGCGCAATCCTCGCCGCTCTTCGTCAACAAGAGCGGCCTGGAGCAGGACATGTTCGAGCTGTCGCGCCGCCGCCCGGCGCTGTACGGACTGCTTGCCATCGTGCTGTCGCTCGCCGCCGGGTGGATCGCCAACTTCGTGATGCGGCGGGGTTGATCAGACCACTGTCGCGTGGCGCTCGAGGCAGGTCTGCAGCACCTCGTCGCCGGGGCGCTTCCACCAGTTGTTCGCCGACATGATCTCGACCTCGCAGAAGCCGCGATAGCCGGCGGCTTCGACCAGGCCGCGGATCGCCGGGATGTCGATCACGCCGTCGCCCATCATGCCGCGGTCCTGCAGCATGTCGGCGGTCGGCACCAGCCAGTCGCAGATATGGAAGGCCAGGATGCGGCCGCGCGCGCGGGCGATGGCGGCGGCCAGATTCGGATCCCACCAGACGTGATAGACGTCGACCGCGATGCCGACGCCCTCCCCCAGCCTGTCGCAGAGGTCGATCGCCTGGTCGATGGTGTTCACGCAGGCGCGGTCGGCGGCGTACATCGGGTGCAGCGGCTCGATCGCCAGCGGCACGTTCGAGGCGCGTCCATGTTCCAGCACCGCGGCGATGCCGTCCTGCACCTGCCGGCGCGCGCCGGCGATGTCCTTGGAGCCCCTCGGCAGGCCGCCGACCACCAGCACCAGGCATTGCGCGCCGATCGCCGCCGCCTCGTCGACCGCGCGCTTGTTGTCGGCGATCGCGGCCTGGCGGCCGGCGGCATCGGCAGCCGGGAACATGCCGCCGCGGCAGAGGCCGGTGACGGTGAGCCCGGCATCGCGGATCAGCTTGGCCGCCCGCGGCACGCCGCATTCGGCGAGCTTGTCGCGCCAGGGCGAGATGCCGGTGATGCCGTGCCGCTGGCAGGCTTCGACGCATTGGGCGAGCGAGAACTGGTCGCGCACCGTCATAGTGTTGAGCGACAGCGGTCCCGGCTTTCCCATGGTCAGTGCACCACGCCGCGGGTCGCCAGCACCGCCCGCATGCGGGCGCTCGCGCGATCCGGGTCGGCGAGCAGGCCGGCCGCATCGGCGAGACGGAACAGCTCCGCAAGATGGAGCGCCGAGCGCGCGCTCTCCTGCCCGCCGACCATGGTGAAATGGTCCTGGTGGCCGTTCAGATAGGCCATGAACACGACACCCGTTTTGTAGAACCGGGTCGGCGCCTTGAAGATGTGGCGCGACAGCGGGACTGTCGGCGCCAGGATGTCGTGGAAGGTGGAGAGGTCGTTGCGGCGGAGCGAGCCGAGCGCCGCCGCCGCGGCCGGCGCGATGGCATCGAAGATGCCGAGCAGCGCGTCGGAATGGCCCTGATCGTCGCCGGCGATCAGCTCCGCGTAATTGAAGTCGTCGCCGGTATACATGCGCACGCCCGCCGGCAGACGGCGGCGCATGCGGATCTCCTTCTCCTTGTCGAGCAGCGAAATCTTGATGCCGTCAATCTTCGCCGCATTCGCCTGCAGCATGCCGAGGCAGACCTCCATCGCGTCGTAATGGTCGGCCTTGCCCCAATAGCCTTCGAGCGCCGGATCGAACATCTCGCCGAGCCAGTGGATGATGACCGGCTGCTTCACCTGGCCGAGGATGCGGGCGTAGACGCGGGCATAGTCGTCCGGTCCCTTGGCCGCCTTGGTCAGCGCGCGCGAGGCCATCAGGATGATGCGGCCGCCGAGCTTCTCCACCGTCTCGCACTGTTCCTCATAGGCGCGGATCACGTCGTCGACGGTGACGTCGGGGCCGGGGGCCAAGTGATCGGTGCCGGCGCCGGAGGCGATGACGGCACCCGGCACGTCCTTCGCGGCTTCCAGCGAGCGGCGGATCAGCTCGAGCGAGGCCTTGAGGTCGAGCCCCATGCCGCGCTGCGCCGTGTCCATGGCCTCCGCCACGCCAAGGCCGAGCGACCAGAGATAGCGGCGGAAGGCGATGGTGCGGTCCCAGTCGATCGCGGGTTCGAGCCAGGGATCGAAATCGGCGAGCGGATCGACCACGACATGCGCGGCGGCATAGGCGACGCGGTTGAACGGCAGATCGGCCTTGGGGAAGGCCTTCGGCGCGCGCGTCGTATAGGCCTCGATGCGGCCCGGCGCGGTCGGCAGGTTCAGGGTCGGCATGGCATCACACCTTCAGCGGTTCGATGTCGATCCAGCGGCGTTCCTTCCAGCTCTTCAGGCCGGCTTCGGCGAGCTGCACGCCCTTGGCGCCGGCGAGCAGGTCCCATTTGAACGGGCCGCCATCGTAGAGGTGGCGGATGAAGGCCTCCCACTGCACCCGGAAGCCGTTGTCATAGACCTGGGTATCGGGCACTTCCTCCCAGGTCTGCATGAAATCGATCGGCTGCGGGATGTCGGGATTCCAGACCGGCTTCGGCGTGTTGACGCGCGCCTGGGTCCAGCATTTCTGCAGGCCAGCGACGGCCGAGCCGTGCGTGCCGTCGACATGGAAGGTGACGAGGTCGTCGCGCCGTACGCGGGTGACCCAGGAGGAGTTGATCTGCGCGATCACGCCGCCCGCCAGCTGGAAGGTCGCATAGGCGGCATCGTCGGCATCGGCCTTGTAGGGCTTGCCGTCCTCGTCCCAACGCTTCGGGATATGCGTGGCGCCGAGGCAGGAGACCGACTGCACCTCGCCGAAGATATTGTCGAGCACGTAGCGCCAGTGGCACAGCATGTCGAGGATGATGCCGCCGCCATCCTTCAGGCGGTAGTTCCAGGACGGACGCTGGATCGGCTGCAGGTCGCCTTCGAACACCCAGTAGCCGAACTCGCCGCGCACCGAGAGCAGTTTGCCCATGAAGCCCGAGTCGATCACCATTTTCAGCTTGCGCAGGCCCGGCAGGAACAGCTTGTCCTGCACCACGCCGTGCTTGATGCCGGCCTTCTTGGCCAGACGCGCCACGTCGAGCGCATCCTTCACATTCTCCGCCACCGGCTTCTCGCAATAGACATGCTTGCCGGCGGCGATCGCCTTCTTGAGCAGGCCGGCCCGCATCGCCGTGGTGGCGGCGTCGAAGAACAGCTCGTCGTCCTTGTTCTTCAGCGCCGCGTCGAGATCGGTGCTCCAGCGCTCGATGCCATGCGCCTTGGCCAGCGCTTCGAGCTTGCCGGCATCGCGGCCGATCAGGATCGGGTCCGGCATCACCCGCGCGCCGTTCTTCAGCGCCACGCCGCCATCCTTGCGGATCGCCACGATGGAGCGGATCAGGTGCTGGTTCATGCCCATGCGGCCGGTCACGCCGTTCATGATGATGCCGAGCCGCTTTACCTTGGCCATCGATCGCGTCCTTCTGTCTAATCGAGTCCGAGCAGGTGATAGATGCGCTGCGTGTACTCGCCGAATTTCGGGTCGTTGCGCAGGGCGAGGCGGCGCGGATGCGGCAGGTCGACATTGAAATGGTCGGCCATGCGCGCCGGGCCCGCGGTCAGCACCACGACCTGGGTACCGAGCAGCACCGCCTCCTGCACGCCATGCGTGACGAAGATGATGGTCTTGCCGCTCTCTTGCCAGATGCGCAGCAGCTCGATGTTCATGCGGTCGCGGGTCAGCGCGTCGAGCGCACCGAACGGCTCGTCCATCAAGAGCAGCTTCGGGTCGTGCACCAGGGCGCGGGCGATGGAGGCGCGCTGCTGCATGCCGCCGGAAAGCTCGTAGGGGTATTTGTCCTCGAAGCCCGCGAGGCCGACCATGGCGAGCAGGGCCCGTGCCCGCTCGCGCGCCGCGGCCATCGGCAGGCCGAGGATCTCCGCCGGCAGCAGCACGTTCTCGAGGATGCGGCGCCATTTCAGCAGCAGCGGCGCCTGGAACACCATGCCGACATCGCGTCCCGGGTCGAAGGGATGCTGCGGGCTGCCGATCGTCACCTGGCCGTCGTCATGGCCGTGCAGGCCGGCCAGGATCTTGAGCAGGGTGGACTTGCCGCAGCCGGAGGGTCCGACCAGCGAGACCAGCGAGCCCGGCGCGACGTCGAAGGTCGCATCCGATACGGCGAGGAAGTCCTGCCCCCGGCCGCGATAGACCTTGGAGACGCCCTGCAGGCGAATAAAGGGCGCGGGCGCGTCAGGAGACACGAGCATCCCGCACCACCATCGCGCGCTCGAGCGCGAGGACGAGACCGTAGAGCACGACGCCGATCATGGTGATCAGGATCACCGCCATGAACATCGCCGCGGTGTCGAGCGTCACCTGCACCTGCAGCATGAGATAGCCGAGCCCGCGCTCCGAGCCCAGAAACTCGCCGACGATGGCGCCGGCGACAGCGAGCACGGCGGCGACCTTCATGCCGGAGAAGATGTAGGGCAGCGCGCCCGGGAACTGGATCTTGGTGAAGATCTGCCAGCGCGAGCCGCGGATCGAGCGCACCAGGTCGATCAGCTCCGGCTCGACCTCGCGCAGGCCGCGCGCGGTGGTCAGCACGATGGGGAAATAGGCGATCGAGAAGGCGATCACCGTGTTGGGCAGGAAGCCATAGGAGAACCAGACGATGATGAGCGGCCCGAGCGCCACCTTGGGGATCATGTTGAGGCTGACCAGGAGCGGCATCACCACTTCCTCGGTCAGCCGGGACCAGGAGAAGATCAGCGCGGAGCCGATGCCGATCACCACCGCCAGGGCATAGCCGCCGAAGATCTCGCCCGCCGTGGTCAGGAGGTTCTCGCCCCAGCGGTAATCGCCGGCGAAGAGGGCCTTCACGGTGTCGACCGGCGTGGGCATCACAAAGGACGGCACCTCGCCCAGCACGACGAAGAAGTGCCAGGCCGCCACTAGCAGCAGGTGCATCAGCACGGCGAGGCCGAAGCGGCGGGCCTCGCCGCCCTTGTCGGTTTTCACGTCCGCCCCCCTTTCAGCTCACCCGCACGATCCGGCTCGAATCGTAGGGCAGAGCGGGGGTGGCGAAAACCGTCGAGTGATTGACGTAATGCACGGCGCAGGCCCGGCGCCAGCGGGTCGAGAGATTGGGGCCGGAACGGTGGAAGGTATTGCCGTGGTGGAAGGAGACGCCGCCCTTGGGCACCGGGGCCGGGGTCATCGGCTGGCGATCGGCGATCGCCGTGGGGATCTGCAGGTTGTAGGGCTCCGCTTCCGGCGCCACGTGGTCGTAGATGGGCCCTAGATTGCTGCCCTCTCCGAAATAGAGACAGCCGTTCTCCACATTCGCATCGTCGAAAGCGATCCAGGCGGTGACCACGCCGTCGCGGTCGTTGGGACCGAAATAATAATTGTCCTGGTGCACCGGCTTGGGCCCGCCGCCTTCCGGCGCCTTGAAAAAGATCTGGCTGAAGCAGACGCTGACGCCGGGGCCGATCAATTGCTCCACCATGCCGACCAGGCGCCGGTCGGAGGCCAGCCCACGGATCATCGGCCGGTGGAAGGCAGGATCGTCGAGCTTGCGCAGCACGGTGCGCGCCTTGACCCCACCATCGATATACCAGGCGCGTTCCTTTTCCGGCAGGTCGGCCAGGAACTCCTCGCCCCAGCGCTCGATATCGGCGGCGGCGACATCCATCTCGGTGGGCTGGAACACGTCCTCGACCGTCACATGGCCGACGGCGCGATAGCGGGCGATCGCCGCTCCGGTCAGCCTCATCGCCTCCTCCTGCACGGCTTATAAGTAACCAGTTGGTTACTTATCGCACGACGCGGAGGGCGCGTCAATCCGGCGCTCCCGTGTCGTTCTACGGCGCCAGGAAGCGCAGGATCACGTCGACGAAGAGCTCGGCCTGGTGCGAGCGCGAGGCGCGGGCGCCAAGGTCGCGGCCGAAAATGGTCGAGAGCGTGTGGATGTTGGAGAAGTAGAAATAGCCGAGCGAGGCGATGGTGAGGTAGAGGTCGACCGGGTCGACGCCGGGTCGGAACACGCCGCTCTTCTGGCCCCGGCCGAGCAGGTCGGAGATCAGGCTCAAGAGCGGCGAATAGAGCTCGCGCACGCGCTTCGACTTCTTGAGGTACTTCGCCTTGTGCAGATTCTCGTTGTTGAGCAGCGAGATGAATTCCGGGTGGCCCGAGCAATACTCGAAATTGAACCGCATCAGGGCGGCCATGCCCTCGCGCGGGCTCATCGTGGCGACGTCGAGCAGGCGCTCCTCGCGGCGCATGTTCTCGTAGGCCGCCTCGAGCGCCGCGAGCCAGAGCGCCTCCTTGTCGCCGAAATACTGGTACAGCATGCGCTTGTTGATGCGGGCGCGCTTGGCGATCTGGTCGACCCGGGCGCCGGCCAGGCCCTTGGCGGCGAATTCGGCGGTGGCGGCGGCCAGGATGTCGCGCTTGGAGCGCTCCGGCTCGCGCCGGCGGACCCGCGCGGTCCCGCCTGCCGCCCCATTGCGCGCGGCTGCCGTCTGGTTGACTCTGGTCATGCCGGACCCTTATCGTCGGTAACCATCTAGTTACTTGTCGTCGCCTGCCGTCAAGCCTGCAGAACCGGGTGCGGCAGAGTGCCAGGGGAGGATCACGACATGAGACATAGCATGCGACTTCTGTCGTTGGCGGGCGGCATCGCGCTGCTCGCGGCGCCGGCCGCGGCGCAGACCAAGATCAACTTCATCCTGAACTGGATCGCCGGCGGCGACCACGCCCCCTACTACTACGCCAAGAAGGAAGGCTGGTACGCCAAGCAGGGCATCGACCTGGAGATCGAGCAGGGCAAGGGCTCCGCGCTCGCCATCCAGAAGACCGGCGCCGGCGCCAACCCGGTCGGCCTCGCCGACATGGCCGGCGTGCTGGTCGGCATCGGCAAAGGCGCCGACCTCGTCGCCGTCTACAACGTCTATGCCAACTCGCCGCAGGGCCTGTACTGGCTGAAGAGCTCCGGCATCAAGTCGGTGAAGGACCTGGCCGGCAAGCGCATCGGCAATCCGCCGGGCGACGGCGCGCGCATCATGTGGCCGGCGCTGGCCAAGGCCAACGGCATCGACCCGAAGAGCGTGATCTGGGTCAATATCGACGCCAATGCCAAGCTCGCCGCGGTGAAGTCGAAGACGATCGACGCCACCACCTCGTTCTACAACATCCATCACGTGTTCCAGCGCGAGCTGGGCGACGATATGGGCTTCCTCGCCTGGCGCGATGCGGGGCTGAACCCCTACGGCAATTCGATCATCGTCAACGGCGCCTGGTTCAAGGCGAACAAGGCGGCGGCCGAGAAGTTCGTCAAGGTGACGCAGAAGGCCTTCGCCGCCTGCGTGGCGAAGCCGGAGCCCTGCGTGCAGGCGCTGGTCGACGCCAACGGCGCGCTGAAATTCGACAACGAGATGACCAACTGGAAGCTGGTCGAGGTGCTGATGAGCGACAAGTTCAGCCGCGACGTCGCCCTCGGCATCCACGATCCGGGCCGCATGGCCGCCGATTATGCGCTGGTGAAGGAATATATCGGCCTCGACAAGCCGTTCGACATCAAGAACGCCTACACCAACGACTTCCTCGACAAGTCGATCAAGATGAAGAAGTAGGTCCAGCGATGTCCGGGGCGTCCAGTTCGAGACCGCGTATCCAGACCACCGTCGTCGGTTCCTATCCCGCCCCGGACTGGCTGCTTGCCTTGCCGTCGGAACAGGCGGTGGTCGACGCGACCCGCGTGGTGCTCGCCGTGCAGGAGGAGGCCGGGATCGACCTCGTCTGCGACGGCGAGCTCTACCGCTTCGATCCGAACCATCCCGAGACCAACGGGATGATCGAGTACTTCGTGCGGCCGATGGCGGGCATCCGCACCGCCATCACCTTCGAGGAGGCGGTGGCGTACCGGGCGCAGCCCGGCATGCGCTTCCGCACCCGGCCGCCCGGCGTGGTGGACGGCGCGGTCACCGCCGGCACCTTGGACCTGCCGGTCGCCTGCATGCGGGCCCAGCGGCTGACCAAACGCCCGCTCAAGTTCACTTTGACCGGCCCGCACATGCTGGCCAAGACCCTGGTCGACCGGCACTACAAGAGCACGGCGGCACTGGCCGACGCGATCGCCGACGTGCTGGCGGCGCAGGTCGCGCATATCGATGCCGAGGTGGTGCAGCTCGACGAGGCCAACCTGCCGGGCTCCCCCGACGAATGGTCCTGGGCGGCGGCGGCGATCAACCGCGTGCTCGACCGGGTGAAGACCAAGGCCGCGGTGCATCTCTGCTTCGGCAATTACGGCGGCCAGTCGATCCAGAAGGGCACCTGGGGCAAGCTGATCGGCTATCTCAACGCACTCCACGTCGACCATATCGTGATGGAGAACGCGCATCGCCCGGCCGAGGAGCTGGCGGTGTTCCGCGATCTGCGTCCCGAGATCGGCATGGGCCTCGGCGTGGTCGACATCAAGCGCACGGAGGTGGAGAGCGCCGACGACATCGCCCGGGCGATCGAGCGGGCGGAGACGGTCATGGGCGCCGGTCGCGTCCGCTACATCCATCCCGATTGCGGCTTCTGGATGCTGAAGCGCCCGATCGCCGACGCCAAGATCGCCGCGCTGGTGAAGGGCCGCGACCTCTACGAGGGACGGCCGGTGCGGAAGGTGGCGTGAGGCGCGGAAGCGATTCCGTCAATGGGTTTCGTCTTGCCCGGGTCAAGCCCGGGCAAGACGTGTTGTCGGTGCGTGGCGAAGCCGTCAGGCAGGCCTTTGCTTACTGCCTCAGGACAGCCACCGCTCCAGGTTCTCGCGCACGAAGAGGTCGTCGTTGAGCTCCGGATAGCTCGCCAGCACGCGGTCGATCTCCTGCATCTGGCCAGGGCTGAGCCCTTCCTTCGGGTCCAGGCACCAGGTGCCTTCGAGCAGGCCCTGGCGGCGCAGCACTTCGTGGCAGCCGGCGATGCAGCCGTGGAAATCGTTCGCCACGTCGAAGAAGGCGGCGTTGCAATCGGTGACCATGGAATCGAGCGCCAGCAATTCCGGCGCGATCGGGCCGGCCGCAACCGCCTTCTGCAGGCGCTCGAGCAGACGGACCACGCCGGCGACCCAGACGCTCCAATGCCCGAGCAGACCGCCCTTGATGCGCACGGTCGTCTCCTTGCCCGCATGGCGCACGACGAACGGCGTCACCAGGTCGAGTACAATGTGGTCGTCATTGCCGGTATAGAGCGTGACGCGATCCTGCGCACCGGCCATCACCACGCCGCGGATGACGTCGAGCGTGCGGTAGCGGTTGAACGGCGCCATCTTGATGGCGACTAGGTTCTCGATCTCGGCAAAGCGGCGCCAGAAGCTGGGCGGCAGGTGGATGCCGCCGACCGCCGGCTGCAGGTAGAATCCGACCAGCGGCATCACCTCGGCGACGCTTCGGCAATGGGCGACGATCTCATCCTCGCTCACGCCCTTCATCGCCGCGAGCGAGAGCAGGCCGGCATGGTAGCCGAGCCCGCGGGCGATCTCGGCTTCGCGCCGCGCCTGCGCGGTCTTGCCGACGAGGCCCGCGACCATGACCAGCGGGCGCTTCGTCCAGCCCGTCGCCTGTTCCATGGCGAGCTTCAGCACCGGCTCGTACAGGCCGGTCTCGCGGATCGCGAACTGGGTGGTGTGCACGCCGACGGCGAGCCCGCCGGCGCCAGCATCGATGTAGTAGCGGCTCAGCGCCTTCTGCCGGCGCGTGTCGAGCTTGCGGTTCGCGTCCAGCGCCAGCGGATGCGCCGGAATCACCGTGCCGCGTCGCAAGGTCGCCAGCACCTCGGCCGGCCAGTCGGTCCATGCGTAGCTCATCTTCTGCTCCTCAGCCGAGCTCCGGCCCCGCCGCCGCGATCAGCAGGCCGGGATCATCGAAACCCGCATCGCGCCCGTACACCATGCGGGTATAGGGCCGCTCCACCGCGGCGCCGAGGCGCTCGAGCCAGCCGGCCACCATGCCGCAGCGGTCGGCCAAGTCGATATAGGCCGCGCGGCCCGCGGGCAAGGCCGCGAGCGCGGCACCGATGAGCGCGATCGCCGCCGCCTCGTCGGCTGCCACGACGGGCCCGATCTGGTCCGCGGTGCGCCCCTCGCGGCCGAGGCAGAAGCCGGCATCGGAAACGCGCGCCGCGGCCGGCAGCCGCGCCGCCAGATGGCGCAGCAGATCTCCGCGTTCGGCGCCGAAGGCGGCGCGGTCCAGCGTCTCGACCATCGGCCAGTCGTCCGCCTCCAGCGGGCGCGCGCCGCCCTCCGCCGTGCCGCAGGGCACGCGCCATCGCCGCATCGACCAGGTGTCACGGAAGCCGATGCGCCGATAGACCTCGCGCCCCGCCGGGGTGGCGTCGAGCAGCGGCACCAGGCCTTCCGCCTCGAGATCGGCGACGGCGCGCTGCATCAGCGCCGTCGCGAGGCCTATGCCGCGGAAGGCCGGATCGACCAGCACCATGCTGATCCAGGCGAAACGGCCGCCATAGGGCAAGGTCAGCGCGGTCGCGATCAGCCGGCCATCGCCATCGATGCCGTAGACGCGCCCCGCTTCCAGCATCCAGCGCCAGTCGGCCTCCGTCTGATTCCAGCCGATCAGCGACGAGAGCCGATAGCAGGCATCGATCTCGCCCGCGCCGACGCTGCGGATGTCGGGTTCGCTCGCCATCAGAACGTGCCGGTGCGGACCTCGTAGCGCGTCGGCTTGCCGAGGCTCGACATGCCACGCGCAATCCAATCCGCCGTCCAGTCGATCAGGCGGCCGAGCGGCACGGTCGGGTAGCCGAACAGGTCGAAGGATTTCTGTGCATTGGCGAGCCATCCGATCGAGGCCTCGGCGCCGGTGAAGACCGGCGGCTTGCCGAGCCGGCGGCCGAACTCGGCGGCCAGCCAGCGCACGCTGATCGTTTCCGGCCCGGTGACGTTGAGCGCGAGCGGCGGCGCCGCACAATGGACGAGGGCGCGCAGCGCGAAGGCATTGGCATCGCCCTGCCAGATCACGTTGACATGGCCGGCGGTGAGATCGATCGCCTCGCCCGCTGCCACTTTCTGTGCCACGTCGTGCAGCACGCCGTAGCGCATGTCGATCGCGTAGTTGAGACGGAACAGGCAGCCCTTGGTGCCGTGCTGGCGCGAGCCGTACTGGAACAGCCGCTCGCGGGCGACGCAGCTCGCCGCATATTCGCCGGGCGGCGGGATGATCGGCGTCGCTTCCGTCGCGCCGCCCGAGGTGACATCGGCATAGGGATAGACGCAGCCGGTGGAGAAGGCGACGATGCGCGCGGCGTGGAAGCGCTCCGCTACCAGCGCCGGCGCCAGCGCGTTCATCGCCCAGGTCAGGTCTTCCGCGCCGGCCGAGCCGAACTTGCGCCCCGCCATGTAGATCACGTTCGGCATGTCCGGCAGGCGGGCCAGCGCCGCGCGGTCGAGCAGGTCGGCCTCGATGCAGTCGATGCCGTGGGACTTGAGCCCTTCCCGCACGCCGGGCTCGCTGAACCGCGCCACAGCGACGATGCGCTTCTTCGGGGCGGCGCGCTTGGCGAGCCGTGCCAAGGTCGGCCCCATCTTGCCGCCGACGCCGAGGATGACGATGTCGCCCGCCACCTTGGCCAGATCGGCGACCAGATCCGCGTCCGGCGTCGTCATCACCTCTTCGAGATGCGCCTCGTCGCGAAAGCGCTCGGGAAGATCGCGCCCCGACATAACTCCTCCTCGATACCTGATTACTGCGCCTGTGGGCGCTTCATGAACCAGCTGCGATCCGCCGTCTCGACCGAAATCTCGCGCAGCTTGCCTTCGCGGAACACGGCGAGCCGGACCGAGATGCCGGCGCGGCCGCGCCCCCAGAGCAGGCGGTAGAACGGCGCCAGGCCCTGCACCGGCACGCCGTCCAGCGCCACGATCACGTCGCCGACCTTGATCTCCGCCGTGGTGGCGGGGCCGGCCGGCGCGACGCCGGCGACCACGAGATGCTTTTCCGCTTCGGTGAGGTAAAGGCCGAGCCAGGGCCGCGACTGGCGTCCTGCATCGCCGTGGCGCGTCAGCGCCGGCAGGATCGGCGGCAGCAGGTCGATCGGCACGAACATGTTGCCGGGCTTGTCGCTCTCCGCCAGATGCAGCGAGCCGACGCCGACCAGCTTGCCGTTCTTGTCGATCAGCGCGGTGCCGCCCCAATTCGGATGCGCCGGCTCGGTGAAGATCGCTTCTTCCAGCAGGTATTCCCAGTAGCCGGCGAATTCGTGCTTGGCGCGGACGCGCGCCGCCAAGGCTTGCTTCATGCCGCCATTGCCGGCGACGATGACCGGATCGCCGGGCAGCAGTGTCGCGGCGGTGCCGAACTCGAACGGTTCGAGGCCGAGCGGCGTCGCGGTGCGGACGAGGCCGAAGCCGGTCTCGAAATCGTAGGCGACGACATGCGCCTCGGCGATGCCGCCGTTGGAGGCGGCCAGGATGACGCGGCTCGCCTCCGAGACCAGATAGCCGATGGTGAGGACGAGCCCGTCGCGGCTGATCGGGATGGCATTGCCTTCGCGCTCGGTGCCGAGCGTGCGCGCGGTGAAGGCGTCCTCCGGCACTTCCGAGCGCAGGCCGTAGACGCGGCTGACCGTGCGCTCGACATCGAAGGCGTAGTCGCCCGGCTTCGGCCGTGCTTCCGGCACGACACCGGGGCGGAACAGGTCGGCGGCCCCGAAGGGCCGGTGACCGTTGACGTATTTGCCCTCGGACTCGCGCGCCATTACCGACCTTTGAAGCGCGGCTTGCGCTTGTCGACGAAGGCGGCGACGCCCTCGGCATGGTCCTCGGTCATCATGCTGTCGGCCATGCGCTCCGCCTCCATCTGCAGCTGCGTCTCCATGGTCTGGTTCAGCGCCGCGTTGAACAGCGCCTTGGCATTGGCATAGGCCCGGGTCGGGCCCTGGGCCAAACGCGCCGCCAGCTTCCAGGTCTCAGCCTGCAATTCTGCCTTCGGAACCACCCAGTTGACGAGGCCCAAATCCTTGGCCCGCGCGGCATCGAAACGATCACCGAGGAAGGCGAGTTCCAGAGCCTGCTTCATGCCCATGGTGCGGGCGACAAAATAGGACGTGCCGCCATCCGGGCTCGCCCCGATATGGCAATAGGCGAGCGTGAAGAAAGCATCGTCAGCCGCGACCGCGAGGTCGCAGGCGGCGACCAGGCCGAGGCCGAAGCCGGCCGAGGCGCCCTCGACGCTCGCGATCACCGGCTTGCCCATACGGCGGATGGCGAAGATCGGCAGGTGCAGCGCGTGGATGCCTTCCAGGATGGCGCGGTAGCGCTCGGCCCGGTCCATCGACATCCGCTGGTGCATCGCCTTGACGTCGCCGCCGGCCATGAAATGCCCGCCGGCCCCGCGCAGCACGACGCAGCGCACCCTGTCGTCGAGCTCGACCCGGCCGAGGATCTCGCCCAGCGCAAGCCGGAGCTCCATGGAGAGCGCGTTGCGCGCCTCCGGCCGGTTCAGGGTGACGAGGGCGACGCCCTCGCGGATCTCGCACAGCACCGTATCGCTCATGGGCGTTCCTTCCGGTTCCTTTTTGGCCTGACTATGGTGGGGCCCGAGCTGGGGCCGGCGACGATGATAGCCCCTGACAATAGCGGCGAGGAAACGGTATGAGCGGCATCGGGATCGGGATCGGGATCGTGGGCGCCGGCGGGCGCATGGGGCAGATGCTGGCGCGCGAGGCCCATGCCGCGGGCTTCCGTCTGGTCGGCGGCACCGAGGCGCCGGGCTCGCCCAATCTGGGCAAGGATATCGGCGATCTGGCCGGGCTCGGCCCGCTCGGCGCCAAGATCGCCGACGATCCGCTGCCGCTCTTCGCCAATGCCGACGCGGTGCTGGACTTCACCGTGCCGGTGGCGACCCGCCGGCACGCCGAGATCGCCGCCCAGGCCAAGTGCCCGATCGTGATCGGCACCACCGGGCTGGAGGCCGAGGACCTGGCGGCGATCGAGCGCGCGGCACGCCACACGCCGGTGTTCCGCGCCGCCAACACCAGCCAGGGCGTGACCTTGCTCCTCTCCATCGTGCAGCAGGTCGCCGCCGCGCTGGACGCCGATTTCGACATCGAGGTGGTCGAGATGCACCACCGCATGAAGATCGATGCGCCCTCGGGCACGGCGCTGGCGCTCGGCGAGGCGGCAGCGACGGGCCGCAAGGTGAAGCTTGCCGAGGTGGCCGAGCGCGGCCGCGACGGCATTACTGGTGCCCGCAAGCGCGGCGCCATCGGCTTCGCGGCCTTGCGCGGCGGCAACGTGGCGGGCGAGCACACCGTCGTCTTCGCCGCCGATGACGAGCGCATCGAGATCACCCACAAGGCGACCAGCCGCGCCATCTTCGCCCGCGGCGCGCTGAAGGCCGCGCAATGGCTGCAGGGCCGCCCGCCCGGCCTCTATTCCATGGTGGACGTGCTCGGCCTGAAGGGCTGAGGCTAGTTCAGCGCGAGGCCGGAGCGGATCCGCCGCAGCGCGTCGCCCAAGGCATCGGCGAAGGCAAGCCGCTCCGCATGCGGCAGGAAGCTGCCGACCGCGACCGCGCGGCCATGCGAGCGCAGGACAAGCTGGGAATCGACCTGCTCCGGATCCGGCTTGTCGAGCCGCACCCAATAGGGCTGAAAGCGGATGGCGCGCTCGCGCCCGCGCGGATCGACCTGGCGGATCAGCAGCTCGCCCTCGCGCAGCTCCACCGCCTCGAACCGGCGCGCCGCCCAGTTGTTCAGCTTGAACGCGCCCCAGAGCAGGCCAAGGTCGAGCAGGAATACGACCAATACCGGCCAGGCGCCGAGATAGGCGAAGCGCAGCCCGGCAAACAGCGAAACGCCGCCCGCGACCGAGAGTAGAATCAGCAGGCCGCGTCGCCCGAGCGAGCGATGCGGCTTGAGGCACGCTTCGAACAGCACGGGATCGAGGGGCAGAGACGCCTGCATGCGGCCGAGGATAGGCCGGGGTCCTTCTTGCAGCAACGGGCCGGGCGCCGGCATTGTGCCGCGGCGCGGGGGATAAGGTCGCGATGAAAAAAGACAAGATCGAAGAGATGTTCCGCCGCTTCGCGGCGCGCGAGCCGGATCCGCGCGGCGAGCTGCACTACAAGAACCCGTACACGCTGCTGGTCGCGGTGGTGCTGTCGGCCCAGGCGACCGATGCCGGGGTGAACAAGGCGACCGCGAAGCTGTTCCAGGTCGCCGATACGCCCGAGAAGATGCTGAAGCTCGGCGAGGCGCGGCTGCGGGACCACATCAAGACCATTGGCCTGTTCAACACCAAGGCGAAGAACGTCATCGCCCTGTCGGAGCTGCTGCTCCGCGACCACGGCGGGGTGGTGCCGAACGATGCCGAGGCGCTGGAGCGCCTGCCCGGCGTCGGCCGCAAGACCGCCAACGTAGTGCGCAACATCGCTTTCGGCGAGCCGACCATCGCCGTCGACACCCACATCTTCCGGGTCGGCAACCGCACCGGCCTCGCACCCGGCAAGACGCCGCTCGCGGTCGAGCTGAAGCTGTTGAAGGCGGTGCCGGCGGCCTATCGCCTGCACGCGCATCACTGGCTGATCCTGCACGGGCGCTATACCTGCCTCGCCCGCAAGCCGCGCTGCGCCGCCTGCCCGATCGTCGACCTCTGCGAGTTCAAGGCCAAGACCGAGCCGCTCTAAAACAATGTAGTTCCATATAGCGGGCTTCGGCGGCCTAAAATTTCAGCAAATGCCCCTGTCTGCCTGTTTTGTCGCCACAACAGGCGTATGCCTGCTTCTTGGGCACTGATTCAATTGGGTGAATCCCTTGGCATGTCCCTTGCTGCACCGCGACACGTGCCCAGGCGGGCGCGATCTGGAGACGTCAACGGAGGATATCGGGGGTCATGCATAGCCCAATCACTTTGGCCAAGACACTCGCGCTCGGCGCGGGCCTTGGCGCACTCATGTGGTCCGCCGCCGCATCGGCGCAGGCGCCGATCAAGGTCGGCGTGCTGCACTCTCTGTCGGGCACCATGGCGATCAGCGAGACCACGCTGAAGGACACAGTCCTGATGATGGTGGACGACATCAACAAGAAGGGCGGCCTGCTCGGCCGCAAGGTCGAGGCGGTGGTGGTCGACCCGGCCTCCAACTGGCCGCTCTTCGCCGAGAAGGCGCGCGAACTGATCACCAAGGAGAAGGTCTCGGTGGTGTTCGGCTGCTGGACCTCGGTCAGCCGCAAGTCGGTGCTGCCGGTGTTCGAGGAGCTGAACGGCCTGCTGTTCTATCCGGTGCAATACGAGGGCGAGGAGAGCTCGAAGAACGTGTTCTATACCGGCGCGGCGCCGAACCAGCAGGCGATCCCGGCGGTCGAGTATCTGATGAGCGCCGAGGGCGGCGCGGCCAAGCGCTGGGTGCTGGCCGGCACCGACTATGTCTATCCGCGCACCACCAACAAGATCCTCGAGGCCTTCCTGAAGTCGAAGGGCGTGCCGGCCGAGGACATCATGATCAACTACACGCCGTTCGGTCATTCCGACTGGCAGACCATCGTGGCCGACATCAAGAAATTCGCCTCGGCCGGCAAGAAGACGGCGGTGGTCTCCACCATCAACGGCGACGCCAATGTGCCGTTCTACAAGGAGCTTGCCAACGCCGGCATCAGCGCGAAGGACATCCCCGTGGTGGCCTTCTCGGTCGGTGAGGAAGAGCTCGCCGGCATCGACACCAAGAACCTGGTCGGCCACCTCGCCGCCTGGAACTACTTCCAGTCGGTGAAGAACCCGGTGAACGACGGCTTCATCAAGCAGTGGAAGACGTTCATCAAGAGCGACAAGCGCGTCACCAACGACCCGATGGAGGCCACCTATATCGGCTTCAAGATGTGGGCCCAGGCCGTGATGCAGGCCGGCACCGCCGATGTCGACGCGGTGCGCCAGGCGATGTACGGCCAGAAGGTGAAGGCGCCGGGCGGCTTCAACTCGGTGATGAACACCAACCACCACCTGTCCAAGCCGGTCTATATCGGCGAGATCCGCCCCGACGGCCAGTTCAACGTGGTGTGGAAGACCAAGGGCCCGGTCAAGGCCGATGCCTGGTCGAAGTTCATCCCGGAAAGCGCCAAGCTGACCGCCGACTGGACCTATCCCTGGGTCTGCGGCAACTGCGAAAAGCCGAAGTTCGGCAAGTACGAGTAAGCGCAGGCTTTTCCATCCGAATACGACAACCGAGTGAGACCTCCCTCCGCCCTGTATCGGCGGAGGGAGGCAGCCCGCCTGCCGGAGCTTGATAACGTGTCCTGCCTGCGCCTTGCGATCCTTCTCATCGTCGCTTTCTGGTCGGTCCCGGCCGCGGCGCAGGATGTCTCCGAACTTATCCGCCAGCTCGGCGAGAGCGATCCGAAGCCGGCGATCGAGGCGCTCGCCAAACAGGACGATCCGAAGGCCAAGGCGGCGCTGGAGGCGCTCGCCAAGGGCCTGCTGTTTCGTCGGCTCGAGGACGGCGCCGTCGTCATCGGCGATCCCGACGGCAAGATGTTCGCCATCACCAATGCCGAGACCGGCGATGTCGAGGACATGCTGGAGCCCGACAAGATCGAGGTCATCGCCCTCGACGCCGCCGCCAAGGGCCTGCTGGAGCAGGCCGGCATCGGCGGCGCCAAGGCGGCCGTGCCGCTCGATTTCGCCGGCGCCGTAAAGGGGTTGAATGCCGATTCCTTCGATACCAAGCGCACCGCGATCGACCAGCTGACCGCGCTCGGTGACGGCCGCGCCATTCCCGTGCTGCAGGCGCTGGCCGATGGCCGCTTGTTCAGCCGCAAGAGCGACGGCCTGATCGTGATCGGCGATCCCGACGGCAACCGGCTGCGCCTGACCGATGCCTCGACCTTGAAGGTCGTCGGCATCGGCGATGCCGGCGATCTGGACCCGGTCTTCATCAACAACAACCTGCGCAACGTGGTGAGCGAGGCGGTCGGCAAGCTCGGCCTGCTGAGCCCGGATGCCGGGCAGCGCCGCCGCGCCGCCGACGCCCTGATCGGCAACGCGACGCCCGACGCCGTCGGATTGCTGCGGAAGGCCTTCGCGGAGGAGCGCAACGGCGACGTGCGCTCGGCAATGGCGCTCGCCATCGCGTCAGCGGAAGTCGCGGCCGAAGACAAGGGCGCCCGCCTCGCGGCGGTCGATGTGCTGGCGGGGTCGACCGACCTCCGCGTGCGCTCGCTGCTGCAGGCGCGGCTCGCCGCCGAGACCGATCCGAACGTGCGCGCCGCGGTGCAGATCGCCTTCGACAGCGTGCAGCGCAAGCTGCAGGTGATCGGCTGGGCGGCCAACCTGTTCCAGGGCATCAGCCTCGGCTCGGTTTTGCTGCTGGCCGCGATCGGGCTTGCCATCACCTTCGGCGTGATGGGCGTGATCAACATGGCGCATGGCGAGATGATCATGCTCGGCGCCTACACCACCTACGTGACGCAGGAGGTGTTCCGAGCCTTTATCCCGCAGGCCTATTTCGATCTCTACCTGCTCTGCGCGGTGCCGGCCGGCTTCGCGGTTGCGGCGCTGGCCGGCATCGCGCTGGAGCGCGGCGTGATCCGCTTCCTCTACGGCCGCGCCCTCGAGACCCTGCTCGCCACCTGGGGCATCAGCCTGATCCTGCAGCAGCTGGTGCGCACCGTCTTCGGCGCGCCGAACAAGGAAGTGTCCAACCCGTCGTGGATGACCGGCGGCTTCGACCTGGTCGGCGGCTTCACCGTCACCTGGAACCGGCTGGTCATCATCCTGTTCTGCTTCCTGGTGCTCGGCGCCATCGCACTGATCCTGCGCCGCACCTCGTTCGGCCTGCACATGCGCGCGGTGACGCAGAACCGCGACATGGCGGCGGCGATGGGCATCCCGACGGCGCGGATCGACGCCATGACCTTTGGCCTCGGCTCCGGCGTCGCCGGCATGGCCGGCGTAGCGCTGTCGCAGATCGGCAATGTCAGCCCCAATCTGGGGCAGATCTACATCGTCGACAGTTTCCTGGTCGTGGTGTTCGGCGGCGTCGGCAGCCTGGCCGGCACCTTGGTCGGCGCCATGTCGCTCGGCATCGTCAACAAGCTACTGGAGCCGGTGGCCGGCGCCGTGCTCGGCAAGGTCGCCATCCTGGTCGCCATCATTTTGTTCATCCAGCGGCGGCCGCGCGGGCTGTTCGCGCTCAAGGGGCGTGCTGCCGATGCGTGAGCGCTATCCCACCTATCCGCTGCTCAGCGCCGTAGGCTGGCTCGGCTTCGCCGGCGTCGGCGTGCTGCTGCTGCTGGTGCCGATCGCCAACCTGTTCGTGCCGCCCGGATCGGCGCTGCACATGCCCGACTATCTGGTGCCGCTGATCGGCAAGTACTGCACCTACGCCATGCTGGCGCTCGCGCTCGACCTGATCTGGGGCTATGCCGGCATCCTGTCGCTCGGCCACGGCGCCTTCTTCGCGCTCGGCGGGTACTGCATGGGCATGTACCTGATGCGGCAGATCGGCGCCCGCGGCGTCTACGGCAATGCCGAGCTGCCGGATTTCATGGTGTTCCTGAACTGGAAGGAGCTGCCCTGGTACTGGCAGGGCTTCGACATGTTCTGGTTCGCCGCGATCATGGTCGTCCTGGTGCCCGGCATTCTCGCCTTCGTGCTCGGCTGGCTCACGTTCAGATCCCGCGTCACCGGCGTCTACCTGTCGATCATCACCCAGGCGATGACCTTCGCCCTGCTCCTCGCCTTCTTCCGCAACGATATGGGCTTCGGCGGCAATAACGGCCTGACCGATTTCAAGGAGATCCTCGGCTTCAACGTGCAGGCGCCGGAAACACGGATCGGGCTCTACCTGGCTTCGGTCATCGGGCTCGCGGCGACGTTCCTGCTCTGCCGCTGGATCGTGACCTCGAAGCTCGGCCGCGTCTGCCTCGCCATCCGCGACGCCGAGAGCCGGGTGCGCTTCCTCGGCTATTCGGCGACCGGCGCCAAGCTGTTCGTGTTCACGCTGTCGGCGGTGCTGGCCGGCATTGCCGGCGCGCTCTACGTGCCGCAGGTCGGCATCATCAACCCGAGCGAGTTCTCGCCGGCCAATTCGATCGAGGTCGCGATCTGGGTCGCGGTCGGCGGCCGCGGTACCCTGGTCGGCGCCGTGCTCGGCGCCTTCGTGGTCAACTGGGGCAAGACCTGGCTGACCGGCGCCGCGCCGGATGCCTGGCTGTTCGTGCTGGGCGGCCTGTTCGTCGCCGTCACCCTGATCTTCCCCAAGGGCATCGTCGGCCTGGCGCAGCAGATCCGGCTGCGCCGCGAGGCCCCTCGGGCGGTGGCCAAGCCGGCGGAGGGCGACTGACATGGTGCGACCCGAAATGCCCGGCCGCCTGCCCGGCGAGCCCGATCCGCATCTCTATCTCTCCGGCGTCACCGTCTCCTTCGACGGCTTCCGGGCGCTCAATTCGCTCTCGCTGATCATCGAGAAGGGGGAGCTCCGCACCATCATCGGGCCGAACGGCGCCGGCAAGACCACCATGATGGATGTGATCACCGGCAAGACGCGGCCCGACCAGGGGGAGGTGTTCTACGACGGCGATCACGACCTGAGCAAGCTGGACGAGGCGACCATCGCCAATCTCGGCATCGGCCGGAAGTTCCAGCGCCCGACCGTGTTCGAGAACCTGACCGTCTACGAGAATCTCGAGCTTGCGGTGAAGGCCGACCGCAGCACCTTCGCGACCCTGCGCGGGCTGGTGACCGGCGAGATGCGCGACACCATCGATCGCCTGTTCGAGACCATCGGTCTCAGCGACCGGCGGCACGAGCTGGCCGGTGCGCTGAGCCACGGCCAGAAACAGTGGCTGGAGATCGGCATGCTGCTGGGCCAGGACGCGCAATTGCTGCTGCTCGACGAACCCGTCGCCGGCATGACCGATCATGAGACGGCGGCAACGGCCGAGCTGATCCTGCGCCTCGCCCAGGAGCGCACCCTGGTGGTGGTGGAGCACGACATGGAATTCGTGCGCAACTTGGGCGCCAAGGTGACGGTGCTGCACGAGGGATCGGTGCTGGCCGAAGGCTCGATCGACCAGGTGCAGGCGAACCAGCGCGTCATCGAAGTCTATCTGGGGCGCTGAGGCATGCTGAACGTCGAAGGCATCCACCTCTATTACGGCGCGAGCCATACGCTTCGCAACGTGTCGCTGAACGCGGAGCCCGGCAAGATCACCTGCGTGCTGGGCCGCAACGGCGTCGGCAAGACCTCGCTGCTGCGAGCCATCATGGGCCTGAAGGACATCCAGCGCGGCCGCATCGCCTGGGGCGAGACCGAAGTGTCGCGCCTCGCGCCGCATGAGCGCGCCCGGCGCGGCTTCGCCCTGGTGCCGCAGGGCCGCGAGATCTTCCCGCGCCTCTCGGTGCTGGAAAATCTGAAGACCGGCTTCGCGCCGCTGCCGCGATCGTTGCAGACCATCGAGGACGAGATCTACGAGCTGTTTCCGGTGCTGAAGAGCATGCTGGGCCGGCGCGGCGGCGATCTGTCGGGCGGGCAGCAGCAGCAGCTTGCCATCGCCCGCGCGCTGATCACGCGGCCGAAGCTGTTGATCCTGGACGAGCCGACCGAGGGCATCCAGCCGTCGATCATCAAGGATATCGAGCGGGTTATCCGCAAGCTTGCGGAGCGCGGCGACATGGCGATCCTGCTGGTCGAGCAGTATTTCGATTTCGCCAGTGCGCTCGCCGACAAGTTCGTGGTGATGGAGCGCGGCGAAGTGGTGCTGGCCGGCGACAGCGGCGCGGTCGACGAGGAAGAGGTGCGGCGCTATCTCACCGTCTGATTTCAGCCATAGCCCAGCATCTGCGAGATCAGGCGGCCCGGCACCATGGCGCCGGCACCGGCGCCGATCAGCGCGCCGACATAAGTGGCGGTGACCCAGATGCGGTGCTGGCGGATGCGCCCGGTGCGCGCCGCCCAGACGGCGATGCCGATATTGATCAGCACCCACACCGACAGCAGGTGGATGACGCCGAAGCCGCCATAGAGCGGCACCAGGGTCGCCGGGATGAAGAACGAGCTGATCGAGGCGGCCGCCATGAGGCCCATCCAGATGCGCCCGAGCCGCTTGTGCACCGGCGTGCCTTTGGCCCGGAACAGCACCCAGGCGCCGAGCACGAAGGCCAGCAGCACGACCGCCAGGTGGAGCTGCACGGCCGTCGTTTCGGCCAGATAAGGCGCCAGCGACATCGCTGCCCTCCTCGCCGCCCGGCTGGTTGCACGCGACCGGAAGCGACTCTATGTTGACACTGACAACATAGAGGGTGAAACAAAGTTGTCAATGCCAACTTCCAGCCGCGCCGGGAGCCCGCGAAGGCCGCGGGGTGGCAAACCGCCGGCCCGGTATCACCACGGCGATCTGCGCAGCGCCCTGCTCGCCGCCGGGCGCGCCATGCTGGCCGAGACAGGCCCGTCGGCGCTCAGCCTGCGCGAGCTCGCGCGCCGTCTCGGCGTATCGCACAACGCGCCGTACAAGCATTTTGCGACGCGCGAAGCTCTGCTGGCGGCGTTGGCGGCGGAGGGTTTCAAGGCATTGGGGACGCGCAGCCGCGAAGCCACGGGAGGCAGCGGCGACCCGGAGGCGATGGGTCTCGCCTATATCGGCTTCGCGCTGGACGAGCCTGCCGTCTATCGCCTGATGTTCTCGGACGCCATCGACAAGGCAGCGTTCCCCGACCTGCAGGCCGCGTCGCGCGCCAGTTTCGACGGCCTGCGCGGCGCGATGGAACGGGCCGTGGGACCGGAACGGGCCGCCGCGGCGGCGGTGAGCGCCTGGGCGCTGGTGCACGGCCTGTCGCTGCTGCTGCTCGACGACCAGATTCCCGCGGCCCTGTCGGCGGGGCGGAGCAAGGTAGAAGTGGCGCGCCTGGTGCTGCGCGCCTTCGGAAGGAAGCCGTAGCGCGCGGTGTCGGCCGCGGGCGGGATCAGCGTTCGGCGCGGATGCAGCGCGTCATCGTGCCGGGGGTTTCCAGCATCGCGTCGCTGCTGCGCACCCAGAACACGGTCGCGGCATCGGCATATTTCGCCCCCGATGCGGCGCGAACCTGGATCAGGGTCGCGCGCTTGCCGTCGAGGTCGAGCGTCATGCGGTCGGTGCCGAAGCGAGCCACAGGCTTGCGTCCGTCTTCGCATTGATAGCCGACGCCCCCGCCGGCACAGCCGGCGAGGGCGAAGAGGATCAGCGCGCCCCCCCGCCGCACCGGCCGCCCCCCCGACGACCGGCGTCTAGTAGCGATAGGGTTCGGGCTTGTAGGGACCGGCCGGCGCCACGCCGATATAGCTCGCCTGCTTCTCGGTCAGCTTGGTCAGCTTGACGCCGAGCTTGTCGAGATGCAGCGCCGCGACCTTCTCGTCGAGCTGCTTCGGGAGCGTGTAGACCTTGCGCTCATAGGCCTTGTGATTGTTCCACAGCTCGATCTGGGCGAGCGTCTGGTTGGTGAACGAGGCGCTCATCACGAAGGACGGGTGGCCGGTGCCGCAGCCGAGATTCACCAGCCGGCCCTCGGCCAGCACGATCAGCCGCTTGCCGTCCGGGAACTCGACCTCGTCGACCTGCGGCTTGACGTTGTGCCAGCGGTAGTTCCGCATCGCCGCGATCTGGATCTCGGAATCGAAGTGGCCGATATTGCAGACGATGGCGCGGTGCTTCATGGCGCGCAGATGGTCGATGGTGATGACGTCGACATTGCCGGTGGCAGTGACGAAGATGTCGCCGATCGGCGCCGCCTCTTCCATCGTCGTCACCTGATAGCCTTCCATCGCCGCCTGCAGGGCGCAGATCGGATCGATCTCGGTCACCATCACGCGGGCGCCCTGGCTGCGCAGCGAGGCGGCCGAACCCTTGCCGACATCGCCATAGCCGGCGACGACGGCGACCTTGCCCGCCATCATCACGTCGGTCGCGCGCTTGATGCCGTCGACCAGGCTCTCGCGGCAGCCATAGAGGTTGTCGAATTTCGACTTGGTGACGCTGTCGTTGACGTTGATCGCCGGCACCAGGAGCTTGCCGTCGCGCGCCATCTCGTAGAGCCGGTGCACGCCGGTCGTGGTCTCCTCCGAGATGCCGCGCACGTCCTTCATCAGGTCGGCATGCTTCTCGTGCATCACCTGGGTGAGGTCGCCGCCATCATCCAGGATCATGTTCGGGATCCAGCCGTCCGGGCCCTTGACGGTCTGGTCGATGCACCACCAGAACTCTTCCTCGCTCTCGCCCTTCCAGGCGAACACGGGAATGCCCGCCGCGGCGACTGCCGAGGCCGCCTGGTCCTGGGTCGAGAAGATGTTGCAGGACGACCAGCGCACGGTGGCGCCGAGCGCGGTCAAGGTCTCGATCAGCACCGCGGTCTGGATCGTCATGTGCAGGCAGCCGGCGATGCGGGCGCCCTTCAGCGGCTTCGACTTGCCGAATTCCTCGCGCAGGGCCATCAGGCCGGGCATCTCGGTCTCGGCGATGGCGATCTCCTTGCGGCCCCAATCGGCGAGCGAGATGTCCTTGACCTTGTAGTCCTGCGCAGCCATGGCGGGCTCCTTGAAATCGGGATGGCAAACTTTTATCAGCGACAGCATTAATCCGCAATGCTAAATATAAGCATATCTTTATATTGCATTTTGAGAGAAGCAGGCTCGTCGCGCTTCGCGGCTGGGGGCGGTAAGGTCCGCGCATGAATCGGAAAGAGCGACGCGGTGGCAGAAAAACCGACGGCGGCGGCCGGCCCGGCCCGGCGGCCCCTCGCTCGGTAGCCGATCTGCTGCTGCCCAGGGCCGCGCCGTCGCCGCTGTCCGTGACGCCGGCACATCTGGCCGCCGGCGACCCCGTGGCCGCTGCCTTCGCCCGGCTCAAACGCGACGAGGCGCAATCGGCAGGGATCGCAGCGGCCGAGCAGCGGGCGAAGGCCGCGCCGCAGGATGCCGGCGCCTGGCTCAAGCTCGGCACCTTGTTGGCCAGGGCCGGACGCAAGGCGGCAGCGCTGGAGGCCTTCCACCGCTGCCTCGCCCTCGCGCCGGAGCGCGACGAGGTGCGGCATCTGATTGCCGCGTTGGGCGGCGGCGCGGCGCCGGCACGGGCCTCCGACGCCTATGTCGCCAACGTGTTCGACGGCATGGCCGAGCGGTTCGACGAGACGCTGGTCACCTTCCTCGACTATCGCGCGCCGATGCTTCTGGCCGAACTCGCAAAGCGCCGGCTCGGCGACCGCCGCATGCTCGACATCGTCGATCTCGGCTGCGGCACCGGCCTGATGGCGCCGTATCTCCGGCCGCGCGCGCGACAGCTTGTCGGCATCGACCTTTCCGGCGAGATGCTGAAGCGCGCCGCCGCGCGCGGCAGCTATGACGCCCTGCACCAGGCGGAGATCGGCACCTGGCTCGGCGCTCACCCCACTGCTTTCGATCTGGCCGTCGCGGCCGACGTGTTCTGCTATTTCGGCGAGCTGGACGCCGTGCTGGCGGCCGTGGCGAGCGCCCTGAAGCCCGGCGGGTTGCTGCTCTTCACCGTCGAAATGAAGGCCGGCGACGGCTGGTCCCTCGCCGCCTCGGGCCGCTACACGCATACGGAAGGCTATCTGCGCCGCGCCGCCGCGGGCGCCCATCTCGGCGTGTGCGAACTGGAAGCGGTGTCGTTGCGCACCGAGAACGGCGCGGCGGTCGAGGGCTATGCGGTGGCGCTCGCCGCCGGCCGACGCTAGAGCCGCGGCGCCCGGGCGACCAGCAGGCCGCGGCGGCCGGTGGGCAGCACCACACGATCGACGATGGCACGCTCCAGCGTGGTCGGACGCTCGAGGCTGATCAGGGCGCAATGCCCGTAGGCGGCGGCGACGGCATAGACGGCGCGCAGCAGATCGACCTCGATCGGCAGGTCGGCGATGTCGAGGGCCCCTGCGCCATCCGCACCGTCACCGACCGCGACGATCTGGCCACCGTCGCGGCGCGGATAGCCGACCAGGCGAAAGCTCGGATCGATGAAGACCAGTTCGCCGCTCGGCGGCACCGGTGGTGCGCTGTCGGGCCTGCCCCCCGCCGACCAGCGCGCCTGCACGGCGCGCAGCGCGGCGCTGGGCAGGCTGTCGATCGCGGGATCCCAGGTGATATTCGGGCGTGGCACGCCGGCGCGGTCGAACCGCCGCAGCAGGTATTCCAGGCAGGGCAGATCGCTGCCGCGGGGCCGCAGAGCCTGTGAGGGCAAAGGAAGGCTTGCCATGTGGGTCGAACCTCCGGCCGCTGGCCGTATTCACGCCGATAGGGTGAATGTGCGGGCAACCATGCGCCTTTCCGATCGGCTTGGAAATTCGGCCAGATCGGCTCGGCTGGCTGCGTGGCCAACCTAGGTCGGATGGCCTAGGCTGTGCGGCCTGCTTCCGGGGCGGGACCGACAGGCCGGAGAATGCCGAAGAGCCCGACAACGGATATCGGTTCGCGCTTGCCGAGCCTACGCATGCCCACCGCGCTGATCGCCGCGGCAATGTGCCTTGTCGCCGTGGTCATCGCCGTGCTCGCAGCCCACACGCTGCTGGATGAGGGCGACGCCGCCCACCGCGCGCGCGATCTCGTGGCAATGGGGCTGGCGGGCGCCGGCATGGCTCTCTCGATCATGGCCATCGTCCTGCTGATCCGGTCGCATCGCCGGGCGCGCGTGGGCGAGCGGGAAGCGGAAGAGATCAACGCGCGGCTGCGGCTGTTGGCCGACACGCTGCCGGGCCTCGTCTCCTATCTGGATACCGAGGTGCGCTACCGGTTCATGAACAGCCGCTACCGCGACTGGTTCGACATCGATCCGGATGACTTCCTGGGCAGGACGCCGGAGGAGGTGGCGGGTCCCGCCGCGGGCGCCCTGTTCCGCGGCTGGGTCACCACGGCCCTGACCGGCGAGCCGGTCAGCACCGAGAACGTGGCGCCGTTCGAGCGCGGGCCGCCGCGGCCGGTGCGTTGCTATCTCGTGCCGGATCGCGACGGCAACGGCCGGGTGCGCGGCGTCGTCTCGCTCACCATCGACGTCACCCGCGAGCACGAGACGATGCGCGCGCTGGAGGAGGCGCGCGACCAGGCGGTCGAGGCCTCGCGCGCCAAGTCGCGCTTCCTCGCCGCCGCCAGCCACGACCTGCGCCAGCCGCTCTATGCGCTGACGCTGTTCGCCAGCGCCCTGGAACGCCGGCTGAAGCAGGCCGACGCCGCCGACCTGGTGCGCAACATCCAGCAGGCGGCCCGCAGCATGCAGTCGATGTTCAACTCGCTGCTCGACATCTCCAAGCTCGATGCCGGCGTGACCATGCCGCGCGTCACGACCTTTCCGGCGGCGGAGGTATTGCGCAAGCTGGAGGCGGAGTTCCGCGGCCGCGCCGAGGCCCGCGGCCTCGCGTTCCGCTTCGTGCCGTCGGCCGTGCCGGTGCGGAGTGACCCGGAGCTGCTCGAAAGCATCCTGCGCAACCTGCTCTCCAATGCGGTCAAGTTCACGGCGAGCGGCCGCGTCCTGCTCGGCTGCCGCCGCGCCGGCACGCGGCTGCGCATCGAGGTGCATGATAGCGGGCCCGGCATTCCGCCGGAGCAGATGCCGCGCCTGTTCCAGGAATTCGCGCAAGGCCAGACCCAGAAGCTGAGCGGCGAGACCGGGCTCGGCCTCGGCCTCGCCATCGTGCAGCGGCTGGCGCGCCTGCTGGGTCATGAAGTGGCGGCCCGCTCGATGCCGGGCCGCGGCGCCACCTTCACCGTTGCCGTGCCGATGGCCGCCCCGGTCGACGCCAGGCCGGCCGACGCGGCGCCGGCCGGCCCCGATCCGGCCGGGGCGGTCGATCTTGCCGGCCGCCACGTGCTGGTGGTGGAGGACGAGCCGGAAGTGCGGGCGGCGCTGGCCCGCCTGCTCGGCGATTGGGGTATGCGGGTCAGCGAGGCCGGTGACGCCGACGGCGCCGCGGCGGCACTGTCGAAGGGGACACCTCCCGACCTCGTCCTGGCCGACTACAACCTGGGCAGCGGGCCGAACGGCCTCGACGTGGTGCGGCGGATCGAGCGGCAGGTCGGCCGGCGGGTGCCGGCGCTGGTGGTCACCGGCGCGACCGGGCCGGAAACGCTGGTCACGCTGAAGGCGAGCGGCATTCCCTGGGCGACCAAGCCTCTCGAGCCTGCGACGCTCAAGGCGCGCATCGGTGCCGCGATGTATCGCGCCGCCGCCGAATGACCTCGCGGCCGCAGCCGCCGGATCTCAGATGCCGAACTTGGCGGCGGCGATCGCCGCTTCGGTGCGGTTGCGCACGCCGAGCAGGCGGAAGATCGCCGCCAGATGGATCTTCACCGTGCCTTCGGCGAGATCGAGCGAGCGGGCGATCTCCTTGGTGGAGCGGCCCTGTGACAGCTCGCGCAGCACGTCGCGCTGGCGCGGCGTCAGGCGGCTGAGATCGGTGTCGCCCGGCGGTCTGGACGGCATCGGCAGATCGACCAGGTCGTCGCCGCCTTCGGGCGGCACGGTCGCGATATCGGGCGGCACGTAGACGCCGCCGCTCATCACCAGGCGCAGCGCCGCCGTCAGCTCCTCGATCGACAGCCGCTTGGGCACATAGCCATGCGCCCCGGCGCCCAGCGCGTCCAGGATCTCGTCGCGGCCGGTAAAGCCCGAGACGACCACGACCTTGGCGGTCGGATAGGCCTGCCGGACCGAGCGGATGCTGGCCCCGCCCGCCATGCCCGGCATCTTGAGATCGACCAGGATGAGATCGACCTGCTTCATCGACGCGGCACGGTCGAGCGCGGTATCGAAATCTTCCGCCTCGACGATCTCGGCGACCTTCAACTCGTCTTCCAGCAGGAGCCGCAGGCCCTGCCGGAACATCTGATGGTCGTCCGCAATCACGATCGACACCGATTTCCGCTGACCATTGGTCGCCATGCACCACCCCCGTACGGAACACCCGGTTCCGCGGTCGAACGCGTTACCACTCCCCCTCGCTCGGCGCCGGACCTGACACCGGTTGCCGAAATGCTAGCCTTTCCAATGCGCTGTGCAAGCCCAGGTAGCCATGCCCGGGCCGAAACGCCGCAACCGCCATCACACATCCGCGACAGAGGCGGTCAGTTGCCGCGCCGGTTGGCCTGGACCAGACGATACATGCCTTCGATGTTCAGCTGGAACATCTGCTGATAGCCGGCCCAGCCCTCGTATTTCGGCAGCTTGATCGTCTGCTTCATCTCGTCGAGCGACTTGCCTTCCCGGGCGAGTGACAGCACGGCCTGGCGCAGGTCTTCCAGATATTCGCGGAACTGGTTCACGTGCTCCTTGCGGCCGAGCGGGCCGTGCCCGGGCGCCAGGATGTCGAAATCCATCGCCTCGACCCGCCGGAGGGATTCGATCCAGTCCGGCACATAGGCGTCGGGGAAGTCGCGGAACGCCACCGCGTTCACCGGGATGAAATCGACGGCGAACAGCAGCCGCTCCTTCGGGAAGCGCATGACGATCGAATTGTCGGAGTGATTGCGCCCGACATGGGTGAGCTCGAGCTCGGTGCCGCCGAGCACGATCGTCATCCGCTCGGTGAAGGTCACCTGCGGCACCGCGGTCGGCCGCTTCTCGCCCAGGATCGCCGCCTTGGCTTTGGCATGCGCCACCACGATGGCGGTGTCGGCGAAGACATGGCCGCCGGAGCTGTGGTCGGCATGGTCGTGGCTGTAGATCAGATACTTGACCGGCTTGTCGAAGCGCGATTTCAGCTCCGCCTTGAGCCAGGTCGCCGCATCGGCGTTGATCGGATCGGTCGCGATGATGCCGTCCGGCGTGACGGCGAAGACCGAGTAGTGGTTGTTGTTGCGGAACCGGTAGATCTCGCCGGCGATCTTGCTGATCTCGCGCACCGGCGGCGTTGCCTGCGCCGCCGCCTCCGCGCCCGCCATCACGATTGCGAGCAACACCAGCCACAACGCGCGCATGTCGTGCCTCCCCCGAGAATGCATCTCCCGGCCCGACTCTGGCGACCGGCGCGGCGCCGGTTCTGTCACATCCGCGTGAGACGGGCTGCTATCGTCGCGCCGGCGGCAGCAAGACTGTTCGAGGAAACGACCGATGGCGCGCGTCCCCTATCTCACCCCCGACGACCTGAAGCCCGAGGACCGCGACCTGCTGGCGCGGCCGATCGCGCTGGCCCGTGCTCTGGCCAATGCGCCGGGCGCGGCGCGCGCCTTCCATGGCGTGGGCCATTGGATACGCTATGACAGCGGGCTCGATCCGCGCCTGCGCGAGCTCGCCATCCTGCAGGTCGGCTATCTCGCCCGCAGCCCCTATGAGTGGAGCCACCACGTCAAGATCGGTTTCGATTTCGGTGTCAGCGAGGCCGATGTCCGGGCCTTGATGGCGGAAAGCGAAGGCCGGCCGAACGATCTGGAGCCGCTGGCGCGCCTGGTGCTGCGCGGCGCGCGCGAGATCGCCGACGAAGGCGGCATGCGCGCGGAAACTTTCAGCGCGATCGAGGCGGCGATCGGCCGGCAGAACACCGTGGAACTGGTGATCGTGGCGGCGTTCTATGCGGCGGTCGTGCGCGTGCTGGCGAGCCTTGCCATCGATGTCGAGCCGGAATACCAGCCCTATCTCGACAAGTTCCCGCTGCCTTCCGCCGCGCCTTGAGCGCGGCGGCGGCGATCAGGCCGCCCGCACCTTGCCGAGGAAGCCGTCGACCTGCACGCGGAGCGCCTCGGCGTTGCTGGACAGCTCCTGCGCCGCCCTCGACACCGCATCGGCCACGCCGCCGGTATCTTCCGCGGCACCCTGCACAGCGTCCATGTTGCCGGTGACCAGGTTGGATCCCTGGGCCGCCTCCTGCACGCTGCGCGAGATCTCGCCCATCGCCGCGCCCTGTTGCTCGACCGCGCCGGCGATCGACGTCGTGGCTTCGTTGATGCGGGTGACGGTGCCGCCGATGGCGCGAATGGCGTCGACCGATTGGCGCACCAGGCTCTGGATCGCGTCGATCTGCTGACCGACCTCGCCGGTCGCCTTGGCGGTCTGTGTGGCGAGGCTCTTCACCTCGCTCGCCACCACGGCGAAGCCCTTGCCCGCTTCGCCCGCACGGGCGGCTTCAATGGTCGCATTCAGCGCCAGCAGGTTGGTCTGGCCGGCGATGCCGTTGATCACCTCGACGATGGCGCCGATGCGGTTGGCCGCCTCGGCCAGGCCATTGATGTCGCTGTTGGTGCGGTCGGCCTGACGCGCCGCATTGGAAGTCATCTGGCTCGAATCGCTGACCTGGCGCGAGATCTCGCGGATCGAGACGGCGACCTCCTCGGTTGCCGCGGCGACCGCGCTGATGCTTTCCGAGGACTGGCGCGAGGCCGAGGCGACCTCGGTGGTGCGCTGCCGCGTATCGCCCACGACGCCGGTCAGGCGCCGGGCCAGCGACTGCATCTCGTTGGACGCGGTAGCCACGCCGGACACGACCTGGCCGACTGCCTGCTCGAATTCCGCGGCCAGGCGCTCCAGATCCTGCTTGCGGCGGGCTTCCGCCGCCACGCGCTCCTGCTCGCGCTCGGCCCGTCGGCGCTCTTCCGCCTCGCGCTCGCGCTTCTCGGCCTCGCGCTTTTCGGCCTCCTGCTGCAGGCGGCGCTCCTCGGCGGCACGGCGTTCCGCCTCCTCGCGCTCGGCCTCGCGCCGACGTGCCTCTTCCTCGCGGCGGCGGTTCTCCTCCGCCTCGCGGGCGAGCCGCTCGTTCTCGATCGCGTTGGCGCGGAACACACGGACGGCGGAGGCCATCTCGGTGATCTCGTCGCGTCCGCCTTCCGGGACCTCGGCCGTGAGATCGCCGTCGGCGATCGAGCGCATGGTGCCGGCCAGCGCGATCAGGCGGTTGACGATGCGCGGCCGTACGTAGAACAGGGCGGCCAGGATGGCGATGGCGAGCGCCGAACCGGCCGCCAGCATCTGCGTGATCTCGAGACTGACCATCGCCTCCCCGGCCTGGCCCACGCTCTCGCGTACCTGGCCCTCGGTCGAGGCGAAGGTGCTGGCGACGCCGCCGGTCACCTCGCCGCTGACCGCCTCGGCGATGGTGATGAGGTCGCGGGTGCTGCGGTCGAGCTTGATCAGCTGCTGCTGCAGTGCGAGCAGGCTGGCATCGCCGCTGCCGAGCGCCAGCAGCGTCGTCACCTGTTCCTCCACCGCGGCCTTGAGGCGCGGGTCGACCTTCTCGAGGCCGGCCTGGATACGGCCGATCTCCTCCTTCACGCGCAGCTCGATCACCGGCAGCCGGTCGGGCTGATCGGTCGACGGCACCTGGGCGAGCAACGTCTCCAGATTGCGCCCGCGCAGCGCCAGGTCGTTCAGCGGGTCCAGCATCCCAAGCGCCTTGCCGAGCAGCTCGATCTGGCCGGCCAGCGCCTCGCCCTCGAGGCCGCCGCCGGCGAGCCGCGCGCGCACCTGGTTGGCGGTGGCCCGCCAGCGCAGGATCGAGGGCGCCAGGTTGCGGGCGAATTCCTCGGCGGCGCCGTTGAGTTTGGCAATGGCCGCGCGCCGATCGTCCAGCACGGCGATGCGCGCGCCGACTTCCTTGGCCATCTTGTCGATGGTGCCTTCCATCGATGCCAGGCCGTCGCCGATCATCTTGACGGTATCGGCATGCAGGCCGAGCTCGGCCAAGGTACCGACCTGCGCGGCGGCATCCTTCAGCCGGAGCCGCGTGCTGCTGGCGGCGTTCTCCAGCTCCGCCTTGCTGGCGATCGCCTGCATGCGCGCCTGCGCGAGCTGCGCGTCGCGCGCCTGCCGTTCCAGCAGCGATGCGGTCGATAGCGCCAGCATCTTGCGCTCGGCGATGTCGGTGATGGTGGCGTCGAGCGTCTTGGAGGACAGCCAGAACAGGCCGGCGGCCAGCGCCGGCAACAGGGCCAGGCCCGCCAGCGTGGCGTAGAGACCGCCGCGCAGCCCGAGATTGAAGCGGTTCAGGAACGACATGCTCGGCTCTCCGGGCGCTTAGCGGGCGATTGCGGCCGCGGCGGCCGTGATCATCTGGTCAGCGGCGGGGCTCGCCTTGCGGAACTGCGCCCAGGCGGAACGCTCCGCAGCCGCGCGCCATGCGGCGACATCTGCCGGCGAAATGCCCACGATCTTGACGCCGTCGGCCCGGATGCGGTCCAAGGTCGCGCTGGTCGCCTTGTTCGCCTCGGCCTGGACGCGCACGCTCATCTGCCTGCCGGCCTCCAGCACCGCCTTCTGGCGCTCCGGCGGCAAGGCATCGAAGGATTTGGCGGACATCAGCGTCGCCACGAACACCATGCCGGGCACGGCGACTGTCGGGTCGGTGATGCACTTGAGATATTTGTGGCCGTTGCCGACGGTCATGGACGACAGCGTCGTCGTCACCGAATCGACGGCGCCGGTTTTCAGCGCGCGCGGGATCTCCGGCGACGGCAGCGGCACGGTGATGCCGCCCTGCGAGGCGTACAGCATGTCGTAGGCCTTGCCCGGCCCGCGCACCGCGAGCTTGTCGAGCTGCTGCGGATTGGTGATGCATTCCCCAGTCGAGCCGATCGCCAGCAGGTCCCAATAGCCGCCGACCAGGACGGCGCCATGCGTACGCAGCGCACCGTCGAACAGCTTGAGAGCCTCCGAGGCAGCCAGCTTCTCGATATCCGCCGATCCGCCGAGCAGGGCCGGCAGGCCGGTGAACAGCACTTCGGCCGGACTGCCGGACGTCGTCGGGAGGAAGGCGCTGACGATATCGGCGCTGCCGCCGGTAACCGCCCGCCACAGCTCGCTCGCCGTCACGAGCTCGCCTTCAAAATGGACTTTCAGCTCGATCCCGGCATTGGCCCTCTTCAGCTCTTCAGCCGTGATCGCCGGAATTTCGCGCCGGTAGTCGGTGGCATTCTTCGTCGTCTGCGTAGCGTAGATCAGGGTCTGCGCGGGGGCCGGCTGGGCCGCCACCAGTAAAGTTGCCCCGATCGCGAGCGAAACCGTCGCGAAGAGATGACGCGGCATTTCCCGAAGCCCTTCCGCTAGAATTCCCTGACAACAAGAACCAAGTCTTGGTTGCCGGTCTAACGCAGGACTCTTGAGGCCGTGTTAATTCACGTAAGTCTGGCCAGCACTTCGTAACGATCTATTAGAGAATCGCGACACATTCGATCTCCATGTCGAATTCGAGCGGCCATGACGCGACCGTAACGAAGGTCCTCGCCGGGGGATTCTGCGTGAAATATTTCTCGTAGACAGAGTTTATCCGGCCGAAATTTGCTGAGTTCACCGAATAAATCGTGACCTTTACAACTTTATCGAGCGAGGTACCGGCGGCCGTCAACACCAGCTTGACGTTTTCCAGAGCCCGCTCGGTCTGCTGCTCGATCGTCCCTTTCAGAAACCCGCCGTGATCGGGATCGATCGGCGGAATGCCGGAGACGAAGACGAAGCCGCCCGCCTCGACGGCCCAGGAGAGCGGCGGCTTGCGGCCCGCTGCGGCCCGTTCCAGGGCCGGCACTTGAATGACACGTTTTTCCGCCATGGCTCTTCCTCTCTCCGGCCAGCGCTACTCGGCGGTGCCGAGCACGGCCAAGGCCTGGGCATCGCAGCCCTTCTCGGTCAGCGCCGCCGCAAGTTCCGCCGGATTGCCGGAGGGAGTTGCTACAAAATGCAAAACTACCGAGACGCCGCCGATGAGATAGGTGGCGCCGTCGGCCACCGGCACCTTCTTCGGCCAGGGCGCCATCGCCTCCCCTTTGGGCCACGCAATACGGACCCGCTCGCCACCGGTCTTGGCCAACTCGACCGGCCGGGGCTGCGTGGCGCCCGGCTGCCACAGCACCGGCGCCTGTCCCTTCTGTATGCATTGCGCACCGCTGGCGCCCACCTCGACGGCCCAGACCTGCCGACCGCGTCGTTCCGCCGCGTTGCGCGTCGCGCCGAGCTGGCTCGCATCGCGCCCGTGGCCGGTCATCAGCGTGGCGAGGGTGGTGACCAGTTTCTCTTCCCGCGGGCCGCCGGCGGAGGCGTCCGGGATGCCCTGATAGGGGCCGACGAGGTTGATCACCTTGCCTGTCGGGGCGATCAGGCTCAGCCGATGCCCGGCCTTGAGACTGAGCTTGTCGGCGCCATCGATGATCGTGCCGGGATCGAGACCCGGCACGGTCGACTTGGTGACGACGAGCTCGCCGGCTCCGGCCGTGCCGGCGAGGCCGAGAAAGATGAGAGCGATGAAGCTGAGGCTGCGCATGGTGGGTCCGTCCCGTCTCCGCCGCTACGGCTTACGGCCGGTTGATGTCGCCTGGATCACCGGTCCGTGGCCCCGGAGCGACCAGTCTAGCGCCTCCGTGACCGGCGTCACCGCCCGACCAGCAGCACGATCACACCGCCGGCCACCAGCGCGATCCCGCCGAGCTCGCGGAGCGTCGGCCGCTCGCCGAAACCATAGCGCGACACGATCAGGGTGAAGATCAGCTCGACCTGCCCGACCGCGCGGACATAGGCCGCGTTCTGCAGGGTCATCGCCGTGAACCAGCCGGCCGAGCCGATCACCGAGAGGATGCCGACCGGCGCCGCATCGCGCCACAGGCGGATGGTGCGCACCAAAGCGGCGGGGTCGCGCCAGAGCAGCCAGCCGCCCATCACCACCGATTGGAACGCGGTGATGAAGGCGAGCGTCAGGAAGGCGCGGACCACGAAGCTGCCCTCCGGCAGCGACAGAGAGGCACCGCGGATGCCGATTGCCGACAGCCCGAACAGCCCGCCGGATGCCAGACCGAACAGCGCCGCCCGCTCGCCGATACCGCGCCAGATGTCGCGCAGCCCGCCTGCCTTGGCCGGCAGCGATAGCAGCAGCACGCCGACCAGACTGATCAGGATGGCGATCCAGGCGACCAGGCCGAGCGGCTCGGCCAGGAACACCGTCGCCATCACCGCGGTCTGCACCGTCTCGGTCTTCGACAGCGTGGTGCCGACGGCGAAGTTGCGCAGCGTGAAGGCCAGGATCAGGCAGGTGGTGGCGACGATCTGCGCCATGCCGCCCAGCATCGCGAGGGCAAAGAACCGAAGGCCGGGCTGCGGAATGGCTTCGGTGCCGAACAACGCAAGCCCGGCCAGCACGATGGCGGCCAGCGGGGCGCCGTAGAGGTAGCGCACGAAATTGGCCGCATCGGTGCCGACCGTGCCGACAAGGCGCTTCTGCAGGGCGGTCCGCATGCATTGCAGGAACGCCGCGGCGACGGTGATGGGAATCCAGAGCACGACGGGAATCCAAGGGCGGGGTGCGCAGCCTAGCGCTCCGACACCGCTTTGCGCCAACATGATAAGGCCCGGCAGCCATGCGCCGGCCAGGCCCGCATCGGGCCCGCGCGAGACAAGCCGGTTGACCGGCAGGCGAATGGCAGGATAAGCGGCAGCATCATGCGACGAGCACTGCGCCGGATCGGCGCCCTACTGTCGGCCCTCCTGATCTGCGGCGCGGCAGCCGCTCAGCCGGCAGCACCGCCGCCGCCGCTGCCGAAGCCGGGAGCCGAGACGGGCCGCGCCGACAGCTCGCCCGCCGCCGAATCGCTGTTGCACGACGCGCCGCCGCCCGCCCCGCTGGCGAAGCCGCGGGGCGGCGAGATGGCGGTCGTCGAAGCCCCGCCCGGCGCCAAGACCGGCGGCGTCACCGGCCTGCCGGTGCCGCGCTTCGTCTCGCTCGCCGCCGACAAGGTCAATGCCCGGGTCGGGCCCGGCACCAACTATCCGATCAGTTGGGTCTACAATCGCCGCAACCTGCCGGTCGAGGTAGTCGCCGAGTACGAGCTGTTCCGCAAGATCCGCGATTCCGAAGGCACCGAGAGCTGGGTGCACAAGAACCTGCTGAGCGGCCGCCGCTACATCCTGATCACCGGCGGCACCCGCATGCTGCGCGAGCGGCCGGAGGAGGACGCCGCCGTGGCGCTGATGGCCGAGGGCGGCGTGCAGGGCCGCCTGCTCTCGTGCAAGGACGCCTGGTGCCAGGTCGACATCAAGGGAAACAAGGGCTACGTGCCGCGCGGCTATCTGTGGGGCGTCTACGCGGACGAGACGGTCGAGTGAGTGGGGGGCACCCGGCGCCCCCTATTCGTCGTCGCCGTAGAACGGCGTCGAGCCGCCGCTCGCCACGATCAGCGCCAACCGGTCGGCGAGCTGCGAGATCGCCCGCATCCGCGTCGGGTTCATATGCGCCCGCATGTCGGTCTCCACATGCGCGAGCCCGATGCCGGACGCCGCCATCGCCTGTTCGATGGCAGCGCCCAGATCGTCGAGCGTCTTGATGCCGCGGAAGATCGGCGGGCGCCCGACCGGCCCGTGCGGCACCACCACCAGCGCATGCGCAGGGAAGCCGACCGTCTCGAGGAAGTCCCAGAACGCGGCCGAGCGATAGCCGGCGGCGCCGACGGTGAAGTGATCGAAATTGCTCTCGACGTTGATCGCCACCTCGGTGATCGGCATCGCCCAGCGGCGGCCGACCAGGGTGAGGATCTCGACATTGCGCGCGCCGGTGAACATCGGTCCATCCGGGCGGTAGCTGCCCTCGCTGGCGATCGCAAAGGAGAGACCGCTAACCTCGAGGCCGCGGCGCGCCTTCTCCACCGCCGTCTCGACCGGCCCGAACGGCCGCGCGACTTCGCCGGTGAACGTGCCGAGCTCGTCGGTATCGACATCGGCGATACGGATATTGGCGTCGAGATGGGTGCGGAAGGCCGGCGCGATCGCCAGCTCCTTGCCGTGCCGCGTCGCCAGCGCCACCATCGCGCCCTCAAGCTCGGTGGCGATATCCACCGTCCGCATCGGCCGGGCTACGGCGGCGACGCGGCCGGGAATGCCTCGCGCCAGCCGCTCGGCGGCCAGGTCGATCGTGCCGGGGCCGCGACTATACGGCGCGGAGGGCTCGTTCACTGACGACATCGAATGTCTCCAAGATATTCGCATAGTTGACGAGAATTTCGGCGAGATAGGCATGCGTCGCCTGGGCCGACATGCGTGGGCCCGGCCGCGACAGCGACGCATCGATCACGTAGTTCGCCTGGATGCCGAGGTCGAACAGCCCGACCAGGGTGGCGAGGCAGCACATCTCACCCGCATAGCCCATGATGTAGACGTCGTTGCCGGCATTCGCCGCGGCGTCCATCAATGCGCTGAAGCCGGGCGAGGTGAGGCAGGACAGCCGCGACTTCTCGAAGACCGGCTCGCCGGGCAGCGGCTCGAAGCCCGGTACGCAGGCGGCATATTCATTGCGGTCGCTGAACAGAGGGCCGTCCTGCACGTGCCGGACATGCGCGACGATCCAGCGGCGGGCCCGGGCATGCTCGAGCAGGCGCCGGCAATTGCCGAGGCTCTGCTCGATGCCCGGGATGGAGAACGGACGGCCCGCCATCGTGTATTCGCGCTGGATGCCGAGCGCCACCAGGATCGGCGCGGTGAACGACTCCGCACGCAGGGCGTAGCTGGATCGCCGCATGGCTCAGCGCGCCGCCGAGGCGTCGAGCACGCCAGGGCGGTCCCACTCGCCTTCCGGCCGGTTCAGCACGAGCGGATCGGTCTCGACCGTCAGCGGATCGGAATGGCTGCCGAGCGGTCCCGCCATCGGCAGGTATTCGTGCTCCGAGAAGCGGAACGGCTGTGCGTAGACGGTGAAGCCGCGGCGTTCCCAGTATTCGCGCAGGTCGGCGCGCGCATGGCCGTACATCGTCTGGAAGCCCTTCTTGCGCAGGTATTCCAGCGAGTAGTCGACGATCGCCTTGCCGATGCCGGTGCCGCGGAACTCCGGCCGCACCGTGGTCCGCTCGTGCTTGGCGAAGCCGCCGAAATAGCGCATGCGCACGGTCGCCGCCGGCTCGCCGTTGACGAAGCCGATCAGATTGGTGGCGACGAGGTCGTTGCCGTCGAACTCCTCGGCATAGGGGCAGTTCTGCTCGCCCATATAGACCAGCGCGCGGACCGCCACGACCATCATCAGATCGTCGAGCGAACGGGCAACGCGGACTTCGAGCACTGGCGGGTTGTTGTCGCCCGAAGCGGCGACGGCAGCTTGATCGTCAGGCATGGGCGTGCACCTTCTCCTGTTTGTCTTGTTGCGGAATGTCACCGGTTGTTTCGCGGGCCGTCACGACGGCCGGCTCGACGATCGCCGGCTCGCCATTGGCCAGGCGCTCGAGCGCAAGCTCGACGCAGACGGGGGCGAGTCCCTTGGCGCCGCGCCGGATTGCGGTGGCGGATACGTCGTCGCGGCGGCGCACTGCGAAGGGGTAGTGCCAGCCGCTGTCATCGGCGATGGCGCGGACCTGCATGCCGCCCCAGTCGCTGCCGTGGATCACGTGCAGCGCCTGGCCCGGGAAGCGCCGGCGCGCTTCGCGATAGATGCCGAGGAAGCCGCGCGCCGCGTAGACCTCCGGCAGGAACCAGACCTCGACCCGGCCCGCGAGGCCGCGTTCGCGCACCGCCGCCTGGATCAGGTCGCGACGGGTCGCGGGCGGCAGGAAGCGGTCGCCGGTCGGGAAGTAATCGACATTCGGATCGGCATGCGGCGTCTTTTCGAACACCTCGTAGCCGTTCTCGACGCGGCCGATGCGGATCTCGCCCTGCTCCATCGCCCGCCGGTGTCCGGCGGTGAGCAGCGTCGGATGCACGATCACCTTGGCGAGGCGCCGCTCGGTGATCGCGCGCTCGATCAGCGCAAGGTGCGTGCGATGCACCGGGTTGAAGGTGCCGAAGAAGAGGCCGACACCGCCGCGCGGCGCCAACACGCCGCGCAGGTCGGAAACCAGCCCGCTGCCGAAGCCGAGCAGGCCGAGCGCGAGCGCAAGAACAGTGTAGGCCTCGGCAGCCGGGGCGAGGCCGATGCTGGCCAGCGCCGTCGCGACGATATTGGCCGAGAGGCCGACCTGGACATTGGTCATCGGCTCGCCGACGCCATAGCGCGCCAGCAAAAGACCGACGTACTGCGCCCCTTGCGAGGCGGCGGTGGTGAGCGCGGCCAAGGCCAGAACGCCGCCGACGATCGCCAGCTTGTCCGGATCGAGCGCCCCGCCCCAGGCCATCGCACCCAGCATCGCCAGGTTGAAGGCGAATTGCAGGGCGAAGCGGGCACCGCGCCCGGCCGTAACCCAGGCAGTCAGTCGGCAAAATCGCTCATCGACCTGATTGGAAAACCGCGAGTAGCGGGGCAGGGCCAGGGCGACGAAAAGGGCGGCTGCCCAGAGCCAGGGAGACGACCAGGCATTGTGTCCCGCGCCATAGGACAACAGCGCGAAAAGTGCGATCAACGCGGCGAATCTATTGCTGCGACTGCACCACCAAGCATATATACGATGTATGATTGCATTGTCGCGAAGCACGGCCTGATCTCCTCTGCCTGGAGACCATGCTGCCGCTACGCGGAACCCGGCACGACGGCTATTCTTTCCCATTGAGTTGGGCAAAAATGCCCAAGGGGTTCGATGGCAGGATTACAACGACAGCGCCGCTCCGGCATCCGCAACTGGGAGGATCTTCGTTACATCCTCACCGTGGCGCAGTGCGGCAGCTATTCGGCCGCAGCTCGCATGCTGCGCCGTGAGCATTCGACTGTCCGGCGCCGCATCGAGGCGGCGCAACGGGCGCTCGGCGTGCGCCTGTTCGAGCGCTCGCAAAATCTGCTGCGCCTGACCGAGCCGGCCTCTCGTATCATCGAAACCCTAAGCAACATCGATCAGCTGACGCTGGAGATCGAGAAGACCTTCGCCGGCATCGACGACCGCTTGGCCGGACCGGTCCGCATCACGACGAGCGAGGGTTTTGCCACCAACTGGCTGATCCCCCGCATGGTCCGCTTCCAGCGCGAGAACCCGCTGATCGCCATCGAGGTGGATGCCGGCAGCGAGCTCACCGACCTGAGCAGCACGGAAGCCGACATCGCCATCCGCTTCGTCCGGCCGACCCAGCCGGCCGCGGTGGCGGCCCGGGTCGGCCGGCTCGGCTTCCTGCTGTTCGCCGCGCGCGGCTATATCAACACCTTCGGGCGGCCGGAGAGCATGGAACAGCTGGCGACCCATCGCCTCTGCGTGCATGAGGGATTCACCGAGAACCCGGTGCTGAAATCCTGGACACGCTATGTCGACGGCCATCCCGGCGTGGTGTTCCGTTCGACCTCGTCGGCCGCCTTCGCCTCCGCCGTCATTGCCGGCTTCGGTATCGGCCTTGGGCCCGCCTATACCAGCCTGATCCACCCCGAGCTCGAACAGCTCGCCATCCCCTCGCTGGCGACCGTCGATGTGTGGCTGGTGACGCATGAGAGCAAGCGCCGCATTCCGCGCATCGCCGCCGCCTACGAGTACATCCACGAGACCTTCCAGCGCGACCGCAAGACCTGGTTCGGCACCTGAGGCGCCGCGTCGCATGAAATGCTAGGTTCCGCCGAGTACGGCATTGCCGTGGTGCCGGAGGTGCGGTCATGCGGGCGACGCTCTCGTTTCTGAAATTGCTTCTCTGTCTGTTCGCGGTTTCCGCGCAGGCACAGGACCGGCCGGTCAATTTCACCGTCAATGTCGATCCTGAGGATTCCGCCGGCCATGTCCTGGTCAATGGCGTGCCGATCAAGTCGTTCGGCGGCGACAGCGGCGGCTTTCCCGGCATGGGCCTCGCCGCCCCGACCGGCATGTGGCTGGTCGAAGGCGAGAACAGCATCGTCGTCGAGGCAAAGCCGGCCGGCGCCCGGCCGGTCACCCGCGTGGTGATCCTGCGCTCGATCATGGAGCCGCCGATCTTCGAGGCGGTGATCGAGGGCGCCGGCAGGGCGGAGCACAAGGTGACGGTCGACAAGGTGCATCGCTGGGCTTGGCTCGACGCCGAGAAATGGCAAGGCGACAAGACGGAGGTGCTGGCGGCGGTGCGCCAGCTGCACGCCGCCTATGCCGCCAAGGACCAGGCCCGCGTGATCGCGACGCGGGCCGCGCTGGATGCCGATTTCGATGCCGCGATGGGGCCGGCGACGGCCGACGAGCTGGATCAAGAGAAGAAGTTCATCGAGACGGCGGCGCTCGATCCGCTGGGCGACGATCTTTCCGTCACCAGCTACTACGACGGCCGGCTGATCGCGGTGAGCCGCGGCGACGGCACCGCGCCGATTTTGCTCGCCACCCCGAACGTTCCCGGCAAGTCCGAGATCGCCCGCTTCTGGGTCAAGAAGAACGGCAAATGGCTGGTAGTACGCTGACGCAGGATTCGCCTGCCTCCGGGGACCTGCCGCCAAGCGTCGAGATCCGCAAGCTCGCGCCGGCCGATGCGGCCGCTTGGCGCGCGTTGCGGCTGGAGGCGCTGCAAATGCATCCCGCCGCCTTTGCGGAGAGCTTCGAGGAGGCGGCGCAGCGCGATCTCGCCTGGTTCCGCGACCGCATGCCGACGCCGGGCGCCGCCAACGCCATTTTCGGCGTATTCGATCATGGACAGCTTGTCGGCTGCGCCGGATTCGCGGTGCAGACTTTAGCCCACCTCCGCCACAAGGGCGTGATGTGGGGCGTCTATCTCCGGCCGGGCCTGCGCGGGCGCGGCATCGGCGCCGCGTTGGTCGGCCGCGTGATCCGGCATGCCCGCCAGCAGGTCGCGGTTCTGCAGGCGGCCGTCGCGGTCGACAATATCGCCGCCGCCGCGCTCTATCGCCGCGCCGGATTCAAGAGCTACGGCCGTGAGCCGCGCGCGCTACGCGTCGATAGCCGCGACATCGACGAGGAACTGCTGGCGATCGATCTGAACTAGCGGCGCCGCTCAATGCTGGTGGTCGTGATGGCCGCCGGCGAAATGATCGATGTGATAGGGCGTGCGCGCGAGGCCGGGACAGAACCGGTTGACCACGCCTTCCAGTCGCTCGAACATCTTCTTGTTCTCGGCATTGGCCTTGGCGAGGCGGGCTCGTGCGGCCTCGACCTTGCCCACCAGCGATGCCAGATCGACGCCGACCAGCTTGCGGTCGCGCACCACCATGCGGCCGCCGACCATCACGGAGTGGACCGAGGTCCCGTCCTCGGTATGCACGATCTGGTTGGTCGCGTCGTTCAGCGGCAGCCAGTTGATGGCGGCGAGATCGAGGAAGACGATGTCCGCCTTGTAGCCCGGCGCGATGCGGCCGACCTTGTCGCCGAAGCCGAGCGCCTTGGCGCTGCCTTCCGTCGCCGCGATCAGCACCTCATCGGTCGAGAGCCAGCGGTCCGTGTCGGGGCCGCGCACCTTGGAGGCGAAGGAGGCGAGGCGCATCGCCTCGTACATGTTCTGGTTGTCGGAACAGCTGGCGCCGTCGGTGCCGACGCCGAGATTGACGCCGAGATCGAGCATGCCCCGCGTATCGGCGATGCCGTTACCGAGCCGCATGTTGCTGCCGGGATTGTGCACGACCGAGGAGCCGTGATCGGCAAGCCTTCGCATGTCGTCGCGGTCCAGCCATACACCATGCGCGACCGAGAAATCGGGCCCCAGCATGCCGAGCTTGTCGAGATGGCCGGTCTGCGTCAGGCCCCACAGCTTCTGCCCGACCACGACCTGCACTTTCGATTCCTGGACATGGCTCTGGATCGGCGCGCCGAATTCGCGCGCCAGCCGGAAGCAGCCGGTGAGGAAGGGATCGCTGCAATGATGCGGAATGGTCGGCGCCACCGCCGGCTTGATCAGGTCCTGGTCGAACTTCCACGCCTTCAGCGCCTTGCGGATCGCGCTCAAGGTCTGCTGCCTGGGTGCCAGGCGATAGCGCTCGGTATCGGCGCGCAAGGCCGCCGGCATCGCGTCGACGAGGCCGGGTATCACCTCGAAGAAGCTGAAATCCGCCACCATCGGCGCCAGCACGGCGCGCATGCCGGCATCGGCATAGGCCTGGCCGCAGGCGGCGATGCCCTCCGGCGTCGGCGCCGGAAATTCGAAGGTCAGGTCATAGGCCGCGGTACAGCCCTTGAGCAGCATCTCGGCGGCGCCGAGGAAGGTGGAGAGATACTTGTCCTCCGCCGTGCGGTTGCCGCCGATCCAGGGCGCCGCGGTCAGCAGCAGCTCCAAGGTCCACTTGTCGCCCATGCCCTTGGCCAGCACGCCATGGCCATGGGTGTGGCCGTTGACCAGGCCCGGATGCATCAGCATGCCCTTGGCATCGATCACTTCGGCATCGGCGGGCGCGGCAAGGCCGGGACGGCCGATCTCCTTGACCGTGTCGCCTTCGATCAGAATGTCGGCCGGAGGTGCGGCGTGCTTGGCGATATCCACGAGGCGTCCCCCGCGCACCACAACCATTTTCTTGCGCGCCATTCCGGCTTCTCCTGCTAGGACGCTCCCGGCCGATCCGACGATAACGACCACGGGAAGAATACGCGCTCCACGATCACGACGATCTGGAACAGCACGATTCCCATCAGCGACAGGATGATCAAGGCCCCCCAGGCGACCGGCACCTGAAAGAACGCCGTGGAAGTCACGATGAGATAGCCGAGGCCGCGATCGGCATTGACGAACTCGGCCACCACGGCGCCGACCACCGACAGCGTGATCGCCGCCTTCAGCCCGGAGAAGACGAAGGGCACCGCATAGGGGAGCCGGATGCGCCAGATCTCCTTCCAGCGGCTGGCCCGGCACGACCGGCCGAGCTCGATCAGTTCCGGCGGCACGGCGACCAAGCCCGCCGCGACCGACAGGACCAGCGGGAAGAAGGCCACGAGGAAGGTGACGACGATGCGCGGCAGCTCGTTCGCGCCGAGGATGACGACCAGGATCGGCGCCAGCGCGACCTTGGGGATCGACTGGGTCAGAACCAGCAGCGGATAGATCACGCCGGCGATGGTCGGCGAGGTGGTGAGCAGTATGGCCAAGGGCAGGCTGATCACGAACGAGGCCAGGAAGCCGAGCAGCACCGTCACCGTGGTGGCGACGGTGTGATGGAAGACCGGCCCGGCGAGCTTGCCGGTATCCACCCAGATCGCCGACGGCGCCGGCACCAGGTAGGCCGGTATGGCGAAGAAGCGGCACGCCGCCTCCCAGGCGGCGAACAGGACGGCGATGGTCGCCAGCGGCACGAACACTTCACGCGCATGGCGGAGCGCAGCGCTCTTGCCGCGCATCGTCTCAGGCGGCGCGGCGGGCGCGGCTGCCGAAGATGAGATCGCGGATACGCCTTGTGGCGTCCTGGAACTCATGCCGGGCCTCCATGTCGAAATCGCGCGGTCGCGGCAAATCGATGTCGATGATTTCGGCGATACGGCCGGGCCGGGGCGACATCACGACGACGCGGTCGGCCAGCAGCACCGCCTCCGGAATCGAATGCGTGACGAACAGGATCGTCTTCGGCCGCTCCGCCGCGATGCGCATCAGCTCGAGCGTCAGCTCCTCCCGCGTCAGCGCGTCGAGCGCGCCGAACGGCTCGTCCATCAGCAGGATATCGGGATCGTTGACCAGGGCCCGGCAGATGCCGGCGCGCTGCTGCATACCGCCGGAGAGCTCGCGCGGATGCTTGCCCTCGAAGCCCGCGAGCCCGACCATCGTCAGCAGCTCGCGCGCGCGTTCGACATGCGCGCCCGTCAGCACGCCCATCATCCGCGCCGGGAACAGCACATTGTCCAGGATGGTCGCCCAGGGCAGCAGAGTGGCCGCCTGGAACACGAATCCGGTATCGCTGCGCGGTTCGGCGACCGTCGTGCCGTCGATGCTGACGCGTCCGCTGCTCGGCAAGGTCAACCCGCCGACCAGGCGCAGCAGGGTGGATTTGCCGCAACCGGACGGGCCGACGAGACAGACGAACTCGTTCCGTCGGATCTGCAGGCTGACGCCGCGCAGCGCCTCCACCGCATCGCCGTCGCGCGACTGGAAGGTCTTGCCGACGCCCTCGATGGCGATCATGGCACCAGTGAGACGTCGAGCGCCTGCTTCGGATCCCACTTGGCGTCGAGGTCCTGCGAGGACGCGACGACCGACCAGGTGAAGCCGAGCCGCTCGGGATCATACTTGCCCCACCCGAACTTCTTGACATGGTCGGTAAAGACGAAGGTTGCCACGGCCTTGAGGCTGCCCATGCAATCGTCGAGCTTCACCTCAGGCACCTTCTGGAGGTGCGCCTTGCAGGCTTCCTCCGGATTGTCGCGCGCCCACTCGAAGGCGCGCTTGTTCGCCTTCAGGAAACGTTTCACCAGATCCGGCTTCTCGGCGATGATCTTGTCGGTGGTGATGATCGACGCGGCATAGATTGCGAAACCTGCCTCAACGAAGGGCAGCACCACGATCTCCTGCCCGGCCGCCTTCGCCGCTTTGTTCTGGTAGTAGTGGTGGATCGAATAGAATGGCGCGGCATCGATGTTGCGGGCGATCAGCTGCGCCGCCATCGCCGCGCCGTCCATGTTCACCCAGACAATCTTGTTCGGATCGGTGCCGGCCCTCTCCGCCACTTTGGGGAAATAGAGCTTGTGGCTGTTGCCCGGGGTGATGCCGATCTTCTTGCCTTCCAGGCCTTTGAAGTCCTTGATGCCGGAGCTCTTCAGCACGAACAGCGAATGCGGCGAATGGGTGTAGAGCGTGGCGACCGTCTTGACCGGCACGTTCTGGCGCGCCCTGGCAGTGAGGACGGCGCCGAGATCCGCGACGCCGAACTCGAAGGCGCCGGCGGCGAGCTTGGTCACCGTGTCGCCGGAGCCGTAGCCGCGGGTGACGGTGATGTCGATGCCTTCCTCGGCATAGATGCCCTTCACCCAGCCGCCATAGTACATGGCGTGTTCGCCGGAAGGGATCCAATCGGTCTGGAAGCGGACCTTGTCGGCGGCCTCTGCCGCTTGGCCCGCGAACAGCAGAAGCGTGGCAATGGCGATGCTCTGGCGCATGGCGGATGCTCCCTTGGCTGCCAGCGAATACTGACACACCAAGCAACTGCTATGCCAGCGACAGACCGGTCAGAACGGCTTGTTGCCTCGAACCTGCGTGCGCAGCAGAACGCGGCGATGCGCGTTGTCGAACGCGTCGCGGCGATGCACAACGGCGCGGTTGTCCCAGATCAGCAGGTCGCCTTGCTGCCACTTGTGCTTGTAGACGTAGTCGTCGCGCACGCATTCGGCCCATAGGCGATCGAGCAGCGCCTCGCTTTCCTCGATCTTCAGCCCCTCGATCCAGCCGTTGCGGCGGCGGCCGAGATAGAGCGCCGGGCGCCCCGTCTCCGGATGCGTGCGCACGATCGGATGGCGGGCACCCGGCGCGCGATCGGGCGTCACCGGCGCCGAAGCGCCGGACCGCAACTCTCCTGCCGAGGTGTAGGAGGAATCGTGATTGACCCGCCGGCCAGCCAGCTTCTCCTTCAGCTCGGCCGGGAGGCCTTCGAAGGCCGCGTGCTGGCTGGCGAACCAGGTATCGGCGCCGACCGGCGGAACCTCGAGTCCGTAAAGCACGCTCGCGGTCGGCGGCGTGTCGATATAGGACATGTCGGTGTGCCACTCGGCCTCGCCATAGCCGAGCGCGCCGATCGGCTTGCCGTTCTCCACCACGTTGGAGATCACCCAGATCTCGGGCTGGGTCGTGATCCCGCCATCGCCGGCGCGGCGCGTGCTGGAGGCCGGCGGCAGTTCCAGCTCGCCGAAATGCCGGCTGAAACGCACCAGCGCCGCGTCGTCCATCTTCTGCCCGCGGAACACCAGAAGCGATCCGCGGCTCCAGGCCCGGCGCAGGCCTTGCGCTTCGTCCGGCGGCAGCGGGAAGCCGAGATCGAGCCCGCGAACCTCGAAGCCGAAAACCGGCGAGAGTGCCACCAGCTCCATGACCACGCCCCTGTTAGCGGACCGGACCCATATGCATGCCGCTGTCCACGCTGATCAGCTCGCCGGTGGTGAGCGGGGCGCCCTCGATCAGCCAGACGCAGGCATCGGCCACATCCTCGGGCGTCGCCGTCTTGCCGAGCGCCGAGGAGTTCTGGTAGCGCCGCTTCAGGTTGTCATAGGCCTGCTGGCCATAGCCCTGCAGCAGCCAGCGGCCCTCGATGAAGCCCGGCAGCACGGCATTGACCTTGATTTCCGGCCCGAGCGCCCGCGCCAGCGCTTTGGTCAGCGAGTTCACCGCCCCCTTCGACGCCGCATAGGCGATGGAGGAGCCGGAGCCGAGCAGGCTCGCCACCGAGGAGATGTTGACCACCGAGCCGCGCCCCGCCTTCCGCATCGCCGGCACGCAGGCGCGCGTCATCAGGTAGATGCCGGTCACGTTGACCGAGAAGATTTTCTGGAAATCCTCCGGCGTGAGGCCGTCGAGCTCGCTCTGCGGCACGAACTTGGTGTAGCCCGCATTGTTGATCAGGTTGTCGATGCGGCCCCATTTGTCGAGCGCCGCCGCCGCCAGCTTGCGGCAATCGGCATCGTCGGACACGTCGGCGCGGACCAGGATGCCCTGCCCGCCCGCCTTCTCGCAGGCGGCGAGCGTCTCCTTCGCCTCGGCCTCGCTCTTGGTAAAGTTGACCACCACCCGGCCGCCCTTGGCGGCGATGCGCCGGGCACAGGCTGAGCCCACACCGGTTGCCGATCCGGTAACTATCGTAACGGTATCCTTAAGGCTCATGAGCGTTTCCCCGGGGACTTGTGCGCGCCGGCCATCGTTTCACCGGAAGCGGCGGGCCGCAACAACCGCCGGAAACAGCGGAAGTTCCTCGACCCCGGCGGAAGGCGCACGGAATCGAGGCACATCTGACAAGAAATTCTTCATTCTACGCCCTTAGGTATAGGCATACGCGCCGATAGAGGAAATGCGCCCAAGGCCGAGGCCAACTTGCTGCTTCCGCTGTTGAATGGGGAACCGAGCCCGCTCCCGCCCGACGCTTCGCCGTGGCGGCGGCGCCTGCACGCCATCTGGTGGGGCTATTCGCTCGGCTCGGGACCGCGTCCGCGCGAGGAAGAGGCCGACGAGCCCGAGAGCGTCGAGCCCGAGGAGGCGCATCCCGATACGCTGTGGTCGCCGCTCCGCCTCAGCGCGGTGCAAACCTTGTTCGGCGAGGGCATGACCACGCCGGGCGGCGAGGCCGCGCTGATCGCCCTGGTCCGGCCCTGCACCCTCAACAACACCAAGTCGGCGCTGGAGCTCGGCGCCGCTTTGGGCGGCCTCTGCCGCTGGGCGAACGGCGACGCCGGCACCTATTTCAAGGCCTTCGAGGCCAATGGCGAGCTGGCCGCCGCCGGCATGGACCTCTCCACCCGCAAGGGCCTCGCCAACAAGTGCCCGATCGAGCACACCGAGGTCGAGAAGTTCGAGATCCGCGCCAAGAGCCAGGACGCGATCATCGCCAAAGAGGCGTTCTGGCGCATCGCCGACAAGGAGTCCTTGTTCAAGCGTATCTTCACCGCGCTGAAGCCGGGTGGCATCGTCTCGCTGTCCGACTACATGTCGCCGGCCGGCCAGGAGGGGCTGGTACAGGCGGCCTTCCCGCTGGCCCATATGCTGCAGGCCAAGGACCAGCGCGCCCTGTTGGAGAGCGCCGGCTTCGACGTGCGGGTTTTCGAGGACCGCACCGCCGAGCACGTCAAGTCGATCCTCGAAGCCTTCGAGGCTTTCGCCAAGCGGATCAAGACCGACCCGCCGCCCGACACCCTGCGCGACGCCGTGTTGAAGGAAGGCGAGCTGTGGGCCACCCGGGTCGGCCTGATGCAGACCGGCAAGGTCACCCTCTACCGCATGCTGGCCTTCAAGCCGACCTGAGCGCCGCCCTTCGCCGTTGACAGGCCGGGGATGCCCCGCTACGAAGCCGCCTCCATTCGCGGGCGCCAGACCGAAGAAGCTGCCATGAAGATCCTCAACTCGTTGAAATCGGCCAAGAAGCGCCATCGCGACTGCCGCGTGATCCGCCGCAAGGGGCGGGTCTACGTCATCAACAAGTCGAATCCGCGGTTCAAGGCCCGCCAGGGCTGATTCCGGCCGCCATCCCCCTAACTGCTTGAGATTGCATATCGATCTCCGAATTCCGGGGATGGAGTTCGGGCAGGCGCCGCGTCCTGGTCGCGCATTACAGAGAAGCAACTATAAAGCGTCGTCCATCGGGACAACCAGCCATCGAGGGGGACTCGTGGCGAAACAGCCAAATTTGTCCAGTCGCGCCACGCGCTGGAGAACCTTTGCAATAGCGCTGGGCACGCTGATGGTTGGGGCAGGCGGATGCAGCACGTCATTGCCCTATCAGCCCCTCGACGCAATTCAGGGATACGCTGATGAAAGCATGGGCCCTGATCAGCATTGGGTGCTCTATCAAGGCGGACATTTCTCGCAAACCGAAGACGTTCTCGCGTTTTGGCTTTTCCGAAGCGCCGAAGTGACGAAGTCACGCGGGTTCAGCCACTTTATCGAATTGCCCTCCATCGCCCGGGAACCGATCGGCGCGAGCGCGCGGCAGGCCCCGCGCATGTCGCCGTATCCGGTGCAGACTGCGCGGGGGCCATTCTATGTGTTGGTGCCGGATCCTGTACCGCTCGACTTCAAGGTGAAGTCCGGGACGATCCAACTGTTCAAAAGTGAGCCGACAGGTCGTACGCAGAACGCCTACAATGCACAGGCTGTACTCGATCAGCTTGGTCCTCGTGTAGCCTCGGCCAGCAGATAGCGAGGTTTGAGTACGAGGGAGGGTAAATGACGCTTGCCATGCCCAAGCCGGATGCCGAGGCGATGGCACGCCTGCCGGACCTGCTGACGCGCCTGAAGGGCGTCCTGCCCGCCGACAACGTCATCGTCGATCCGCGCGGCCTCAAGCCCTATGAGTGCGACGCGCTGACCGCCTATCGCCAGCCGCCGCTCGCCGTCTTCCTGCCGGAGACGGTGGCGCAGGTGGCGGCGATCCTGACCGCTTGCGACGCGCTCGGCATCAAGGTGGTGCCGCGCGGCGGCGGTACCTCGCTCTCCGGCGGCTCGTTCCCGCTCGCCGACGGCGTGCTGCTCGCCATGGGCAAGTTCAACCGCGTGCTGGAGGTCGATATCGAGAACCGCTGCGCCCGGGTGCAGCCCGGCGTCACCAACCTCGCCATCTCCAAGGCGGTCGAGCATCTGGGCTTCTACTACGCGCCGGATCCCTCCAGCCAGATCGCCTGCTCGATCGGCGGCAATGTGGCGGAAAATTCCGGCGGCGTGCACTGCCTGAAATACGGCCTCACCACCAACAACCTGCTGGGCCTGGAAGTGGTGCTGATCGACGGCAGCGTGATCCGCCTCGGCGGCAAGCATCTCGACGCCGCCGGCTACGACCTGATGGGCGTGCTCACCGGCTCCGAAGGCCTGCTCGGGGTTGTCACGGAAGTGACGGTGCGCATCCTGCCGAAGCCGAGCACGGCGCGCGCGCTGCTGATCGGCTTTCCGAGCGTCGAGAGCGCGGGCGACGCGGTGGCGAAGACCATCGCCGCCGGCATCATCCCGGCCGGCATGGAGATGATGGACCGGCCGGCGATCCACGCGGCGGAAGCCTTCTGCAATGCCGGCTATCCGCTCGATGTCGAGGCTCTTTCCATCGTCGAGCTGGACGGTCCGCCGGCCGAGGTGGACGACCTGATGCAGCGAGTCAGCGAGATCGCGCGCGATTGCGGCGCCGTCTCGATCCGCGCCAGCAACTCGGAAGACGAGCGGCTCGCCTTCTGGGCCGGGCGCAAGGCGGCCTTTCCCGCCGTCGGCCGATTGTCGCCCGATTATCTCTGCATGGACGGCACCATCCCGCGCCACCGGCTGGCCGAGGTGCTGACCGGCATCACGCGGCTGTCGGGCAAGCACGGCCTGCGCGTCGCCAACGTGTTCCATGCCGGCGACGGCAACCTGCATCCGCTGATCCTGTACGACGCCAACCTGCCGGGCGAGCTCGACCGCGCCGAGGCCTTCGGCGCCGACATCCTGCGCCTCTGCGTCGAGGTCGGCGGCGTGCTGACCGGCGAGCACGGCGTAGGCATCGAGAAGCGCGACCTGATGGGCACCATGTTCGACGAAATCGATCTCGCGCATCAGGAGCGCCTGAAATGCGCCTTCGATCCGAATCACCGGCTTAATCCCGGCAAGGTGTTTCCGGTGCTACACCGCTGCGCCGAGCTCGGCCGCATGCATGTGCATCGCGGCCAGCTGCCCTTCCCCGACCTGCCGCGCTTCTGACGCGATGGCCTCGACCCTGAAGCCGCGCGACACCCGGGATGTCGCCGAGGCGGTGGCCTGGGCCGCGGCGGAAGGCCAGCCGCTGGAAGTGCTGGGGCATGGCAGCAAGCGCGGCCTCGGCCGGCCGGTGCAGGCGGAGCACACGCTCGATCTCTCGGCGCTCAGCGGCATCCTGTCCTACGAACCGGCCGAGCTGTTCATGACCGCGCGGCCCGGCACGCCGCGGGCGGAGATCGAGGCGGCGCTGGCGGCGCGCGGCCAGATGCTGCCGTTCGAGCCGATCGATCTCGCCCCGCTCTACGGCGCGGGCGGCGGCAGCATCGGCGGCATCTTCGCCGCCAATCTCGCCGGGCCGCGCCGCTTCAAGGCGGGGGCCGCGCGCGACCACTTGCTCGGCTTCAAGGCGGTCTCCGGGCGCGGCGAGAGCTTCAAGTCGGGTGGCACTGTCGTGAAGAACGTCACCGGCTACGATCTTTCCAAGCTCGCCTGCGGCTCGTTCGGCACGCTCGCCTGCTTCACCGAGATCACCTTCAAGGTACTGCCGGCGGCGGAGAAGACCCGCACCCTGCTGCTTTTCGGCCTCGACGAGCCGGCGGCGATCGCGGCGATGGCGCGCGCCGGCGGCGCACCGCATGAAGTTTCCGGCCTCGCCCACCTGCCGGCCGCGGCCGCGGCGCTGAGCCAGGTCGGCTATGTGCGCGATGCCGGCAAGCCGGTCACCGCGATGCGGCTGGAAGGCACGGCGATCTCGGTCGCCGCGCGCCTGGAGGCGCTGCGCGGCATGTTTCCCGGCATCGCCCAGGAGGAGCTGCACGGCATGAATTCCGGCCGGCTCTGGACCGAGATCCGCGACGTCGCCGCGCTGCTCGACGCGCCCCTTGTATGGCGCCTCTCGGTACCGCCGAGCGAAGGCGCCGCGACAGTCGCGAGGATGCGCAGCACCGGCGCGCCGGTCACCGGCTGGCTGTACGACCAGGCCGGCGGCCAGATCTGGCTCGGCCTCGACGGCAGCGATGCCGCGGCGGACAAGCTGCGCCGCGAGCTGCCGCGCGGCGATGGCCACGCGACCCTGATCCGCGCGCCGGACGCACTGCGCGCGGCCGCGGCCGTGTTCCAGCCGGAGCCGCCGGCGCTCGTCGCGCTGACCCGCCGCGTGAAGGGCGCCTTCGATCCGAAAGCCATCCTCAATCCCGGCCGCATGTGGGCCGGCATCTGATGCAGACGCATTTCACGCCCGCGCAGCTCGAAGATCCCGGCATCCAGGTCGCCGACAAGATCCTGCGCGCCTGCGTGCATTGCGGCTTCTGCACCGCCACCTGCCCGACCTTCGTGCTGCTCGGCGACGAGCGCGACAGCCCGCGCGGGCGCATCTATCTGATCAAGGAGATGCTGGAGCAGGATCTCGTGCCGAGCGCGACCGAGGTCACGCATATCGACCGCTGCCTCTCCTGCCTTTCCTGCATGACCACCTGCCCGTCGGGCGTGCACTACATGCACCTGGTCGACCACGCGCGGGCGCGGATCGAGGAACAGTACGAGCGGCCGGCGGCCGAGCGCTGGCTGCGCCGCCTGCTCGCCATCCTGCTTGTGCGGCCGGCGCTGTTCCGCGCCGCGCTGGTCGGGGCCATGCTGGCCTGGCCGCTGCGCAAGCTGTTCCGCGGCCGACTCCGCGCCATGCTCGACCTGGCGCCGCGCCGGTTGCCCGGACCGTCGGCCAGCGACCGGCCGCAGAGCTTCCCGGCGCAAGGCAGGCGCCGCAAGCGCGTCGCCCTGCTCACCGGCTGCGCCCAGCGCGTGCTGGCGCCCGAGATCAACGAGGCGACGATCCGCCTGCTCACCCGCCTCGGCTGCGAGGTGGTGGTGAGCGAGGGTGTCGGCTGCTGCGGGGCGCTGCCGCACCATATGGGCCAGGAGGAACCGGCCTTCGCCCTCGCCCGCGCCAATGTCGAGGCCTGGTCGCGCGAGATCGAGCGCGGCGGGCTCGACGCCATCGTGATCAACGCATCGGGCTGCGGCACCACGGTGAAGGATTACGGCTTCATGCTGCGGCTGGAGCCCGGCTGGGCCGAGCGGGCGGCCAAGGTCTCGGCGATCACCCGCGACGTGAGCGAGCTTCTGCTCGAACTCGGGCTTGGGCAGGCACGCGCGCCCGAGCCGCTCAAGGTCGCCTATCACGCCGCCTGCTCGCTGCAGCACGGCCAGAAGATCACCGCGGCCCCGAAGCAGCTACTGGCGGAAGCCGGCTTCACCGTGCTGGAGCCGCCGGAAGGGCATCTCTGCTGCGGCTCCGCCGGCACCTACAACCTGCTGCAGCCGGAGCTCGCCGGCCGCCTGCGCGACCGCAAGGTCGCCAATATCGAGCGCACCGCGCCCGACGTGGTGGCCGCGGGCAATATCGGCTGCATTACCCAGATCGCCGGCGGCACGGCTCTGCCCGTGGTGCATACGGTCGAGCTGCTGGACTGGGCGACCGGCGGGCCCCGGCCTGGCAATCTGGGGCCGGCCGGTCTGGGGCCCAGGAACCAGCCGTAAACAAAGACGTTCTATCCTCGCCCGATCGTGGCTTGGCGACGGACGCGGATTCGTCTTAGCATGTGCAGCATGAAGCGCATTGTGCTCGCCCTGGTGCTGCTTCTCGGCAGTTTCGGCGCCGTCCGGGCGGCGCAGGACGACGAGCGGCTGGACCCGCTGTTCGACAAGCTCTACGCAGCCGAGGATCCGATCGAGGTCAAGGCGGCGGAACAGGCGATCTGGACCATCTGGCTGGAGAGCGGCAGCCCGACCGTGGACCTTCTGGTCGGCGGCGGAATGCAGGCGATGCAGGCCGAGGAATTCGGCAAGGCGCTGTCCTTCTTCGATGTCGTGGTGGAGTTCGCGCCGAACTATGCAGAGGGCTGGAACAAGCGGGCGACCCTGCATTTCCTGATGGGCAATACCCGCGCCTCGATCGCCGATATCGAGAAGACCCTGGCGCTGGAACCGCGCCATTTCGGCGCCCTGTCCGGCCTCGCCACCATCCGCGAGAACGAGAAGGATTGGGAAGCCGCATTTCAGGCGATGCGCCGCGCCGTCGCCGCCAATCCGCATATCCAGGGCGGCAAGGACAAGCTGCGCCAGCTGCAGCGCCGCGCCAAGGGTGACCCGATCTAAGCTTTCACCGGCAGCGCCTTGGGCAACACTGTGATGGTGGCGGGCAGCCGCCCGATCGTCTCGCCGTCCAGATCGACCAGCGTGTCGACCTCGCTTTCCACATAGAAGCGCTGGCCGCGATGCACCGAGACCTTCGGGTGCTCGACATGGCGGCCTTCGAACAGCCAGGACGGCTTCTGCAGCAGGATGTCGCGCCGCTTGATGTCGTGAAACAGCACGAGATCGAGCACGCCGTCGTCGAGGCTGGCGCCGGGGGCGAGCTTCATGCCGCCGCCGCCATTCTCCGCATTGCAGCAGAGGCCGGCATAGAGCGTGAAGGATTGTCGCGGCCCGCCGTCGATCGCGATGCGCACCGGACGGTGCTTGTAGGTCAGCGTCACGATCAGCGTCTCGGCGAAGTAGCTGAACCGGCCGCCGAGCTTCTTGAGGTAGCGCGACGTCGAGGTGCGGTAGCTGATCTCCGCCGCGGCACCGAACACGGCGGTGAGATAGCCGTAGCGGCAGACCGGCCGGCCATCGAGGCCGACGCATTCGACCCTGACCATGTCGATCATCCGCCGGCGCCCCTCGCGGCCCAGCACGCGATAGGGACCGTCCGGCGTGGCGAGCAGGCCGAGCGCGCGGCAGAGCTCATTGGCGGTGCCGGCCGGAATCGGCGACAGCACCGCTTCGGGGTGCACCTCGTCCGCCTCGACCAGGCCGTTCAGCGCCTCGTTCACCGTGCCGTCGCCGCCGACCGCCACGATATGCCGCGCGCCGCGGGCGAGTCCGCCGCGGGCGAACTCCGTCGCATCGCCGGGACCTTCGGTGAAGACGACGGCAGCGTCCGGCAGGAAGCGGCGGATCGCCGGCTCGATCTCCGGCCAGCGCCGGCCGGCGCGGCCACGCCCCGCCGCCGGATTGACCACGACCAGGGCCTCCCCCAACCGACCACCCTCCCCGCTTTCTTGGCCGCAAGGTTAAACGTCCCGCGCGGCGCCGCCAACGGCAGCTTGGCGGTTGATTTCCCGCCCCCGGCGCGCATCTTGTGGGGCAAGAAGTGAGGATCCCATGTCCGACGCCCCCGAGCGCATTCCCGTATCCGTGCTGACCGGTTTCCTCGGCAGCGGCAAGACCACATTGCTGTCCAAGCTGATCCGCCAGCCCGACATGGCCGACACCGCGGTGATCATCAACGAGTTCGGCGAAGTGGGGCTGGATCACGCCCTGGTCGAGAAATCCGACGATTCGACCGTGCTGCTGAGTTCCGGCTGTCTGTGCTGCACCGTGCGCGGCGACCTGGTGAACACCTTCCGCGACCTGTTCCTGAAGCGCGTGAAGGGCGAGGTGCCGGAATTCCAGCGCGTCGTGGTGGAGACGACCGGCCTCGCCGATCCGGCGCCCGTACTGCACACCTTGATGACCGATCCGCTGGTCGCCTCCCGCTTCCGCCTCGACGGCGTGATCACCACGGTCGATGCGGTGAACGGCGCCAGCACGCTCGACAACCACATGGAATCGGTGAAGCAGGCCGCCGTCGCCGACCGGTTGGTCGTCACCAAGGCCGACCTCGCCTCACCGCAGGTAATGGAAATGATCGCGGCGCGCCTGAAGAAGCTCAACCCCGCGGCTCCCCAGATTCAGGCGAGCCACGGCACTGTCGCCGCCGAGCAGCTGTTCAACGCCGGCCTGTACGACCCGCGCACCAAGACCGCCGATGTGCAGCGCTGGCTGAACGAAGAGGCTTATGCCGAGCCGCATGATCACGGCCACGCCCATCACGACCACGGGCACGACCATCACGGCGACCACAATCACGGGCAAGGGCACGGGCACGATCACGGCAAGCCCGATGTGAACCGCCACGACGAGCGCATCGGCTCGTTCTGCCTGCATCTCGACGAGCCTGTGGAGTGGAGCAGGCTGGCCTACTGGCTCGACCTGCTCGCCGCGCATCGCGGCGAGGACCTGCTGCGCATGAAGGGGCTGATCAACGTCAAGGGCCACGACCGCCCTGTGGTGATCCACGCGGTGCAGCACCTGTTCCATCCGCCGGCCATGCTGGATGCCTGGCCCGACGACGATCGGCGCTCGCGCATCGTCTTCATCACCCGCGATATCGACCGGGCGACGATCGAGAAGACCCTGGAAGCGATCGTCAGCGTGGACGAGGAAGCGGAGCGGGCGGCGCTGCCATAGCCGTGGCTGCACGTGGCGCCGGCGGCTTGCGCAAGCCGGGCTGAACCGGCGCCGTCAACTCGCCGCGCCCGGCGGCCGGGCCGGATACCGTGACGTTGCGATTGCCGTAGCCCCAGGCCCAGGCGCGCACGTCGCCGGTATCGACATGCACGAAGCTCTTGCCGGCATAGCGGCCGACCCCGCCGATGCGCAGCTCGCGCGCCGCCTCGAAGACCTGCTGCGGGCTGCGTGCCTGCAGGCGGATATCCGCCGCCCGGCCGACATGATGGTAGCTGGTGCGCTGCGCCTGCGCCGCGCCCTCGCCGGCGCGGGGCTGGCGAAAGCCGGACGTCACATCGAAATGATCGGCGGTGCCGAGCTTGCGCTGCAGCACCAGCAGGCCGTCGAGCAGCTGCGGGTCGATATCCTTGACCGCGCCGTTCTTCGGCTCGCGGAACAGCCGGCTGATTTCCGAAAGCGCCTCAGGCACGTACTGGCCGTCCTGCCAGTAGATGCCGGAAAAGCTCTCGCCAAACTGCGCCCGGGTCAGGTGGATGCGCCGTTCGCCCAGCCCGACCACCGCCGCCAGCACCGGATGGCTGGTCGCCGCATAGCCGAGAAGGCCCAAGGCTCCGGTCAGAAAGGCACGTCGCGCAACGACGGTCCGGTGGAGCGCGGTCCCGCCGCGCTTCTCGTTCGCCCCCATCTCTACCCCTTGAGTGCTTTGTTGGTTGCCGAAAGATTAACCATGATCATTCCATTTGCAATCTGAAACAGCTGCGTGAATCCAACGCAGCTTGGGATGCAAGTCGTTAATCGATGCTTTCGCGCTTTCGAATCTCCTCAACCACACTGAAGCAAATTGTATCGGCCGCTTCGGATTTCCCGACGCCTTCGATAGAGAATTACGAAGACCAGGCCCAATAAGAAATTTGGGTTATTCTGGTAATCCCGCGCAGGATCACGAATGCGGTTTTGTCTCAGGCGGCATGATATGGGTGTTGTGCGGCGTGCGCGTCGACAACGTCTCAAAATTAACCCTGAACTTCTTCGCAGGACCGTAGTGGCGTGCAGGGCATGCCTGAACGCTGCGCCGGCCTTTGCGCCACGTGGCGGTGGCGCCGTGTCGGAGCTATCCTGCGGGCATGTTGGATTTTGCGGGATTAACCCTGACCTGGCGGCCGAACCAATATCTGGTGGCGCCTGCGGGCCTTTGCCGCCATGCCAAGCCGCACCGGGAAAGCCCGCACTTCGCGACACCGCCGGCCGAGCTGGCCCGCCGCCTCGAAGCCGCCTTGGCAGATGAGCCGCGACTGACCTGGCTTGCGCGCGACAGCGACGGCCTTGGCGGAAGATTGGTCCAGCGCTCACGCGTGTTCCGTTTTCCCGACCTGATCGACCTGCGCATCCTGCCGGCGGGTGATGGCGGCTCGGCTCTCGCGATCTACAGCCGCGCCCGCTACGGTATCCGCGATTTCGGGGTCAACCGGGAGCGCGTCGAGCGCTGGCTCGCGCGATTGCACTGACGGCGCCAGCCCTTTGCGGGGACAGGGCGGCGGTGCAGGGCTTGGGGAGGACAAGCCATCGGCACTGAGTCGAAGGCGACGGAGATCGAAGGGCTGCCCGAACGCGCGGAGCTGACCGAGATCCTGCGCGAGACGCCGATATTTGCCGATCTGCCGCCGGAGGCGATCACCGATCTCGCCGGCGAGATCGACTGGTTCGTCATGCCGGGCGGCACCACCTTGTGCCGCCAGGGTGATCCGCCAGATGCGCTCTACATCGTGGTGTCGGGCGCGCTCGGCGCCTTCCGCGAGGCCGAGCACGGCCGGCTGACGCGGATCGGCGAGATCGGGGCCGGCGAAACCGTCGGCGAAATGGCACTGCTGACCGGCGGCACGCGCACCGCCACGGTGAAATGCCTGCGCGACAGTGAGCTGATCCGCCTGTCGCGCGCCGGCTTCGAGGCCCTGATCGAGCGGCATCCGCGCGCAGTGATGCCGATCGCCTGCTTCGTGACCGAGCGCCTGGCGCGCGCCCATACGCGGCCGCGCTATGCGCTCAGGCCGAAGACCTTCGCGCTCGTGCCGCACGATGCCGGCGTGCCGCTGATGGATGTCGCCAAGGCCTTCGCCGAGGCACTGCGGCACCACGGTGCCACCGAGATTCTGCTGGCCGAGAATGCGGCCAGCCGCACGCCGGACTGGTTCCACCGGCTGGAATGCGCCTGCGACTATCTCGTCTATGTTGCCGATCAGCAGCCGACCGCCTGGACCCGGCTTTGCCTGCGGCAGGTCGATTGCGCCGTGCTGGTGGCGCGCACCTCCGCCATGGCCTCCGCCTGGCCGGCGCTGGCGCCCGACCCGACCGGCGCCAGCGAGGGACCGCGGCGCGAGCTGGTGCTGCTGCGCCAGGCGGGCGAGCGCCCGTCCGGCACCGCCGGCTGGCTGGCCGAGACCGGCGCCGCCCTCGCCCATCACGTGGAGACGCCGGCCGACCTTGCCCGCATGGTGCGCGCGCTGACCGGGCGCGCGGTCGGACTGGTGCTGTCGGGCGGGGGCGCGCGCGGCTTCGCCCATATCGGGGTGGCACGGGCGCTCCGCCAATCCGGCATCCCGATCGACCTGCTGGGCGGCACCAGCATGGGTGCCGTGGTGGCGGCGAGCATTGCCAGCGGCTGGGACGATTACGAGGTGGTGGCGCGCAACCGGCGCTGCTTCGTCGACACCAATCCGCTCGCCGATGTCACCATTCCGATTGTGTCGCTGTTCAAGGGCGCCAAGGTCAGCGCGCTGCTGCGCCGCGAGTTCGGCGAGACGACGCTGATCGAGGACCTGCCGCAGCCCTTCTTCTGCGTCACCGCCAACCTGACGCGTGGGCGCTCCGATGTGCATGACCGCGGGCCGCTGGCCCGCTGGCTGCGCGCCAGCGTCGCCATTCCCGGCATAATCCGGCCGGTCTTCGACCACGGCGAGGTGAATGTCGATGGCGGGGTGATCAACAACCTGCCGGTCGACGTCATGCGTGGGCTGGGCCGCGGGCCGGTGATCGGCGTCGATGTCAGCACCGACGACACCTTCACCGCGGCCTCCGACGCCGAGGCGGAGATTCCGCTCTGGCAGCGCGTCCTGGGGCGCCGGCGGCGCGGCGTGCCCAACATCATGCAGATATTGTGGCGCGCCGGAACGGTGAATTCCGGGGCCGCGCTGCGCGCCGTGTCCGAGCAGACCGATCTTCTGATCCAGCCGCCGCTCGAAAGCATCGACATGCTGGACTGGAAGGCGTTCGACCGGGCGATCGAGGCGGGCTATGCCCATACCATGCGCCTCCTGGAACGGACGCCGCGCCCGCTGCCCGAGAGCGGCGGCTGACGCGCGCCGCGAAGCGCTTTACAAGCGGAACCACGATGACGATCGAACAGGCAGAGGGCGTGCCGCCGCGCGCGCTGGTCACCGGGGCTGGCGGCTATGTCGGCCGCCACCTCGTCGCCCGGCTGCTTGCCGACGGGTGGACGGTCGAAACGATCGTGCGCGCCGACTCGTCCCGTGCGATTCCCGCGCAATGGGCCGGCCGGGTGCGCGTGCATCGCGACGATGGCGCGACCGGCACGCTGGTTGCGGCGCTCGGCGCGGCCAAGCCGAATATCGTGTTCCACCTCGCATCGCTGTTCATCGCCGAGCACAAGCCGGAACAGGTCGCACCGCTGATCGACAGCAATCTCGGCTTCGGCACCCGGCTGTTGGAGGCGATGGCGGCGACCGGCGCCGCGCGCCTGGTCAATACCGGCACGGCGTGGCAGCATTTCGACGCTGGCGGCTACAATCCCTCCTCCCTCTACGCCGCGACCAAGCAGGCCTTCGAGGCGATCCTCCGCTTCTATGTCGAGGCGCACGGGCTCGCCGCCATCACCCTCAAGCTGTTCGAGACCTATGGGCCGGACGACGAGCGGCCGAAGCTGATCCCGGCACTGCTGCGCGCGGCGCGAGACGGCACGCCGCTGCAGATGACGCCGGGTGAGAACCGTCTCGACTTCGTGCATATCGACGACGTGGTGGCCGCGTATCTCGCGGCGGCGATGCGGCTTCTCGATGGCGCCGTCGCGGGCAGCGAGGCCTATGCCGTGCGGTCCGGCCGCGCCGTCACACTGCGCGAACTGGTCGGCCTGGTCGAGCAGGCGGCCGGCCGCCGGCTGACCGTCGCGTGGGGCGGCAGGCAATATCGCCGGCGTGAGGTCATGGTCCCCTGGGGCGGCGAGACGATGCCAGGCTGGCGCCCGACGATCCCGCTCGAACAAGGCCTCGCCGGCCTGATCCCCGGCTGAGCCTCAGCGCCGGCGCGGCTGCCGGATGCGGTCGATCATTGCCTGTGCACCGCCGCCGGGCGGATCGGTGATCCATGCGAGCAGCCAATGCGCGAGAAAGCCTGCCGGGAGGCCCAGCATCGACGCGGCGATCCGCTCGAGCGTCAGGCCGCCCGTCCGCGGCCCGGGCATCCCGGTCAACAGCACGGTGAAGCAGAGCAGCAGGCCCGCCAGCATGCCAACGATGGCCGCCGCACCGCCGCCGCGCCGCGACCAGATGCCGAGCACCAACGCCGGCGACAGCCCGCAGGCGGCGAGCGCCAGCACGCAGAGCGCAACGCGCAGGCCATCGACCTCCAATGCAGCCGCCAGGCCGATGGCAACCGCAGACATGATGGCGGCGGCGATCCTCGGCACGACGACGCTCTGCGGCCGGCGCGCGAGGTCGACCGCCACCACGCTGGCGGCGGCGACGATGCCGCCGCCGATCGCCGCGAGGGCCGCCGCAGCGAGACCGGCGGCCGCCATCGCGGTGACGACGAAGGGCAGATCGGCGATCGCCGGCGCGAGCAACACGATGGCGGAAGGCAGCAGGCGGAGCTCGGCGGCTTCCAGCACGCCGTTGCCGTCCCCTGACAGACCGGCGCAGAGCGGGACGCGCAATGCCGCCTCCGTCGCGTCGCAGATCCCAAGAGCCGCGAAGCCGCCGGTGCTCCAGGCATTGACCCAGTTCGGCAGCGCGCTGATCGGCTGGCCCAGCAGGTTCGCCAGCACCTCGGATTTGACGAAGGCCGCGTAAGCCGGGGCGGTCGTCAGGGCCAGCACGACGAACAGCAGGCTCCATCCCGTCGCGCCGCGCGCCGCGCGGGCGCTCGACGCCGCCAGATGGCGGGCCGCAAGCTGCGGCAGCATGACGACGCCGAAGGCGAGGCAGGCCGCGATGCCGGCGAACGTCCATGCATCCGGGAGCGCGGCAAGGCCCGCCGGCACGCCGGCCGATGCCTCCATCGCCTCGACACGCTCCACCACCGGGCCGTACATCACCTGGGGCAGCGGCACGCCGGTGAAGCGGGCGGCAAGCACCGTCAGCGGGACCAGAAAGCCCGCCAGCGCGACCAGCGCCAGCACCACCTGCGCCCGCTGGCCGCCGGCTGCGCCGCCGGGCAGGGCGCAGGCGAGCACGGCGGCCAGCAGCGCGCCGAACACGAAGCGGGGATCGAGACCGAACAGCCGGGTGCCAAGCACGGCCAGGGCCGCCGCCTGGGCCAGCGCCAGACCGATCGCGGTGCCCGCAAGCATGATCGCGGCCAGCCGCCGGACGGCTTCGGACTGATAGCGGCGAGCGAGAAAGTCGGGCACGGTCAGCGCACTGGACCGTGCCAGGCCCGGCGCCAGCAACACTGCCGCCAGCACATAGCCGGCCGCGCCGCCGACCACCACTGCCAGCCCGATCGCGCCCTGCGCGTAGAGCGTTGCCGGGATACCGATCAGGAACACGGCGCCCAACCAGTCGGCGCTGCCGGCGAGGCCGAGATAGAACGGCGTCAGGCCGCGGCCGCCCAGATGGAGCTCGACCGCGCGGCCATGACGCGCGCGCCAGGCGACGAGGATCGCCATGCCGATGCTGCCCGCCAGCGTCGCGGCGGCGACCCGCGATGCGGCCAGACCCGCAAGCTCGGCGATGCCGATGGCAATCGCCAGCGCGCCGAGCAAGCCGGCCGCCATGCCGTAGAAGCGATGCGGATTGGCAGCGGGGGGATCGCTCAACGGCCGGTCAATCCGCGAGGCGGGAGGAGCAGGGGAAAGCAGTCATCGATCGGGGCCGGTTGTAGACGCGCCGGTCGGCGGCCACAACCGGTCAGCCGCGCTCAAAAGAAAGGCGGGGCCCGAAGGCCCCGCCGTCACAAGGTTTCGTATTGCCTTATCGCTACGCCTTTTCCAATCCGGCCATCTTGACCTCGCCGGCCGGCACGCGGATCGACTCGATGAAGTCCTGCATGTCCTGGCTTGCCGGGCGGCCGAAATAGCCGACCAGAAGCTGGACAATGAAGGCCGTCGGGATGCCGAAGATGCCGACCGAGATGTTGTTGATGCCGAACGGATACGCCACTTCGCGCACCACGGTGCCGCGGGTGAGCTTGGACAGCGTGACCCAGTCGCCCATCACGCTCTTCAGCCACGGGCCCTGGAACTCGGTCGTGACCAGGAAGAACATGCAGGCGCCGAAGCCGGCGATGATGCCCCAGACACCGGCGGCATTGCCGCAGCGCTTCCACCAGATCCCCAGCACCAGACCGGCGAACAGACCGGCGGCAGCGATGGAGAACGCCCAGGACACCAGGAACAGGATGCTGTTCCCGATCGTGCCCGCGATCCAGGCGGCGATCACGGCCACGATCAACAGCAAGATCCGCGAAGTGATCAGCCGCCGCTTCGTATCGGCCTTGGGGTCGATCATCTTGTAGTAGATGTCGTGGCTCAAGGCATTGGCGATGGCGAGCAACAGCCCGTCCGCCGTCGACAGCGCCGCGGCAAGACCGCCGGCCGCCACCAGCCCCGATACCACATAGGGCAGACCGGCGATTTCCGGCGTCGCCAGCACGACCGCGTCCGCCGCGATGCGGAACTCGCTCAGCTGGAGAATGCCGTCGGCGTTGCCGACGACCCCCTTGCAGAGCGGGAACTGCGCCACGGCATTCGCCGCGTCGCAGGCGCCGACGAGCGCCAGGCCCTCGCGGCCCCAGTTCGCGACCCAGGGTGGCAGGCTGGCGATCGGCTGGCCGATCAGGCTGGAATAGACCTCGTACTTCGCGAAGGCGGCATAGGCCGGCGCCGTGAAGTAGAGCAGGAAGATGAAGAACAGGCTCCAGCCCACCGAATCACGCGCCTGCCGCACGCTTGGCGTCGTGAAGTACCGCATCAGAATGTGCGGCAACGACGCCGTGCCGACCATGAGACACAGGATCAGCGCCAGGAAGTTCCACATCGCCAGCGCGCTGTACTCGCCCTTGGCGTTGGCGAAGGGCGCGACATGGCTCTTGGCCACGCCGAGCGTCTTCTCCAGCGCCTCGATCTTCTCCAGCACGCCGCCATAGGTGATCTGCGGCACCGGAATGCCGGTGACCTGCGCCGACAGGATCACCACCGGCACCAGATAGGCGATGATCAGGATGATGTACTGCGCCACCTGGGTCCAGGTGACCGCCTTCATGCCGCCGAGCAGCGAGCAGACCAGGATGCCGATCAGGCCGACGAAGCAGGCGGCCTGGAAGGGAATCCCCAGGAAGCGCGACGTGATGATGCCGACGCCGCCGATCTGCGCCACCACATAGGTGAGCGAGGCGCAGACCAGGACGATCACCGCCAGGCCGCGCGGCAGGTTGCCGCCGTACCGCGCGCTGAAGAAGTCCGGCACGGTGAACTGGCCGAACTTGCGCAGATAGGGCGCCATCAGGATGGCGACCAGCACGTAGCCGCCGGTCCAGCCGAGCACGAAGGCCAGGCCGTCATAGCCGCCGAAATAGAGCGAGCCCGCCATGCCGATGAACGAGGCCGCGCTCATCCAGTCGGCGCCGGTTGCCATGCCGTTGTAGAACGCTGGCACGGTGCGTCCGGCGACGTAGTACTCGCTGACTTCGGCGGTGCGCGACAGCACGCCGATCAGCGCGTAGATGCCGATGGTCAGGAAGATGAAGAAATAGCCGAGGATGTAGTTCGGCACCCCGGCCAGCTCCATCAGCCCGATCAAGATCGTGAAGCCGATGAAGCCGCCGGTATAGATCCCGTAGACCTTACCCAGATTGGCAAGGAAGCCGCCCTTCAGCATGTGATTGCCCTCCCCCGGGCGCTATTCGTCGGAGACGCCGAATTCCTCGTCGATCTTGTTCTGCGCTTTCGCGTTCCAGAAGCAGAGAAAGACGAAGACGATCAGCGAGCCTTGTGCGGCCATGTAGAAGCCGAACGGGAAGCCCAGGATGCGGATCGAGTTCAGTTGCGGCGCGAACATGTGGATCAGGAAGCCGAACACGAACCAGATCACCAGGATCGTCCACATCAGCTTCGATGTGCGCCCCCAGTATTCCTGCGCCCTCTCGCGCGAAAGCGGTTGATGTGGCGTCGCAGCCATGTCGGTGACCTCCCCTAGCCCCGCGGCCGAATCGGATATGGGCCTGCTATCTGAACCGCTACCACGACGACTTCCAGCGTCACAATCCGACCAAAGTCGAATGTCGTTCGCATCTGCAATCTATTGCTGCAGTGCAATATCCGACGTCTTGGCTATTGCGGGGACGGGGGTGAATGACGGAGCATGCCCGCGCCATGCGCCGCCTCGTCACCCGGTTCTTCCCACCTCCGATCCGCACGCCGGACGCATTGGGCGGCTTCCTTGTCGGCCAGGCGAACTACGTGACGCAGCGCGTCACCTACGAGTTCTGCCGCAACACGCTTGGCTATTTCGGCCAGCACATGTTCGCCGATCTGCGATTCCAGGCGCAGGAGCGCCTGTGCCGCTGGGAGGGCTTTGCCGCCGTGCTGGCCGACGGGCTGGTGCTGGCCGAGGGCCTGCTGCGCCCGGCCGCGCCGGCGCCGCTCTCGGCGTTGCGCGCCGGGCTGATCACCCTCTATGCCGACGGGCTGGCGGCACAACCGGAGCCGGTGCACCGCGCCGACGGATTCGCCGATCTGGTGGACAGCTTCGCCCATCGTCTGGATCGGGTCGCCGAGATCGAGCCGCGACCGGTGCGCGACATCGCCCATACCGGCGCGCGCCGCGTCTACGACGTCCTGCCGATCTATTCCGGCAACGAGGCGGCCGATCGCGAGGGGATCGACCGCGCCATGCTGTTCTGCCTCATCTCCGTCACCGATCAGCTGAGCCGGCGCCTGGATGCCGCGGCGGTTGGCGCCGCGCTGGTCGCGGCCCATGCCGACAAGGTCGCGTGACGACCCTGCCGGCGCTTGCCTTTTCATTCCCGGGGCGTTTCCAAACGCAAGCCGTGCCACATCTTGCCGGCATGCCGGAACCGAACGCACGCTACCTGCCGAATTTCCTGGCCGATGCCGACGCCGCCTTCGCCGAGCTGCTGCGCGCGACGCCGTGGCGCCAGGACAAGATCCGCATCATGGGCCGGGAGATCGCGCAGCCGCGATTGACCGCCTGGTACGGCGAGGCGGGCGCCACCTACACCTATTCCGGCCTGACCCTCGCGCCGCTGCCCTTCACGCCTCTGCTGGCGCGAATCAGGGATGCGGCCGAAGCGATCGCCGGCAGCGGCTTCAACAGCGTCCTGCTCAACCACTATCGCGACGGCGCCGACGGCGTCTCCTGGCACAGCGACGATGAGCCTGAATTGGGGCCCGATCCGGTGATCGCGTCGGTCAGCCTCGGCGCCACCCGCCGCTTCGACCTGCGCCGCCGCGGCGATCACGGCCGGCGCGCGTCATTCGACCTGCAGCACGGCTCGCTGCTGCTGATGGGGCGCGGCTGCCAGATCGGGTGGCAGCACCGCATCGCCAAGACCCGGGCGCCGGTCGGCCCGCGGATCAATCTCACCTTCCGGCAAATCTGCGGCGCCGGCGATCAACGCCGGGCGAGCCGCTCCTGCAAGGCGTGAACGTAGCGGCGGTCGTCCTCACCGAGACGGCCGGCCTCGAGATCGGCGAGAAACCCTTCGAGATCCTCCCGCGTATCCTGCATCAGGTCGGCGCGGCCGAGCAGCGCCCGCAGCACCGCCGCCGTGTCGCCGCTGACCGGCGCCGGCGGCGCGGCGGACCGCTGCGCCTCGACCAGAAGCTCGCTCCAATCGGCGTCCAGCGACCTCACCTTGGCCGCGAGCTCACGTGCGGCGGCCAGCACCGCGTCGTCCTCCGGCCGGTCCAGCCGGTGCAGGAGATGCAGGATTCCGTCCCGCGTCGGCGAATCGTAAACCATCCCGAATCCCTACCATGACCCGGCCACGAATTCACTTGACACTCCAAGGGGCCTCTGTGCCTAGTGGTTGGGCACCTGACGTTTTGGCTACACTGCCGGCTCTTCGCTCCCAGGTGGGCGAACCAACCAGCTACCAAAATCCAGGCTACACGAAGGCTGTGCGATGGTCGCACGGCTGAGCGACCGCGTGCGAGCGCGGGTTTGGAGAGACTACATGGCTACCGGAACCGTGAAGTGGTTCAACAATACCAAGGGCTACGGCTTCATCCAGCCTGAGGACGGCTCGAAGGACGTGTTCGTGCACATCAGTGCGGTCGAGCGCGCCGGCCTCCGCGGACTGGTGGAAGGCCAGCGGGTGTCCTACGACGTTGCCATGGAGCGCGGCAAGGCCGCGGCCGGCAACCTCAAGGCGCTCTGACGACCTTACGGCTTCGGCCGACCTGAACGGCGGTCCCTCCCCCGGGGCCGCCGTTTTTGTTTGCCCCTCGTTTTGTCGGCGTCGGGGCCGTGCGATAGTCGGCCGATGCCCCGCATCCTGCTGACCCATTCCGAGGCGATGTTCCGCGGCTATTACGGCGACGCCGCGCTGGCGGCGCTGCAGGCCGTCGGCACCGTGGTGCGGAACCCGCATGCCGACCGCCCGCTGGCGACAGCCGAACTGATCGCGCTCGCCCGCGACTGCCGGATCATCGTTTCCGACCGGCAGACGCCCGGCGAAGCGGCGGTGTTCGGCCAGCTTCCGGACCTGGCCGCCTTCGTGCGCTGCGCAGTGGACATCCGCAATATCGACGTCGCGGCGGCCAGCGCGGCCGGCGTGCTGGTGACGCGGGCAAGCCCCGGCTTCGTGCCGGCGGTCAGCGAATGGATCCTCGGCGCCATGGTGGCGCTGGCGCGCCGCCTGCCCGAGGCTGTCGCGGAGTATCGCGCCGGGCGGCAACCGCCGGCCGAGATGGGCGTGCAGCTCGCCGGCGCCACGGCCGGCGTGATCGGCTACGGCGCCATCGGGCGCCATGTGGTCGGCATTCTCAAGGCGATCGGCATGCGCGTGCTGGTCACCGACCCGCATGTCGCCGTCCCGCCCGAGGCCGGGACGGAACAGGTGGCGCTGCCCGATCTGCTGACCCGCGCCGATTTCGTCATCTGTCTCGCGGTCGCGACTGAGGCGACGGAGAACCTGATCGACGCAGCCGCGCTCGCGCGCATGAAGCCGACGGCGTTTCTGGTCAATGCCTCGCGCGGCAACCTGATCGACGAGACGGCGCTGCACGCGGTTCTGGGGGATGGCCGGATCGCTGGCGCCGCGCTCGATGTCGGCCGCGCCGCCGACCAGATGCCCTCGCCGGCGCTCGCGCGCCTGCCCAATGTGATCGCCACGCCGCATATCGGCGGCCTGACGCCGGAAGCCGTGCAGCACCAGGCGATGGAGACGACGCGCCAGGTCGCCGCCATCGCGCAGGGCGAGGCGCCACCCGGCGCCGTCAATGCCGAGGCCGCGCATCGCCTGCAGCGGCTGAGGCAATAAGGGAGGGAACATGGCGAGCGAAGCGGGAAAGCCCACCATCGAGGTGCCGCCCGGCGCCTGCGACACGCATATGCATGTCTACTATGCCGGCCATCCGGCCGCGCCGACCGCCGCCGCGCCACCGCCCGACGGCCCGCCCGAGGCCTATCGCGCCGTACAGCGCCGGCTCGGCCTTGAGCGCGTCGTGGTGGTGCAGCCTTCGGCCTATGGCTTCGACAACGAGCCGACCTTGCGCGCCATGCGCGACCTCGCGCCCGGCACGCGCGGCGTCGCCGTGGTCGGCCCGCAGACCAGCGACGCCGAGCTGGACCGCCTGACCAAGGCCGGCATCCGCGGCGCCCGCTTCTTCATGCTGCCGGGCGGTGCGCTGCCCTGGGAGCACCTCGCCGAGACCGGCGCGCGCGTACAGAACTTCGGCTGGCATGTGCAGCTGCAGATGGACGGCCGCCTGCTGCACGAGCGGCTCGACCTCGTGCGCGGCTTTCCCGGCCAGGTGGTGATCGATCACAACGGCAAGTTCCTGGAGCCGGTGGGCCGCGACCACCCCGGCATGCAGGCGCTCTACGCGCTGCTCGATACCGGCCGGGTCTGGGTCAAGTGCTCGGCACCCTACGAGACCTCGAAGACCGGCCACCCCAAATTCGCCGATGTCAGCGCCATCGCCCGCGGCCTGATCGCGCATGCGCCGGAACGGATGCTGTGGGCGACCAACTGGCCGCATCCGGGCCAGCCGAAGGACGGCCGCACCGACGAGGCCATGCTGCTCGACCTCTTGGCCGACTGGGCGCCGGATGCGGGCCTGCGCAAGCGGATACTGGTCGACAACCCGGCGGCGCTCTACGGCTTCTGAGCGCCGGTGCGCCGCCTCACCACATCCAGGTCGTCGGGTTCGGGATCGGCTTGCCCTCGCCGGCCAGCATGAAGCCCTTGATCAGCCGAATCAGCATCCAGACCACCGTCGCCAGCATGATCAGGAAACCGATCAGGATGAAGGTGGTGACGGCGCCGATCACCGAGAACAGGATGCCGATCCAGAAGGTGCGGATCTGCCAGGTGAAGTGCGTGGCCGCGTCCGGCGATGCCTCGCCGCGCTTCAGATAAGCGACGATCACACCCGCGAGGGTCGTAATACCGACGACGAAGCCGATGAAATATAGGATGTAGACGAGTTTGACAGTGTCGAACTTGGCGGCCGTCGACTCCGTGCTGACCATGTTCTACGCCCCCGCATCTGCGTCGCCCCCCGGCGAATCGCATACAAATGCTAGACAGTGCGCAGATCGTTGTCGAACCGCGCATGAATGCCTCGCTTGAGGCAGATCAAGGCGGCAACCTCGTCTACCGGCCAACCTCCCCTGCATAAGCCCGAACAGGTGGAGGAACAGGTTCATGGCCGAAGTCGTGGTCCTCGGTGCCGGCCTCGGCGGCGTGCTGCAGGCCTATGAGCTGAAGGCGAAGCTCGGCAAGGGCGACCGCCTGACGGTCGTCAGCAAGGGTTCGACCTTCCATTTCGTCCCGTCCAATCCCTGGGTAGCGGTCGACTGGCGGACCCGCGATTCGATCGAGGTCGACCTGCGGCCGATTTTCGCCCGCCTCGGCATCGGCCTGATCACCACGCCTGCGGAACGGGTGGTGGCGTCGGAGAACGCCATCGTGCTCGAGAACGGCGAGCGGGTGCCGTACGACTTCCTGGTCGTCGCCACCGGACCCGATCTCGCCTTCGACGAGATCCAGGGCCTCGGACCGGCCGGCTTCACGCAATCGATCTGCCATGTCGACCACGCGGTCGGGGCCGCGGAAGCGTTCCGCAAATTCGCCGAGAAGCCAGGCCCGATCATCATCGGCGCCGCGCAGGGCGCCTCCTGCTTCGGCCCGGCCTACGAGTTCGCCTTCATCCTCGACACCGAGCTGCGCCGGCGGCGCATCCGCGACCGGGTGCCGATGACCTTCGTGACGGCGGAGCCCTATATCGGCCATCTCGGGCTTGACGGCGTCGGCGATACCAAGGGCCTGCTCGAAGGCGAGATGCGCGGCGCCCATATCAAGTGGATGACGTCGAGCCGGATCCGCGCGGTGACGGACGGCCAGATGGCGGTCGAGCACGTCGACGATTCGGGCACCGTCGCCGGCAGCGACGACCTGCCCTTCGCCTATTCGATGATCCTGCCGGCCTTCCGCGGCGTGAAGGCGCTCGCCGGCAATGAGGGCCTGACCAATCCGCGCGGCTTCGTCATCGTCGACAAGTTCCAGCGCAACCCGACGCATCCGAACATCTTCGCCGTCGGCGTCTGCGTCGCCATCCCGCCGGTGGGCAAGAGCCCGGTGCCGGTCGGCGTGCCGAAGACCGGCTTCATGATCGAATCCATGGTGACGGCGGTGGCGGAGAATATCGGGCTGCTGCTGCGCGGGCAGGAAGCCAGGTACCAGGCGACCTGGAACGCCGTCTGCCTGGCCGATTTCGGCGACCGCGGCGTCGCCTTCATCGCCCAGCCGCAGATTCCGCCGCGGAACATCAACTGGGCCAAGGAAGGCAAGTGGGTCCACTTTGCCAAGATCGGCTTCGAGAAGTATTTCATCGGCAAGATCCGCCGCGGCGAGAGCGAGCCCTTCTACGAGCGCCTGACCCTCGACCTGCTCGGCATCCGCAAGTTGAAGGAGATCCACCCCGCCGCCTGACCCCGGTCATGCGGCACGCGCCCGGATGGAATGCCCTGTGCGGGTGGGTTTCGCCGGTCACCTCCGCTATATAGCTCCCAACTGGGATCCGACCGGAGGAAAGCCATGACCGCCTGCATCGTCGGCTGGGCGCACAGCAAGTTCGGCAAGCTGGATGGCCGCGACATCGAGAGCCTGATCGTCGAGGTGGCGACCGGCGCCATCGCCGATGCCGGCCTCGCGCCGAAGGATATCGACCGCATCTTCATCGGCACCTTCAATGCCGGCATGGAGCGGCAGGAATTCGTGTCCTCGCTCGTGCTGCAGGCGGCGCCGGAGCTTCGTTTCACCCCGGCGACCCGGGTCGAGAATGCCTGCGCCACCGGCTCGGCCGCGATCCACCAGGGCATCGCGGCGCTGGCGGCGAAGCAGGCCCGCTTCGTGCTCGCCATCGGCGTCGAGAAGATGACGACGCTGTCCAGCAAGGATGTCGGCGACTGCCTGATCAAGGCGAGCTATCTGAAGGAGGACGGCGACGAGCCGGCCGGTTTCGCCGGCGTGTTCGGCCGCATCGCGCAGATGTATTTCCAGCGCTATGGCGACCAGTCGGATGCGCTGGCCCGTATCGCCGCCAAGAACCATAAGAACGGCGTCGCCAACCCGCTCGCCCATATGCAGAAGGATTTCGGCTACGAGTTCTGCCGCCAGGTCTCCGACAAGAACCCTCTGGTGGCAGGGCCGCTGAAGCGGACCGATTGCTCGCTGGTTTCCGACGGCGCCGCCGCCGTGGTGCTGACCGACGTGTCGAACGCGCTCGGCATGCAGAAGGCGATCGCCTTCCGCGCCACCCAGCAGGTCAACGACTACCTGCCGATGTCGAAGCGCGACATCGTCGATTTCGACGGCCCGGCCGAGGCCTGGCGCCGCGCCTTCGCGCAATCCGGCGTGAGGCTGGATGACCTCGGCCTGGTCGAGACGCATGACTGCTTCACCATGGCCGAGCTGATCGAGTACGAGGCAATGGGCCTGACGCCGAAGGGCCAGGGTGCGCGTGCCATCCTGGAAGGCTGGACCGAGAAGGACGGCAGGCTGCCGGTCAATCCTTCGGGCGGCCTCAAGTCGAAGGGTCATCCGATCGGCGCCACCGGCGTCTCCATGCACGTGATGGCCTCGATGCAGCTCTCCGGCACGGCCGGCGGCATGCAGGTGAAGGCGCCGAAACTCGCCGGCGTGTTCAACATGGGCGGCGCCGCGGTCGCCAACTACGTCTCGATCCTCGAGCCGCTGCGCTAGTCATAGCCCTCCCTCGGCCGAAGGCCGGGGGAGGGTTGGGTGGGGGTTTTTGTGTTTTTCGGCGCCGTCGCGCGACGACCAGCAAAAACACAAAAACCCCCACCCCGCCTCCCCCACGCCGCTGCGCGGCGCGAGGGAGGAGTAAAAAGGGGAGGAACCACAATGCCCGGCAGGCTCGCCAACAAAGTCGCGCTGGTCATCGGCGCCGGATCGTCCGGCCCCGGCTGGGGCAACGGGAAGGCGACATCGGTGCTGTTCGCGCGCGAAGGGGCGAGAATCTTCGCGGTCGACCGCGTGCTGAGCGCCGCCGAGGAGACCGCGCAGGCGATCGCCCAGGAAAAGGGCGATTGCACCACCTTCCAGGCCGACGTGACCAAGGCATCCGAGGTCGAGGCGATGGTCCAGGCCTGCCTCAAGGCCTATGGCCGCATCGACGTGCTGCACAACAACGTCGGCATCGCCGTGACCGGCGGCCCGGTGGAGCAGTCGGAGGCCGATTGGGACCGGGTGATGGACGTCAACGTGAAGTCGATGTTCCTCACCTGCAAGCAGGTGCTGCCGCAGATGGTGCAGCAGGGCGGCGGTGCGATCGTCAACATCGCCTCGATCGCCGGCATCCGCTATCTCGGTATCCCCTACATCTCCTACAGCGCGTCGAAAGCCGCGGTCGTGCAGTTCACCAAGGCGATCGCCCTGCAATATGCGCCGCAGAAGATCCGCGCCAACGTGATCCTGCCCGGCCTGATGGACACGCCGATGATCTACGCGCCGCTCGCCGGCAGCTATGGCGGCACCGAGAAGATGATCGCCACGCGCAACCGCATGGTGCCGATGGGGCATATGGGCGATGCCTGGGACGTGGCGCGGGCGGCGCTCTTCCTCGCCTCCGACGAGGCGAAATACATCACCGCGGCCGAGCTCGTCGTCGATGGCGGGCTCACCGCCCAGGTCGGCCGCACCGACTGATTCGAGCAGAGGGAACCAGCGTCATGTCGTTCAATGCCATCGTCATCGAAGAGGTTGAGGGCAAGGCCCGCGCGAGCGTGAAACAGCTCGAGGTCAAGGACCTGCCCGACAACGATGTGCTGGTCGACATCGCCTATTCGACGATCAACTTCAAGGACGGCCTCGCGCTCGCCGGCAACAAGAGCAAGATCGCGCGCAAGCTGCCGATGGTCGGCGGCATCGATCTCGCCGGCACGGTGGCGGAATCGAAGAGCCCCGCCTTCAAGCCGGGCGACAAGGTGCTGGTCAACGGCTACGGCCTTTCGGAAGCGCATTGGGGCGGCTACACGCAGAAGCAGCGCGTGAAGTCGGAATGGCTGGTGCGCCTGCCGGCGGCCTTCTCGGCCCGGCAGGCAATGGCGGTCGGCACCGCGGGCTACACCGCCATGCTCTGCGTGCTGGCGCTCGAGGATTACGGGATCAAGCCGGACGGGCGCGAAATCCTGGTCACCGGCGCGGCCGGCGGCGTCGGCTCGGTCGCCATCGCGCTGCTCGCCAAGCTCGGCTACAAGGTCGTCGCCTCGACCGGCCGGCCGGAGACGCATGACTACCTGAAGGGCCTCGGCGCCGCCGAATGCATCGACCGGGCGACCTTGTCGGAGAAGGGCGCGCCGCTCGCCAAGGAGCGCTGGGCCGGCGCGGTCGATTCGGTCGGCAGCCAGACCCTCGCCACCGTGCTGGGCCAGGTCGCCTATGGCGGCGCGGTCGCGGCCTGCGGCCTGGCCGCCGGCGCCGACCTGCCGGCGACCGTGCTGCCCTTCATCTTGCGCGGCGTCGCCCTGCTCGGCGTCGATTCGGTCAACGCACCGATGCAGAAGCGCCAGCGCGCCTGGGACCGGCTCGCCAAGGACCTCGATGCGAAGAAGCTCGATGCGATGACCGAAATCGTCCCCCTCGCCAAGGCGATCGAGCTGGCGCCGAAAATCCTGGCCGGCCAGGTCAAGGGACGGATCGTCGTCGATGTGAACGCATAACGGTTGGGTGACAGTTCGGCGTACAGCCGCCGGATAGCCCGGCGCCAGCACATTCACGGCCGGTTCACGCGAAGCGGCGGGAGGTTCACGCTCGGAACACGGCAGAGGGTCACCATTGCGGGGTGTAGCGGCAGCGCCATTCGGCGCCGCCGTCCGGCAGAGGGAGCCCCGCCATGGCCAGAGGACGCAGGATACTCGCAGTCGTGCCGGTGGCCGTGGCCGCTCTCGCCGTCGGCGCCATCCTGAGCGAGCCGCTGCCGGCGCCGCTCGGCTATATCGGCGAGGTCACCGGCGATCCGGAGAAGGATACCTACGGCCACGACATGCGGCGCCGCGGTCCGCAGGCGGCTGTGCCGCTCTACAGCAAGGCCGCCCGCTTCATCGGCGCACGCAGCGGCGATGCGGAGCGGGATACGTTCGGCTTCGTCGTGCAGCGCCACGATCCCGGCGCGCTGGCCGCGGCCGATTGACCGCTACGGCAGAATCCGGCCCGGCATGCCGGCGCCGATATCGAGGAAAGAGAATTCGAAGGCGAACTGCACCTCGCGCTTGCCGTCCGGCGGCGGATCCTCGACGCGGCTGGTCAGCGGCGTGATCACCGCGAGCAGCATCGGCGGGCGCCCCGGCCGCCCGTCCTCGATCGGCAGGCTGATCGTCTCCGCCGGCGCCACGAAGCCCGACGGATAGCGGTGCGGATAGATGAAGATCGACCCGCAGGGAAATTTCAGCTGCTGCTGCAGGCGCCAGATGCGGATCGGCCGGAAGCTTTCCGGTGCCAGCTCCACATAGTTGTTTCCGGTCAGGTCGCTGCCGAGGTAGTAGCGCAGCCGCGAACCGGCGACGCGGAACACCACCTCGGTCGGACTGCGCGCTTCCAGCAGACTGACCAGGGGCAGCAGCTGCTTGATATCGGCGAGCTGCATGTCGGACCGCCGCGGCAGGACGCGGTCACCGCGCCAGCGGAGCCATGCCTCGGCGAAGCGGCGGCTTTCCTCCGTCACTTCGTCCCAGGGGAACGTCAACCCGCGCCGCGTTGGTGCCTGGGATGCGGGGATGCCGATCGACGTCGTCGTCATGCAGGGGCCAGAACAATTCGGTTGGCGGCGTTCGACATGCCGAACAAACCTTCCAGGCAAGCACTAAAAGCCCGTTTACGCCGGACGATGCGACACGGCACTGTCATCTTCGGTTGCTAGTCGCGGCATGCAATCCGGAGAACATCAATGACCCAGCGGAAGAACGTCCTGCTCATCGTGGTCGATCAATGGCGCGGCGACACCTTGGCCGCGCTCGGGCATCCCTGCGCCGTCACCCCGAATATCGACCGGCTGTGCCGCGAGGGCGTCACCTTCCGCAATCACTACACCCAGGCCTCGCCCTGCGGCCCCGCGCGCGCCTCGCTCCTCACCGGCCTCTACCAGATGACGCACCGGGCGGTGCAGAACACGATACCGCTGGACGCGCGCTTCACCAACCTGGCGAAGGAAGTGCGCCGCGCCGGCTGGGACCCGGCGCTGGTCGGCTACACCACCACGACGCCCGATCCGCGCACCACCGGCCCGGACGATCCCCGCTTCCTGGTGCTGGGCGACGTGATGGACGGGTTTCGCCCGGTCGGCGCCTTCGAGCCCTACAAGGACGCGTATTTCGCCTGGGTCGCCGCGAACGGTTTCGAGCTGCCGCCGAACCGCGACGACATCTGGCTGCCGGTCAGCGGCGCGCCCGGCCCGACGGTCCAGGCCGCGCGCATCCCGGCGGAGCTTTCCGACACCGCCTGGTTCACCGAGCGCGGCCTGAACTATCTGCGCGGCCGCGCCGACAAGCCGTGGTTCCTGCATCTCGGCTATTACCGGCCGCACCCGCCTTTCGTGGCGCCGAAGCCCTACAACCGGCTGATCGATCCGGCCGACGTGCCGGCACCGGTGCGCGCCGCCTCGCCGGAGGCCGAAGCGCGCCAGCACCCGCTGCTCGACTTCTATCTGCGCGACATCCAGCGCTCGAGCTTCTTTCAAGGCGCCAAGGGCCGCGCCGCCGACATGACCGAGGCCGAGGTGCGCGCCATGCGCGCCACCTATTACGGCCTGATGAAGGAGATCGACGACAATCTGGGGCGCGTCTTCGCCTATCTCGACGCGACCGACCAGTGGAAGGACACGCTGGTGATCCTGACCTGCGATCACGGCGAGATGCTGGGCGACCACCACCTGCTCGGCAAGGCCGGCTATTTCGACCAGAGCTTCCACATCCCGCTGGTCATCCGCGCGCCCGACCAGGCGGCCGACGGTACCCGCGGCACCATCGTGAGCAAGTTCACCGAGACGATCGACACCATGCCGACCATCCTCAACTGGCTCGGCCTCGCCGCGCCGCGGCAATGCGACGGCCGCTCGCTCGTGCCCTTCCTGCACGACGCGCCGCCGGCCGACTGGCGGACGGAAGTGCATTACGAATACGACTTCCGCGACATCTTCTATTCCAAGGCCGAAAGCGCGCTCGGCCTCGCCATGGACCGCGCCAATCTCGCCGTGGTGCAGGACGAGCGCTTCAAATACGTCCACTTCGCCGGCCTGCCGCCGCTCTTCTTCGACCTGCTCGAGGACCCGGCCCAGCTGATCAATCGCGCCGGCGACCCGGCAATGCGCGGCACCATGCTGGACTATGCCCAGAAGATGCTGGACTGGCGCCTCGCCCATGCCGACCGCACCCTGACCCACTACCGCGCCACGCCGGACGGGCTGGAGGAGCGCGGCGCTGCCTAGAGCGTGATGCATTTAGCTTTGTGCATAGCCGGCGTTTTTGAAGTAGTTGGCGCATTCGGTTGATGTGCAGCTATCGAGGATGCGGCCGATCGCGTCCGAGATGGCGTCGGCG
>QOZS01000015.1 GCA_003576705.1 Desertibaculum subflavum
GAACGAGCGGAGATCGCGGGTCGGCGCGCCGCCGCCCCAGGCCGCCGCGTGCGCATGGCCGTGCACGGCGCAGGCCGTGCCGCAGCCGCAGGCCGCGGCCGCGACGCGGGCCACGCTCTCGGCGCGACGCGGGCCCGAGGCCTGCTTCTGGTAGCCGCCGAAGCTCCTGACCGGCGACCAATCCGGCATCGCCGGCGGCGGTGGCGGCGCAAGGGCGACGAAATCCGCCGCGCCATAGACCGGCTTGCCGCCGACGATGGTCAGCACCGACTGCAGGTGCTGGATCTCGTCCTCGGGAACCTGGAAGTAATCGCGGTCGAGCACCGCGAGATCGGCAAGCTGGCCGACCTTGATGTTGCCCTTCTTGCCCTCCTCGTTGGAGAACCAGGTGACGTTCTCGGTCCACATCCGGAGCGCCGTCTCCCGGTCGAGGCAGTTGCGCTGCGGATAGAGCTTGAGGCCGCCGAGCGTCTTGCCGGTGACGAGCCAGGCGAGCGAGACCCAGGGATCGTAGGAGGCGACGCGGGTAGCGTCGGTGCCGGCGGAGATGTTGATGCCGGCCTCGATCATGCGCTTGACCGGCGGTGTCGCTTCGGCGGCCGCGGCGCCATACCGCTCGACGTAGTACTCGCCCTGATAGGCCATGCGGTGCTGCACCGCGACGCCGCCGCCGAGCTTGGCGATCCGATCGATCGAGCGGTTGCTGATCGTTTCCGCGTGATCGAAGAACCAGTTCAGGCCCTGGAGCGGGATCTCCGAGTTCACCTTCTCGAACACGTCGAGCGCGCGCGCGATCGTCTCGTCATAGGTGGCGTGCAGACGCCACGGCCATCGGTTCTGCGCCAGGATGCGCACAACGGCTTCGAGTTCCGGCTCCATCTCCGGCGGCATGTCCGGCCGCTCGACGCGGAAATCCTCGAAATCCGCGGCGGAGAAGACCAGCATCTCGCCCGCGCCGTTCAGCCGGAAATAATCGTCACCTTGCTGGTACTTCGCCTGTGCCGTCCAGCGCAGAAAGTCGTCCTTCTCTTCCTTCGCCTTCTGCGTAAACAGGTTGTAGGCAAGGCGCAGGGTCAGCTGCCCATCGCGGTGCAGTTGCTCGATGACGGCGTAGTCGTCGGGATAGTTCTGGAAGCCGCCGCCGGCATCGATCACCGAGGTGACGCCGAGGCGGTTGAGATCGCGCATGAAGTGCCGCGTCGAATTGACCTGGTATTCGAGCGGCAGCTTCGGCCCCTTCGCCAAGGTCGAGTACAGAATGCCGGCATTGGGTTGAGCCAGCAGGAGCCCGGTTGGGTTGCCGCTGGCGTCGCGCTGAATCTCGCCACCCGGCGGGTTCGGCGTGTCCTTCGTGTAGCCGACCGTGCGCAGCGCAGCGCCGTTCAGCAAAGCCCGATCGTAGAGATGCAGGATGAAGACCGGCGTATCGGGCGCCGCCTGGTTGATCTCGTCCAGCGTGGGCAGCCGCCTCTCGGCGAACTGGTGCTCGGTGAAGCCGCCGACCACGCGCACCCATTGCGGCGGCGGCGTGTTGGCCACCTGGCGCTTCAGCATGCTCATCGCGTCCGCGAGCGAGCGAACGCCGTCCCAGCGCAGCTCCATGTTGAAGTTGAGGCCGCCGCGGATGACATGGATATGGTTGTCGCAGAGGCCCGGGATCGCCCGGCGGCCGCCGAGATCAATCACCTGAGTGCTCGCGGCCCTGGTCGGCATGATGTCGGCAAGTGTGCCGACGGCGCTGAAGCGCCCGCCGGTGATCGCGACCGCCTCCGGCGCCGGGTTGGCGCGGTCGAGCGTCGTGAACCGGCCGTTGGTCAGAATCAGTTCCGGAGCTGATTGGGCCATGGCTGTGCTCCTGCCAAAAGCGTAGAGGCTGAGCGCGGCGGCGCCGATGCCGGCGTCGCGGCGGGTGAGGCGCGTCATGTCCGCGCGCCGGGCGACTGCTTGGTCGCCGCATCACCGGCAACGCCGACCGGCCGGCTCGGCAGCCGGCCGAATATGTGATCGCCACAATGCGCATGCAGCACAGAGACGGAGAAGACCTTGTGCCCCTCGATCATCCGCTTGGTCAGCGCCGGCAACTGCTCACCGAGCAGGATGCCGAACAGCCCCACCAGCGCAATGACCGGCGGCGCCGGCGAGCGCACGTTCAGGAATCCGTAAATCACGCCGACAAGCAGACCCGCGGCAAGGGAGAATATGTACGCCTTCATGGTCCCGCCTCCTTGATATCGGCTGGGCACTCTCGCCTTCTCGGATGCGGCCGCCGGCCATTCGGCCGGTGGCGCGGACATCCGCGCGCGGATATGCGTTAGCGGGCCGGCACCGGCGCGAGGACCTCATTGGAGGCGCCGGCGCGGGGCGGGGCGTCGTGGACCATGGTGTAGGCATAGTCGACGCCCATGCCATAGGCACCGGAATGCTCCTTCACCACGGCCATGACGGCGTCGTAGGTGTCCCTGCGAGCCCAATCGCGCTGCCATTCGAGCAGCACCTGCTGCCAGGTCACCGGCACCACACCGGCCTGGATCATGCGCTGCATCGCGTAGTCGTGCGCCTCCTTCGATGTGCCGCCGGAGGCATCAGCCACCATGTAGATCTCGTAGCCGCCTTCGAGCATGGCGCAGAGCGCGAAGGTGTTGTTGCAGACCTCGGTCCAGAGGCCAGAGACCACCACCTTCTTCCGGCCGTTGGCTGCGAGCGCATCGCGCACCTTCTGGTCGTCCCAGGAGTTCATCGAGGTCCGCTCCAGGATCTTGTTGCCCGGAAACACCGCGAGAAGCTCGGGGTAGGTGTAGCCGGAGAAGCTCTTGGTCTCGACCGTCGTGATGGTGGTCGGAATGTTGAAGATCCTGGCCGACTTGCCGAGTGCGACGACGTTGCTTTTCAGCACCTGCCGATCGATCGACTGGACGCCGAACGCCATCTGCGGCTGTTGATCGATGAAGATCAATTGGCTGTTGGCGGGCGTCAGAACTTCAAGCTTCGAGTCGGTCATCGGTTCGCTCCTTTCATTGGCTGGTTCCGGATCAGGGCTTCGGTCCCTTGTCAGCGGGTCCGGCGCCACCGCCTCGGGGTGCCGCCAACCCGATGCAGTCGAGGAGGTCAGCGGGAGAACATGGCTTTGTCAGATAGCAAAGCACTCCGGCCCGAAGTGCCCGCCCTTTCGTCGCTTCGTTCGGATATCCGGTGACAAGGATGGTCGGGATCGGTGTGCCAGAGGCGAGCAGATGCATGTGAAGTTCGAGACCATTCATCTGGGGCATCTGCATGTCGACAATAAGACAGCTCGTTTGCGCAAAGCCGTCCGAGCGCAGGAACTCGGCAGCGCTCCGAAATCCCACGGCGGCAAAGCCGGAGGCCCTGACGAGGCCGACGAGCGCGTCGCATGCCGCCTGATCGTCATCAATGATCACAATCGGGCCCGTACTCATGTTCGGCCTCGTCCCTTCGGCAAGCCGATCGAGACGGCTGCGTCGCGGGAAGGAATAGGCTCGAGGAGCCGGCGGCCGCAATTATACGATGGTGTCGGCGGTCTACTGCTTTGTGTTGCTTGTCGCCAGCTTGTCGGCGAACCGGACGAGTTCCGCCAGCGAGCCCGCCCGCATCTTCCGCATCACCTGGCCGCGATGGACTTTTGTCGTTATCTCGCTGATGCCTAGCCGTGCAGCAGCCTCCTTGTTCGGCAGACCGCTGGTGACCAGCGCCATGACCTCGCGCTCACGTGCCGAGAGCGTCTCGTAGCGCTGTCGAAGATCCGCAGCCTCCGCCGCGGCAATCCGTCGCGCGCGGTCGACCGCGATCCCCCGTTGCACGGCATCGAGAAGCTCCTGATCGCGGAACGGCTTGGCAAGGAACTCGATCGCGCCGGTCTTCATGGCGGTCACCGACATCGGAATGTCGCCGTGTCCGGTGATGAAGACGATGGGGATACGATTGCCCAATCGGACCATCTCCTTCTGGAGCTCCAATCCGCTTCGACCGGGCAATCGGACATCCAGCACCAGGCAGGCGGGAAGGTCGGGGAGCGTGCTGCTCAGGAACATCTCGGCCGACTCGAACCACTCGACCGGCTGGCGCACGGACCGGAACAGGCCGACCAATGCCTCTCGCATCGACCGGTCGTCGTCGACAACGAAGACGATGGACGGTTCGGGATTCATCGTGCTCACCCGGCCGCAGGCCGAACGGCCGCGTCATCTCTTGGCAGCGTGAAATGCGCCGTAACGCCGTGCAGCGCGTTCTCGCTTATCCACAGGCGCCCGCCGTGCGACTCCACGACCGAACGACTGAAGATCAGCCCCATGCCCATGCCCTCGGACTTTGTCGTGAAGAACGGCTCGAACACGCGATCGCCATGTCCGGATGGGAGCCCGATTCCCGTGTCCTCAACGGAAACCTCGATGCCGTCAGGATCACGGCAGGTGGTTCTTACATGCAGCATCCGTGGTCGATCGGTGACGGGCTGCATCGCGTCGATCGCATTGGCAAGGAGATTGGATACAACCTGCCGTAGCTGCACCGCGTCACCGGTGACCAACGGCAATGTAGCGTCGAGTGCAGCGTGGATGGACATGGTGTCGAACCGCCCTTCTCGCTGGCCGTGCCGCAGCACATCCTGAATCAGCTCATTGAGATTGATCGGACCGCGCTGGAGAGCGTCCTTCCGGAACATTGCCCGGACACTCCTGATGATCTCGCCGGCACGTTGTCCGCTGTCGGCGATGCGCCGCAGCGCCGAACGGGTCTCGTCGACATCCGGGCTCTCCTTGTCGAGCCAGCGAAGGCCCGCATCGGCGTTCGTGACCATGCTCGCCAAAGGCTGATTGATCTCGTGGGCAATCGATGCCGAGAGGGCCTCCATCGCGCTTAGCCTCGCCTCCCGGGCGCGACGCTCCGCGGAGATCGAGCGAACGAGCCGGCCCTGCAGCGTCGTCGTCTCCGATAGAAGGACGAGCAATACAAAGCTCGCGGAGGCGAGCCCATAAAGGCGCCCGGCCCACCAGCCGACGCTGAAACGTCCGGAGCTCAGGTAAGAGAGAAGCAGGATCTCGACGAGGAACGTGAACAGCACGACGAGCAGCCACAGATCGACCAGCGACCTTCGCCGCCGCCAAAGCACGACCATTGCCGACACGGAAACCGCGGCGGCAATTGGCGGGATGAACTCCCACGCGGCTGCACTCCGCTGATGATCGGCCATCAGCTTGGGCAGCGACGCGTCGCCCGTCAGAATGAGCCACACCACGCCGTAAGCAACCGTGACGATGGCCGACACCGTCGTGACGGTGAAGGTTGTTGTCTGGCGTCGTGGTGCCGTCGGCTCAAGGTTCGTGCTGCTCAGGACCGCGTAGCCAAGAACGAAGAGCGGAAAGCCGACGCGCCGCAGTGCGGCGATCGCCGCGGTGGTCTGCACGCTCGCTTCGAGCAGACCCGACGTGGCGAAGACACCAGGAAAGGTGAGCGCCCAGGGAACCACCAGGAGGCCCGAGAACAGGTACCCGCTGGCGAGCACGAGCACGGCGACCGAGCGTCTGGCCGAGAAGAGCGACAGCAGCAGAGCCGATGTGATCAGTTCATTGACGAGTACCGCAGCGGCATAAGCCGGCAGGAACGGCTGCGTGCCGGAAAGCGGAACGCGGGCGAAGGGTATGGTCGCGGCCAGCGCGACGAGCAGGACAACCACGATCGACGCGGCCAGCCGATTCTGACGCGGGCTCGGCGGTGACGTCGAAAGGAGGTACCGGTCGTCGACCTGCTGGTCTCTCGTATTGTCGACCATCGCTAGCCCACGCCGAAAGTTGGCGGTTTCAATTGGCAAACCAACCGACCGTAACAGATTTAGCCCAAGGTGTGGTCGGTCGAGGGCCGGCAGCGAGGCAGTGCATGTCCGGCGATTTGCGGACAATCGACGCCACGCTCCACTAGGTCCGCCCCGTGCCGAACAGAGGCGCGATGGACCTTTTCGGTCGCAGCGGAGGATCAGCCCGCATCCAAGATCTACGCAGATGGACTGCGCCATTGCCGGCAAGCTCTCGGATCGCCTGCTCGCTCGCACCCGTTCCTCGCGTCATGGGGCTGGCCGACAAAGGCCACGACGGCGACGGCATTCCAGTCAATGGCTGGTCATGCCTTTAAAGATACCTGACGCCGACACCGCCGCATTGCCATCGCCGAGCAGTCCTACGGCACCGACCATCTCGATCTGGTACTGGCCAAGGGCGACCTCGCGAAGCTTCTCGGCAATGCGCGTGTCTTCCGGTACCTCGCCCAGCACCAGCAGAAGATCCTGAGCGAGTTCCAAAGGATCATCGACATGGAGACGACGCTCGCCTGAGGAAGAGACCGCGGCCTCTCGGCCGCATCGATGGGGACCCGGACCCGATAAGCGCGGGGACCGCAGGAGACGCCGCACTGTGGGGCGGATCAAGCGCGGGGTGGGGATGGCGGCGAACCCGCTCGGGGCCCACCGCTGACATTTCGATGGAATCCAATGAGCGACAACGAGGTGCGGCGGGGACGGCGTGCTCGTGCCTCGCAACGAGTTTGAGCGCGTGATGGACGTCACGAAGTTGGTGGGTGCCAGCAAGCGGCTGCCTCTCGCTGGCCACGAATACGGTGATGCCATTCCCTCGGGGACGAGCGCTAACGCGCTGGCACCAATGTGAAATCGTTTCGGCGCCGACGGCGATTCGGAAACTGCTCTCCCGAGCTGTGACCAAAGTTGGCCGCCCCTCAGGGCGCCCATCCGCCGATCTGAGCCTCCCGTACTGCGGGCGATCACGACGGTCATTCCGGGCGGACGTGTTGCACGGAGCAATCGTCCCAAGCAGAGGGAGGCTTCATGAAGCCGCATTTCGAGCTGTTCCGCTTCGGTCTTATTCGTGGGCCGCGTCCTGCACGACAGGCCCGTGTTCTGCAGTTGCCCGATCCTCGGCCCGCTTTCATCGGCACCATCCTCAGCGGCGCCTCGCGTGATGATGTTCGCTTCGCTGTCGCCCGGTTCATCGGCACCGATGCATTCGAGCGCGACATTGACCGGCTGACATTGGCCGGCGTGCCGCTCACGCCGCTGCGCGACGACATCAGGGAGGTCGCGGATCTTGGCGACGCCGAAGTAGCGGATACGGTCTCCGCGCGCCTCGGAGGAACAACACCCGCCGCGGCGCCAGGTCAGCGCACCGCCGACCTCAAGCGTCGGCTGGCGACCGGCATCGTCGCCCTGAAGTTCGGCTCCGATCTCATGCCGGGATTGCTCGCCGACTACGTCGAGCTGTTCAATCTCGTCGAGTTCCTGGAGGAGCTTGCGCGTGATCCCGCGCTCAATGCCGGCACAACCGGCCGGGAACGGCTGCAGCGACCCATAGCACTTCCGGCCGAACTGTTCCCGCATCTGCCCTGGCGGGGGGCGGAACCGCAGCAGAGCGCCGTGGCTGCCGATGAAGACTCCGGACCGGAGGAGTTGGCAGCCTTGGCCCCGCGCCGGCGCATCAGTATTGGCAGCAGCACGATGCTGCGCCCCGTCGCGACCCTCGCGACGGTCCCGCCGGGAGCGGCCGCGCCAGGCGGCCCTTCGGCGCAACCGGCCAACCCGCCCTCCGATCAGCCGCCGACGACTGTCGGCCTGCACCGGCCGGCACTGCTGCCGCTCTACGTCACCCGCCAGCAGATCAAGCGCTACGAAGGCGGCGAGATCGCCCATATCGAGAATGTGCTCCGCAGCGAGCACAAGCAGCGTGACACCCGCCGGCTGCGGCGCATCGAAGAGACCTTCACCGTCGAGCAGGAACGGCGCGAGGAGGAAGAGCGCGACCAGCAGAGCACCGCCCAGCTCGATATCCAGCAGGAGGTGCAGTCGACCATCTCGGAGAGCGTTTCGAAGAGCTTCGGCGTCGCCGTCTCGGCCGGCTACGGCCCGTACTTTACCGTCTCGGCCAACTACAGCCAGGACAGTCAATCGGATTTCACGCGCGCACAACGCTTCGCCAGCGTCTTTGCGCGCGAGGTCGTCGAGAAAAGCGCGTCGAAGATCCTGCTGCGCACCAAGGAAACCAGGACAACCAAGCTGATCGAGGAGTTCGAGGAGAAGAACCAGCACGGCTTCGACAACCGCACCTCCGGCAGCAATATCCGAGGTGTCTACCAGTGGATCGACAAGGTCTATGAGAACCAGGTGTTCAACTATGGTCTCAGGCTGATCTTCGTCCTGCACGTGCCGGAACCGGCCACATTCCTGCAACGGACGGTCGCGCAGATGCTCGGCAGCGACGCGTTGGAGGAGCCCGAGCCCTTCACGCTTTCGCCCTGGCAGATCACCACGGACAATTACCGGAACCTCATTGGGCGCTATCGCGTCACCGATTTCGAGGAGCCGCCCCCCGGCCAGATCGTCATCCCCTACACGAAGGTTGAACCGGCCATGAGTGCCGGCACCGGCGCGGGCGATACGCCCGCCGAGGGTGAGGAAGATGAGGAGAGCGGCGCGGGCAGCGCCGGGCAGAAGATCCAGACGTTCTACACGTCGGCGGAGTCCGTCAACATTCCGGCCGGCTACAGGGTGGCTCGCGTCCGTATCGCGACGAGCTTCAAACCGCTGACCACGCAATTCCCGCAGCCCAAGGATGACGAGTTCTCGCCGGCAACCGTGGCCGAGTGGTCGGCGATTCACAACGCGCTTTACAAGGGCGTCCGTGTCACCATCGGCACCGCAACGCATCATCACGCGGCACGCGATACCCTCGACTTGATTGGCACCGAGGAAAACGAGGGCAATGCCCTGCTCGGCGGGCCGATGCTGAGCTGGAAGGAGACCGAGTTCCCCTTCGAGTCCGAGGATGATCCGAAGCCGGCCTTCACCGACTTTCTCGGCAACCCGGAGAACGAATTCAGCGACCGTGTCTTCGCGCAGGGCTTCGATCGCGAGATCGAGCAGCTGCCGGTTATGATCAAGGCCGACTATGTCGATGTCTATGCCGTCCGGGCGGAGATCGTGGTGACGGCGGGCGAGCGGGCAATGAATGCCTGGCGCATCGGGATCCACAAGGCGATCGCCCAGGCCTATCAGCAACGCGTAGCGGAGTATCGCGAACGCCTGGCCGAGGCACAGACCTCAACCGGCATCGCCATCTCGGGGCGCAATCCGCTCGAGAACCGAGAGATCGAGCGGAACGAGCTGAAGCGGCACGCGATCCGGCTCATCACCGGGCAGAGCTTCGGCGCTACCGGGGTGGAGATCTTCGACGAGATCCGCGGAAACTTCCCCCCCGCCGAGGCCCTGGCCAAGGGGCGCTATGCCGATTTCTTCGAAACGGCAATCGACTGGCGGAACATGACCTTCGAGCTCCACCCCTACTACTGGGCGCGTCGGCAGACCTGGATCGACCGCCTGCTCCTTACCGATACCGACACCGAGCATGCCCGCTTCCTCAAGTGTGGGTCGGCGACGGTCCGCGTGCCGATCGATCCGGAGTTCGAGTTCGAGGCATTGCACTTCCTCGAGACAGGCCAGGTCTGGGCGGGCGGGGACGAGGCGCCCGTCGTCTCCGAGCAGAATGTCGCGCTTCTTGAGGAGATCCGTGCCCATCGCGAACTGCACGGCGACGACGAGATCGCCGAGGGCAATCCGTTCTCGATCAGGCTGCCGACGACGCTGGTCGGCCTGCGGCCGGACGACGAGCTGCCCAGCTGGAGCTGGGATCCCGATGCCGGCGAATGGATCGCCGACGACGACAGCAACTAGCTCCGCGCATCCCGGATCCACGAGGGCAATCATGACCGACAGCTTGGCGAACAGTGGCGAAATCGGGCTTACCCGGCTGGTCGGCCGGATCGTTGCCGGCGACCAGAAGCTGCCGTCGATCGACGAGTTGACGGAACTCGATGGCGATCAGCTTCAGTTCCTCCATAATCTGCTGAAAGGTGCGATCCGCTCCGGGCTGTCGGCCGCTTCGGAGGGGCATGTCCGCAAGTTCAGCCGGGAGCGACTCGCCCCCGCTCTCCGGCTGAAGCTCAGCAAGGCAATCGTGGACAGGGCGCGCGCGTTGATCGACGCACGCAGTGATTTGATGTTCCTCACCCGGCTTCGAGCAACCGAGCTACACACGTTCATCAACAGCGCGGAACTGTTTCCGGAGAAGCTTAAGGCCGAGAGGAAGCGAGTGGGCCCGCGCAGCACCGCCATGATCGACCTGCAGGTCGAGTTCATTGCCGGCCACTTGGATGAATTCTCAGATGCCGAGCTGAACCGCGTCACCATGGCAATGGCGCTCGTCGAGGTCGCAATCGGGTATGACGCTGCCGAGGCATTTTTCCAAACCTACGGCGAGAACAGCCTGGAAAAGGATTCGGGTCTCGCGGCGGATGAGGGCGAGACCGTCACCAATTTTTTCGGGTCTGCCTGGACAACGTCCATTTCGCCCGAGCTTCTCAGCGGCAAATTCTCCGCGGCGAGGATCGCGGCAATCCTGATGCATGAGCTGGTCCATGTCGGCCAGCCTCGCCAGGGTGGCGGCGGGAACATCTCGATCCATCTGGGCGAAGGCCGCCCCTATGGCGTCGACTGGGCCATCGCCGATGCGCTCAACGATGACGTGCGCCGAGCCGCCACGGAGGCCTTCATGCGGGGTGGCCTTCTGTCGAACGCAAACGAGGTGGCCGACTATTGCGTGACCTGCGTTGCCGCCTCGGTGCTGGGTGGCCTGCGCGTCGGGACCAGGCCGTCGGGCCTGCCGAGCAATCTTCAAATGGATTCCGAGCGAGCCGATCGCCTTTTCGTCGAGCTGGTAACCTCGATACCTGACAAATATTCAACGGAGCTGATGTCATACCTGAATGATCTGGGTCGAGCCTTTCCCGCCGCAGCCCCGAATCGCGGCGGATGGATCAACCGCAATTCAAGAATTCCTGCGATTTGCCGCTTCAAGGAGGCGAAAAGCACGCTGTTCGATCAGATTTCCGACGGCACCTTCGCCTTGCCGCCGCCTCAGTGATCGCAGCGGCTCACGCCTGTCGTGGCATGATGGGATTTGTACGCTCATTGAGCCTTCGTCGGTGTTGCGCCGGCGCGATGACCGACAGGCGTTCCCGGAGCCGGCGGACACCCTCGGTCGTCCAACGTCCGCCGTAGGGGCGCTGAACGCCGCGTGAAGTGAAGGCGCGTGCGATCTCTTGATCGGCCTCAATTCCTTTAAGCGCCAACTCCTCGAGGATCTGCGCCCATCGAAGCGCGCGCTCGTTTGCCAGTCGTTGGACAGCCGCGCGCCTGGCCGCGATCATCTTCAGAAGAAGCTCGCGTCGCAGCGGTGCGCGAGGCGGCTGGTAATCCGGCTCATGCGCCTTGATGAGCTTCTTCACGGTGTCGATGTACCAGCGACCTCTGCCGCTCGCGGTCGGGATGCCTTGCGCGGTCAGCGCCTTGGCGATGGCCTTGTAGCCGGTGATGCCCTGGCGCCGCAGGTCGTGGATCACCGGCATCGTCGCCTGCACGAAACGTTCGTGCTGCGCGGCGCGCGCGATATCGGCCAACCGACGCATCTCGCGGATCTGCTCCGGCGTGCGCCCCCTTGTGCCAAGCGGTTTGCCGAGGCGGTACATCGTTTCCGTCACGGCAGCACGGCGCGCCGAGAGCAGGTCAGCCTCATACTCGGCGACCGCCGCCAGGAAATGCACCGTGAGCCGGTTCGCCATCGGCAGATCCGCGGCCACGAACTCGACCCGCGCCTCCATCAGCCGCGCGATCAGGGCGACGTTCCGCGCGAGCCGATCGAGCCTGGCAATGACGAGCACCGCGCGCTTCCGTCGGCAGCGCGCGAGCGCGCGCATCAGCTCCGGCCGATCGCGCTCCGTCTTCCGCCCGCTCTCGATCTCAGTGAAGGCGGCGATCAGGGTGCCGCCATTGCCGGCGACGAACTTCTCGACCATCGCCTGCTGGGCCGGAATGCCAAACCGTGAAACATCACCCTGCGGCTTGGTGCTGACCCGGTAGTAGCCGACGAAGAGCCGGCCTTGCAGGTTGGGTGTCAGTGCTTCGGTGGCGACCAAGGGCCTTCTCCCCGCGTTCGATGATCTGCTTCAAACCCCATGAGCTCCAATGCGGCCGGTCGCGCCGGGTCGGGATGCGCCGCTCGTCAAGGGCATGCGCCAGATCGACCCAGGTGGTGATCCCATCGGCCCTGAGCTGGTCGACGAGCGGCACGAGGGATTTCGCGAAGTTGACCGCGATCTGGGCCGAGCGGATGTGGTTCGCCCGGGCCCGCATGGCGGCGTATTCCTGCAGCCGTCCGGGCCGCACCAGGGGCGAGGAGGGATCGGCGCGTCGGATCATCCCGGCGACGGTGCCGTCATACCAGGGGCCTCTGTTGTAGAAGGTCGGGATCTTGCGCCGGTTCAAGGCACGGGCGATGGCCGCGCAGGTGGTGCAGCCGGAGACCCGGAGCTCGTCGATGATGGGGAGAAGCGCCTTGGCGAAGCGGTTCAGGCGCTCCTGGTTGATGGCGAGGCCCCGGGCGGCAGCCTCGCGCTGGCGCTTTTTGCTCATGCGCGCGAAGCCGATCTTGCCGCCGGCATTCTTGTAGGCGGCGAGCGCCTCGCGGATCCGGGCACCGGTGATGCGCCGCTCATACTCGGCGACCGCGGCCAGGATATGGATGGTGAAGCGGTTCGCCTGCGGCACATCGGCCGCCACGAAATCCACGCCTTCCTTGATCAGGTTGGCGACGATCAGGACGCTCCGCGCCAGGCGGTCGAGGCGCGCCACCAGAAGCGTCGCAGTCTTCCGCCGACAGAGCTCCAGCGCGGCCCGGAGCGCGGGCCGGTCCTCAGGCTTCCGATGGGCAGCGTCCTGCTCCTCGAATTCGGCAATCAGCTCGCCGCCATATTGGCCGAGGAAGGCACGTACACTCGCATGCTGGGCGGCGAGTCCGAGCCCGGAGCGCTGCTGCGGGACCGTGCTGACGCGATAGTAGGCGACGTATTGCTTGGGCTTGGGCCTCCGCGGCCCTCGGCCTGATCGACCAGGCCGTATGGCATCCGACCCCACCATTGGCGCCTCCTCTCGAGGACACGGCCGGGCGCGTGCTCAGCGAGCCTACGCTTCAGCGATCCGCCGCGTCCGGACCGGATTCCAGGTATCAGGCCGCTCGTTCCGACCATCCGCGTGCGTCGCCGGGATGGCGCGCAATGTCGGGATTTGCTGTTGACTCAAATATGTGTTCTCTTTATGTTCTCATATGCCTTTTGAGGGCATTTCCCGGCCCGAGGGCCGGAGCTGAGAGCGGATCGCGCTTGGTTGGGAGGGTTCGATGCACACGGAAACTTTGCAGCGGCCCAAGGCATCGGCACAGCCGGACATCCCCCCGGCGGCACATCTGGCCTGCGATGTCGCCAGGTTCAGCAGCCGGCCGGATGACCCCGTGCTGTTCCTGGTGCTGCGGGCGCGGGCGAAGGCCTTGGCGGCGGAGATGACGGGCGACGCGCGCTTTCTTGGTTGGTCCGAGCCTCTCACGCGGCAGATACGGCGCCAACTGATCGACGAGTTGCCTCGGATCGAGGAAGCCGTGCCAGCCGAAGAAGCTTTTCGTTCGAACGACGCTGCGGCCGAGCCGCCTCGCGCGCTGACCTATCTCCTCTACATGCTGCTGCCGCAGACCGAGCGCGACGCCGTGCTGCCTTCGCTGAAGCGGGCCTATGCGCACGACGTGCTGCCGGGTTTCGGGCGCGCCGCTGCGGGCCTCTGGTATGCCAAGCAGGTGCTATCGGCGATCGTCCTGCAGAATCCGCTCTGGCGCTGGCTGCTGCTCGGCGGCGGCCTGATCAAGCTGCTGGAATGGACGCTGCGCTGGAAGCGCGGGCCGTGACGCGGTTCCGAATTGAGCTGCACAAGCGTGCCGGCAATGATGGGCACCACGTACATCGAAACGCGGACTGAAAGGGCTAGGGTTGGTGGTCGACGATCTTGACATCTGGCGATCCGCCAAACTGCTTTTGAACAGCCATGGCGCCAAAGCGGATCAGGTGGCGCTGTCGAAGATGGATGCGATGCGCGTCAAAGGGGATGCGGAAGGCGTCGTAGTGTGGCGACGGATCCTTGCCGCCATCTCGGAACTGCGGCGAGACCGACCGATCGGCGATGAGAGCCTCCACTGATGCGCGAAGATGGCATTGTCATATCAGTGGGCACCGATGAGTAACTGGAAACCCCTCTCCACGCCGGCCGACGCGATCGATCGCGCCGTGCGGCTCTACCAACTGGCTCGAAAGCTCGAAGCAACCGCAAGCAAGGTCGGCGACATCGACATGCTCCGGACAGCAACGCGCATGCGGGCCAAGGCCGAGGCGCTCGCCGAGATCGGGCTGGGGCATTTCGGCGACGATGTGCCGGAGGCCATGCCGCGGAAATGATCACCCGCAGACGCTTTTTCCGGTTCCGCCCATGAAGGCATCCTGGAATGTCAGCCTCTGTTCCCGCGGTCGCGCCTCGATCCCCAGGTACACGGCAACGCGACCACGCGCCCACGGTCCTGAAAGGTTACCGGGAGCTTTAAAGCAACCTTAAGCAGGGCGCCGCCACGCTCTCCCCCATGCGCCATGCCCCAGGAACTCGAGGCGGACGCCACCAGCACCCCGCTGCTGATCGGCGGCGGTATTGGCGTGGCAAGGCCAAAGTGCGCCGCAATCCCCGCCGGGCAAAGCTCTTCGCGTCGGCGGCCATATTTGTGGGCGTGATTCTGGGCAGTCTTCTGCTCGCCTGGGATCGCGGTTGGATGTTCGATGCCAAGCCGGCATTCGCCAGCGAGGCGATCTCGGGCCGCGCCTCGGTCATCGACGGCGACACCCTCGAAATCCACGGCCAGCGCATCCGCCTGCATGGCATCGACGCGCCGGAGAGCGCGCAGACCTGCAAGGACGACCGCGGCGGCAGCCATCGCTGCGGCCAGCGAGCGGCGCTCGCTCTGTCGAACAAAATCGGCGAGCGACCCGTCGCGTGCGCGCCGCGCGGCACTGACCGGTACCAGCGGATTATCGCTGTCTGCCACCTGGGCGGAGAGGATCTGAATGCCTGGCTGGTCAGCGTGGGCTGGGCCATCGCCTATCGGCGCTTTTCGACTGACTATGTCAGCCACGAGGATGCCGCGCGCGAGGCCAAACGCGGCCTCTGGGCCGGCACGTTCACGCCGCCGGAGGAATGGCGGCGCGCCCAGGGCAGCTCGGCACCCTCCTCCGCTTCAGATCAGAAGAGCGGCTGCCTCATCAAGGGAAACATCAGCAGCAAGGGCGAGCGGATCTATCACGTGCCAGGCGGCGACTTCTATGACCAGACCCGGATCGACCCGCTCAAGGGCGAGCGGATGTTCTGCTCCGAGGCAGAGGCACGCGCAGCCGGCTGGCGCCGTTCGAAACGATAGCCTGCCACTCGCCCGGTGATTCACTGATACAAGACAGCCGCGAACGATCGAAGCAGGTCTTGGCAGAACAGCTCGACCTATCCCTGCATGAAGCCGGCGAGTTCGCCGCTCGGGATCGACGAACCAACATAGCCGAACGTGCCTTTCTCCTTCGCCTCCTTTGCCGCCGCGACCAGCCCCGTCATCGCGGCGCGGTAGAGCGAGGTGGCAAGGCTGATCCGGCGCACGCCGGCGCTCGCCAGCTCGGCGACCGTGAAGGACTTGCCGGGAATGCCGACCATGAAGTTGACCGGCTTCGACACCGCCGAGCAGACGGCCTTGACCGCCGCGAGATCCGGCAGTCCCGGTGCCATCAGCACATCGGCGCCCACTTTCTCGTAGGCCTGCAGGCGCTTGATCGTGTCGTCGAGATCAGGATTGCCGCGCAGGAAGTTCTCCGACCGCGCGGTCAGCATGAACGGAAAGCCGACGGCGCGCGCCGCATCGACGCAAGCGGCGATGCGCTCGACTGCCTGGCCGATATCGTAGAGCGGCCGATCCTTCTCGCCGGTTGTATCCTCGATCGTGCAGCCGACCAGGCCGGTGCCGGCGGCGAGCCGCACCGTTTCGGCGGCGAACGAAGGCGCATGACCGAAGCCGTTCTCCAGGTCAGCGGAGACGGGAAGCTCGACCGCGCCGGCAACGGCACGGGCATGCGCCAGCGCCTCCTCCCGGGTGACCTTGCCGTCGCGCCGGCCGAGGGTGCCGGCGAAGGCGCCGCTCGACGTCGCCAGGGCCGGGAAGCCGAGGCCCGCCAGCACGCGCGCCGAGCCGGCATCGAAGGCATTGGCGATGATGAAGCTGCCGCTCCGATGCAGCTCCTGGAACTGTTTCGCGAGGTCAGCTTGGCTCTTGGGCATCTTTACCCTCCCGATCTGGAATGGGCGGGACGATAGCGCGGAAGCACTCCCATCTGTCGAGGGCCAAACCGGGCAATGGTCCCGGGCCATTTGGCGGGTCAATCCGAGTGGAGCCGACCCGCGGCGGAACCGACCGGCCCGTTGGACATCCGCGACGGCATGGGTCCAAGATCGCAGTCAGATTGCGGATCAGGCCGGCCCAGGGGGGAACGCGCCGGTGGGGGTGAAGCTCGTCGTCGCCGTAACGGACACCGACTGGTTCGAGACATTGCGGCGGCAGCCCGGTCTCGAGGAGGTCAATTTCTGGTCGCCGTCGGGTTCAAGCTTCCGTGCCCTCGAGCCTGGCGAGCTCTTCCTCTTCAAGCTGCACGCACCGCGGAACTTCATCGTGGGCGGCGGCGTCTTCGCCTACGCCAATACGCTGCCATGCTCACTCGCCTGGGAAGCCTTCGGGCTTGCCAATGGCGCCTCGACAGCGGTGGAGATGCGCCAGCGCATCGCCAAGTACCGCCGCAAGGATCCGGCTGACCGCAGCGACTTCCCGGTCGGCTGCCGGATCCTGACCCAGCCCTTCTTCCTCGCCGAGCACGAGTGGATCCCCGTCCCGCCGAGCTGGTCACCCAACATCGTGACGTTCAAGACCTACGACACGGAGGAGGCCGAGGGGCGCCACCTCTGGGACCTGGTGGGCGAACGCTGGAGCACTTTGTCGCCGACCGTAGTGCCGGAGGCGGCTCGGTTCGGCACACCGCAGCTGATCCGACCGCGACTAGGGCAAGGCGCCTTCCGGATCCTGGTGACCGATATCTACGATCGCCGCTGCGTCATCACCCAGGAGCGGACTTTGCCGGCACTCGAGGCGGCCCATATCCGTCCGTATGGCGAGGGCGGGGAACACGAAGCTCGGAACGGCCTTCTGCTGCGGCGCGATATCCACAGCCTCTTCGATGCGGGCTACGTCACCGTCACGCCGGACCTCCGATTCGAGGTCAGCCGGCGCATCCGCGAGGAATTCGACAACGGCCGGCACTACTACGCCCTGCACGGCCAGCACATCCGTGCGCCGCATGACCTCAGCAAGCGGCCCGACGCTGATGTCTTGAGCTGGCACAACGAGCACCGGTTCAGGGGATGACCGGCAGCATGAGCGACGCCGATCGCGACACACTCATGCGCATGGCCGCCTTCGATCGCGTCCGCCGTCTGGCCCAAGTACGTGACCACCTGACCGCCAACGACCTGAAGTCCGGCTTCATCTTCCAGGGTGAGCGCATTCCGCTGATCAATCCGCAGCGCGGCATCTTCAAACCGCAGCAGATGCGCTTCCTGCTGTCGATCAAGACCGTGTTCCCGAAGCCAGGTGGGAAGGTCTGGTACGACGACCAGCGCGAAGTGCATCGACAGATCTTCGAAGGAGACGAAACCGTCGACTATGCCTTCATGGGGCAAGACCCCGAGGCGGCGGACAATCGATGGCTCCGCGAAGCCTGCGATCACCAAATCCCGGTCATCTACTTCCTCGGCATCGCACCAGGCCGGTATCAGGCCATGGTCCCGACCTTCATTGTCGGATGGGATGCGGACTCGCTCAAAGCCAGGATTGCCTTTGGTGTGCCCGATCAGCCTTCGATCGCCGTACCGGAGAACGCCATCGAGAGACGCTATGCACTCCGTACCGTGAAGCAGCGGCTACACCAGGCCTCGTTCCGAGAGGCCGTGATCGCGGCCTACCGTGGTCGCTGTGCCATATCGGGTTTGCCGGAACCCCTGCTCCTGGATGCCGCTCATATCGTTCAGGACAAGAACGAGTTGCTCGGCCAGCCCGTCGTGTCGAATGGGCTTCCGCTCTCGAAGATCCACCATGCCGCGTTCGATGCCCATCTGATCGGCATCGACCCGGATTACCGGCTGCATGTTTCGGAGCGCCTGCTGGCGCAGAACGACGGTCCGATGCTGGCGGCCTTGAAGGGATTAGAAGGAGGCCGGTTGCTGCTGCCGAAGCGCAGCAAAGATCTTCCCGATCGCGACCGGCTGGCGATGCGGTTCGACCAATTCAGGGCCAGGATCTGATAGGAAGTGAAGCAGATGGACACCAGAGTCCAAGCACCGCTCGAAGACCTCGTCGTGCATCGCGATCCGCCGCCAAATCGGGTTGGAAGGACTACAGGCGGCGCCGAGCAACACTTGACCGAAGCCGCCGTCATGCTCGCCTTTGCAATGCATCTGCTCAATGAGCAAGCCGGGACCTCACTCGTAGAAATTCATCCTGACGGCGAGCATGTGAAGCGGTTCGAGCTGGAGCCATGGTTGCTTGCGCACGGTTTCTCGGTCGCTAGCCGAAAGGGCAAGGGTGCGCACTTCCAGAGAGGAGATCATGCGATCGCCATGTCATTCACTGCAGGCTTGGGTGATGTCGTCGGCACGAACGGTAATCGACGCATCGTGGCGGAGTGCAAAGGCGGCATCCTGAACACCACGCATCCAGGCCAGAAATCCCGCCTCCGCCGCGGCCTGTGTGAAGCCGTTGGTCAGATGATGGGGCGCGAGCAAAAAGATGAGCGCCACATCGCCGTTGTACCCGACACCCAGGTCACCCGAAACCTTGCCGATCGAATGCGCCACCGGTGCCGAGCCTCCGGAATCGAGATTGCACTCGTAGCTGGCGACGGCTGTGTATCCTTCATCGCATAGAGCGGATGAGATAGCGGCCCACCGATGCGCCTTTGTTTCGCGTCCGCGTCGGGGAAACGTGGAGCACGACATTCAGCCGAACGTGTCATTTGATGGCGTTGGCGCTGAGGGAGCGCACGTTCATTTCGAGTGAACTCGCCTCGCGCCAAATATAGCGCCACGCTATATTTGGAATGGATAATTGACGGCGCCCGTCCCTAGCATAAAATTCCCTCCGATTCGCCACGGACAAATCGGCTGACCACGGTAGGTCCTAGGCGCGCCAACATCCTCAAGTACAGGACGTAGCGCCATGCCTAGAGCTATTGCCACGGGCAGCCGACGTACTCGGCCATCTCCGCGACCTGGTCAGATCATCGCTCCGTTTGCCGTCACCGGCGCGCTTACGGCAACGGCATTGGCGGAGCTTCGCCGCAATCCGAAGAACGCGCGGACTCATTCGCCGAAGCAGATCGAAAAACTTGCGGCGAGCATCCGCGAATACGGCTTCGTCGTGCCGATCGTGGTGGACGAAACCAATATGATTCTGAGCGGCCACGGCCGCTATGACGCCGCCGAGTTGCTTGGACTCGCCACGGTACCGACCATCCGCGTCGGTCATCTGACGGACGCGCAGAAACGCGCCTATTCGATTGTCGACAACCGTCTGACCGAGCTGTCGCGGTGGGAAAAGGACACGTTGAAGCTCGAGTTCGAGGGGCTGATCGAACTTGAGTACGACGTCGAACTCACCGGCTTCTCGACCGCCGAGGTCGATCTGATCATCGATGGGGCGGAGGAGGTATCCGGCGCGGTCGAGGATCCCGCCATCCCCGAACCGCCGGAGATCGCGGTGACCAGGCCCGGCGATATGTGGGTACTGGGCCCGCATCAGCTGCTCTGCGCGGATTCGACCTTGCCCGACAGCTACGCGTGCCTGCTGCAGGGCGAGAAGGCGGAGATGGTTTTCACCGATCCGCCCTACAACGTGCCCATCCAGGGCTTCGTCGGGGGCAGCGGGCGCCACAAGCATCGCGAATTCGCCATGGCGTCCGGCGAGATGACCGGCGGGCAGTTCCGCGGCTTTCTGAGTAGCGTGTTTCAGTTGTTGGCCCGGCACACCAAGCCGGCATCGATCCATTTCGTCTGCACGGACTGGCGCCACCTGCAGGACATGCAGGCTGCCGGTGACTCCACCTACTCGGCGCTCAAGAACATCTGCGTATGGACCAAGACCAACGCCGGCATGGGCTCGTTCTACCGGTCGCAGCACGAGATGGTGCTGGTGTTCCAGAGCGGCCGCGGTCGGCCGATCAACAATTTCGGTCTCGGCGAGAGTGGTCGTTACCGCACCAACGTCTGGAGCTATGCCGGCGCCAACACCTTCCGGCGCGGCCGGAATAGCGACCTTGCCGACCATCCGACCGTCAAGCCCCTCTCGCTCGTGGCCGATGCCATTCGTGATTGTTCTCGCCGGAATGGCCTTGTGCTTGATCCCTTCGGCGGCTCGGGCACCACCATCCTGGCGGCGGAGCGCACGGGCCGGATCGCCCGCGTGATCGAGCTGGATGCCTCTTATTGCGACGTTGCGATCCGCCGCTGGCAGGAGCGCACCGGCAAGACCGCCCGGCTTGCCGGGTCGGATGCTTCCTTTGCCGACGTCGCACAGTCGCGCCTGGCGGAACGCTAGATAGGGGGCCCGCCAGATGAGCGACTACAAGGTTGGCTATCGCAAGCCGCCCAAGGCGACGCGGTTCCGGAAGGGCAAATCCGGCAATCCGAAGGGCCGGCCCAAGGGCAGCAGGAACCTGCTGACGATCGTCGCGGACGAGCTCACCGAGCGCATCACCGTCAAGGAGAACGGCAAGGCTCGGCGGATCACCAAGGCAGAGGCGATGGTGAAGCAGCTCCTCGCCCGGGCCATGGGCGGCGATACCCGCGCCGCATTCACGATCATGAAGCTGTCACAGGAACGCCAGGGCGAGGAGGCCGAGAAGGAGCTGGATAGCGACGATCGGAAGATCTTGGATGCCTACTTCGCCAGGCGCAATCGGAGGCCCGAATGATGCCTCCTGAACGGCTGGCGCTGCACGCTGTGCTGCGCAGCGATCTCGGCGCCATGGTGCAAAAGGTGTTCAACACGTTGCACCCTGGTCAAGAGTTCGTTCACGGCTGGCACATCGACGCGATCGTCCATGCCGTGATGGACCTGGTATCCGGCCGTTCCCGGCGGCTTGTGATCAACATCATGCCCCGGTCGCTCAAATCCATCATCACGTCGGTGGCGCTCCCGGCGTGGTTGCTGGGACACAATCCGAGCGCTCAGATCATCTGCGCGAGCTACAGCGACGACCTCGCCGAAAAGTTCTCCCGGGATCTCCGGACGGTCATGCAGAGCCGGTGGTATCGCGAGGCGTTTCCGTATACGCGCCTGGATTCGCGGAAGCAGAGTGCCCGCGAGGTCGCGACCACCAAGGGTGGATTTCGGCTGTCCACCTCGGTCGGTGGCACACTCACCGGTCGCGGGGCCGACTGGATCATCATCGATGACCCCCTCAAGGCCCAAGATGCCTTGTCCGAGGCGGCGCGTCGGACCGTGAAGGAGTGGTTCGACAGCACTGTCGCAAGTCGCCTCAACAATCAGGCGCAGGGGCGGATCCTCTTGGTCATGCAGCGCCTGCACCAGGACGACCTGGCGGGACACCTGATTGAGGCTGGTTGGCCGAATTTGGTCCTGCAGGCACAGGCCGATGAGGATAGGGACTTTCCCATCCGCCTCGAAGAGGACGGCGCGCTGATCGTTCACCGCATGCGCGCCGGCGATTTGCTGGATCCAGAGCGGATGGATGCCGAATCACTGAGCCGGCTGAAGAGCCAGATGGGCAGCATCGCTTTCGCCGCCCAATACCAGCAGTCGCCCGTGCCCCCGGATGGAAACATCTTCAAGCGCCAGTGGTTTCGGACCTACGACGACCGTCGAGACATCCCGCGCCATGGCACCGTAGCGATCTGTTGGGATTGCGCATCGAAACCGACCGACAGCGCCGATTGGTCGGTCTGCACGATCTGGCAGTTCAACAATGGCAACGCCTACCTCCTGGATGTCGTGCGGGGCAGGTGGGCCTTTCCGGAACTTGTGGCGGTCGCGAAACGCCTCGCCGACGAGTGGCGGCCCAATGGCATTCTGATCGAGGAGGCGAATGCAGGGGTCTCTCTGATCCAGGTGCTGCAGCAGGAGACGAAGCACCCCATCATCGCTCGAAAAGCGAAGCTCGAGAAGGAGTACAGGGCAGGTCAGGCTGCCGTTCATGTGGAAGCCGGTAAGGTGTTCCTCCCCGCGGAAGCGTCGTGGCTCGCCGGGTTCCTACAGGAGGTGTTGGCCTTTCCGAATGGACGGCACGACGACCAGGTCGACAGCATGGTGCATGCACTGCTCTGGGATGCTGAGCGCCCGATGCTCGTTGCGGCCATACCGTGGTATGGGCAGAAGCCCCTCGAAGACCAGTTTCCGAGTGAGCGTGATTGGTCCGGAATGTTGGACCTTCATAGTGATCCATTCGCGGCCGATGACGATGCTGATCCTGAAGACTCGGGGCCTCATCTCATTTAGAACCCCAGCCGCTCGCGACGGTTCGGCTGCTCGGATCAGCGCACGACGTTGCGCTGGCTGATGCGAGGAGCCGGTGTGCGATTCAGCCGCAATTGCTCAACCTTGAACGCGATTTCTAGACGCCCCACCGCGTGTTGTTCATTCATTGCCCAGCGCGTCACTGCGCCTGAAGCTCGTTCGACTTGACTTCCTCGCCACACAGAGCGTTCGTCTGTTCACCGCGGCTTTACCCCTCGGTTCGGTAAGGGGGGTCGCGGTCCGGATCGACGACAGGCGAGGCAGTACACCATTGATGCGCACCAGCAAGACCCACCCGCTTCAGATCGCGACGGCGTCGATCACGGGCACATTGGGCCGGATCGGCATCACCTTCTGCCCCGGCAAGTATGACCCTGCGGCGATGACCGGGGGTTGGGACCGGGATCTCGCGGCGGATGTGCAAGCGATCCAGCGGTGGGGCGCGTCCACATTGATCTGCCTGTTGGAGCGGCACGAGATCGAGCTTCTGCGGGTGACCAATTTGAAGAAGGCGGTCGAAGCCGCGGATATCCGATTCATGCATCTGCCAATCCGGGACGGCGGCATTCCCGATCACACCTTCGAAGGATCCTGGAAGTCAGTCTGCCCGACGCTGCATGACGAAATCGAAAGCGGTGGTTCAATCCTGGTGCACTGCCGGGGTGGGCTGGGACGAGCGGGTCTGGTCGCGGCGCGCCTGCTGATCGAGTTCGGCATGGCCCCCGCAGCCGCCATGCGCGCCGTGCGGGCCGTCCGGTCAGGCGCCATCGAGACCACCGCCCAGGAGCAGTATGTATTGGCACTACGGGAGGCGGGACGTTGACGGCGCGAGCGCGTGGCCAGCCGCGGCTGGACCCAAGAATGGATCGCGCCGTCGGCGCACTTGTTGGCCTCGCGGTCGGGGACGCGCTCGGCACGACGCTCGAATTCACCCGGCGGGATTCCTATCCGCCACTGGACGACATGATCGGTGGCGGCCCCTTCGGGTTGCTACCGGGCGAGTGGACGGACGATACCAGCATGGCGCTCTGCCTGGCCGAGAGCCTGCTGGCCAATGATGGTTTCGATCCGGCCGACCTGATGCGGCGCTTCGTTCGCTGGTGGCAACACGGCGAGAATTCGGTCAACGGGCGCTGCTTCGATATCGGCATCACGACCCGCACCGCGCTGGCGAGGTTCCAGAAGACGGGTAATCCACTTGCTGGCGACACGGATCCGATGACCGCCGGCAACGGGTCGATCATGCGGCTTGCGCCGGTGGTGCTGCGATGGTTTCAAGACCCTAAGGCGGCCATCGAGATCGCCGAGCTTCAAAGCCAGACGACACATGCCGCACCGGCGGCGGTCGCAGGATGCCGGCTGCTCGCCGACCTCCTTCGGGACCTGATCGAGAGTGGCGACAAGGCTGCCCTGTGGGCAGAGCGCGCGTCAGACGAGCCGCTGTTGGCGGGCGTCGCCGGCGGGAGTTGGAAGCGGAAGAATCGAGATCAGATCCGCTCGAGCGGGTACGTCGTTGAGACGCTTGAGGCAGCAATGTGGGCAGTGAATGAGGGAGCGGATTTCAGGGACGCTCTCCTGCTCGCGGTCAATCTAGGCGGAGACGCAGATACTGTAGGTGCCGTAGCGGGTCAAATCGCCGGCGCCCTGTGGGGCGCTTCAGGTATACCCCCAGAGTGGCGCACGTGCTTGGCATGGAATTCTCAAATCGAAGCCCTCGCCGCTGATTTGTGGAATCGCGCAACGTGACCGCCGGAGGACAATAGGAATGGGGCCTCTAGAGAGGAGCCCAGCGCTTGCAGAGATCGTCCATCAACTGCGATCGACAACGCGGGAAATAGCCCAGCGCGTCGACCAGGTCGCCACGGTGCTGATGAATGAGGGCGATCAGGCTGCGGTCGGCACAATGCTCGCGCTGGAACGTCTCTTGTTGGATGCGCTTGCAATGCAGACGGCCGCAATCGCCTTGTGGAGGGGACGTGTCATCAAATCCGCTGAAACCAGCGATCCCAGATCTGAGGGATGACAGGGCAGAAGTGTGCGCTGTTGCCGCCTCTCGGATTGTCCACGAATGCCCCATAGTCGGCAGCAGCATCTCCCAGAAGAAGTTCTGCTTCGCTAGCAACTGATTATGGATCGCACTACGCATGTTCACGTAGTTGGGTAGGGCACCCTCTCAATGCCTTTCGCCGGCCCGCGCCGTGCCTCCCACTATGATCCTCGGCATGATCGCGATGCCTGCATGGCTACGATGCTCATCGCACACCATCGGCACCACCGGCTGATGCTGGGGCCGCCACGCGGAGGTCCGCAATGACCGGAACGTGGTCACTCAAGCCGCTTTCAACCCAGTCCGTATAACTTCCGACGCTTGCACATCCGGGCGAAAGCATTTGCGCAGGAGCGAAGACGAAATCGATGTGAAATCGGTCAGTCGGGGAGCCGCGACGCCGCCAATAAAGTGTCGGCTCTTCCTCCTCGCCATGCTCAACGGCCTCGCTGATATGGTAGGCGCTCTGAAGTCCGGCCTGCGATAGACGATTGACAATTCCGGTGAGGTTGCGGCCGGCTTGACCTGCCATGGCGACACTCGCGTTCAGATCACCAGCTAGGATTGTGCGCCCTGTCTTAATCATATCGGCGTGACGTTCAATCGCATCGGCGACAATCGCCGTATAGGTTGGCCCGCCCTTTCGCTGAACAGGCCAGAGCGCAATAATGTTTAGGCACACTGAGCCACTGCCTACCCGAGCGACGATCTCTTCTCGGCCAGGATGTACAAGAGTGGGGATCAATGCCCAGTCTCCAAAGGCCGCTATCAGCAAACCCTTCTTGTTGTCGGCACCGGCCCAAATTGGCCGACCGGACACCGACGCTTTCGCTTCCAGCAGTGCGCAGTCAGAGCTTGCCGCTTCGGCAATTATCGCAACGTCCGGCCGCAACGCTTGAAGGGCGCCGATCTTGCCAGCAATTGCTCCGGCACAGTTCCAGCTCACTAGACGCAGGCGCGGCTCGCGAACTTCAGCTGGTTGCATCTTCTTCCCTTGATCAGTTGCCTCGCTATGCACCTACGGTTTCGCGGCTTCAGTGTTCGATACGTTGAGTCATCCCGCGACGCTACCGCCGCTCGCTCGTCCACTGCATGGTCGCCGGCCGGGTCCTCGGCTCTTGGATGGTGTCGAGCGGCTGGACGGTCGCCTTTGTCCGCCCCTCGGATACTTGAGAGAAGAGGCAGACGCGCGAAAGGCCGGACGGGGTATCTGGGCGGGCACCTTTGATATGCCCTGGGAATGGCGTGCTGGGCATTGCAATGAGGGCAATTGAGCCAGCGCCTCGCACCTTCTGCCGCGGCACATCCAATCCCGTTTCCACCGTTAACCATACGCCCTGCGCGCGCAAATCGCGACGCATTGCGCCTACCAGTGATCCCCCGCCTCGGATACATTGGCCCCAGAGGCATTTGACTGCACGGCCGCCTGCGGGGGAGAGATGGCCTTTAACAACCTGTTCAATAGGCCCCGCACGAACGTGGCCTCGTCGATCCTTACGTTCCCGGCGATCGACACCGACGGGATGATCAAGAAGCTACGGCTCAAGGAGCGCGCGAAGGATAGTGGGCAGAAGAACCTACCTGCCTCGGACAGTGATGCGTTCGATGCAACCGAGCAGCAGATCGCCAACGAGATCGAGAACGAAGGAAAGACCCAATATAACCACTACCTCAGCCATCAGAAGACTTATGCTGACCGGGCGAGTGATACGGGCATCATGGCCCTCGCGCTCCAGGTCAAAGGTGTCGCGGAAAGCGCCACGTCCGACTTCGAGCGCAAGACCCACATTGGAACTGGCGACTTGTACGCCGCAAAGCGCGACGTGATCGAGACTGAGCGCGAGCTCAACCGGTTCCGCGAACGTCACAAGATCAGTCGCCCCGCTCGCGACATCGGCTCCCGCGCATACAAGTGGGGCCTCCTCGTGCTAATCCTCGCGATTGAATCGGTGCTGAACGGCTTCTTCCTCTCGAAGGGCAGCGTATTCGGCCTCGTGGGCGGCATCGCGGAAGCGCTCATCATCGCCTTCATCAACATCGTCGCCGGCGTCGTAGTCGGACGCGCGCTACTCCCGTGGATCGGATATCGGAACTGGTTCGTCCGCATTCTCGCGAGCCTTGCGAGCCTCGCCTATCTTGCTGCCGCCGTCGGCTTCAACCTCGCCGTCGCGCATTACCGGAATGCCGTTGCGAGCGATCCGTTCGAAGCGTCGGCCGCCGCGTACCGATCCCTGGTCGCATCCCCTTTTGCGATCGACGATCTCCAATCTTGGAGCCTCGTCTTGATCGGCCTCTTCTTTTCGTTCCTCGCGGCATACGACGGCCTCAGGATGAACGATCCGTACCCGGGATACGGCCACCGCATGCGTCAGAACCTCGACGCGCTCGACGAGTACACTGACCGGAAGGACGAGCTTTTCGACCAACTTGAGGAGGTCAAGAAGGCGGCCGACGCGCGGCTCGACGATCTGGCGCGGAGCATCCAGAGCCGCCACAGCGAGGCCCAATATGTGTCAATCAAGAGCCAAGCGCTTCGCGAGGAAATGCGCCAGCATTTCGCCCATCTGGAATCCGCTGCGAACACTCTCCTCACTTACTACCGGGATGAGAACCGAAAGGCGCGCAAGTCGCCTGCGCCGCCGCGCTTTGAGCAGCGGTGGACATATGCGTGCCCTTCGCTCGGCCCCGACATCACCCCCTCGCAGCCGGCGGATGCCGTCCAGGCACAAATCGCAAAGCTGTTCGAGGATGCGCCGAAGCTTCAGGAGGAGGTGAACGCCGCGTACCGCGCTGCGCTCGCGGCGTACCGACGCATCGACGAGCTCGTGGAGGTGAAGGAATCGACATGAGTCGAAGACGGCGGCGGCGAGACAAAGGAGTAGCTCTCGGCTGGATTTACGGCACCGTGGGAGTCGTCATCATCGTCGCCATAGCTACAGCAGCAATCGTCATGCGGTTCGGAGCGCGCGACACCGATCGCGACACCGGCTGCCCAAAGGATCGCTACGATAGCGTCACCGTGGCTCTCATCGACCTCACCGACCCGGTGAACGCAGTCCAGGCCGCGGCACTTCGGAACGCACTCCACAAGATTAGGAATGATGTTCCACGATACGGCCGGCTCGAGATCTACCCGTTGAACCCGACCACAGAGAAGGCGATCGAGCCGCTCTTTGCCGGATGCAGCCCTGGCAGCGGTAGGGACATCGACAGCTCTCTCTATGGAAATCCAGAACTTGCCGATCGCCTCTGGCAGAAGCAGTTTGCGAACAAGGTCGATGCCGTCGCTGCGGACATTCGGAAACTTCCTACCCAGGATTCCTCGCCGCTCTTTGAAGGGCTGCAATCGGTAGCGGTAACGGCACTTGGCGCGCCGCTTGCCGCTCCGGCTTCCGACAAGCGAGTCATCGTCGTCTCTGACATGATTCACCACACCGCCGATCTCTCGATGTACCAGGGCGCCCCCGCCTTCGAGCGGTTCAAAGCCACACAGTACTATCTCCGCATCAAGCCGATGCTCCGCGGCGCCAACGTCGATGTGCTCCTCATCGTGCGCGAGACGCGCCGCAACGTGCAGCAGCCTCCGCTGTACAGGTTTTGGGTCGAGTTTGCCGCAGCGAGCGACGGCTACCTCCGCAACTGGGAACCGCTGCAATAGGAGGCGCGCGTGACCGATATACCCGCCGGCAATCGCCGCTATCGCAATCCGCGCGCCGACACGCAGGACCAGTTTCTCTTTTTCACCCTGTTTGTCGCCGGCAGCGCCGCAATTTGGACGATGAAACTTCTGGGATTCAAGCAATGGGAGGTGACGCTCGTCCCCATCGGCTTGATGCTGTTCTACGCCCTCGTCGCCATCGCGACGAAGCGCTACCGCATTCGAGAAGACCGGGTCGGCGACAACAGCTACTATCTCGGCTTCCTATTCACCTTGGTATCTCTATCGCACGCGTTGTGGGTATACGATCCCGATGGATCCGGCGCCGCAGACATTATTGCGAACTTCGGCATTGCCCTAGGCACGACGATACTCGGCCTCGCCTTCAGAGTGCTGTTCAATCAAATGCGAGAAGACCCCGTCGAGTACGAGCGGGAAGCGCGCCAGTCGCTCGCGGAAGCGAGCATGGCGCTCAGATCGCAGCTCGCCGATGTCGCCACCGAGATGTCGAGTTTCAAGCGGAAGATCGTGCAGATCACCGAAGAGGGCGTTCGGGACGTGACAACCTCCGCCAGCACGTCGATGACTCAGCAAGTTGAGCGGTTCGCTGTCGTCGCAACGGATGTGAACGAGAAGATCCAGGTCGCGTTTGGCACCTTCACCGATCACGCGGTGCGGCTCAACGAGGTCGCCTCGAAGAGCGTCGAGGCGCTCCACACGCTCTTTGAGCGCATTGAGAAGATCGAGGCGTCACCGGAGCTCCTCGCGAAGAAATTTGATCCAATCGTCCAAAAGTTTGATGAGGTGGCGAGCGAAGCACTGAAGCGTAATCGTGCGCAGACCACCGATTTGAAGCGTATGCGCGAAGCGATCGAGGTTGCGGTGACAGCGTCGGAGGCGCTCCATACCTCGCTTGCGGGGTCGGACAAGATCCTATCGAGCCACATCGCATCTTTCGGCGCCCGCATCGAAGAGACGCTCGCGGGCGCGGCACGAATAACCGAGACGCTGTCACGGTCGGGGGATGCCCTGGCAGCACAGGTTGATGCCGTCACGCGATCAGGCACCGCGATCGGACAAGCGCTTAATGGGCATGGTGACGCTATCGCTGAGGTACGCGCGGCGATCGAGGCCGACCTTGCAGAGCTGCGCGCGCAGCGGAGTGCCATATCGGCGATGGCGGCAGAAAGCCGGGAGGCTGTTCGGCTGGTGGAAGCATCACTCGTGAGCCTCAGCCGCACGATGGTGGAGCAGCTCGGTGAGCGTTAAGGGCGCCGATATCGCGAGCCAGGACAGCGCCTACCGGCGGGGGCTCGTCTTCGGCCTCACCATGGCCGAGATCATGGTGCTCATCCTGTTCGCGCTCCTCCTTGCGCTCGGCATCGCACTGACGAGGCGGGATGCGATTATCGCAGAGAAGGACCGCCGTATCGCGTCGCTTGAGATCTTGGAACGGGAAGTGGTTGCCCTCACCCGTGAGAAGAACAATGCCATCTCGGTGACCGACATCGTACAGCGCATGGAGCGGCAGCAGAATCGGATTACTGAGTTGGAGCGCGAGGTCCTTAGGCTCGCTCCCTTTGAGGCGAATGCTCGCGAGATCGACGACATCATTCGCGAGCTGCGGCGGATTGACGGCGGCAAGCCGACTGCTAAGGACGCCGTGGCGCGGCTCAAAGAGCTGGAGGTGCTCCGGCAGGAAGTTGCTGCACAGAAAAAGGAGATCGAGCGTCTCAAGCCGCTTGAGGCGACCAAAGCCGCACTTGAGGACATTGTCCGCGAGATTCGCCGGAGCGGCGATGCCGACGCAACGCCCGAGAAAGTCTTAGAGAAGCTAAAGGAAGCCCAATTGGCGGCAAAGAATGCCGAAAACCTGCGGGGACAGATCGCGCAGCTTACGGCGCAGATCAAGAACACCGGTCGGGGCAATGAGTTTCCAAGCTGCTGGGCCACCCCCGAAGGTAAGACAGAGAGTGTCTTCGAGTTGGTCATCACGGGGAGTGGCGTTGAGATCAGGGATCGAAACCTGCCGCACCGGCGGGAAGACAAAGCGAAGCTCCCGCTCACCTCGGTGCAGTACAGTACGGAGCTGTCGTTGGCGACCTTCCAGGCTCAGATGCGTCCGCTCTATGCCTGGAGCGTCGAGCAGCGCTGCCGCTTCTACGTGATCATCTATTCCTCGGTATCGAGCGCACCGATTGAGCTTGTGAATGCGGTGAACAGCTACTTCTACCCCGATTCCCGTATCATGCCGCTGCCGAGACCATGAACGAGCTGTCCGGCGCTCTCTTTGACCTTCGCGTCCGCGTGCTCGCTCGCATCGCGAAGCGGCACGGCATCGATACTGCAGATCGCGAGGTGCGAGGTGTCGCGACACAGCTAGGCGACCGTGAAGTGCTTGAAGAGCTTCGACGTCGGTCAGGGGTGTTACGTTGGCTGCGGCGTCTGTTTCAGCGTCGACGCAGACTCGCATAGTGGCAATTTAACTCGCGCTGGATAGACGCAAGCGCATCCCACAGCGCTTATCGTATCTGCTGACCCATAGCGGACATTCCGCTCGATCCCATTGGCGGACATTCAGGTAGTCCCACTCGCTTCTATTGGCCACCAGGGAACAGGCCTCATCGACGAAATGAATCCCCCCCAGATGCGCCAGGGCAACCACTTCGGATGGTCTCTGCCCATTTCCGCGAGGTGAGCGTCACACTCGCCACTTTCGTCCCCGATCGAAAGAGTCGTCGATCTTCCAGACCGTTTCTTTTCGGCATAGTCTGGCGTGTGAGGCGATGGGGCAGCGAGGGGTAAGCCATGCCTATCCGCCGTCGCTTTTTCGCCACTGGTCTCATCCTGCTCGCAGCCGCCCTGACGTCGCTTACAACCGGGGTGAATTTCTATCGGCACCTCGCCGACAACAGCGCCGTGCCTTCGGATCCCATCGGCACGCCGCTCTTCCTTTCGGTCATCCATGCCTTTGACGCGCTCGACGACATGCACTTCCGACTCTCGTGGGCTACGATAGGCAGGGCGGCACCGTGGGCATCGGCACCGCCTTCGCAACCACGACCGTTCCCCCATCCGATCGACATCTATCCTTACTACCACTCGCAGACATGGATCGGCCTCCGGCCCGATCCGTCCGAAGCCCTGGAAGGCTATGGCCTGCAGCAGTTGGGCGTGATGCTGACCAATGTGGAGGCGGGGCCGGATTCACGGGCGACTTGCCGCTTGTTTTCAACGTCGACGCCTTCGAGGTGCGGCGGTTCCATGTCGGCCTTATCGACCTAGCCGTTCCCAAGGCGCTGCTGCAGGGGGTAGTCGGCGTGGTCGATCGCATTGAGGTCACCATCGCCGATAATCCGGCCCCCGGCATCGCGGACGTCCTTGGCCTTGGCGCCCTGTTCTTCGGGCTCTCGAAATGGAGGATGCCATGCGTTTGACGTTCGTCGGGTTGCTGATTGGTTTGACCATCGTCGGCACAACGGACGAGGCAAGTGCCACCGCCTTCACCGGGGTACGCCTCGACATAGGCTCCGCCATTTTGTTGGATACTGATAGCTCGACGACGGTTTCGACGTCCGAGCTTGCAATTCCGACGGGGCCTTCGGCCTTCATCGAGGCCGATACGACCAGAGGCACCCTTAAGGGCCAGGCCAGCGCGGACCATGGTGCGGGGCAGCAAGCTAGCGCAGGCGCATCGATTTTCGAGGCTGGCAGCTTCGTGGTCTCCAACTTCACCACGCCGGTCACCTTCCGGTTCCGGTACGACATCGCCGCAACCGTTGGCGAGGGCGGCGTCTACTCCTGGGGGCTGACCTTGGTACTGGGATCGTACAGTGGCGGGATCGACCTCTCTGCTATCTATGACACGGCTGTCGGCAGCGTGATCGAGGATGGGAATCACTCGGATGTCCGCATCCTGGACATGGATGCCGACACCCTTCTGGTGGAGGCCACGTTGAATTCCGCCGTCGTGCCGTTCGATTTTGGCATGGCGATTGGGCTGGTGGCGAACACTGACGTCGCCGCGACATTCTCCCTGTTTCTGCCGGACAACATCCGGATGATCCCTGATTCTGGCGAGTTTCTGAGCGCGGCGAACACAGTGGAAGTCGCGGAGCCGTGGAGCGCGATTATCGTGGTCACAGCCCTCGCCGGTCTTCTCATTGGTGGGGTGGCGCGGCGGCCATTCATGGGGTACGACATATCCGCGCGGAACGCTTGAGTACGTTGAGGCGAAAGGGTCGTGGTGATCTCCCGCGCAACTCCCTCGGGCCGATGTTTCTGGTCGAGCGATGGGCCCTGGATCCGCAAGCGCTGTTGGCGTGTGTCCCTGCTCGCCCTCAACTCACTGCACCTGACCCAAAGCGGACAATGCCATGAGGAGTGAGCTGATCGTCGGCCGGTCATCTGTTCAGCCTGGAAGGAAAGGGTGTGAAGACCGGGTGCCCCACCGGAAGCGTTTCCCTTCCGCGGCCAACTATAGCGGCTTCCAATCAGATATTGAGAGAACGGGGGCCACTCGCCCAATCGAAAACAGGGTACGGACGAATTGGCGTCTTGCTACCCGATTGCTACCCAGCCCGACGCAAGCGTTGTGTGCCGTCAGCATATCGCTTTCAGCATCTGATCTAGCTCACCTCAACGTCCACCCGGGTTACACAGCGATTGGCGCGGGAATGGTCCCTGCTGGTGTGCCATTCGCCGTCCACAACGCTGACAGCTTGGAGCTTGGCAACTTCGAAGCACCGCCATTCTCCGCCCGCCGCCAACCCCTTGCTGCCGCTTCCGCCGAACTGAAACGCCATAACCATTTGGCGTCCCTTGTCGTCACGGCCCAGTGCATGCGGACAGAATTCGCGCGGGAAACGCTGATACTCGGCGATCACCTGTTGCCGGCGGAGTATGGCTTGGCGAAGCAATGAGTATGCATCCACTGATTTGCCCTCCGTTGACGTCACTGAGGCTCCGCAGGCGCAAGTTCCTGTCGCAAAGCAAGCAACGCATCGATGATCGTCGACAGCGTCGCACTAGTGCCTCCCTCATTCGCGCAGCGCGCTAGCAGCTCACGCATGATTGCGGGCACTTTCTGAGCATCATCACGCGAAGCGACGCCAAATTCCGTCTTCAATGCATCCAGGTGTCGATCCCACAGTTCTGCATCTATTTCGGCCTTCACTGTGGTCTCTAGATTCACATCAAAGCACGCGTAACTCGACGTGATACGTGAGCAGTGGTCAGCAATGTCCGCGACTCCAACGCCCTCCAATCGCTGCAGCGCTTGATTTTGACGCAGCCCTGCCGGTTGTCGCGCACCATCGCAATCCCACACCGTAAAAGTCTTTATGCCGAGCGATCGAAAGATTTCCAACGGCTTGTCCAAGTTCCCCTTCCCATCAACAACAATCACCGCGATCTCGTGGGCCTCTAGATCAACGTCCTTCATCGAAGCCGCGGCAAGCAACGCTGCCCGATCGCTAGGTCCCTCTACCAAGCACGCAACCGAGGCGAAGAAGCCCTCAGCAACCGAAACATCAATTACGTGCAGTCTGGGCAGCAGCGTCTCGCGCGTCCAAAGACCCGGAGCGATGCTATTCGCCTGCGCGAGCCGGCCCGCAATGGCACCGAGGCTAGATCGACTAGATAGCGCCTCCCGAGGCCGCTCTGGATCAGGTCGCCAACGGCGAATGAGACATATCTCTTCGAACTTATCCAACGAGACGAACAGCGGAGAGTGCGTTGTAAAGACCACTTGCGTCTTCGCTGCGACACCAGGGAGCTGTCCTGCCGACAACCGTTCCAACACGCGCGCAAAGTGTCGCTGCTTAGTTGGGTGTTGATAGAGCTCCGGCTCTTCGATCGCCAGGATCAGACCAGGGATCATCGTCGGCACCTCCTCCGTAGGAGCGGCGTCGGCTCCCTGCGAGGTGCGGTCAGGCGAACGCTCTGTCGCCATTGCCAGGTATTGAAGCAACGTAAGGATCAGCGCCCGCTGCAACCCGTGGCCCGTCCGGTCGACGGGGGTCTGGATGCCATCGTCGTCCAATCGAATTTCTGCTGCGGGAAGCGGAATGTTTAGCGGCGGTATATCCCGCCAATTCAGCAACACGGCGGCCTCGGCGTAGAACGCTCTCAGCGCGCTAGTAAGCCCGGTAGCTAGCCCTCCAAGCTCAGTGAGATTTCCGGGGTCCATAAGTCGTTGGAAATCAGCCTCTACCGTCGCCCTGAATTGGCGCACCTCGGGTCGTGCCTCGATTGCAGATCTAACCACCAGATCCAGCAACGTAGCGATCGCTGAGTTGCGGTCCGCTACATCATCGGTCGCATCTCGCACTGCGGGCACATAAACGAATCTGGTCGCATCGGTCAGCTTGCCTTGGCCCACGTTTACAAATCCGAAGAACTGGCCGTCGTCGCGCCCAAGCTCACAGCGGGTCGGGTTGGTGGCTTCCCATGCCGCCAGCGCAGGTTCAACCTGGTCGATCCGAGTTACACGCGCCAACCCGTCGTACCGACCGGATGCAACTAGATCGTTATACGCGCCGGTCTTCTCTCGACCGGTCCGGCTCCGAATTTCGGTAAACTCCGGATTCCGCAACGTCATTCCGAAGTAGCGGCCGTTCGATCTCCCCCCACTTAAGGAGAAGATCCTGGTTACAGTCATCGTGCCGTTGGCCGCAATTCGGGAGCCGAAATTCTCTCGCTCGCCATCAGAAAACTCTGTGAACGTAATAGCGACCTCTATTTCATCTGACTCGCTAATATCAAAAAAATCGTCCCGCGTAATGTTTATGTTTCCTGGCGCATAAAATAGCTCTAAGGCCTTGAGAATTGTCGATTTTCCCACCCCATTCGCGCCGATAATTCTTGTCAGTCTTCCAAATTCAATGGAAACATTTCTATTAGACCTGAAATTTTTGATGCCGATGGATTTGATTAACACGGCACCCCCCTGGGCCGGCCTTATGGCGTTCAGCCCTATCACCGCCGGCGATTGCAATCAACGGTAACGGACTTTGCCGGCATTGCGGGCGAGGCAAGCGCGTGACCGTACAGTGGCCCGGCGAGCCACTGGCGGTGTCGGTCAACCTGCACGGAGACATCGCTATTACTGCGCGCCCCGCTTCGCCGGGGGGAGGTGGCGGCCGATGCGCTCGTTCGAAGGACCCAACGCGCTCCAACCTGACCAAGTCGCGCCAAGCGCGTGAGTTCCTAATCCAGATTGAACAGCTCGAGATCCAACTCTTGGAGGCGCGCGACAGGACCGGAGGGCAGAGAGGCGGTAATTCACCGCGTGCCGATGCGTCGCCCCCCGGTCGCCAATCGCTGCACGATCTGGCTCTAAGCCTGTACAGAGATTCCCTCCGAAATTGGCCTGACGTGTTCGCGGAAATCCTGGCTTCGATCGGTCGCCAATTTATGTACGGATATCGGTGGATTTCTGGACATCCGCTACTGGCGCGAAGCGGTCGCCGACGCCACGTCGCCTGCTAGCTGCTCGGGCCCTCGCGACACCGGCCGATAGCTCCGTCACACCGACATACTGGGCCGCGCTGGTGCCTTTTCGGACACCCGCCTTCCACTCGAACACCCTCGAGATTCCACTGGCCTTCCGCGCCAAAGGAAGCATTGCTGTCGTCGTTGAACGAAGGACGGCCGCCTCCGGCCCCTCGCCCCGACCGGCGCGCCGGCGGGGCTCGGGGTGGTGCAAGCATCGCGATCGTCGCGGTGCCGACACCAACGGAGGCCACGATGGCCAAACTCAGCGATACCCAGCTCGTCATCCTCTCTGCCGCAGCGCAACGTGGCAATGGCGCGATCCTGCCGCTGCCGAAGTCGATCAAGGCCCGCGGCGGGGCCCTGACCAAGCTGATCGACGCGCTCAAGCGCAACCGCCTGATCAGGGCGCTGCCACGCGATCCCGACGCGCCGCTCGACGATCGGACCGAGCCCACCCTGGTCATCACCGATGCCGGCCGCCGCGCCATCGGGGCGGAGGTGTCCGGGGAGCCGGCACCGTCGCCCAGCGGCGCGAACGAAGCCGCTGACGGGGCCGCGAGCGAGGATCAGGCGCCCAAGCCCGGAGATGCTCCGGCGGCCGCTGCCGCCGGCACCAAGATCGCGCGGGTCGTGACCCTCCTGCGGGGCGAAGCCGGTGCCACCCTGGCAGAGATCGTCGAGGCGACCGGCTGGCAGGCCCACTCGGTGCGCGGCGCCATCAGCGGCACCCTGAAAAAGAAGCTCGGACTGACCGTGACCTCGCACAAGGTCGAGGGCCGCGGCCGCGTCTACCGGATCACCGTTGGCCAGCGCGCGGATGTGGAGGCGGCGTCGTGATGGCGACGGAGCCCTTCGTCAGCCCGTACCTGCGCCGGCCGCTGCGCAGCTACGAGCAGGCGCTCTGCGATCGGGAACGGACGGCGAGAGCGAAGCCACCGCCGGATCAGGAGCTCGGGTACCAGCCCGACTCCGATGGAACGGCAGATTCGAAGGGGCCCGACCGTGACGCCTGACCTCGACTTCGACAGTCTCGCCGAGCAGTCGATATCGAAACTGACGGATCGGTTCCATGTGCTCTATGGACAGGATCCGCCGAAGCATATCCGCAGGGGCCTGCTCACCCGAGCCGTGGCCCACCGGCTGCAGGAAAACGCCGCCGGTGGGCCGGATGCAGCGATGGCGAGCCGCCTCGGCAAGCTTGCCGAGGCCCTGCGTGGCGGCAGCGAGATCGATGTCGCGCCCCGCCCGGCGACCAAGGCCGGCACCCGCCTGATCCGGGAGTGGCAGGGCGAGACCCATACGGTGACGGTCACCGACGCGGGCTTCCTGTATCGGGGCAAGGTCCACCGCTCGCTCTCCGGCATCGCCCGCCAGATCACCGGCACCCGCTGGTCCGGCCCGGCCTTCTTCGGTCTCGATCGGGGGCGGGCACCGTGAGCCGCGTCCGCTGCGCCATCTACACCCGCAAGAGCAGCGAGGAAGGCCTGGAGCAGGCGTTCAACTCCCTCGATGCGCAGCGGGAGGCCTGCGAAGCCTATGTCCGGAGCCAGCGCCATGAGGGTTGGGCCACCCTTCCCGACCGGTTCGACGATGGCGGCTATTCGGGCGGCAGCATGGAGCGGCCCGCCCTGCAGCGGCTACTGGTCGAGATCAATACGGGCCGGGTCGACGTGGTGGTGGTCTACAAGGTCGACCGGCTGACCCGATCGCTCTCCGACTTCGCCCGCATCGTCGACTCCTTCGATGCGCGAAAGGTCTCGTTCGTCTCGGTGACCCAGCAGTTCAACACCACCTCCTCCATGGGGCGGCTGACGCTGAACATGCTGCTCTCCTTTGCCCAGTTCGAGCGCGAGGTCACCGGCGAGCGGATCCGGGACAAGATCGCCGCGTCCAAGCGGAAGGGCATGTGGATGGGCGGGACCACGCCGCTCGGCTACGTGCCCAAGGATCGCACCCTCGAGATTCTTCCGGGCGATGCCGAGACGGTCCGCACCCTATTCCGGCTCTACCTGGAGATCGGCAATGTCGATGGCCTCGTGGCGGAGGCCCGCAATCGCGGCATCACCAGCCGCAGCGGCAATACCCTCCATCGGGGCGCCCTCTACCACCTGCTGAAGAACCCGGTCTATATCGGGGAGATCTCGCACAAGGGTACGCGCTACCCCGGCCTGCATCCGGCGATCATCGACAAGCCGACATGGGATGCCGCCCAGGCCCGGCTTGAGACCAACCGTATCGAGCGGCGGGACGGCACGAGGGCGAAGGAGCCGAGCCTGCTGGCCGGCAAGCTCTTCGGGGAGCGCGGATTGGGCTTCACGCCCAGCCATGCCGTCCGATCGGGCCGGCGGTATCGCTACTACGTCGAGCGCGGTCCGGTCGGCGCAGCCCACACGGGTCGCCGTCCGCGTCTACGCCGGATCCCGGCGCAGGAGATCGAGGATCTTGTCGTCGAGGCGACCCTGCGGCTGCTCAAGTCGCCGCGACAGCTGATCGAAGCCATGCAAGTCGACCACGGCAGTTCGGCTGCCATGCGTGCCATCATCGAGGCCGGCGCCGCCGTCGCCGAGCAGATTGCGGCGGAGCCGCGTGAGGGACATCGTACCCTCCGATCGATGATCGGCCGCGTCGCCATTACCGAGGACGCCGTGCGCATCGAGGTCGTGCGTGCGGCACTGGTCGATTCGCTTGGCGAGGCCGGCACCAGGATCCCCGCGGCCGAAGGCGATCACGCGATCGTTGTTCCCGCGAAGCTCAAGGCCCGTGGTGTGGAACTGCGCTTCATCCTGCACGCCGATGACGGCAGCCGGCGGCCGGCGCCGGACCTCAGCCTGATCCGCGCCATCGTGCGTGGTCACGACTGGTTCCGGCGGATGATGGCGCCGGACCGGCCGACCATGTCCGACATCGCCGCCGCCGATGGCGTGTCGCACCACTACGTCCGCCGGCTCCTCGATATGGCATTCCTGGCCCCGGACATCGTTGCCGCCATCCTCGACGGCAGGCAGCCCCTGGACCTCACGGCGGATCGCGTCACCCGGATGGAGCTGCCGCTCGACTGGCCCGGGCAGCGACGGCTGCTCGGCTTCAACTGAACCGGCACCGATCCCGCGCTACACGTCGAACCGCTTCAGAATCGCCCCGGCGTGTCCTGCTACCGCCGCGTCGGGGCTTTTCCAAGAGGCAAGCAGCGTCCGATAGTCGCAAGCCTGGAACACGACCTCGTCGCCGGCGATACGCTTCGCGAAGCGCGCGATCTCGGACCGGTGCGCTTCGACATCGTTCGGCGATACCGGCTCGCCCGCGCCACCGTCCCATCGGTTCGGCTCGGCGAACAGGTAGAACAGGATCGGCCGATTGCCTTTGGAGTCCTCGAGGTCACGGTCGCCAGGACGCGAGAAGAGGTCTTGCCGGAACGCCGTCGCGCCGGGACGGCTCCGGAAACGGGACCAGTGAAGTGGCGAACGGAGAAAGTGCGAGTTCAGAGCGCCGCATCATTCTCTCTTCCAGTCCGGAAGCCGGCGGCTGCGCCGCGCTGTTCTGACCAACCTGCGGAAATGTCGGCGCCATTGCAGCGTGGTGCCACCGAGGCAATTGCGTCGGATATCAATGACTTAAGAGTGGCGGAGAGCATCAAATTCCAACCATCAGCATCATCGCTTGCAAGCCTTTGAAATTGCGGCATTATTTTTGGGAAATCCAAGCTGGAGGGGCGCTTCAAACTTTAAATCACGAAGACCTGCACGCATTGATGGCATTTGGTGGCACGATGCTGGCTCCAGGGGGAGGACCATCGGTGCTTGATTGGATCTACTTCGCGATATTGCTGCCAGCCGCAGCGGCGGCGCTCTTCTCTTTCCTCGCATTCCTGCGTTCAGGCCGAAGCGGGACAGGGTTGAGCCGGGAAGAGGCAGCGGACCTGCTGCGCACCGAGTTCGATCGCGCACGACAATCGAGCGATGAACAGGCGCGCGCTGTGCGACAGGAACTCGGCGACAACCAGCGTGGCTTCCAGGAGACCACGCTCAAGGTCTTCGGCGAGCTCGCGCAGTCATTGGGTACGCAGACGCGGGCGTTCGGAGAACGACTCGATGCCGGCCTGCAGACGATCGATGGCCGCGCCGTGGCTATCGCCGGCAAGCTCGATGCCGATCTCAAGCAGATGGGCGAAGAGGCCACACGGAATCGCGACGCCTTGCGGCAAGCAATCGATACCAGGCTCGACGAGGCTGCGAGCAAGCAGGCGGCTGCCGCCAAGGATCTTCGCGAAGAGGTCTCTGGGAGCGTGCAACGCCTTAGCGATGCTCTCTTGAAGGCCGCAGGCGAACAACGAACTCTGCAGACCGAACAGTTCGAGACTTTTGCCGGTCGGCTTGGTGAGAGCCTGGTGACGATCGAAGCCCGTTCGAAGGAGATCAGCGACGCCCTGCAGAAGAATCTTGCCGACTTCGGAACGGCGGCTGAGCAACGCCATGAAGCTATGCAGCGCACGCTCGCGTCACGGCTGGGCGAGATGCTGGAAGCCAACGCGAAGAGCGCGGAAGCGCTACGCGTGGAGCTAACAGCGAGCCTGCAGTTGCTTGGCACAAACATGACGGCAGCGCTGCATCAGATCGGCGCCCAGCAGAAGGAACGGTTGGACATCGTCGGCCAAGAGCTACGGACGCTCACCGAGAAGCACGAGAAGGGTCAGGAGGCGCTCCGCCTGACTGTCGAAGGGCGCCTCGATACCTTGCGCAACGAGAACTCAGCCAAGCTCGACGAAATGCGCCGGACCGTCGACGAGAAGCTGCAATCCACGCTTGAGCAGCGGTTGGGCGAATCCTTCAACCGCGTCGTCGAGCAGCTCGAGCGTGTCCACAAGGGCATCGGTGAAATGCAGACGCTGGCGACTGGCGTGGGTGATCTGAAGAAGGTGCTTTCCAATGTCAGCGTGCGGGGCGCACTCGGTGAAATCCAGCTCGCCATGCTGCTCGAACAGTTCCTCTCACCGGAGCAGCTGATCAAGAACGCGGTCGTGCAGGAAGGTAGCGCCGAGCGCGTCGAGTTTGCCGTCAAGCTGCCCGGCCGCGAGACCGATCACGAAGTGCTGCTACCTATCGATGCGAAGTTCCCGCAGGAGGACTACGAGCGTCTGGTTGCGGCCTCCCACCTCGGTGACGCGGAGGCGGTGGCAGACGCAGGCAAATCGCTTGAGGCTCGGGTGAAGATCTTCGCCAAGACCATCCGGGAGAAGTACATCCATCCGCCGCGCACAACGGATTTCGCCATCCTCTTCCTGCCGACCGAAGGACTCTACGCGGAGGTGCTGCGCCGGCCTGGGCTCTTCGAGTTCCTGCAGCGTGAGTACCATGTGTCGCTCACCGGCCCGACTACCCTGACGGCGTTTCTGAATGCGCTTCAGATGGGTTTCCGCTCGGTCGCGATCGAAAAGCGTTCCAGCGAAGTGTGGCAGGTCCTTGGTGCGGTACGCAGCGAATTTGGCAGATACAATGAGGTCGTCGACCGCATCGCGAAGCAGCTCAACACGGCAGCGAAATCCGTCGAGACACTGGGCACTCGCACGCGAACAATGAATCGGAAGCTGCGTGATGTCGAAACCCTTCCGGACGAGGCAGCGCAGGCTTTGCTCGGGTTCGATGCCAACGGGCCGGCACTGGCCGACGTCGAAGAGGAAGCGGCCTCAACGGCGTAGTGACACCATCGACCACATGGGAGCCGGCAAAGTGGTCGGGGCTGGGCAGCTGCGCCGCTGATTTGAGGGTGCAATGGACGATCTCGACCAAAAGATTCGAGAGCTCCTCGATACTGAAATTTTGGCCGACACGCGTGACGACCTGCTGGAGTTCAAGAAACAGCTGCTCGCCGGCAGGCTTCCGCAAGAGGACGCAGAATACGTTCGCGCTTTGCACGATCGCGTGATGGGGGGCTCTCGAGTTGTGCCTATCCCCCCTTCCGAGACTGCCTCAGCTGATCCGAAGGATCTTCACCTGCTAAAGGCTGAAAACGCGGAGCTTCGAAGGAAGGGCCGAATTGCCGTCGCGGAGCGGGATAAGCTTCGGGCACTCATTGCGGACCTCGAGGCCAATCGAGGGTATGAGAGCAACGCAACCGCCCGATTCGAGAAGGCGAAAAAAGCATTTGCGCGATTGTATCACCCGGACAATCAGCGGGGCACCACGATAGAGCGCGCAGTGCGAACTGAGATATTTAAAGAGTTCTGGGCGGAGTTGGAGAAGATCGAGAACGAGTAGAATTCGCCGCGGACAACCTTGCCGGTAGAATTCAATCAGGTTGGAATGCCTTCGGGCTGGCCGGGTGAGCGTGCCCGTGTGGTCATGCGAGACGACCTTGGCGTGGGGCAGGGAATGAAGCCACGAGCGTTGCCGACTGCTGTCGCCTTTTTGCTCGCATGCTCGGGACTTGGCGACGCCAGGTCGCAATCGGAAATGGATGCAGTGTCTCGGCTGCCGAAAGAGCAGCGGGATATGATCTTATCCGCATGCTCGCTGAGCAAGTACAGCGGGCCTGCTGCCTATTACAGCTGCCTCGACAGACAGATTGCGGCGCTCCAAAAGAGCCCCAACCCGCCGACGGATCAGCTCTCCCGATTGTCTAAAGAAGAGCGCGATCTGATCTTGTCCGCGTGCTCTCTGAGCAAGTACAGCGGGCCGGCCGCTTATCATAGCTGTCTCGACAGACAGATTGCGGCGCTCCAAAAGAACCCCCTTGCGCCGACGGAACAGCTGTCTCGGCTGTCCAAGGAAGAGCGTGACATGATCTTGTCCGCATGCTCGCTGAGCAAGTACAGCGGGCCCGCTGCCTATTACAGCTGCCTCGACAGACAAGTCGCCGCCCTCGGAAGCGTGCGACAAGAGCCGCGCGGAGATAGGAAAATTGACCGACCTGGCCCTACTTCCATGCCAGCCGCTGGCAGTGCCGAAGTCGCAAAGGCCCAACGCGCGCTCAGCGAACTCGGCTACGATCCAGGTCCGGTCGATGGGCAATGGGGCCGCCGGACATATTCTGCACTCGTCCGGTTTCAATCGGACAAAGGGATTGTGCCTGCTGATGGCCATTTGTCAGCGGCAACACTCGAGGCGCTCGAAGCGGCAGTGGGCCAGCATCGAGCAAGTGCACGCAGTGCCGCGACTGCCGAAACGGAAAGGGCCCCATCGATAACCCCAGCACCGTCGCCTGCAAAGTGGGCAGCGATGAAGAGCAGGGTGCTCACGTCCGAAGGGTCTACGGATCAAGGGGCGCAGCGCGTGTTTGCCGCCGTCAAAGGAAGCATCTGGACGGTCATAGCTGGGAAAACAATCGCGGACGTCCAAGCCGTTCGAAATTTGGCACAAGGCTCGGCTGTCGCCGTGTCAGGACGGCTGCTACTTACGAACTGCCATGTGCTCGATGGACGAGCCGTCTTGGTGCTAGTGCAAGGCGATGCGATTGACACTGCAAGCCTGGTCAGCAGCTCACCTGATACTGACCGCTGCATACTAAGAGCCAAGACGCTCACACTCCTGCCGATACGGTTCATCAGGTCCAGCAAGAGCGTTCAGATCGGCGAACGGGCCTACACAGTCGGTGCGCCAAGTGGTTTGGAACTGACTATCGGCGAAGGAATCGTCTCCGGGGTAAGGGCGAGAGCCGGAGTGACGTACCTTCAGTCGAGCGCGCCAATTTCGTCCGGATCTTCCGGCGGCGGTCTATTTGATGGTGAGGGCAAACTGATTGGTATAACTACATTCCGCATCCGCGATGGGCAGGCGCTGAACTTTGCCATAGCCGCTGACGAATACTGGCGAGATTGATCGGGCGACCGAAGGACTGGAACAGTCGCGAACTGAGGTCGTGACTGCGGCGGTGTTGCGGCTGCAGGCTCGCGCATGAAGGCGCGTTCGAGACGGATTGAGGTTGGGGAGCGTCACCCCGCTTACAGCCGGGCCTCACTATATTGCAGGTCAGCAGGAGGCGATGCCGATGGATGGGAACTGCTTGCTGATCGTCACAGCCGAAGTCGATCCGGAGATCGAGGCTGACTGGAACCGCTGGTACGATGAGATGCATCTGCCGGATGCACTCCGCTGTCCCGGCGTGTTGGCCGAGCGTCGCTTTGTCTCGAATGGAGCGATCAGCGAGTCCGACCGAGGAGAGCGCCGCGCGCTCGGCAAGACGCTCTATACGACCATCTACCGGTTGGCGTCGCCCGCGGCTGTATCGACACCAGAGTTCACTGCGATGCGAGGCTGGGGTCGCTTCACCCCGAATGTGCGATCGCGGAGCCGCGTGGTCGTCGCATTGGGCCAGGACGCGTCAGACTCACGTTGAATGACCATCACTTGCGAGTGCCGTGCTTCGGCTCCCTCGCGCGGCGGATCGAGACCACAAGGGGACCGGAACAGTCGCGAACGGAGAATGTGCGGAATGGCAGCGCCGCATCATTCTCTCTCTGCCGCCGAAAGGCGTCTCCGCCGCGTCAAGCGGTCGCTAAGGGACCGGAATTTCGCACCAATTCCGGCTTCTCCGAAATTCGAAAAAGTCCTTGTGTGTCAATGGGTTAGGTTGGCGGGCAGGAAAGGATTCGAATTCTCAGTATCATCATACAATCGCGCTGGAATGATGCGTTGTCGGGCGCTGTTTGCTACTGCCGTGGCCATGTTCTGGCTCCAAGGCATGATCGCCGAGATCGCGACCATCGCATTCGGACGCTCGTAACATGGCGAAAAGACTGACACGCGAGGAGCTCCACGCCCTTGTCTGGGACAAGCCCATAACGCGGCTGGCGAAGGATTTCGGCCTGTCCGACGTCGCTCTTCACAAGATCTGCCGCAAACACAATGTCCCGACGCCTCCTCTCGGTTACTGGGCGAAGAAGGCCCATGGCAAGCCGGTGAGCAACACGCCACTGCCGAAGGACGAGGGATCATCGGGCACCATTTTCATTCGCGAAGGCGCCGAGATATTCGAAAGCGAGGCGGTGTCAGCTTCCCGCGCACGAGTCCAAGAGCTTGCCGAGCGGCAGAGTGAGACGCCCGCCGAGACCAAAGACCCGATCCTGGAGCGCACCCTGGTCCAGCTGGCCAGAGCCAAACCGGATCGCACCGGCATAGCGAAGGTCGATGGCAAGGGGCTGATCAGTGTGGCTGTCCGTCCTGAATCTGCTCAGAAAGCCGAACGATTGCTGAAGCTGCTGGTCGGCGCGGCTCGTGCGGCGGGGCTGACGCTGGAGGCAGCGAAGGAAGCCGCCGCATGGCACGTTGATGGCGATACGGTCACCTTTGAACTGGTCGAGGCTGTCGATCGGATCGAGCATGTTCCCACCGCAGCGGAACTTGCCGCGTTGGCGAAATGGGAAGCCAAGCGCGAAGCCGATCGCAAGCGCTATGGCTATGTGAGCGACTGGGGACGGCCGCACATCCCCAAGTGGGAGGAGCGGTTTCAGGGGCGCCTCTCCATCCGCCTCGAGGAGGTCCGGATCCGAACCGAGAACGAATATTGGGGCCCGGTGATCAGACGGGTCTTTTCCGACAGCAAGAGGCGCGACGTCGCCAAGTCGATCCCCACCATCCTGTCCACCATTGCTGCCATCGCGGTGGCCAAGCGCGAGAACCGCGCCGCAGATGAGCGGAGGCGACTGGCACGCGAGGAGGCCGAGCGCCGCCGCGTGGAAGCGGAGAGGCGGGCCGAGATCGAGCGGAAGCGGCGCGCGATGCTCGACAAGCTGATGTCCGAGCACGAGCAGATCGTTCGCTTCGAAGGTTATCTCGCGGCCCTCGAGGGATCGCTCAAAGGCGACGAGAGGCCTGAGCGTGTCGCACGCCTCATCATGTGGACCAGAGAGCGGCTGGAGAAGTTGCGGCAGGCCTCGGTGCCAGACTCGATTGAAGCCAGGCTCGCTCATGAGGGCGCGTTCGAGACGGATTGAGGTGGGGAGCGTCACCCCGCTGGCTGCCGGACCTCGTTATATTGCAGGCAGGCAGGAGGTGGCGCCGATGGATGGGAACTGCTTGTTGATCGTCACAGCCGAAGTCGACCCGGAAGTCGAGGCTGACTGGAACCGCTGGTACGATGAGGTGCATCTGCCGGATGCGCTCCGCTGTCCCGGCGTGTTGAGCGGGCGGCGCTTTGTCTCGAACGGATCCATCAGCGAGTCCGACCGAGGAGAGCGCCGCGCGCTCGGCAAGACGCTCTATACGACCATCTATCGGTTGGCGTCGCCCCTGGCTGTATCGACACCGGAGTTCACCGCGATGCGAGGCTGGGGTCGCTTCACCCCGAATGTGCGATCGCAGACCCGCGTGGTCGTCGCATTGGGCCAGGACGCGTCAGACTCACGTTGAATGACCCCCACTTGCGAGTGCCGTGCTGCGACTTCCTCGCGCGGCTGATCGAGACCACAAGGGGACCGGAACAGTCGCGAACGGAGAACGTGCGGAATTGCAGCGCCGCATCATTCTCTCTCTGCCGCCGAAAGGCCTCTCCGCCGCGTCAAGCGGTCGCTAAGGGACCGGAATTTCGCACCAATTCCGGCTCCTCCGGAATTCGAAAAGTGCCTTGTGTGTCAACGAGTTAGGTTGGCGGTGGGCGCAGTCTGGAGCGAACCACGCTCTCGGCCTGATTCCCTGTTCGCTTCGCAGGGAACTGTCCAGAGATTTTTCTGTCGATATCAGGGAGGCGATCGCCATTTCTCCAACCAAACAGGGAATCGTGGAAGGCAGCACGGTTTCGGACGCGGCGGGCCGGCCGTGCTTTTCGGGCGCGTGTCCTCAGGCCAACCGCGTGAGTCACTAGGCTTGATTTCGTCTCCGGCCTCTTGCCGCAACAAGCGGGTACTCCGCGACGAACTCCAGGTGGGATTTGAAATCGAGATCGTGCCGGATCATCGTCTCGATAAGGAGATTCCGGATGGCACGCACAATTTCGGTGTGCTCCGCCATATTCTTCGCGCGCTCAGCTTTGACAAGAAGCTCCTCCATCTGAGCCAGAATCTTCTTGTGCTCGCGCCTGCGTGCATGCACGCGCTCGAAACCGGTTGACAGGAGCACTTTTGCCTCGCTGACAAAATGGCTTGCCATCGCGGATTTCAGTTCGGCCACGGCGATGCCGAAGCCCTGAGGGGGCAGATCGGTCACGAACCGGGAGAGCGCGTCACATTGCGCCACCAGCGCCCGATGCTCGCTGTCGATCTTCACGTTTCCCGTTTCAAGGCTCTTGAGCCAACCTATCGGCTTCAGGTTGCTCGCCTCATCAGGGCGACCCCCAAATTGGGTGTCATCCCTTTGAAGGAGCCGGTTCGTTCTCGAGTCCATCTTGACCACTCCAAAGCTGCGCTCGCCTGCGACCCGATTTGCGTGCCCCATCAAATACAACGGCTGCCAGACCTGCGATTGCGAGCAGGACGACGGGGCCGCTCCAGAGCCGAGCAACCTCATGCCCGACCAGCCCGCCGCAAACGCGCATGAGCGTTCCCGTCTGAAGCAGCAGCAGCGGTACATACACAGCACCGTGGTATTGAATCCGACGCCGCGTGATCGCAGGCAGGATGATGAGCGCGTGACCAAACACCATCGAGAGCGCGAAGCCGATCAACACCGCGTGGATCGCGACGTCGTAGGGCAAGCCAACCGATCGGTTTGCCGATAGGAGCAAGAGCAGTCCCGCCCCACCGAGCCAGCCATAGCCGCACAGCATGCAGACAGCGAAGAAGCGAGTCTCGCGCCGTTGTCGAACATTCCGGCGGGCAATGTCGTGAGGGAGCAGCCAGCTGGTCAGGAGGACGAGACCCGTGCCGAAAAGTACGGCACCGTCTGCCGCAACCAGCGCATTCTGCGCACCCGCAAGCAGAAGACCGGCCCCGAGGAGGAACACCCACTCGGCTCGTCGTGTTGGAATCAAAACCCTGCTCAGCTCCAGTCGCTCGCCCGCGACGGTCAGAATCGGGAAGGCAAGCCACCAACCCACAATCTCAGGCACCGACTGGCCGGAGAGCCAAAACACGTTGCCGGCGAGCCAGGCGATGGCGCCCAGTATCATCGCGCCGTGAAACACGGTCGGCTGGGACCGTGCGACGACGACGGAAGCAGCGACCAACACTACTGCGGCAATCACATAAAGCGCGGCGCCCGCCACCAATGGAAGCCCCGCCAGCAAGGCGAGCGTTCCGAGCCCGGCAGCGGCGGGGCAAGCGAACGCCCAAGGCCGCCCGAGTGCAATGGCTCGCTCCAGTCCGATCAGGGTGCCGAACATGCCCGATATGAGGAGCGGCCCGTGCAGCTCGGCCAGCGAACCGGTAGATAGCGGCCATCCGAGCCGGGTCATCCCGCCGAGAAGGCCGCTCATCAGCGCCATCCCGCCGAGCGCCATGAGCGCCAGGCGACCTCCGAGGCCGTGTCCGAGCGAACGTGCTCTCGACAGTATTGTCCCATACATAGGGTTTGCCCTCGTTCCTCTCCCGGCTAGCCGCGCAACATGGCGCGGCCGCGGTCGCTTATCCGATCAGGGTGCCAGGGCGGCTCCCACACGAGACCCGCGACGATTTGCGTCGTGGCGCCGTAGCGATTGACCAACGCATCGCGCGCCTCGTCGAGTAGCAGCTCGCCGAGCGGGCAGGATCGGGTAGTCATCGTCAGCGACAGCTCGATGCCCTCAGGTGACCGTGCGGCGCGGTAGACGAGCCCAAGATCAACGATGCTGAGTCCGACTTCCGGGTCGGTCACGCCTTGGAGGGCATCCAGGATCTCAGGGTCGAGAACGTCAGATGAGTTCGGTGTCTTGCCCATGAGCCCATTTCAGCGTGGTCCGGGCTCAGCTTCTTTGGCCCGGAGCAAATACATGCACTTTTGTCAGCTGAGTCGGAGGAAGGCGATCGGGGGTCCCGGTCGCACGGTCACGCAGCCCATGGGCCCTGGCTGCACCACTTCGCCATCCAGCACGAAAGGGCGATGCGTCCTGAGTTTGATGCGGCCCGCGCGTCCGCTGCGGTAGCCGGACGCTTCCATCCAGGGGGCAGGCCTGCCGCGCAGCACCCGTGGCAGCGCCCGGATCAACCCGGATGCAGGCGCGCCCACGTTCAGCCATCGGATCAGACCATCGCCGTCGCCCCAGAAAGGCGACAGCCACGGCAGCAACCGGTCGAGCGCCGTCAGCAGGAGCAGAAACTGGCGATCGCCGGGGAGCAGCGACCCGTCGACCTGCACTGTGATCGGCGCGCCGCCCAGGAAAGCTGTGCGGCCGCGCCCGCAGGTGGCGTGAAACACGTTGGCGGCGATGCCCCCGACGATACCGAGTTGACGCGTCAACCCGATCGCGTTGACGCGTCGACGCGTGAGCAACGTCCCGTCGAGGAACGCCGCCGCACCGAACAGGAAGCCGTGCAGGACCTCGCTCTCGCCTTCGCGCTCGATCTGCAACGGCGATTGCCAGACTGTGCTGGCGCGCAAGGCTTCGGCCGGTGTCTTGAGGATGCGGTCGATCGCATGGACCCGCGCGGTGGTCACGCCGAGCCGCAAGGCGACCAGGTTCGTGGTCCCGGATGGCAGCAGCACCAGCCTTGGGCGCGCGACATTGGGCGGAAGGCGCAGGACGGCCGAGGTGACGGCGGACACGGTTCCGTCGCCGCCGTCAACGATCAGGTCCGTTGCGCCCTGCGCCGCCAGTGAGGCGACCTCGGCTCCGAGTTCGCCGCCGCCCCTATAGACCAGTCGAGGGATGCCTGGGTGGCGCGCCAGCGCGCGCTCGATCGCCGGATCCTGGCGATTGCGACCCGCGGCTGGATTGGTGACGACCGCCGCCCGGACGGGTCGCGGATGATAATGGAACAAGGCAGCACCTCTTCGATGCCCGGAGCATGCCTGCCGTGCCGCGGTTCACTTTGACCCTGGACAAACTGCCTGGAGTTTGCGCCGCACCAACGTTCCTCCGGTTGAATGGCCCATCCTGGCCGGGCAAGGAGCAGATCGATGTCCATTGAACCCGATCAAACCGTGGACGAGGTCATGCGGCGATGGCCGGAGACGATCCGGGTGTTCCTGGATTGGCGGATGCATTGCGTCGGATGCCCGATCGCCAGCTTTCACAGCGTGACCACTGCGTGCCTGGAGCACGGCGCCAATCAGGCGGAATTCGTGAGCGCCCTGGAGGCGGCGGTCATTCGGAAGGCTTCTCAGCCAGCATGACGAGCTTGTGAGGGTCGCGGATCACGATGCGCTGACGGCCACCCTCGACCAAGCCCTGATCCTCCCAGGCACTGAGGATGCGGCTGACCGTGTGAAGCGTGGTCCCGATCATCTCGGCAACGTCCTGCCGCGTGATCGGAAAATCGATCTGCACGCCTTCGTCCACCTTCTTGCCCGCCTGCTGGGCAAGGCGGAGGAGCGCCCGCGCGACGCGCTGCTCCACCTGTTCCGTCGTCATTTCGATCACGCGCGTATGCGCTTCCTGGAGCCGACTACCGACGGTCTGCAGGGCGGTGCCTGCCAGCGACGGATATCTCGCGATCAGCCTCGGCCAAGCCGCCGACCGCCAGGCCAAGGCAAGGCTCTCGGATGCGGCAATGGCGGTTGCCGGGTAGGTGCTGCTCCCGATTGCCGGGGCGATGCCGAAGAGTTCCCCAGGGCCGACATAACGGACGACAATCTGCTGCCCGGCGGGCGTGAGCTTGACCGCGCGCACATGGCCGTTCAGTAGAACAAAGAACGAATGCGCTTCCTCATCCTGCGAAAAGACGGTCGATCCCTTGGGAAAGCGGACCGTCCGCGCCTCTCTGAGAAGCTCGTCAAGCTCCCCGGGCGCAAGGCCGGCAAAGACCGGGAGGCCCGCGACCTGGGACCTGTCCACATTCGCCATCGACGCCTCCCATGCTTCCGCGGCACGAATCTTCCACGAATTTGCTGCAGCGCAAACTCTCCGGCCGCAACAGGGCCTATCTCTCCGTCATGAGCCTCGAAGCTCCGGCTTCGTTCCCCCAAAGCAGGCTCGCAGGAGAAGACGATGCGCAAGTTGGTCCTATTCGGTGCCCTGGTCGCCGCCTTGGGCGTGGCGACGGCCGCGACAGCGGCCGAAGTCGAGGTCAAGATGCTGAACAAGGGCGCCGCCGGCATGATGGTGTTCGAGCCCGCCCTGGTCCGGGTCAAGCCCGGCGACAGCGTCAAGTTCGTCCCGACCGACAAGAGCCATAATGCGGAGAGCATTCAGACGATGCTCCCGGATGGCGCCACCCCCTTTGTCGGCAAGCTCAACGAAGAGCTTACCGTCACCTTCGACAAGCCCGGCGTCTACGGCTTCAAGTGCAAGCCCCATTACGGCATGGGCATGGTCGGCATCGTGGCCGTCGGCGAGGCGCCCAACCTGGAGAAGGCCAAGGCGGTGAGCCACCCCGGCAAGGCGAAGTCGACCTTCGCGGGCCTGTTTGAGAAGCTCGCGACGTCCGTTACCGCGTCGAAGTAGCGCCAGCGACGCTGAACCGAAGCCCCCGCATATGCGGGGGCTTCTTGCGATCAGTTCCGGTCGATCACCCCCCGGAGCCGGGCGAGGCGCGCCACAGCCTGTTCCGCCAGGCCTTGCGCTTCTGCCAGCACCGTCTCGTCGGTGCAGTGCTCGCCGACTTCCAGATATGTCTCAACCAGGCCCTCGGCGATCGCCAAGATATCGCGCTTGTCAGCGTTCCTGAGGTCGGGCGAGCTGATGGCCGAGCGCGGGCTGGCGACACGGGCCTGTCCCGCCAGATCGAGGGCGCGTTCACGCGCCCCGCCGGTCAGCGTTCCCGCCCAGTCTTCCAGCAGGTCCGCGAGCTGGCGCTCAAGCCTGGCCGCCCAGGTCAAGGCCTCGGTTGGCGAGCGGGGTCTGTTCGTCGCGAGTTGGGAGCGCGGCGCGTGGTACGCCTGCCGCCGCGCTCGCCGCAGGATGGCGACATGCTCGAGCTCTTCCTGCGCCATGGTTTCCGCGGCCTGCCGGATGTCCTCAGTCTCCGCGCGCGACGCGATATACGTCCACAGCGCGAAGGCGCGCTCCTCGTTGCGCACGGCCATCGAAAGCACACGATAGGCATCCGCCAGTTGTGAGGTAACGAACTCTCCGGCCGTCTCATCGTCGAAGGTCTGCGGCAGATCCCATCGAATGTCCCGGGCGTCAGGCAGCTTGCCGCGCCGATCGGCGCACCAGCGATCGACATGCTCGACATGGGACCTCTCTGCTCGCGCGAGCCACTCGAACAGCTCGGCGAGCTTCGGGACTCCCTCAGCCCGTACCTTCTGGGCCAGCGCTTCGTACCGATGCTGGGCTTCCTGCTCCATCCCGTGCGCGATCGCGAAGAGCTCTTCCAGCGAACGGACCGCTTCCGGGGGCTCGGTTCTGAGAAGTGACATCTGCTCCTCTGACCGCTGCGCCACATGACCCTGAAACTAAAAGCTTGGTCGGACATTGCTCCAGCGCAAAGAGCAGATCTGATCCGATATCGAGAATGGGCCCCGATCAGATGGAAAGAGCCATGATCTGTCGCATCGAGCCTGCTCGTCTCAACCATAATCCTCACAGCTGCGGCTCAAAGCTGTTGCAACCAACCGACGAACTCGTAGGGTCTAAATGATCTCGACCTGACGAGGATGGCGCATGCTCCATGCACAACCCCGGCAGCGGCGGATGTCGTGGCGGATTTGTCTTTTGTTGCCCTTCGCATTGACTTTCGTCGTGTTGTTGTCGCAGGCGCGTGTCGCGAATGCCGCAGGGCGCGTGCAGGAGTTCGTGGGCAAAGCCGCACCGGCCGAACTCCTACCCGGTGCCGATAACTTTGGTCCCGCAGAGGGCGATCCTCCGCTCGTCCCCGCCATCCGAGGCGGTGAACGTGTCGGCTATGTCTTTCTGAACTCGGATTTCGCCAACGCCGTCGGCTATTCGGGCAAGCCGATCCAGATCCTGGTTGGCATCGACCTCAAGGGAATGATCACCGGCATCAAGCTGGTCGATCACAAGGAGCCGATTGTTCTCGTCGGCATCCCGGAGCAGCGGGTTGTGGATGTCGTCAACAAGCTGATCGGCAGCGAACTTGCACCCGTTGCCCACGGAGCCTCGCGAGCGCCCCAGGTCGAGATCGTCAGTGGCGCCACCGTGACCGTGCTCGTGATGGGCGACAGCATCGTGCGGGGCGCTGTCCGTCTGATTCGAAGCGGGCGCTTGACCGGCGTCGCCGTCGGACGGGATACGGGCTCGCAGCCCGGCACCGCGAAGTCGGTGGACATGGCGCAGAGCGAGGTGCGCGACTGGGCGAGCCTCCTCGGTGACGGCTCGGTGCGGCGGCTCACCTTGAGCGTCGGGGAGATCAGCCAGGCCTTTGCCCGCGCGGGCCACGAGGCGGCAGCGCAGAATCCGGAGACCGACAACCCGGACGACCTGTTCATCGACCTTTATGTCGCACCGGTCAGCGTGCCGACTATCGGGCGGAGCCTTCTGGGCGACGAGCGCTACGAGCGGCTGCGCCAGCAGCTGAAGCCGGGCCAACAGGCGATCGTGGTCGCCGGCGAAGGAGCCTACTCGTTCAAGGGCTCCGGCTACGTTCGCGGCGGCATCTTCGACCGGATCGAGCTGCTGCAGGACGGCGCTGGCACGCGCTTCCGCGACCGCAACCACACGCGGCTCGGCGCGCTGGCGGCCGAAGGCGCGCCTGATCTGCCGGAGATCGCGCTCTTCGTGGTACCCGACGAGTTCACTCTCGACCCGACCGAGTCTTGGCAACTTCAGCTCTTCGTCCAGCGCAGCATCGGCGCCCGCGACAAGGCCCTGATCACCATGGAGCTCGGCTACACCTTGCCACACAGATACCTGGTCCAGGCGCCACCAGCCAAATCACCATCTGCTCCGATTTCTTCGCCTGCCACTGCCGGAGCGGCTGCACCGTCGGCAAGCGCGATGGACGGGCTGGACCAACCGCTCTGGATGCGGATCTGGCGGGACAATGCCGTCGCCATCGTCATCACCGCCATCGCTCTCCTGGTCCTGACGGCCATCTTCTTCTTCCAGGACACACTGGTGCGGCGCCCGGTTCTCTACACCTGGATCAGGCGCGCCTTCCTGACTTTCACACTGGTCTGGCTCGGCTGGTACGCAAATGCCCAGCTCTCGGTCGTCAATGTCGTCACCTTCACCAGCGCGCTGATCACCGACTTCAACTGGGAGTTCTTCCTCGCTGCACCCCTCATCTTCATTCTGTGGACCGCCATCGCGGCGGCGCTGCTGTTCTGGGGACGGGGGCCGTTCTGCGGCTGGCTCTGCCCGTTCGGCGCGTTGCAGGAGCTGACCAATAACGTCGCCCAGTGGCTCAAGGTCCCACAGATCAAAGTCCCATGGGGACTGCACGAACGGCTCTGGCCGATCAAGTACATCATCTTCCTTGGGCTGTTCGGCCTCTCGCTCTATTCGGTTGCCGCGGCGGAGGTGATGGCGGAGGTCGAGCCGTTCAAGACCGCGATCGTCCTCAAGTTCGTGCGCGACTGGCCATTCGTGCTCTATGCGGTCGGCCTACTGGTCGTCGGTCTCTTTATCGAACGCTTCTTCTGCCGCTACCTCTGCCCACTTGGCGCCGCCCTCGCCATCCCCGGACGCATCCGCATGTTCGAGTGGCTGAAGCGCTGGCCCGAATGCGGTTCGCCCTGCCAGCGCTGCGCCAAGGAGTGCCCGGTCCAGTCGATCCACCCGGAAGGGCAGATCAACGTCAACGAGTGCATCTACTGCATGCACTGCCAGGAGCTCTACCACGACGACCACCGTTGCCCGCACATGATCCAGGTGCGGCTGAAGCGCGAGCGGCGCGAGGCGCTCGCCTCGCCGTCGATGCGCCCGGGCGGTGCAACCTCGCCGAAGCCAATCACCCGTGCTCCCGGCAATCCGGCGGCTCAATCTCCCGCGTCGGATTCTCCGGGCACTACCTGAGCGAAGGAGAATGACATGAGCGACGAGACGGAAAGCAAGGGAGCCCTCAGCCGGCGCGGCTTGCTCGGAACGACAGCCGCTGTCGGCGTCGGAGCAGCAGCGGGCGGATTCGGCCTCGGCAGGACGGCCGGTATCACTTCTGCGGAGGCGCAGACGCGCACCCAGCAACGACAGCCCGCGCGCGCCAACAAGGCGGAGGTGCACCCCGGAGAGCTCGACGAGTATTACGTGTTCTTCTCCAGCGGCCAGACCGGCGAAGTACGGATCCTGGGACTGCCCTCCATGCGCGAGCTGATGCGCATACCGGTCTTCAACCGCTGCAGCGCGACGGGCTGGGGCCAGACCAATGAGAGCCTCAAGGTCCTGACCGAAGGTTTGACGCCGGAGTACCGGGAGTTTCTCAAAGATCGGGGCGGGGTCTACCTGAACGGCGACCTGCACCACCCCCACCCGTCGTTCACCGACGGCACCTATGATGGCCGGTATCTGTACGCGAACGACAAATCGAACACCCGCGTCTGCCGCATTCGGCTCGATGTGATGAAGTGCGACAAGATCATCCAGCTGCCGAACCAGTCGACGGTGCACGGACTGCGCGTGCAGAAATACCCGAAGACCGGGTACGTCTTCTGCAATGGCGAGGACCGCGTGCCGATCCCGAATGACGGCAAGATCCTCGATGACCCAAAGCAATATGCATCGGTCTTCAGCGCTGTCGACGGCGAGACGATGAAGGTTGCCTGGCAGGTGCGCGTCAGCGGCAACCTGGACAACGTCGATGCCGACTACCAAGGCAAGTACTGCTTCGCTACTTGCTACAACTCCGAAGAAGGCGTCAACCTTGCCGAGATGACGGCGAACGAGCAGGACTGGGTCGTCGTCTTCAATATCAAGCGGATCGAAGAAGCGGTGAAGGCTGGGAAGGCAGAAACGGTAGGCGGCGTGCCGCTGCTCGATGGCCGCAAGGGATCGCCGTACACGCGCTACATCCCGGTTCCCAACAGCCCGCACGGAATCAACACGGCGCCCGACGGCATCCACGTCGTCGCCAATGGCAAGCTGTCGCCGACCGTGACGGTGTTCGATGTCCGCAAGTTCGACGCCCTGTTCGATGACAAGATCCAGCCGCGCGACTGCGTCGTGGCCGAGCCCGAGTTGGGCCTTGGCCCGCTTCACACCGCCTATGACGGCAAGGGGAACGCGTTCACCACGCTGTTCCTCGACAGCCAGGTGGTGAAGTGGAACATCGACCGGGCGATCCGCGCCTTCAAGGGCGAGAAGGTAAATCCCATCATCCAGAAGCTGGATGTGCACTACCAGCCGGGCCACAACCACACCTCCATGGGACAGACCAAGGAGGCGGACGGCAAATGGCTTCTGTCGCTCAACAAGTTCTCGAAGGACCGGTTTCTGAACGTGGGGCCGCTGAAGCCAGAGAACGACCAGCTGATCGACATCTCCGGCGACCGCATGGTGCTGATGCACGACAGCCCGAGCTTCGCCGAGCCGCACGATGCGACCATCGTCCATCGCTCGAAGATCAACCCGGTCCATGTCTGGAACCGTGATGATCCGTTCTTTGCCGATGCGGTGAAGCAGGCCAAGGCGGACGGCGTTGACCTGACCGCCGACTCGAAAGTAGTCCGCGATGGCGACAAGGTGCGTGTCTACATGACGTCGGTCGCCCCCGCCTTCGGGCTGGAACAGTTTACCGTCAAGCAGGGCGACGAAGTGACCGTCTACGTCACCAACATCGATGACGTTGAGGATCTGTCGCACGGCTTCTGCATCGTGAACTACGGCATCAGCTTCGAGGTCGCACCACAAGCTACCGCCTCGGTGACGTTCAAAGCCAGCAAGCCTGGTGTCTATTGGTACTATTGCACGTGGTTCTGCCATGCCATGCACATGGAGATGCAGGGCCGCATGCTCGTCGAGCCACGCAACGCGTGAGGCGATGAGGACGGGCGCCATGCTGGCCGCGATCCGGTCGGCGGTGGTCCTCGCCGCCACCTGGACTTCGCACGCCTGGGCGGAACGCATTCTCGTTCCGCCCGGCAATGCGGGGCTTCAGCAGCGCATCGATGCCGCCAGCAACGGCGACGTGCTGGTGCTACAGGCGGGCAAGCATCAAGGACCGCTCCGAATCAATCGTACGCTTGCTCTTGAAGGTGACCCCGGCGCGCTCGTCGAGGGTGACGGTCACGGCAACGTCATCACGGTGTCGGCACAAGGCTCGGTCGTTCGAGGATTGATCATCCGAGGATCGGGCAACGATCTGGTGGCGATGGATTCGGGCGTCTTCGTCGAGAAGACTGCCACCGGCGCAGTGGTCGAGGACAATCGGCTGGAAGCCAACCTCACCGGCGTCTATCTGCATGGCGCGCAGGATGCGGTGGTCCGCGCCAACGTCATCGTCGGCCGGCGCGAGGGCCGGGTAAACGAGGCCGGAAACGGCGTCTCGGTCTGGAACGCGCCCGGCGCGAAGGTAATCGATAACGACATCCGCTTCGGCCGCGACGGCATCTACACCATCACCAGCCGGAACAACGTGTTCCGCGGCAACCGTTTCCGCGACCTCCGTTTCGCGGTGCACTACATGTACACAAACGACAGTGAAGTCAGCGACAACCTCTCCGTCGGCAACACCGTCGGCTTCGCGATCATGTTCTCCAACCGGCTGACCGTACGCGGTAACGTGTCGGACGGGGACCGGGACCACGGGTTCCTGTTCAACTATGCCAACGCTTCGGAGATCACCGGCAACGCCGTGCTGGGGCGCCTGCAGCCCGCCGAGCGCTGGCTTGCCTCCGGAATGCGCGGGCAGGGCGACCCTGGCCATGGACTGCCGGCGAGCGCGACCGCTCCGACCGCGCCCACCTCCGGCATGCGGACTGGCCCGGAGAAATGCGTCTTCATCTACAACGCCAATCGGAACCGGTTCCGCGCCAACTGGTTCGAGAATTGCGAGATCGGCATCCACTTCACTGCCGGTTCGGAGCGGAACGAGATCACGGGCAACGCCTTCCTGAGCAACCGCAACCAAGTGAAGTATGTCGGTACCCGGCACCTCGACTGGTCCGCATCTGGGCGCGGAAACTATTGGAGCGACAACCCGGCCTTCGACCTCAACGGCGACGGCATCGCCGACACGGCCTATCGGCCGAACGACCTGATCGATCGCGTCCTGTGGACGGCGCCTCAGGCGAAGATCCTTGTCAACAGCCCCGCTGTGCAGGTCATCCGGTGGGCACAGGCGCAGTTCCCGGCGCTGCTGCCCGGCGGTGTCGTCGACAGCCGCCCCCTGATCTCACCTCCGCCGCGACCTGATCGAGCGAAGGCGGGGCCCGAATGACCGCCACGGTCACGCTCGAGGGCGTCGTGAAGCGCTACGGCCCGGTGGAGGCGGTGCGCGGCGTCACCTTCACCCTTCCCGCGGGCGAGATCGTCGCGCTGGTCGGGCACAACGGCGCGGGCAAGACCACGCTGCTCAAGCTGATGCTCGGCCTGATCAGGCCGACATCCGGTGACGTTCGCGTGCTGGATGAGAACCCGTCGGCAGGCGAGTTCGCCGCGCGGAAGCGGCTCGGCTACCTGCCGGAGAATGTGGCCTTCAACGCCAGCCTCACCGGTCGAGAAGTGCTCGCCTTCTATGCCCGCCTAAAGCGGCAGCCCGTCAGCGGTATCGCGTCGCTGCTCGACCGCGTAGGCCTCAGCGGCGCCTCCGGCCGCCGTATCGGCACCTACTCCAAAGGCATGCGCCAGCGCCTCGGACTCGCACAAGCACTCCTCGGCGCACCGCGCATCCTGCTGCTCGACGAGCCGACCACCGGCCTCGACCCCGCCCTCCGGCTGACCTTTTACGAGATCGTGCGCGAGCTGCGCGACCAGGGTGCGACGGTGGTGCTCTGCTCGCACGCCCTGACCGAGCTCGAGGAGCGTGCTGAGCGCGTCATCATCATGAACCGCGGCCTGATGGTGGCGAACGGGACCCTAGACGAGCTTCGGCATCTGACGCAGCTGCCGACGCGGATACGTCTGCACCTGGCCGCGAAACCGACGGCCCTGCCGGATTGGCTCCGGTCGATGAACTACCGCCGCTTCAACGGCCACGTCGTCGAATTGGACGCTTCGCCGGGGAAAAAAATGGAACTGCTGCGATGGGCCGCGGCAAGCGCCGACACGGTCGACGACATAGATGTTGTCCCGCCGACGCTCGACGAGCTCTACGTGCACTTCCTGCGCAGCCAGGAGGCCGCGCCGTGACCAATGCGCTCGTCATTGCGGGAAAGGAAATCCAGGAAGGCGTGCGGAATCGCTGGGTCCTGGCAACGACGCTCCTGCTTGCCGCCTTGGCGCTGACGCTCACCTTCCTCGGCAGCGCACCGACGGGGAGCGTCGGCGTCCGCGCTTTGGACGTTGTGATCGTCAGCCTGTCGAGCCTGACGATATTCCTGCTGCCCCTGATTGGGCTGCTGATCGCGCATGACGCGATTGTGGGCGAGATGGAGCGCGGCACCATGCTGCTGCTCCTGAGCTATCCCGTCGGCCGCTGGCAGGTGCTCATCGGCAAGTTCGTCGGCCACCTGGCGATCCTCGCCTTCGCGACCGTGATCGGCTATGGCGCGGCGGCGGCGGCCCTGGCGGCGACCGGCGTCAGTATCGACGCCGAAAGCTGGGTTGCCTTCGCCTCGATGATCGGATCTTCCGTCCTGCTCGGTGCCGCTTTTGTGTCTGTCGGCTATCTGATCAGCGCGCTGGTTCGCGATCGTGGCACGGCGGCGGGCATTGCCATCGGGATCTGGCTGCTGCTCGTGCTGATCTTCGATATGGCGCTGCTTGGCCTGCTCGCGGTCGATCAGGGTCGCGTCATCACCGCACCCGTCGTCGAGGCGCTGCTGCTGCTGAACCCGGCCGACATCTACCGGCTGCTGAACCTCACCGCCTCGGACAATGTCAGCATGTTTGCTGGCATGGCGGGGCTCGCCGACAACCTGTCGCTCGGCCGGAATGTACTTTTGCTCGCCCTCGGCACTTGGGTCGCTGTCCCGCTCGGCCTTGCCGCGGTTGCTTTCTCTCGGAGGGAACTCTGATGCGTATCCTCTTGGCCGCCGTTATCGTGTCGCTCGCCACCTTGCTGTCGGCCTGCGGTGAAGAGAAGAAAGCAGAGATCCCGCCGCCGCAGGCGCTCCCGGCGACTGCGGTTGGCCACTATTGCGGCATGCTCGTAGCTGAGCACTCAGGGCCGAAAGGCCAGATCATCCTGAAGAGCCGGGAGGCGCCGATCTGGTTCTCGTCCGCGCGCGACGCCTTCGCCTTCACCATGCTGCCGGAGGAGGCCAAAGACGTCCGTGCCATCTATGTCTCCGACATGGCCAAAGCTACGAGCTGGGACGAGCCCGGCGCGACGAACTGGGTCGAGGCGCGCAACGCCTACTACGTGATCGGCAGCAGCATGAAAGGCGGCATGGGCGCCGAGGAGACAGTGCCGTTCTCCGATCCGGAAGCGGCGGCGCGGTTTGCCCGCGAGCATGGTGGAAGGGTGGCCCGCTTTCAGGAAGTCCCGATCGATTATGTCCTCGGCGGCGGGGAAGCCGATGCGCCGTCCGAGGGCGGTCCGCCGCACCAATCCGGCCAACAGCAGGGTTAGGAGATCGGAATGGACTCGGCTACTTCGCATCCCAGCCGTCGACGCGCCATCGGCATCCTGGCCGCGGCGGCCGGTCTGCCGCTGTTGCCGCTCGGTGCCGCGGCCGAACGCGGCGCCACGCTCGTCGAGTGGCGTGGCACCGCGATGGGCGCAGTGGCGAGCCTCCTGATCCATCATCACGATCGTGCCGAAGCGCAGCGGTTCATCGGCCGAGCCGTCGCCGAGGTCGCGCGGCTGGAAGCCATATTCAGCTTGTACCGGCGTGATTCCGCCTTGGTGCGACTGAACGAGCGCGGTGTTCTGGAGGCACCGCCGCCCGAGCTTGTGGCGCTTCTCCAGGCATGCGGCGCGTGGCACCAGATCACGGGTGGCGCTTTCGATCCCACCGTGCAACCGCTTTGGCGGCTCTACGCGGAACACTTCTCCAGGGGAGCGGGTGGCGTGCCGGGCCAGCAGCAAATCGATCGCATGCTTGGGCGCATCGGCTTCCAGCATGTTCTGGCGAATCGCGACCGCATCGTCTTTGCCCGCCGCGGCATGGCACTGACGCTGAACGGGATTGCCCAAGGCTACATCACCGACCGCGTCGTCGAGCTGCTGCGTGTTGGGGGGATCACACAGAGCTTCGTCGATATAGGGGAAGGACGCGCCATCGGCGCAAGGCCCGACGGCGCGCCCTGGCAGGTCGCCATCGCTGACCCGGTCGCACCGGGACAGACAATCGGCCGGTTGCCCATCGTCAACCGCGCTGTTGCCACTTCCTCGGCCAGCGGCTTTCGGTTCGACATGGAGGGCCGCTTCAACCACCTGCTCGACCCGCGCTCCGGCGCGTGCGCCACTCGCTACCGAAGCGTCACGGTTGTCGCGTCAACCGCCACGGACGCCGATGCTTTTTCCACCGGTTGCAGTCTGATCAGTCGGGCGGAGATCGAAGCGGTGGTCAGGGAGCGACCGGAACTGGAGGTCCGGCTTGTGACCGGTGAAGGCCACATGCTGACCATCACCGCATAGGCCTGCGCACGCCTTGCCTCCGATTCCCCGCATGCCTGGCGGATACCAGGGCCCCGCCCTGTTCAGCTACGGATTCCGTCCGTTTTTCCTATTCGGGGCCGTCTGGGCCGCTCTCGCGGTCGCCCTCTGGCTGCCACTGTACTTTGGCGTGTTCATCCTGCCGACCGGGCTGGCACCGCTCGACTGGCACGTACACGAGTTGCTCTACGGCTACGTGCCAGCCATCGTCGCGGGCTTCCTGCTGACATCGATCCCGAACTGGACGGGGCGCTTTCCTCTGGCCGGATGGCCACTCATTGCACTCGCATTGCTTTGGCTCGCAGGACGCCTGGCCACGGCCGCTTCTGGAATTCTTGGGCTCGTTGCGGCGGCTGTCGTGGACTCCGCCTTCCTGCTCGTCTTCACTGGCGTCTGTCTGCGCGAGATCATGGCTGGTCGAAATTGGCGCAACCTGCGCGTCCTGCTGGGGCTGAGCACCCTGACGCTGGGAAATCTCGTGTTCCACGTCGAGGCTGCCCTGGATACCGCCACAGGTTACGGTCAGCGTATCGGTATCGCAGCCGCTATCGCGATGATCATGCTTGTCGGCGGCCGAATCGTCCCGAGCTTCACGCGCAACTGGTTGCATCGCGAGAACCCCGGTCGGCTGCCAGCGCCGCTCGACGGGTTCGACGCTGTCGCCATGGCGGCAGCGATCGCCGCGCTCGCAGCGTGGGTCTTCTGGCCCCTTGCCGCGCTTTCCGGCGTCCTCCTCGGTGGGGCAGGAGTGCTACAGGCCATTCGTCTCGCTCGATGGGCCGGTGACCGGACGACGCGGGAACCGATGGTCCTGATCCTGCATGTGGGATACGCCTTCGTGCCGCTCGGGTTCGTCCTGGTAGCGCTCGCGCTCCTTTCAGAGCACGTGCCTGTCACGGCGGGCATTCATGCATGGACGGCTGGAGCCGTCGGCGTCATGACTCTGGCAGTAATGACCCGTGCGACCCTCGGCCATACCGGTGGTCAGCTGATGACGAACCGGGCCACAACCACGATCTATGCTCTCATTTGTTTGGCGGCATTGGCGCGAATCGGTGCGGGTCTCGGAGCGCCGGTGGCTTGGCTGCAGGTTGCCGCAGCGGCTTGGGTTGCCGCGTTCCTTGGTTTCGCCATGACCTATGGCCCAATGGTCATCAAGCCATCAAGGAATCCGCAGCAGCGCCGAGCCGTTTGAGTTTCAGCAGCTCTTGAGCGCAGGCAGCTGTTCGCCGACATATGCGATGTTCACGGCGGCGGTCTCTCCCGAACCGGATCGGCTGTCGGGCCGGCGATGATCTGGCATGGCGACACTTCGCGGGCTGCAATCAGCTTGTGACCGCCAGGCTTTGCTCCTGCCCCGCCAATTCGAGTATCGCGCCGGATGTTGCGTTCCATTGCCGCAGTATATCCACGAGATGGCTTCCGCTCGGAGCACTTGGAGCCAGGCTCGCTCATGAAGGCGCGTTCGGGGCGGATTGATGTGGGGGAGCGTCACCCCGGCGGCTGCCGGACCTCGTTATATTGCATACAGGCGGGGAGGTGGTGCCGATGGATGGGAACTGCTTGCTGATCGTCACAGCGGAAGTCGACCCGGAGGTCGAGGCTGACTGGAACCGCTGGTACGACGACGTGCATCTGCCGGATGCGCTTCTCTGTCCCGGCGTGTTGAGCCGCCGGCGATTTGTCTCGAAGGGACCCATCAGCGAATCCGACCGCGGAGCGCGCTGCGCGCTCGGCAAGACGCTCTGTACGACGATCTATCAGTTGGCATCGCCTGCGGCTGTTTCGACACCGGAGTTCACTGCGATGCGAGGCTGGGGTCGCTTCACCCCGAACGTGCGATCGCAGACCCGAGTGATCGTGGCTTTGGCTCAAGATGGGTCAGGTGGGGGTTGAATGAACCCCGTTGGTAAGTGCCTTGCTTTCAGCTGCCGCGCGCGCGCCCTCGAGCTGACCTGAGCCCCAGGGCTCATCGACCGACGGTCCAGGCTCCGTTAGCACAGAATCGAGCCGCGCCACCTAACGCTCGAAGGCGCCGTCACGGTCTCTCCCGCGCCTGTTCTGCCGAATGCGTGCATCCAGCGCCCGATACTGCCCGGCTTTCGCCATCTGCTCGGGATCCTGCGTCGCGGCGGCGAGCTTACGGAGCTCCGCTACGTGCTCGTGGGGACGCTCCTGTCCTTCCAGCCGATCCGCCACCCGCATCAGAGCGTGCGGAACCGCGGCAATGTCCCGTCGCGCGCCCTCCTGCTGAAGCGCATGGTCCGCCTCGCGCCGTACCCTCATTGTGTCGTAGGCAATGATCGCCGCCTGGCGAGGATCCGGCGTGGCTGCGGGCTGCTGCTGGTCCAGCACCTCCCTCAGGCCACGGCCGGTAACCCGTCCCGTCGGGCTGACGCCGGTCGGATTCCCGAAAGCCTGAGGATGGTTGTTCGCCGCCCACACGGCGAGCCGCGGCGACTCTCTATACATCTGCAGGAACGACTCCCGTGCCGCCTCGGGGCTTCGATGCGTCTCGGCGAAATGGCGGTCGAGCCGCTGGAGACCTGGGGACGAGGGTTGCTCGACTGGTTTGGCTGGGTTTGGCGTCTTCGGGCGTCGCAAGATACCCCTGACGGCGGTTGCGAGCCGCTGGAACAACCCTGGTGGACCCGCCGCCCCTGTCGCCGCCTTTGGCTCACCTTCATGCTCCTGTAGCCGCCGCTGCTCATAGCCGAGCCCATGCTGCAGGTACCAGGTCGGCGCCTTGGCTTCGAAGATGGATCCCTGCCGGCTCTGCCGATGCAGCTTCCCCGGCCGCGTGTTCAGCCTTAACGGCTCCTTGCCGGCGAGAATCCGGCCGCGCGTCTCGGCCCGATCCACCCGCCGCGTGCAGGTGACATCGAAGCCTCGCTCACGGGCATGCTCGGTGAACCGCGCCCGGATTACCCCGAGCTCACGGGGCCCGAGCCTCAGTTGCCGGCTGCGGCCGCCGGCAATCGGCTCACTGGTCGCCTTGACGATGATGTGCGCATGCGGCCGCCGGGGCTCGTCGGTATGGATAGCGAAGAGATAGCGGTAACCAGTCTCGCCGAAGCTCTCCCGCATCGCTTCCCGGACGGCATCGCGCAGTGCTTCCGCCTGCGAGGGAGCCCCGCGGGGGACGGAGAACATCAGATGGACGGCTTGGCGCCTCGCGAGTGCATCGGCCTGGGTCATCTCCGCCCGCTCCGTCGGAGCTGCCTTGCGCCATTCGGCCGACCGGTTCTGCGCATCGGGCAGCAGATCCCATGATGCAATCCCCGCTTGGATCGCGGCCTTACCTTGCACCAGTTCACCGCGCTCGTTCTCCAAGGCAACCTGGCGCCGCGGGTCATCCTTGTCGCGGGCACGGCCGACATAGAAGGCCTGGCGCGGCGCCGCATACTTGCCCTTGGTCCAGGCGATCACTTTGAGCACGCTCTCCGTGCTGGTGGCGGCGGTCCCCGTCGGACCGCCGCCGCGCAGGCGGGCGCCGGCCGAGGGGCCGAGCGAGAGTATCTCGCGGGCTCGGCGCTTGATCGCGGCGCGATATTCATCATCGCCGACAATGCGGCCCCGCTTCTCAGAGGCCAGGTCGTCCCGACTCAGGCCAGCCATCGTCAGGCCTTGGTCTGCAGCACGGCCAGGGTCCGCGCGAGGGCTTCCTTGAGGTCCTTCTGAACCTCCTCGAACTGCTCGCGATCGGGAGGCCGGCGTCCCCTGCCCTGCTCGAAGGCATGCTCGCATCGCAGCAGCACGTTGAGGTTCACGCCGGCGCGGCGGAGCTGCTCGCGCAATCCGTCGAAGACGGCGATGTCTTCCGGCGTGAGATAGGGCCTAGCCGCCTGGGCGGTGTCGCCGGCCCGCGTCAGCCACGCGCTCAAGGTGCGGCCCTCACGCGCCGCCGCCGCTTCCCAGATCCGCTTCTTCACCGGATCCATGCGCAGCCGATACCCAACACTTTTGACCACAATCGCTTACTCAAAACAGCACCGGCGCAGACTGCGCCGGTAAGTTGCTTGGCCCAATCGGGGCAGGCCTCAGGCGTTTTGGATATCCAAAACGCGTATCCTGCTCTCCACCTTCCCTTTTGCGCACTTCCTCTTATCAACAGGTTACGTGCGCCTTCGGTCGGCGGAGCCGGGCCAAGGCACCGTTTTGCGATTGGGCGTGCTGGGCCACGCCCGGAATCGGCTGGGCCATGTCGCCGGACGGCTGGGCCAGCCTGGCGACCCGGCCGGGCCAGCGCGATTCTGGCCCGGGCCACGCTATTCGCTGGGATAGAGGTGTGTGAGTCTGGTTCGGGGCCGCCGCAGCGCGGCGGCAACGAGGCAGGGCGCTGATGGCGCTGCACCAGCGCGCGCCCATGCCACGCTTTCAGAAGTTGATCGTTGGCGGTCGGGCGCCGGGTCCATCGGACCACGGCGATAAACCCGACCTCATCTGGAGATGGTCAACAAAGAATGAGCGAGCCGGGCGTCAGCCCGGCGAGCGCAGGCCGCCCTTCGGCCTTCGCCGTTCGGCTCTACCGGGCGGCCTCAATTCTTGGACCGAGTGCCGTGCGGCCGCGACCCGGCCGCACGGTTCGACCATCGGGGCGTCTGGCTCGCTATCCGCAGCAGATTGTCTCTTCTTCGTCGCCGGGCAGAGTCAGATAGGCCACCAGCTCATCGGGCAGAAGGTCGTAGCCCGCTTGGGCCACGAATCGGATGGCCTCGTCGAAGTCCCGCTCCGGCCGGTCCAGCTCGCGCAGCAGCTCGATGACGTCGCTGTCGCCGTCCAGCAGTGCGGACCAGAGCGCGCCGAAGGCCTCGGCGCTTTCGAACGGCGTTTCTTCGCCGATGGCCCGGGTAAGCTCGCTCTCAGCCCATGAGCGGCCAAGCTCGAACAGTGCCTGCAGTGCTTCCGGGTGGTCCTGCAATCGGTCTTGCCTCTGTGTCATCTGCTACTCCTGACTGCCGCGGTTTGTAGTTCCGTTCGCCTATCGAACTGCCAACGCCTGCGATGTTCCTTGAAGCAGGGTTGCAGGCCCGTCCTGCAACCCTGCCTGGCCGGCGAGGACCGGGGGTAGCGCGGGAAAGAGCCTTCGCGGGGACCCGGCTGCAGCGAGCGGAGCGAGTGAAGCTGGGCGGAAGGCTCTTGTACGCGTGAGGGGCGGAGCCCCTTCACCTCCGGCGCGACAGCGCCCACCAAAGGATGTCGGGCGAGCTCCGCGAGCCCGACGCGATGTCGAGAGGATGTCGAATGGCGGGGCGCGGCGCCGCGCCGGGAACCGGCGCCGATGCGGTCCGGCCGGAGAATGGTGAACGGAGATCAGTCGCGCCGGCTCGGCGCGCCTTCAAGGGCGGGGTGCCGTGCAGCCCATAAGGCTGCACGGCACCGGGTCGTCAGGCGGCCCGGTCCAGAAGGGTCTTTGCCCTGCCCTCGAGTTCCAATCGGGCATCCTGATGCGGCTTGGTCCGGGCGAGCGCGGTGATGCCCTGCACGAAGTCGAACAGGCTTTCCGGCGGCCTTCCCTCCTCCTGCAGCACGGTCTCGATGATCCGCGCCGTCTCGGGCTTGGTAAACCCGCGCTTGCGCAGGAAGTCCTGCCGATCCTCATCGTCCCGGGCAACGACCCGCTCCCGTGCCGCCTTGATCCCGGCAACGAACGGTCCCGGGCTCGAATTAGCGAAGTTCGCCAGTGCCGGCGCGGCCTCGTGGGCGAAGCGCTGGGCAGCGAACTTGGAGTGGCGGATGGTGATCTCCTCGAAGCCTTCCACGCCCCAGAGGTTCCGGTTCATACAGACGGCGCGAAGATAGAAGCTCGCAACGCCAAGCGCCTTCGATCCCACTTCCGAGTTCCAGGCATAGAAGCCGCGGAAGTAGAGGTCGGGCGATCCGTCGGCCAAGCGTCCCGCCTCGATCGGATGGGTATCGTCGACCAGGAACAGGAAGACGTCGCGGTCGCTGGCATAGAGGGTCGTGGAGTCCTTCGTGACATCCACGAAGGGATTGTGGGTCATGGTCGACCAGTCGAGCACGCCCGGCACCTTCCACCGCGTGTCGCCGGTGCCGTTGCCGGCGATCCGCTGCACCGCGGCGACCAGTTCATGGTCCCAGATGCGGCCATAGTCCGGACCGGTGACGGCGCGAAGCTCGACCCGGCCATCCTCGGCCTCCAGGGTCTTGACCAGCTCGGCGCGATGGGTGAGCAGCCCGTGCTGCAGGTTGATGCCGGCCAAAGGTGCCGGCAGCTGGCGCATATAGGCGGCCGGCGTACTGACCAGACTGCAAAGCTGGCCGAAGCTCCAATGGGTCGGCGCGACCGGCTGGTCGCGGCCGGGCACCACAAGGCAGAGTTTCTCGGCATCCTCGCGGCTTGCCTCCACCCTGACGGCGCGGCTCTCCACCGTTCGGGCGGTGGCATTCTCGGCCCGCCGACGGGTCGCGTCATGCAGTGCGGTCAGGCTCAGGTAGCGCTCGTCATCGGGGCGCGAGAACCACTCCGACGACACGCGGCCGATGCGCTCACCGCGCGAGATGTCGACGCGGAAGCCGCTCATAGAGGCCGGGTTCTGGATCACAACGTTCATCGGTCTATCTCCTCTGGGTCTGGGGTGTCAGCGCAGCGCTGCGCTGCACCCCTGCCCGTCGGCGAGACCGGGGTAGCAAGGGCAAGGGCGGCCGGGGCGGAGGGGGATCTCCCGACCTGCACGACCGGAGCGAAGCGGAGGGAGGAAGGCCGGGGAGACCGCCCCGGACGAGCGAAGCGATCCCTTGGCCCGCGCGAGGGCGGCGCCCTTAGGAACTCCGCCGGCGGACGCCTCGGCGATTGCCGGCCACATGACTGGGATCGGGGTGCGCAGGCTGCAGGCCGGCGGCGTGCGCATCCCGATCACTCCGTACCGAAAGCGCTCGTTCTTCCGACACTCGGAATACCGGCAGCGAACGCCAAAGACGCCCCGCCAGGAGGCGGGGCGTCGTTGAGGTCGCGAGGTCAGTCGCTGCTGCGGCGCGACCAGATCAGGACGTAGCCCTGCCCGTCCTCGGCCTCGATCAGGGTCGCGTAGATCGGCGCGGGGAAGCTCGGATCGTCGAGCTTGACCGAGATGTATTCGCGTCCCGTCTCGCGCGCGGTCTTCTTCCAGCCCGCGCCGAACTCGGTGGCGCCGGCGAAGATGCGGAAGTCGGGGCCGCGCTCGCTCTCACCCTCGGCGGGGATGAGCTTCGCCTTGACGTTGAGCGTCAGCGTCTTGACCGCGCCGGTGAAGCCGTTCTCGGTCTTGCTGAAGGTGCCGATGGTTGCCATGTGGTGAACTCCTGTCCGGTTGCTCGGGCCGCGACCACCGCGGCCTCGATGGCGACACTGGGACCGGGCAGCGATCGGCCCGCAGGCGAAGGCCCGAAGCGAAGCGGAGGATGGCGGCTGCCGGCTTTTTTGGTTTGGCGATGCAAAGCGCTCTAAAGCGCGGCGGAAAAAAGCCGGATGCCGCCATTGCGGAAGGCGATCGAGGCGAAGCCGTCGTCCGGTCGGGTCAAGCCATGAGAGGCAGCGGGGGGCGTGCCCCGCTCCGGCAGCAGAGGTCGCGCAGCGACCACACCGAAGCGAGGCCAGGAGGCAGTGCGCGGGCAAGAGGGACCGCAAGCGACGGCAAGGCAATGAACCCCGCTCACGGCGAGCGAAGTCTGCGCCCCGTTTGCGGAGAGGTCACGGTTCGGCCGCAGGCAGTCGAAGTCCCGTACGGTCGGACGCCGTTATCGGAATGAAGGCTACGATGCCTTGCCGCCGGCCCGCTCCGGCCCGAGTGAGGCCGTGGGGCACCGCCGAACTGTCGTCCGCATTGCCGAATGGTATCCGAACGACTGTCATGCTTCGTGGAGTCGTTGGCGGAGATGCCAGACCGCGTTCATGGCAACCGGCCGCGCACCCGAAGGTGCGCGGCCGAAAAATTCTTGTACCAGGGAGGTGGCCGGAACCGCCTGAACGGTCCCGGCCAGCCTGCTCTACTCGGCAGCGACGGACATCGGCTGCTCGGCCTCGTCGCTCGCCGCCGCCGGTGTCCGCAGCAGAACGGGGACCCAACCGGTTCCGGCCAGCAGTTGCTCGGCCGCCTCCGCCATCGGCAGCTTCTTCATGTCGGCAATCCTCTCCGCCGCCGCCTCCGACACACTCTCGCGCACCGCCTCGATGATCCGCGCCTTGGTCACCCGGCCGAGATAGCTCCGCACGGTGGGAACCCAATGCGCCGTCATGTCGAAGTCGAGGGCTTGCGCCAGCCTGTCCGCTGTCGCGAGCGCGCGGGGCCGGCGCTCCCAGGGCTGGCGGACAGCGAACACAGTCAGGCCTGCGCAATGCGCGAGCAGGCTCAGGCGATCACCCTGGCCGAGCGCGGCCACAAAGTCCCAGAGCCCCGCCACATCCTGCGGCAGTCGTGCCGCCCAGCCCTGGTGGCGCTCCGCCAGAACGCTTGCCGTCACACTGTCCTCGATCCCCTCCGCGTGACCGCCAAGCGGTGTCGAGGTCGGCCGGAGCTCAAGGCAGGTGCCCGAATCGGTGCTCGGATAGAAGGTCTGCGCCGCCAGCGCATGGGTGACGGCGATCAGCGCCACCTCCGGCTGCTCGCCCAAAGCGAGGCGAAGACCGAGCGTGCGGTGCGCGGTCAGATCGCGGATCAGGGAATCCGGGAGTGGCTTGCCGTCGTCGGTTTCGTCCTCTGCCTCGGAAGCCGGAATGCCGTCGCCCGGGCCGTGACCCTGATCGTCGGCGTCGTCCCGATCATCGCCATCGCCGCTTCGGGCTTCCCGCTGCGGCTCATCTTCCGGGTGGACGAAGCCGCGTTCGATGCGGAGCGTCCCGTCATGGCCCAGCACCACGAACGCACCGCCGCGCGCGATCACGTCCGGCGCATAGACATGTTGCCGTTCGGACAACCGTTCGATTTCGACTTCCAACTCGCCGAACTTCGCATCCGCTTCGTCCGACAGCTCCTCCACCCCGTCATACTGCTCGTTCAGGGCGGCAAGCTCCGCCTGAAGTGCGGCGAGCCGCTCTCCCTCCTCCGGTGAAGGCTCGCGCGGTTGCGGGTAGTGACGGGCGAGGCCGTGGGCGTGCGGGTAGTCGATCGATGACTTCACCCATTTCCAGCCCTCTGCCGCCTGCAACTCGGCGGCCACCTCGGCAAGCCTCTCCCCTGCCAGACGGTCGAGCAGGCCGGCATCCGCGAAGTAACCGCTGCCATCCTCGGCGAACAGATCGCGGATGATCTCGCCGCCCGCCGCCTGATAGGCATCAGTGCCGACGAACACGGCGCGGCGGTCGCTGCCACGGACGTAACCTTCCATGAGGGTGCGGCGGATGATGGAAGGCTCCCGGTTCCACGGCAGGCTGTCATAGACCTGCTCCTGGCGCGCATGGTCCTCGGTGATGGCGAAGGCCATCAGCTGATCCATCGTCAGACCACCGTCGCGATAGATCTGCATCAGCTTCGGGCTGACGGCCCCGAGGCGAAGCCGCTGGCGCACCACATGCGCCGTGAGGCCAAACCGGGCGGCGATCTCTTCCGCGCCGAGGCCCTGCTCCTCGGCCAGCCGCTTGAAGGCCTCGAACTGGTCGGCCGGATGCAGGTTCACCCGCATGACGTTCTCCGCGAGGCTGACTTCCTCCTCGTCGCCATCGCTGACGATGCAGGGAACGGGGTAGTTCTTGGCGATCTCCTTGCGCTTGGCGAGCAGCTTCAAGGCTGCGAGGCGGCGCCCGCCGCCGCAGACGGCGTACTTGCCGGTTTCGGCGCCTTGCTTGTCCAGGACCGGGCGGACGCTCAGGCTCTGCAGCAGGCCATGCGCGGCAATGCTCGCTGCCAAACCTTCAATGGCGATCTCGCGGTGGGTCCGGCGGACGTTCCGTTCCGATGGCACCAGCTTCGATAGCGGCACGTCGCGGATGATGGTGGCACTCGTCATTTCCAAGTCTCCTTATGGCTGGGGTGCAGCGCAGCGCTGCGCTGCACCCCTGCCCGTCGGCGAGACCGGGGTAGCAAGGGCAAGGGCGGCCGGGGCGGAGGGGGATCGCCCGGCCTGCACAAGCGAACTGGGGTCCATCTGACAGTCGGCCTCAGGCGTCGCGCGGAAGGTCGGGGAAGCCGCCGCGGCCGGTCCCGGCGCAGCCGGGACTTTACCCTTGCCCGCGCGAGGGCGGAGCCCTTAGGCGCGGCACGCAGCGGACGCTTCAGAACGCCGGGCACAAAACCGCGGTTGCAATTGCGCGAGTGCAAGCTTGGATCAGTTTACCTACTGGTTGGGCGAACTCGGCGGCCGTCAATGGTACCGCGATTTCGTAGCTCAGAATGCTGGTGGACGCAGTCTTGAGCGAACCACGCTCCCGCGCCATTTCCCTGCTTGCAGGGAAAATAACAGGGAATTCTCCGAAATCTGGCCGTTCGGGCGCGGTATAGCGGCCCTCAAATGGCTGAAATCCCGGGCCTTGCCGGCGCAATTCCCTGCGAAGAGAACAGGGATTGTTTTTACGGTTTCAGGGAGTCGATTCCCAATTCTGCGGCCAAGCAGGGAATCGTGGTGGTTGCAGGGATTCGGCCTGTCAGGCCGTTCGCGTTTTGGCGGCGCGCCTAACGTCCACCGCAGCCCGACATCATCCCCCGGCTCGCAGATCTCACCGGGACGCGAGATCATGTCCGGACTCGTCCGGAACCAAGGATCGATCGGCGTTCACAACCGGCCCAAGTCCTCGATCGCGTCGATCACGAGACCGGTGCCGACGGCGATCATCAAGAGGTCCGCGGCGACCCGGACATAGCGATAGCCGGCGGGCGGCGGGCGCAGCTTGATCACCAGCTCGTGCGGCAGATCGTAGGAGATGACGTCGCGCGGCAGCGGGTGACCGACTGCCCACTTCTTTGCCTGGCCGGGCGGCAGGCAACCGTTGCTTTTCTTGGCGAGGCCGGGCGGGCAGCCGCGGGCGTTGAAATAGTCACGCACGGCAAGGCGATCACCGCCACCGAAGCGGATATCGACGTCGATGTTGATGTCACCGCCCTTGGGCCCGCCACCTTTGTTGCCAGCGCCGCCTTTGCCCCTGCCGCCGCCCGCCCAATCGGGCTTGTCGGCGAAGGCCGGATTGGCGGCCGGCATCAGGCCGGCCAGCGCCAGGGCGCCGGCGCAGGCCCGTCGGGCGGAAAGTCGTACTCGCATGTCGCCTCCGGGGGTGGGGTCGCGATGGCGCAGATCAACGCGCATATCCGTGCCGGTTCGTTGTGGCGCTCCGACGTCAGCTGCGCCCCTCAATGTGACGAAGAAGCGCTTCGCCCGGCTTCCCGTCCACCACAAGGGAATTTTGTCTCTGGTACAGCTCGATGGCGTTGCGAGTTCGCGGGCCAAGAATCCCATCGGCTGTTCCGACGTCGTAGCCGCGTGCAGCCAGCGCAGTCTGGGTCCGGTAGACGAGATCGTTGCCACGTGCAGTTTGCGATGGCTGAGTCGACGCGCTGTCCCTCCTCCAGGCCGGCTTGCCGAGGTTGACATCACTGGAATCAGTCACGGCGCCCGTGACGCCGCCCACGGCAGCACCCAGTGCCGCACCCTCCAGCAGGGAGAGACCCGTCACTGCACCCAGAGCCAAGCCGGCAGCCGCACCAATTCCGGCACCCGATATGGCGCGGTCGTCGGCGCGGTCGCCGCAGGCGACAACGCCTAGGATCGGGACCGCAAACAGAAGCTGACGGAACAACTCCGCACGCATGCCCTGACCTCCTCGTGCCACGCAAAGCGCTCGCCTCCGGAGCGCCTGCATCCGACGTCATGCTCGCGCAGCGAGCCGCACCCCATCGCGCCAAGTCTGGCGGTGCGGCGTTGAGCAGCCGTTAAGTTTTCTTACGTTTTTATCTAATTTCGATTTTTAGGACGGCGACAGATCCTGTACGGCACCTGAGCGGTCGGCTCCTTTGTACGGCACAGCAGTTCTGGCAGATGATCGCACTTGTCGTCGCGCCCCCAACATATGGATGGGCCGGAATACAAGAACTGCGGCACCGCATGCCTTATGCCAAGCCTCACAGCGAGTGGTGACGCGGCGGGTATCGATGTGACCTGGCGCCGAGCGCGACCCAGCGATACCGCCCATCCCTAGGACAGCCGTCTATTCTTGACTTACCGGGCCCGTCTCCGCATTCCCGCGAAATGCGGGAACCACGACGGCTCGGCGTCAAGTCACGTGGCCCAGCGGCAGCTATTCCCGCTTCGGCACCGTATACACAACGCGGTTTGCAACACCGTCCTGCTGGACCTCGCAGGTAATGAAGTACGTCGAGGCGCTCTCCTCGATCTCCACGACGGTACCGCAGGGGCTGCCGATCTCACGAAGCATCTGTGCTAGGTGATCCTTCATGTCGTCTTCGTCGTCCTCGTGGTGGGGATGAGCGTTGACGCTCGCTGATAAGCAGAGTCCCGCGGTGAAAAGCGCTACCCGAGCTGCCCTCGACACGAACGAGACCGAGCGAATATCTCCGGCTGAGGACAAACTACAGCACTCGCTTCATAGCGACGAAATCGCCTTCGGCGCGGACCGTCACCGTCACCTCCTTGCCGGAACGATTGCGCCAGAACCAGCCGTGATTTCCATCGAATTTGGCCTCAAGCACGCCCTTGTCGGCCTCCGTGAAGCGCCCCTTCTTGTAGCTGTGCGTGGAGTTGGGCGCGTTGTGCGGCTCGCCATGCATGTCGTAGTTCACGTTGCCGCCACCGGAAACGCTCCAGGCGTAACTCGCCTTGGCTCCCTTCTTCATATCCAGCTTGATCTCGGCGCCTTCATTCGGCTTCAGCGTCACCGACATCTCCTGAGCGCGTGCCGCAGGGGCTGTCTTCGCCATGGCGGGACGGATCAACAGTTCTGCGAGAACACTGCCCAGCAGGCCGGAGCGCTTGTCCGAGCCCGCGGGAGTCGGTGCCCGCCCCTGTTCCCGGTCGAGTGCACGATCGGCCGCCGCCTCCTTGGCCAGCTGGACTTTGATCTCCCCCATTTCGGTGAGGCCAACGAGACGGCCGACACCGGTCGGGTCGACGCCGTATTCCGCCGGTAGAACGACGCCGATCCCGAGGAGCACGGCGACGCCGACCGCGATGACGCTGGAGCGGAACAGCTGTGCCGGCGTGGGCAGATCGGACAGGTCGACCTTGACGTTGAACATGGACTGGTCTCCGGAGGGATTGGGGTTGGCGCCGGCTGGTGCCGCAGCCCTCACAGCATCCGCTTGAGCTCGCGATACTCGCCTTCGGTTTGGAGGGTTACGGTGACGCTGCGGTCGGTCCGGTTCTTCCAGTACCAGCCGTGCAGCCCGTCGAATGCGGCTTCAATGGTTCCGGCATCGCGCTCGGCCTGCTGGCCGCTGCCATAGCGATGCGATCCCCCCTGCGCCGGAGGCTCGGGGTCACCATGGGCGTTGAAGTTCACGCCGCCGCCTTCGGCGGACCAGGTGAAGGCGACCTTGGCGCCGGCGCGCATCGCGAGTTTCACCTCGGCGCTCTGATCGGGCGCGAGCCGGATGGTGAACTCGTCCCGGCGGCGGCCGGCGCCGAGATCGACCGACATCGTGGCTACGGTCTCCGCGCTCTTGGGCTGCCCGATGCCGTACAGCTGAGGCACCTCCGTCGGCCGAATGCCGTATTCGCTCGGCAGCACGATCACTACGAGGATGAGTGCGGCCGCTACCATGGCGAACAAGGTAGAACGCAGCAGCCGAGCGCCGCTCGGCAGCTCGATTTCCGAGGTCGATCGCGGGTCGGACATGGCCCTCACTCGATCAAGCGGAGACGACATAACCGGTGAGCTGATAGCCGATCAGCACGAAGCCTGCCGTCATCATGGCGACGTTTGCGGCGTAAGCGTGGCGCAGGAAGCTTGGCGTCCGCCGCCAATAGCCCATGGCGATCAGGATGGCGGCGAGCGCCACCAGCTGGCCGATCTCGACGCCGACATTGAAAGCGAGCAGGTTCGGCAGGAGGCCGTCGGGCGAGATCTCGTAGTCGAGAATTTTGGTGGCAAGCCCGAGGCCGTGGACGAGCCCGAACGCGACGGTGGCGAGTTTGGTATCGGGCTGCACGCCGAGCCACCGCTGGAACGCGCCGAGATTGTCGAGCGCCTTGTAGACCACCGAGAAACCGATGACGGCATCGACCAGATACGCGTTGACGTTCCAGCCGAAGAAAACGCCGAGCAGCATCGTGGTGGAGTGGCCGACGGCGAACAGGCTGACATAGACCGCGACGTGCTGCAGCCGGTACAGGAAGAAGATCACGCCGGCCAGGAACAGCAGGTGGTCGTAGCCGGTGACCATGTGCTTGGCGCCGAGATAGACGAAGGGCAGGAGATGAACGCCGGTGATCTCCTGGATGTAGCCTTTGTCACCCTCGGCGACGGCATGCGCGAAAGCGGCGCCCGCCCAGGCGGGGATCATTGCCAGTGTCAGAACGAGCGGCGCCGAGGCGGCGCGAAGCCAAAAGGCACAGCTGCGAGGGGCGAAGGTTCGCATCGGAAGATCCGGTCCCGTGGCGCAATTCAGACAGGACGAGGGAGTTGTCTACCGCCCAGGCATGGCTTGCGGGCGATCGCGGGCGGGAACTGGTGGGTCATTGCGATTGACTATATCCCCTCCAGGAGGATAGGAAAAGAGTGAGAATGTCAGAGCCGCACCTGCACGAGACTCACCCGGATATCGCCAAGCGCCTGAAGCGGGCGGAGGGGCACCTGCGCAGCATCATCGAGATGATCGCCGCCGGGCGGCCTTGCCTCGATCTGGCGCAGCAGCTGCGCGCTGTCGAGAAGGCGATTGGCCAGGCGAAGAAGACGCTGATCCAGGACCACCTGGACCATTGCCTCGAGCAGGCAGCCGGCCAGGCGCCGCGCGAGCAGCGCCGGTCCCTCGACGAGTTCAAGGAAATCACCAAGTACCTGTGACGGCCCGATGTCGTCCTTCGCCAGCCTGATCCAGCAGGGCCCTGCCCAGGGTTGGCTGTTCCTGCCGAGCGCGGTGCTGCTCGGCGCGCTGCACGGGCTCGAGCGGCCTCGCCGCCATCGGCCCGCACCTAGACCCGGAGGCATAGCGACTAGGGCGAGGGTCTCCCCGGCAAGCCGCGCATTTACCACTCGACCCAGCCTGCAGGCCTCGGGCCGCTCATGATCGTGCCACGGCTGCCGGCGCGTGGCGGATTAGCTTTCTCGGCAATGGAACCTTGCCGCTTGCACGCGCTTCCTTGATCGAATCCCACCGACGAGGAGACGCACATGCACGCCCAGGAAATGATCGCCAGCCATCCGCATGTCCGCGGCAGCACCAATGATGCGCTGATCCGCTGTATCGAGGAATGCTACGACTGCGCCCAGATCTGCACGTCCTGTGCCGACGCTTGCCTCGGTGAAAAGGAGGTGCAGCGGCTTACCCAATGCGTGCGGATGAACCTCGATTGCGCCGACGTGTGCCTCGCCACCGGCGCGCTAGCTACACGTCGCACTGGGTCTAACGAGCAGCTGATCGCCCGAATGCTGGATTCTTGTGCCGAGGCCTGCCGTCTCTGCGCCGAGGAATGCGAGAAGCACGCCTCGCAGCATAAGCATTGCCGCATCTGCGCCGATGCTTGCCGGCGCTGCGAGGCAGCCTGCCAAGGGGCTCGGAGCAGCATCCAAGCGACCCGGCATTGAAGGTGCGAGCGGCGACATATCGGGACCTCCAAAGGATCCGAAAACGCGGCTTAGCGAAAGCGATAGCGCGGAGCGCTCCGAAGGCGATGGCCACCGGGTCGCACCCGCTCTAGGCTCACAGATGACGTGGGAGGTCGAAGATGGCCAGAGGTTACTGGGTCGCGTTCGCGGACATAAGCGACCCGGAAGGGTATAAGGCCTATATCGCAGAGAACGCGAAGGCATTCCGAAAATATGGCGGACGCTTCCTAACTCGGGGCGGCAAGTATGAAGCCCCGGAGGGAAAGCCTCGGTCGCGGACGGTCGTTATCGAGTTTCCGACCTATACAGCAGCGTTGGAATGCTACCGGTCCCCAGAGTACGCGAAGGCGTTGGCGCTGCGGGAGGGCAAGTCTGTAATGGATCTCTCCATCGTAGAGGGCTACGAGGGCCCGCAGCCTACCAATCAGTGACAATCTCGAGGTTGGCGCTCCCTGGGCGTCATCCCCCCGCGAAGTCGAGTTCCCTCGTCTTTAAATCTGATCCATCGTGCACGCCTCCGGCCGCTTGTCGTCGCGCTAGCGCACCAGCCGGGCGCCGTGCCGGAAGAACTTAGACGTGATGTGGTCGGCGCTGACTTCGGCGACCAGCTTCGGCTTGAGCGGTACTGCCTTGCGCTTCTTGCCTGACCAGCGGTTCACCACGCCGGGGGCACGGCCGGTGACGCCATGTCGCCCCCGAAGAATCGCCACCGGCAAATTCCCCTCGCTCAGATCGGTCACCACCCCGAACTCGCTGCGCTGCTTAAGATCTGGCGCGCCAGCGTGGCAGGAGGCGGCCCTCCCTAACGCATCGACCCCATTTCAGTGCCGCGTCGGCTGCTGCCCTAACCAGTGGCAAGTTAAGAGGTGGAGCTCGAACAGCTGAGGACGGTTATATTTGACTTATCCGCAACAGGCTGATCGCCCCTCGCCGCCCGCGGCCTGGACAGGCGGGCATGGAATGTTGGCATAGGAGCAATAGACACAGCAATCGCCTTGCTTGGGCCGCAGCAGCGCGCCGCATCCCGGGCAATCCCAAAAGAACTGGCAGGCATCGGTCGGCATGGTCGAGGCGGCGGACTGCCCACATTGCGGGCACGTGATCGTCGCGGCGAGAGTAACTTCCGCGGCGCCGCTCATGACTGGTCGAGTCCCGCTGCGCGCCTGTTGCTTTCGACGGGCGCGCCGCTCGTGCAACAGGCGGCATGAGCGCCGTCGATCAATGCGGCAGGCAGTCGGGCCACGCCGTGCTTCCTGACGGGCGCAGACGCGCCAGGTTGGCACACGTCATGCGCCGTCATGTCGCAGGACAGACAGGACAGTCGCCGTACCGTGCAACAGTGTCTTCGCACAGTGAGCGGCCGGCGGCGAACATCTCGACCTTCCGCTTCGTTTTCATGTCCTGATCTCCTCTCGGCTCGCCGGGACACAACTTGCGCAGACGGCCTCGCTTCGGCGGCGGAACGGCAGGAACGGGGCAAGCATGAAGAGCGCAACCGCCGCATAGGTTGCCGGATCGCTCTCCAACGAAAATCTGCCGATCATCAACGCGGCGCCAGCGAGCGCTCCGACAGCGAGCGGCTGTACACTGCCCCGGACCCGCGCCGTCCAGGCAAGCGCCAAGATCGAGACGGCGACGAACGCTGCCGTTAGTGGCAGCAGATAAGGCGTGTAGTCGACGAATCCGATGCCGAGCGCACCGAGTGCGGCGGAGTAGGCCGGCCAACAGACCGGGCAGGTCAGCTTGGGCAGAAGACCGAGCGCTGCTGCTGAAACAGTTCCAAGAATGCCGACCGGGCGGCCAACTACGATCTCCTCCATCATGTCGAATTTCCTTTCGCTCCCACGTCGAGTGCCACGAGGATGGGGCATTCGCCCATCGTCGCGACACCGGTCACGCAATCCGCCGCGATCGTGGCGAGCGTTCGCTTCATCGCCCGCAAGGCGGCAATGCGCGCCTCGATATCGACGATTTTCGCCTCGGCTTGCGCCTTGACAGCGGCGCACGCATTGCCTGGCGTTGCCCGCAAGGCAAGCAGCGCTGCGACTTCCTCCAGGGTGAAGCCGAGCGCCTGCGCCCTTTTTATGAACCGGATGCGGCGGGCGTCGTCACGCGAGTAGAGGCGATAGCCGGCGGCGCTCCGTGGCGGGGGCGGCAACAGGCCGCGCTGCTCGTAGAAGCGGACGGTTTCCCGCTTGACCCCGCTTGTACGCGCGAGCCTCGTAATGGTCAGGTCACCGGTGTCGATCGGCATGTTACGCAGGCTAGACCCGGTAGTTCACCACCGGGTCAACACAAGAAAAGTTGACCGCTCAAGGTGGCCGATGGCCGCCCTTGGAACTCCGTACCAGCCAAGCCGCTGCAGAAACCCAGTTACAGCAGGCTAGACAGCCGTCTTGCCAGCTGTCCCTGCCGTCACGCCAGTCCTCGGCGGCCTGAATCATCGGTGTCAGCGGACGGCGCAATCGGCAGGGACAGGCGCCGCAAAGGGCGCTGACCGGTCGGGGCCCCGTTCAGGATCTGAACACTGCGCGGGAGAAGCGCGGCTGCACGAAGAAGTAGGCACTCGGGGCAGCAGCGTCCGGGCGCCTGACGCGAGCGGTTATCACTGACGCCGGAATTGCATCAAGATCGAGCCGATGTCGGGAACTCGCTGGCCCTGTTTTCTGATGCCATTCTTGTTGCGTCCTTGTCGGCCTCACGTCCGGCCGCGGGCAATTCGTCGATGGGAATAGGAATCCGGCAGAAACCCTGTGGCGGTACATCCAGCGCGCTGTTGAACTTGCTGGACATGTTCTGGAATGCAATGAGGCCGGTCAGTTCGACAATCGCGTCATCGTCCAAATGCCGGCGGAGCGCCGCGACGTGCCGGTCCTCGACGCGCTGGTCGGAACGGGTTACCGCTTCCGCATAGTCTAGCGTGGCGCGTTCGCGCGCCGTGAACAGCTCGCTCCGGCGCCATTCGGCCAGCCGTTCGATCTTGCCTTCGTCAACCCCGCGTTTGGCCAGCGTGGCGGCGTTCAAATCAACGCAGAACGCGCACCCGTTGATCTGCGATACGCGCACGGTTATGAGCGACCTCAGAGCCGGCTCGATCGGCGATTGCCGACGGTCGATCATGCCGTAGAGCACAGCGACGCCGAGAAACAGCCTCGGAGACCGGGCCCAGAGCAGCGCCGCGTCGAGCACCTGGCCGTATTTGCGGCGCTGGTTCCAGAAGAAGGGACGCAGATACCAGGGATATGAGGCGATCGGCTGTGCGCCTATCCGCATGGTGCATCCTCCGAAACCGTGAGCCACCTCTACCGTCACATCCGGTGCGGCCTATAGACGATTCCGTTCGCCTCCTGCAGCGCACGGACATAGCTGACGATCTCGGCCAGCTGCTTATCGGTTACCTGCGGCTGCGCCGGCATGTCTCCGAATTTCCAGTGATGCTGGCGCGATCCCATCCGCACTGCGCGCAGGAACGCATCATTCGAATGATGGCCCGGATTGTAAATGTCATGAATGAGTGGCGGACCCTGTGTTGTGCCACCGCCATTCCTCCCGTGACACGCCGCACAATTGGCATCGAAGACCGCCTTGCCCGCGGCCGCCGAGGCCGCAAGGGGCGGGACCTTGATGTTTCCCGCCGCACCACCGCCGGGATCGAGCAGCTTCCAGGCGAGCACGCCGGCGCCGCCAAGGAAGAAGATCAGAACGAAGGTCTTCGGCAGGTTCATAGAAAGCTTCATCCGGATGGATCCATTGAAAGGGAGGCATGCATCGCTGGCGCGAGTTTCCGAGCATCTGTCGCCGCTTCAATCCGCCCACAAAACCGCGCGAACGCTTGGTGGCAGAACGCCGATCTCGTCGCGCACACTCTTGACGCCTGCGACGCTCTCGGCGGCGATCCGCGCCGCCTTCTTCTCGGCGTCGGACTCGACGGCCCCCCACAGGTGCACGGCGCCGCCCAACACCACAATGCTGATAAAAGCCGTGTTCACCCCCGCCTCGGAAATCGCCGCGGTCGCGTTCTCCTTGATCACATGATCATCGGCCGTGCCCTCGGACGGGGCCTGGCGTGCGACCAGTCCGTGCAGCAAATCGGCCCGGCTCACGATCCCCACCAGCTTTCCGTCCCGGAGCACGGGAACCCGCTTAATGCGGTGTTTCTCCAGGAGCCCCGCGATCTCCTCGAGCGAGGTCTCTTCCGTGACAAACACGATGCTCCGCGTCATCACGTCGCCCGCGCACCCGCCATGCGACTTGACGTAGGCCATGGCTCTTTCCTCGGGGCTTGCCAGCAGGCTAAGCCACCATGACGGATGGCGCTCGGTGCCGCTCTCGGGCCTGCGCATCAAATCGCTCTCGCTCACCATTCCGAGCACACGGCCAGCCTCGTCCATCACCGGAACCCCGCTGACCCGACGTTCGAGCATCACCCTTGCCACTTCCCGCACTGCCGTATCCGGCCGAACGACGGCGACCGCCGTGGTCATGACGTGCTTGGCCTGCATCGCACTCTCCTTTGCTCGCTGTCTTCGCCGGACGACATGCTGCATTCATCCGATCCGGATGCGCGTGTCAGTCAGGAACGCGTACTCGGTATCTCGAGATTGCGAGGTGCCGGGCCGCGACGGACTCTTCCGGCGCCGTCGTAAACGGATCCGTGGCAGGGGCAGAACCAGCCCCCGTACCGGCCGCGCGGATCGGTGACGCTCTGTCCCAGAGGCACGCAGCCGAGGTGGGTGCAAACGCCGAGCACGATCAGCCACTCCTTGCGCTTGACCCGCGAGGCGTCCGTGGCGGGATCGATCAGCTCAGGGCTACGATCGTCGGCCTCGGAACGCGCAACCTCCTCCGCGCTGCGATGGCAGACGAAGACGGGGCGGCCGGACCACATGACGGTGACGCGCTGCCCCTCCTGTATCGGGGGAAGATCGACCTGGACCAGCGACAGAGCGAGTATGTCGGCAGAGGGATTCATGCTGTCGATGAATGGCCATGGGGTCGCAGCGGCCCCTACCGCACTGAGCCCGCCCGCGGCTATGTAGAGAAAGTCACGGTGGGTGCCGGTCGGACCCGTGCTGCCTGGACCAGCCTCGACTACTGCTGCGCTCATCGGTCACTCTCGTTCCCGCCAAGCGACGCCCTATCGCCAGACTCAACCGGTATGTCTCCGTGTTGGTTCACCTTCGCCTCGCCATCACCGCCCGGCATTGCGACCTCCGCCCAGAAATTCTCTCGCGGCACGGACGCTTCCCGGAACCAAGGGCCCCTCATCGCGCCGGCTCTCCGGACCAATTCGCCGGCCAGGGGACGAAGCCGGGCACGCGCCGCGCGTAGGCGGCGTAAGCCGCACCGAACTGGACCTGCGCCTCCCGCTCTTCCTGCCGCGCCAGGCGCACGTACATCCACACCAGCACCGGAAACATCGCGAGCGTCAGCAGCGTCGGCCACTGGAACAGGAAACCAAGCATGATGAGCATGAACCCCACATACTGCGGATGGCGCACGCGCGCGTAGGGCCCGGAAACCGCCAGCGCGCCGCGCTGCTGGGCGGCGTGCAGCACCCGCCAAGCTGCGGCGATCAGCCAGAACCCGCTACCGATCAGAATGAAACTGAGGAGGTGGAACGGCCCGAAATGCGGGTTTGCTTTCCAGCCGAGCATCATCTCCACCAGATGTCCCGCATCGTGCGAGAACCAGTCGACTTCTGGGTACCGGCTCTGCAGCCATCCCGAGAGGAAATAGATGGTGAGCGGAAAGCCGTACATCTCCGAGAACAGCGCGACGAGAAAGGCGCTGAACGCCCCGAACGACCGCCAGTCGCGCGTCGTCTTCGGCTTGAAGAAGCTGAGCGCAAAGATAATGAAGATCGCCGAGTTGATCACGACCAGAAACCACAGGCCGTATTCGGGTGCTGCGTCGTTCATTGCCGCCCTCCTCCGCCCGCGCCGCCGCTGCCATGGCCGCCGTGACCACCATGCATAAAGAGATGCATGCCAATGCAGGCGGCGAGCAGGACAACCAACAACCCGTTTCCGGTGAACAGGTGCACACGGTGCTCGTAGGTCAGGAGAGTTCCGGCGATGACAAGAAACGCGATCAGGACGATGCCTGCGCGTGACCTGAGAATGCCGCCGTCTCGCGCCCCGTCACGAAGATCGCGCTTGTGTTCATCCATTCGATGGCCCTCTCTCTTGGCTCTCGTGCGGAATCGCCGCTCCTGCACAATGCGTCGGTGCCAGACGGCGCTGTCACATATACTCCCCCAGCTATTCGACGATCAGTCGGCCGCGGAACATACCCATCGGACATGCGAAGCCGAATTCACCCGCCTGCCTCGGCATGAGTTCCACCGCGACCTGTTCGCCTGTGGGAAGATGGGCGCTCTTTCCGAAGGCCTCGAAAATCACCCTTTCGGAGCAGGACGCCGTCTCCTCGCGACGGAAGTTGAGGCGTACCGGCTTGCCGCGGCTGACGATGATCGTGTCCGGCGTGTAGCCGCCCTTCACAAGAATCATGGCCTCCTGGTAGCCGCCGCTCGTCTCCCCGGCGCGCACGCCTTTGGTACGCTTGAGCCAGAAGAACCAGACGATGAAAGCGACGGCCAGCAGACCGACAATCAGGACGGCCCAGCGATCGATCGTCATGACACAACCCTCCTCGGCTGAAACAGGCGGAGTCGGTTCGCGTTCGTGACCACGGTGACGGAACTGAAGGCCATGGCGGCGGCGGCGATCAGGGGCGACAGCAAGAGACCGAGGAAGGGGTAAAGCACGCCCATGGCCACCGGAATGCCGAGCGCATTGTAGCCGAAGGCGCCGAGCAGGTTCTGGCGCACGTTCCGCATGGTGGCGCGGCTTATCTCGATCGCGGTGACCACACCCATGAGACTGCCTTTGATCAGTGTCACGTCGCTTGCCTCGATGGCAACGTCCGTGCCCGTCCCGATGGCGAAGCCCACATCGGCCTGCGCCAGGGCCGGTGCATCGTTGATACCGTCGCCGACCATCCCGACCGACTTGCCCTCGAGTTGCAGCTTCTGGACCTCATGCGCTTTTTCGTCGGGCAGGACTTCCGCGAGGACGCGACTTATCCCGACCTGGCGGGCAATAGCGTTCGCCGTCCTCGCGTTGTCGCCGGTCAGCATCACGACCTCGATGCCAAGGGAATGCAGGACGTCAATTGCGGCCTTGGAATCCGGCTTCACGGTATCGGCGACGGCCACCAGGCCCGCGGCTGCCGACCCGATGGCCAAATACATCGGCGTCTTGCCCTCGTTGGCGAGCCGCTCCCATTCTCCGGTCAGGGCGTCGATCGGTATCCCGCGATCACGCATCAGCTTGGCATTGCCGAGCAGCACCTCGTCATCGCCGACTCGGCCGCTCACGCCATGGCCCGGTATTGCCGAGAAGTCTTGTGCGTCGGTGAGGGCTATGCTGCGCTGCTCTGCCCCTTTGACGATCGCTTCACCCAGAGGATGCTCGGAGCCGCGCTCGAGCGAGGCAGCGAGACCCAGCACTGTCTCCTCATCCCGACCCTCCGCCACCACCACGTCCGTCAGCGCCGGCTTGCCGCGCGTGATGGTGCCGGTTTTGTCGAGAATGATGGCATCGAGTTGTTGTGAGGTCTGAAGGGCGTCGCCCGAACGGATCAGGATACCATTCTCAGCCCCCTTGCCGATGCCGACGGTCAGCGAGGTCGGCGTGGCGAGGCCGAGCGCACAGGGACAGGCGATGATAAGTGTCGTCACGAGCACGATCGTCGCGTAGACGAAGCGCGGCTCCGGGCCGACGAGATACCAAACAACGAAAGACAGGATTCCGAGGATCATCACGGCCGGCACGAAGTAGCCGGAGACGAGATCGACGACACGCTGGATCGGCGCCTTGGAGCCCTGCGCATCCTTCACCATGCGGATGATGCTGGCCAGAGCCGTGTCCTTGCCGACCTTGGTCGCCTTGAACCTGAAGCTGCCGGTCTTGTTGAGCGTCGCTCCGATCACCTCGTCGCCGACCCGCTTCTCGACGGGAATCGACTCGCCGGTAACCATCGACTCGTCGACGGCGCTCGAACCTTCGACCACCTCCCCGTCGACCGGGATCTTGTCGCCGGGCCGCACGACCACAACATCACCGGCTACCACCTCTTCCACGGGCAGGTCGATTTCCTTGCCGTCGCGAACGACGCGCGCGGTCTTGGCCTGAAGGCCGATCAGCTTCTTGATCGCCTCGGAGGTGCGGCCCTTCGCCCGGATCTCGAGCGCAAGCCCGAGGACCACAAGCGCGACGACCACGTCCGTGACATCCCAGAAGACCTCGGCGAGCGCCGGGTCGGGGAAGATTCTGGGATAAGCGACTGCGATCACGGAGTATAGGAAGGCGGCGGTGATGCCGATCGCAATCAGCGTGTGCATGTTGGCCGAGCGGTGCTTCAGAGCATGCCACATGCCGACAAAGAACTGCGAGCCGGCCCACAGCAGGACGGGAAGGGAGAGGACGCCAAGCAATACCCAGACGATGCGTCGGGTGTCGCTGCCCATCGGCATCCAGTCACGAAGGCCTGGGATCAGGTCGGGGTAACTGAGGGCCATAACCGGGATCGAGATCGCGGTGGCGACCCAGAACTTGCGCATCAGCGCCCGGTACTCGGCCTCACGCGCAACCTGCTCCGGGTCAGAGTCCTCTTCGATCGCCGCCTTGACCGCGGCCGGCTTGGACTCTGCGACCTTGTGACCTGCGGATTCGATGGCGCGCCGGATGCCCTCGAAATCGACCGTGCCCGGGTCGTACTCGATATCGACGGCGTTGGGCCCGAGATTGGCGCGCGCGGAAAAAATGCCCGGCGTCATCCGCAATGCGATCTCAATGCGGGTAACACACGAGGAACAGTGCATTCGCGCGATGGGGATGCGAAGGGACGCCGCACCGGGCGAATAGCCCGCGGAACGAATGGCCTTCGTTAGATCCTGCGGCTTCGCAATGTTGCCGTCGTAGTCGATCGACGCAACGCGATTGGCGAGATTGACATGGGCGGACGCGACGCCAGGTAGTCCGCCGAGTGCTTTTTCGATGGTGGATCTGCAATGTCCGCAGGTCATGCCGCCGACAGCGAGGTCCAGATGTTGAGTTGCCGTCGCATCCGGCCTCTTCTCTTCCGGTTCGCTTCGACGAGCGGCCTTCGTCGTCATCGGTTCGGCTCGATCCATGACGTACCTCTCCGTATCCAGTGCGGGTTGGATCGGCGATCGCCCGGTGCCAACAATGGCGATCGGGCTCGCGATCCCGAGGTCAATGTTTCTTCATGCAGTTTTTGCATTGCCCGCCTCACCGCTCGAGCACGTAGGTGCCAGGCGCATCTTCCAGCACGGGGTTTCCTTTTGCGGCGCCGCCGATGGCGGGTGGCGGCACCCGATCGGACGAGTGCCTGACGAGCCACCCTTCCCAGCACGGCCACCATGAGCCTTCGTGGTGCTCCGCCAATGCCTGCCACGAATCGGGATCGACGTAGTTCTCGCTCTCCTTGTGGGTGGCGATCTGGTGATGTCGATGGGGGTGACCGGGCGGGCTGACGATGCCGGCATTGTGCCCGCCGTTAGACAGAACGAAGGTCACATCGGCATCCGTCAGTGCCTGGATCTTGTAGACGGAACGCCAAGGCGCGACATGGTCGGCGATCGTGCTGACCGCAAAGATCAGCGCGCGGATATCACGGAGCGAAACCGGCTTGCCCTCGACCTCGAATCGGCTTTCGGCCAGGTCATTCGCAAGGAAGAGGCGTCTTAGATACTCCGAATGCATTCGGAACGGCATGCGGGTGGTGTCCGCGTTCCACGCCATCAGATCGATCATCGGCCGGCGTTCGCCGAGCAGATAGGTCTGCACCATGGCCGACCAGATCAGATCGTTGGAGCGCAGGAGCTGAAAGGCACCCGTCATCTGTCGTGTATCGAGGTATCCCTGCTCCGCCATCATGTTCTCGAGGAAGCTCACCTGAGCTTCGTCGATGAAGAGCATCAGCTCGCCCGCTTCGGTGAAGTCCGTTTGCGCTGCGAGCAGGGTAAGGCTCTTGAGGCGATCGTCTCCGCCGCGCGCCATCGCGGCCGCGGCGATAGTCATCAGGGTGCCGCCGAGGCAGTAGCCGACAGCGTGAATCTGCCGGGGGGGTAAAATGGACGCGATGGCGTCCAACGCCGCCATGGCGCCAAGCCGACGATAATCGTCCAAGCCCAGGTCGCGGTCGTCGCCAGTCGGGTTTCTCCACGAGACGATGAAGACTGTGTGGCCCAGCTCGACGAGGTGCTTTACGAGCGAGTTCTCCGGCGAGAGGTCCAGGATGTAATACTTCATGATCCAAGCAGGGACGATCAGGATCGGCTCTGCATAGACGTCCTTCGTCGTTGGCGCGTACTGAATCAGCTCGATCAGTTGGTTCCGGAACACGATTTTGCCGGGCGTGATCGCGACATCCCGTGCAACCTGATACGCGCCCGTCCCGGCCGGTGGCTCGCCGTGGAGCCCACGACGCCAGTCCTCCAGGAAATTTGCTGCGCCGCGCACGAAGTTCAGCCCGCCTTGCCGCATCGTCGCCTCAAGGATCTCTGGATTGGTGGCGGTCCAGTTGGCCGGCGAAGTGATGTCGAGCAGCTGGCGCGCGACGAACGAAACGACGTCCTCGTGATGCTTGGAGACGCCGGCGATGCCGGTCGTAGCGTTGTGCCACCATTGCTGCGACAGCAGGAATCCCTGATAGATCGCGGCGAAAGGTTGCTTCCTCCAGGCCGGCCCGACGAAGCGTTGATCGTGCGTGAGGGGCTCAATGCACGCGTCGCAAGCCGGATCGGTGCAGGCATGAAGACAGTAGTCCAGGAAACGAACCCACTTCCGCGCTGCCTTCTCAACCAGCTCCCCTTGCTTGTCGGGGGAGAACAGCAGGTGCTGTGCCCAATCTGTGTAGGCCTGCGTCAACGCCGCCGGCGAGATTCCGGCGGTCGCCTGTCCGATCAGCGCGTGCAATGGCCGATCGAACGAGAATGGGCGCCGGTTCCGTTGCGGCTCCGCACGCTTCGACAAGGCAGGCGACATCTTCTGCATGGCCGCACTTTCAGCGAAGGGCGGATGTCGCGAGAGCGCGATGCCCGCTGCCGCGGCGGATCGCAAGCTGCCGATCGGACGCGGGATCAAGGGCTCGGCTGCGTACCGCCAGGGCGGGGCGCCGGCACTGCCGAGTGCCGCTGCTCGGAGCGGAGCTTGGGGGCCTTGATGTCGGCATGTCGCTCACCTCCATCGCCGCGCAAAGAAATTGAACAAAGGGGCAAAGATCAGAGCCACGTACCAGCCGTAGGCGAATGCCTCGATCGCGCCGAGGGCAAAGCTTTGCCAGCTGAGCCATGTGAAACCCGGCAAGAGACGGAGCCAGGTCTGATACATCGCCTGACCGGGAAACAGCAGATCGAAGCCCACGCAGAGCGCGTAGGTAATGACGAGAAATGCGCCGAAGCTCATGCCGAAGGCCAGCACCGGAATTCGCGGCGCTTGCGGTGCCGCCAGTGGCGTACCGAAATGCCGGCTGCTGGCCGAGCGCGCCATATCAACCATGGACATGATCCTTATGCTCAGGTGAGGAAGCAGCTTTGGGCCGGAGGTAGATCTCGGGCGCCGCTTCGAACAGCCCACGGCATTCGCCAGAGCAGAAGTAGTAGACTATGCCGTCATGGACCGAGGGCTTGGCGGCTTCCGGCCGCACCGTCTTGCCGCAGACGGGATCGACATCCGTGTCCGGTGGCACCCAGTGAAGCGTTTCTGCGTCGCGCGCGCCGCCGGATTCGTGGGAGCCATGACGGCCGCGGCCGTGACCCATCACATGCGCGCCGCATCCGAAACGCATCATCAGGAAGATCAGTCCTGCCCAGAGGGCGAAATAGAGCAAGGCCTCCATATGCGACGCCCCCGATGTTCAATGACGGCCGGGACGCCTCGCGTCCCTGCCACCTGACGGTTTCTCTTCTCCGGAGCGGCTGCCGGCTTCATCCGCTGCGCGCTCACCGGGACCGCCGGAGGCGGTGCCGGTAATCGAGATGCAGCATTCGTGGAGCTTCTGCGTCACCTCCGCCCAGGCCTTGGCTTGAGCCGCCAAGGTCTCCATAAGGTCGGTCATCAGGCGCGACTGCGCCGCAATGAAATCCGCCGGCTGGCGTGCGCCGAGAAGCTCTCGCAGTGCACGGGCAAAGCGCTCGTTGGTCGCAGTGGCCGTTTCGGCTTGGTTTGCCGATGCCTCGCTCACCACCTGGCTCAGGGCACTGACGAGGCCCTGGAAGCGCTTGGCGCGCCCCTCGGCGGCGCCGACATCGAGCGCATCGGGGACGCCCCACCATGCCAGCAAACCGTTGATGCGATCCGCGCCTGTCTGGATCGACGATGCCGTGGACTTCATTGCTGCCACTCCCTTCGTTTCCGTTGCCGGATCAAAGCGGGCAAACCACCCATCTAGTCGTTAGACGCCCAGCCCCTGCTTTCATTACAGTCCCCGGCGTCGATGAGGATTTCGCCCCGGCCGGCGGCCGACGAATGCGGCGGCGAGATGCCGTCGTCATTCGTCGAGCCATGCTTGATGTCCGCGGACCGGTTCAGCGCCTCCCGCCGCGCATCGGCATCGCCATCGGCATTTCCGCCCGCATTCCGGCCATCGACATCATGCCCATCGGCACTAACCCGAGATGCGGGCCGAGCAGCTCATCTGCCGCCTCCTTCTGGGTGTCCGAGAGACTGCCGTAGAGACGCTCCAGCGGCGCCTTCATGGCGCGGATGCCCTCGAGCCGGAGGGTGTACCAGCGCTCCTGACGCTCGAGCAGCGCGACCGGCGTGGAAGCAGTGTCCGGGGCGGTGGCCTTGCGTGCATCGTCAAGCTTCCGAGCATTTGTCCGCAGCGTGGCCGCCAGCTCGTTCCATGCGCCCACCTGAGCCTCGGTGATCTTGAGCTCCGTCTTCAGGAAGGCGAGACGGCCTTCGATGCGATCCGCCATATGCATGCCGGGCATCGCCATGTCGGACATGCCGCCCATGCGGGAGCCCATCATGGGCATCATCTGCATCATCATGCCCATCATCGGCATGTGCCCGCCCGGCATCATGCCTTCGCCCATCGGTGCCGCCGCTTGCGGCGCGGTGGGCTTGCCCGGGGGATGGTGGGGATCCTGCTGCGACTGTGCCAGAGCGGGCGCCCCGATCATCAGGGTCATCGCTACGGCCATGGCAGTGTGGCTTAAGAACGATTTCATCTGTCTTCTCCGTTGCTGAGATCACATCAATTGGGCCGCCATGTGAGTGCCTGCCCGCAGCATCGACCTTGCGCGCAAACATCGACCTGGGAGATGAGCGGCCCGGACCCTTGTCAGACCTGCGGATGGCGCGCCTGACGCTCGCTCGAGCAGCGGGTCGCTTGAACACCGTTGATTCGTGGTGCGGTACGCCACTTTGGGGGCGAGCGCGGACTCCGAGGCACTACGATCATCGAGAACTCCACCGACGCAGGTCTGCGGGCGCGGTCGTAGGACCGCGAGGGGCCGGCGACGCTCTCAGCGCCGCGCGGACTCAGACAGCGGTACGCTTCGGTGGATGAAAGGGTGGCGCGACCTCAAGGCCGTTGGGGATCATGTCCCCGGCCACCTGATAGGCGGTATGCCCCTGCTGGATCAACTCGCTTGCACCGCCACTGGCAAGAAGTGCCGGGCTCGACGAGCTGACGTGACACTTGCTGAAGCTCGCATGCCTGCTAGGGCACGGAACGTCCGTATCGTCGTCGTGGTGCCCTGCTGCCGGGAAGGCCTCCGTCGCGGCGGCCACGGATGCGCCCGATGATCCCGGGGCGACCGACCAGTGCGCATTGGCCGGCCCCAGCCCGAGGGCCAGGAACACCATTGCGACACTGATGAGCCGTATCAGCCACATCGGGAGATATCCGAACTCCAGGTTGGACGTTAACCTGGACCCTTTTATCGGGCAAGGTGCCCAACGCCCGCATTGATCGACATCAACATTTCTTGGCGCGGGAACGGATGGATGGTGGGTGACCTCAGCGGTCGGCCTGAATCGTTCAAAATATCGTGCTGGATGAAGATTCTGTCGAGTCCGATCTCGAAGTGTCGAATTGTCTGCCTGCGACGATAGATGCGACTTCGCAACGCGACACCGGCGATCCAACCATGACATTGGCTGAGGGGTAGAGGAAACTGGAGAAGTTCGGCTGCAATCCGCGGATCACATTGCCGCAGAGGTCGCCAGCTTGCGAATTGGCAGATCGCAGCCGCATTGCAGGAACCCGTGCACCGGGCAAGTTTTGCACGACTGCATCAAGGCGGCCCTGAGCGCCTGCCGTGCCCTGTGCAAACGTACCGTCAGGTTGTTCATCGTGAGGCCCAGCGACGCCCCGATCTCGCCCCGATCTTCGCCGGCAAGGTCGATTCGGCGAAGGATTTCCGCGTAATCGGTGCGCAGGGTCGGCAGCAGGCCGTGCAGACATTCGCAAGCGAAGCTGTTCACTTCCTTCTCAGTAGGGTTGACGAAGCGCGCCGCCTCTCGTGCAAAGTGGCCCTCGTGCCGCATACGCCGCTCGCGGGCGCGGTAGTGATCGGCAAGCGTCGTCCTCAGCAGTCGGGCTAGCCATGCGACAATGCTTTCGCTCCCGCGGATCTGCCCAGCCTTGCTGAGTGCCTTTGCATAAAATTCTTGCAGCACGTCCTCCGCTGCGTCGACGGATGCAAGGCGCCGTGTCAGAAACCGCAGGAACGCGCGTCGGTTCTCCACAAGTGCTGCCTCCACCAGCGGTCTTGGCGCGCCGAATGGATCGCCTCCTCCAGTTTCGCCGACCATCATTGCGTCTCTTTCTCCGACGTGGCCGCACAAACGATGTGAGACGGACGCCCACTCGGGGCGATAGCGCTGAGAACAACGGCGGTCCAAAGCCATGTCCTGTGCATGCCGTCACCGATTGGAATGAGGCTGAACTCGACTGGTCCAGAGGAGGCTCCGATGGCACGGGGCTTCCCTTGTGCGGTAGCCGTGCAGGCGATTTGCTTGTAGACTGACTTCCAGATCAGATTGGCGCGATTTGCACGGCAGCCGACGGTGCCGCGAGGGCGATACTCGCAATTCGATCGCCCGGACAAGCGATCGCGATCCGATCGAGAACTTTTGAACGGCGTCGCGATCGCCAGCGCAAGCGCTTCCAGGGCGGCTTCGGCACTACCTTTGAAGCCGTGAGTTGTCGCGTCGCTCATCGGCGGCAATATCGGACGAGGATCAGCGTGAGCGGGATTGGAACCAGCTCTGCACGCCCGGATAGGTCAGCCATTTTCCCGATCGAAGCATTGGGAACTCTGTTCGATGCGCTCAGGGGCCGGGGGTATCGATTGATTGGTCCGACGCTACGCGACGGCGCCATAGTCTACGATGACATAGCCTCGGTCGATGAGCTGCCGCGGGGCTGGTCGGACGAGCAATCGGGCGGGCGCTATCGCCTCATCCGTCGCGGCGACGACGCCGTGTTCGGCTATGCAGTCGGGCCGCATTCGTGGAAACGATTCCTGCACCCGCCAAGACAGCGGCTCTGGCGTGCGAAGAGGCACGGCGGCGAAGTTCAAGTGACGGCGGAAGCTGTGCCGGAAGAGAGGCTCGCCCTGATCGGCATCCGAGCTTGCGACCTCAAGGCAATCGCGATCCAGGATCGCGTTCTCACGGGCGGCAGCTACCTCGACCCTTACTACAAGGCACGCCGCGAACGCATCTTCGTCGTCGCCGTAAATTGTAGTGTCGCTGGCGGGACCTGTTTCTGCGCGTCCATGCAATCCGGCCCCAAAGTGACCGAAACTTTCGACTTGGCGCTCACCGAGCTTTGCGATGACGGGATGCACGCATTTGTCGCCGAGGCGGCGACGGACGAGGGGCGCGTGGTCCTCGCAGGCTTGCCACACCGTCCTGCCACCGGGGACGAGGTGGACGCGGCAGCGGCCGTCGTGGCCCGCACGGCGGCATCGATGGGCCGCGAGATGCCGTCTGAAGGTGTTCGTGAATTGCTGCTGCGCAATCTGGAGCATCCACGCTGGGACGAAGTGGCGGCGCGCTGCCTTACCTGCGGCAACTGCACCATGGTCTGCCCGACCTGCTTTTGCACCACCGTCGAGGATGCGAGCGACGTCACCGGCGTCGAAAGCTCGCGCAGCCAGCGCTGGGATTCCTGCTTTACGATGGACTTCTCCTACATCCACGGCGGCAGCGTGCGAGCCAGCCCGCAGTCGCGCTATCGCCAATGGATGACACACAAGCTCGCGACCTGGTTCGACCAATTCGGCAGTTCCGGCTGCGTCGGCTGCGGACGCTGCATCACCTGGTGCCCGGTCGGCATCGACATAACCGAAGAGGTGGCGGCAATCCGCGCAAGCGAAGCGCATTGAGGAAGGCAGCAATGGAGACGCACGGCCTCGACCGCATCCTACGGGAGCACCCCTTTTTCGCTGGCCTGGAGGAGGATTTCTGTCAGCTCGTCTGCGGTTGCGCCCGGAATGTCCGCTTCGACGCCGGCCAGCACTTGTTTCGCGAGGGCGAGCCGGCCAGCGAGTTCTTTTTGATCCGCCAGGGGCGAGTGGCGCTGGAGATCAGGGCCCCCGGTCGCGGCGCCATCACCTTCCAGACCGTGGGGGAGGGCGAGATCGTTGGCGTTTCCTGGCTGATCCCGCCTTATCGCTGGACCTACGACGCCAAGGCGCTCGAGGTCGTGCGCGCCATCGGCATCAATGCGACCTGCCTGCGGGACAAGAGCGAGTCCGACCATGACCTCGGCTACGAGCTGATGAAGCGCTTTGTCCCGGTTCTCGTGCAGCGGCTGCAGGCGACTCGCCTGCAGATACTGGATGTCTATGGCAGCCCCGCCTGAGCCGGTACTGGCGGCGCCCCTGGTCGATCCGATGCTGCCGCGGGTCGGTCGGGTGCGGGCGCGCCGGCGTGATGCGCCGCTGGTCTTCACCCTGGAAATCGAGCCGGCGGAGGGCAGCCTACCGCCTTTCGCGCCAGGCCAGTTCAACATGCTGACGGTGTTCGGCGTCGGCGAAGTACCGATCAGCCTGAGCGGCGATCCGGCCCGGCCCGGCCGGCTGATCCATACCGTCCGCGCCGTGGGCCCGGTCTCGACGGCGTTGAGCCGGCTCGACCGCGGTGATCCTGTCGGCCTGCGCGGGCCGTTCGGCACAGGCTGGCCGGTCGAGCAGGCTGCTGGAAGCGATGTCGTGGTGGTCGCCGGCGGGCTCGGACTGGCGCCGTTGCGTCCCGCACTCTATCAGCTGTTGGCCCCACGCCGCCGCTACGGGCGGATTGCGCTGCTCTATGGCACGCGCAGCCCAGCCGATATCCTGTTTGCACGCGAGATCGACGCTTGGCGCCGCCGAAAAGACATTGAGGTGCATGTTACGGTCGACCATGCCACCGGTGACTGGCCGCACCAGGTCGGTGTCGTCACCAGCCTCATTTCCCGCGCCCGGTTCGACCCCGCCCGAACCACCGCTTTGGTCTGCGGGCCCGAGGTGATGATGCGCTTCGCCATCGGGACGCTGCAGGGGGCGGGCGTCGCCTCCACGCAGATCTATCTGTCGCTGGAGCGCAACATGAAGTGCGCGATCGGCCTTTGCGGTCATTGCCAGATGGGTGCTGCTTTCATCTGTCGCGACGGGCCGGTCTTCCGTCACGATCGGGTACGCGACATGCTGGCGCTACGGGAGATCTGACATGGCCACAAAGAAGCCACGGCTCGGTGTCTGGAAGTTCGCATCCTGCGACGGATGCCAGCTGAGCTTGCTCGATTGCGAGGACGAGTTGCTCGCCGTCGCCGGCGCCGTCGACATCGCCTATTTCCCTGAAGCGACGCGCAGCACCGTGAGCGGCCGCTACGACCTCTCGCTGGTCGAGGGGTCGATCGCCACGCCGCACGATGCAGCGCGCATCCATGAGGTACGGCGACGCTCCCGCACCCTGGTCACCATCGGCGCCTGCGCCACGGCCGGCGGCATTCAGGCGCTGCGCAACTTTGCCGACGTGAGGGAGTATGCCGCCATCGTGTATGCGCGGCCCGATTACATCGCGACGCTCGCCACTTCCACGGCGATCGCCGAGCATGTGCGGGTGGATTTTGAGCTGCGCGGCTGTCCGATCTCCAAGCACCAGCTGGTGGAGGTCATCAGCGCATTCTTGGCCGGCCGGCGCCCGGTGACGCCGCCGCACAGCACCTGCGTCGAATGCAAGCTTAAGGGAAATGTCTGCGTGATGGTGGCGCACGGGACGCCCTGCCTCGGACCCGCCACCCATGCCGGCTGCGGCGCCCTATGCCCATCCTATAATCGCGGCTGCTACGGCTGCTACGGGCCAATGGAAAGTCCGAATACGCCGGCCCTGACGAAGCAGCTCGAGGCCCTCGGCGTGGATCAGTCAACCCTGCGACGCGTCTGGCGCTCGTTCAACGCGAATGCACCCGCCTTCCGCCGGGAGAGCGAGCGCCATGGCCCGTAGAACCATCAAGGTCGACTACCTCGCGCGCGTCGAGGGCGAAGGCGGCCTCAAAGTCGTGGTGCGCGACGGCATGGTGCAATCGGCTGAGCTCAGTATCTTCGAGCCGCCGCGTTTCTTCGAAGCTTTCCTGCGCGGACGCTCATTCGCCGAGGCCCCAGACATCACCGCCCGCATCTGCGGCATCTGCCCGGTCGCCTATCAGATGAGCTGCGTATACGCGATGGAGGACGCGCTCGGCATCCGCGTGGGCGGCGCATTGCGCGACCTGCGCCGGCTGCTCTATTGCGGCGAGTGGATCGAGAGCCATTGCCTGCATGTCTACATGCTGCATGCGCCGGACTTCCTCGGCTATGACGGCGCCATCGACATGGCGCGCGAGCACGGCGATGCCGTTCGCCGCGGCCTCGAACTCAAGAAGATCGGCAACGAAATCCTGGCCCTGCTCGGCGGGCGGGAGATTCACCCGATCAATGTCCGCGTCGGCGGCTTCTACCGCGTGCCACACCGGCGCGAGCTGGCGCCCCTCGCCGAGCGACTGAAATGGGCGCGCCAGGCAGCGCTCGACACCGTGCGATGGGTCGCAGGTTTCGAATTTCCCGACCGCACGCGCGACTACAATTTCGTCGCCCTGCGCCATCCGGATGAGTACCCGTTCAACGAGGGGCATATCGTGTCCAGTCAGGGCCTCGATATCGCGGCACGCGACTATGACGACCATTTCGAGGAGCATCATGTCGCCCGCTCCACCGCCCTGCATTCACGGCTGCGCGGCGCAGGTAACTATCTGGTCGGACCGCTGGCCCGCTACAACCTGAACTTCGAACGCCTGTCGCCGCTGGCACAGCAGGCGGCGCGTGAGGCAGGCCTTGCGCCGAGTTGCCGAAATCCTTATCGCAGCATCATCGTGCGCGCGGTCGAGATGGTTTACGCCTGCGACGAGGCGCTGCGCATCATCGATGCCTATCAGGAGCCGGAGAGCCCGGCGGTTCCGTTGACGCCGCGAGCGGGCTTCGGCTTCGGCGCCACCGAGGCGCCGCGCGGACTGCTCTATCACCGCTATCGCCTGAACGCGGACGGCATCATCGCTGAGGCCCGGATCGTGCCGCCGACATCGCAGAACCAGGGAAGCATCGAAGAGGACCTCGCCAGCTATATCGGGGATTTTCTCGACCTGCCGGATGAGGCGTTGCAGCATCGCTGTGAGCAGACCGTGCGGAACTATGATCCTTGCATTTCGTGCGCCGCGCATTTCCTCCGGCTCGACATGGACCGGGGCTGACGCCATGCCGACCGTGCGACGCATCATTATCGGCCTGGGCAATCCCGATCGCGGGGACGACGCGGTCGGCCGGGTGGTCGCACAGCAGCTGCGCGGGACGCTGCCCGCCGATATCGAGGTCGCGGAAGAGCGCGGCGACGCGACGGCATTGATGGCGCGGTTCGCCGATGCAAACGCGGTCTTCCTCATCGATGCCTCGGCCTCCGGCGCGCCAGCCGGCACGATACGGCGCTTCGACGTCACACTGGCGGCGTTGCCGCAGGGATTGTTCGGCCTCTCGACGCACGGCTTCGGCCTCGCGGCCGCCATCGAGCTCGCCCGCGCTCTCGGCCAGCTCCCGCCGCAATGCGTCGTCTACGCGGTCGAGGGCGCGTCCTTCGAGACCGGCGCGCCACTCAGCCCCGCGGTTGCCGCCGCAGTGACCGAGGCGGCCGATCGGCTGCGCGCGGAGATCGCACCGATATTCGTGGAGCCGTAGTAGCGCCATGCATGAAGCATCATTAATGACCAGCCTGATGCGCCAGATCGAAACACTGGCGGCGGCCGAAGGCGCCCGCCAGGTCACCAGCATTGCGGTTCGCCTCGGCGCGCATAGCCATATGTCGCCGTCGCACTTCGCGGAGCACTTCAAGGAGGCATCGGCCAGTGGGGTGGCGGCCGGCGCGCGTCTCGACATCACCGTGAGCGACGAGACCGACGACCCTTACGCGGCGGACATCCTGCTGCAGAGCGTCGAGATCGAGGCCTGAAACCATGCCGGATCGGCAACGGATGCACATCGAGGTCCGCGGCACGGTGCAGGGTGTCGGCTTCCGCCCGTTCGTCTATCGGCATGCAACGGCGCTCGACCTCGCCGGTTGGGTCGGCAACTCGCCCCAAGGCCTGACCGTCGAGGCCGAAGGTCCGCCGGATCGGCTGGCGGCGTTGATCAGCGCGATCCGCAAAGCGCCGGCCCATGCGGCCGTCGCATCGCTTCACCAGATAGAATTGCCGCCGCAGCGGGAGCGGGGCTTCGCCATTCGCGACAGCCTTGTCGCGGGCCCGCCGAGCGCCGAGGTGCTGCCCGATCTTGCGACCTGCGCGGACTGCCTCGCCGAAATGCGGGACCCGGCGAATCGGCGCTATCGCTATCCCTTTATCAACTGCACGGAATGCGGTCCGCGTTACAGCATCCTTGAGGCGCTTCCCTATGACCGGGTGCGTACCTCGATGCGAGCCTTCCCCATGTGCGTGGCTTGCTCAGCAGAATACGGCGACCCGCGCGACCGCCGCTTCCACGCAGAACCCAATGCATGCCCCGCTTGCGGCCCGAAGGTCGCCCTGTGGGATGCCGAGGGCCGGGTTCTGGAAAGCGGGGACATGGCCTTGCGCGCCGCCGCGGTTGCAATACGCACGGGTCGGGTCGTGGCGGTCAAGGGCATCGGCGGCTTTCATCTCGTGGTCGACGCACGGAACCAGGATGCGGTGGCCCGGCTGCGCGCCGCCAAGCGCCGGCCGGAGAAGCCCTTTGCCGTGATGTTCCCGCATATGCCGGCGCTGCGCGCTGCCTGCCGCGTCGGCGCGGCGGAAGAGGCGCTGCTGATCGGGCCTGCGCGGCCGATCGTTCTGCTTCGGCGGAACGCCTCGCCGGGGGAAGACAGTATCGCGCCCGCCGTCGCCCCGGGGAGCGCGCGGCTCGGCGCCTTCCTGCCCTACGCCCCACCGCACCATCTGCTGCTGGACGAGGTCGGCTTTCCCGTCGTGGCGACCAGCGGGAACTCGGCGGACGAGCCGATCGTCACCGACGAACAGGAGGCACTCGCACGACTCTGCGGGATCGCCGACCTGCTGCTGGTGCATGACCGGGGCATCGTCCGCCCGATCGACGACTCGATAGCGCAGGTCGTGTGCGGCGAGGCGCAGCTACTGCGCCGGGCCCGCGGCTACGCGCCGGCGCCGGTGCGCGTTGCAGACGTCGGCGCGGGCGTGATGGCAGTTGGCGCACATTTGAAGGCGACGGTCGCGCTGACGCGCGGCAACGATGTGATTCTGAGCCAGCATATCGGCGACCTGGATACCCTGGCGGCGAGGGAGGCGCATGCGCGGTGCGTCGACGATCTCGCGCGCCTGCACGACGCAGTGCCGCGTCTCGCCGCCAGCGACCTGCATCCCGACTATGCGTCGACCAGTGAAGCGACGGATACCGATCTGCCGGTGGTGGCCGTTCAGCATCACGTGGCGCATGTGGCCGCCTGCCTGGCCGAGAATGGCGTGCGGCCGCCGGCCCTCGGCATCGCTTTCGACGGCAGCGGCTATGGCCTCGACCGCACGATCTGGGGCGGCGAATTCCTGCGGGTCGATCGAGGACGGTGGCACCGTGCCGCGCATCTGCGCCAATTCAGCCTGCCTGGCGGCGAGGCGGCCGTGCGGGAACCGCGCCGCGCCGCGCTGGGGCTGCTCTTCGCCGCCTTCGGGGAAGCGGCTTTCGACATGACCGAGCTGGCGCCGGTCGCGGCATTTTCCGAGGCGGGGCGGCGGGTGCTGCGGCGGATGCTGATACAAGGCGTCAACGCGCCCGTGTGCAGCAGCGTCGGCCGCCTGTTCGACGCCTTCGCCTCGCTCTGCGGGCTCTGCCAGCGCGCCAGCTATGAGGGCCAGGCGGCGGCGGCCTTCGAGTGGGTGGCCGAGACGGATCGCGGCGCGCGGATCTACGCGCTGCCGGTCCGGGAGGCCGCCGGAAGGCCCCTGATCGTCGATTGGGAGCCGGCGCTGCGCATGGCGATCAGCGATCTGCACACGGGCGTTCCGGCCGGGGCGATCTCGGCCGCGCTGCATCGCGGCCTTGCCGCGGCAATCGCTGCAGTGGCGATGCGTCTCGACGCCGATCACGTGGCCTTGACCGGCGGCTGCTTCCAGAACGTGCGGCTGACCGAGGCGGCGGTTGCCGCTTTGCGTGCCGCCGGCCGTGAGCCGTTGTGGCACCGCCGGGTGCCGCCGAATGACGGCGGCATCGCGCTCGGCCAGGCGGTATGGGCGGCATGGCAGGAAGGGCGGAGCTGAGCCGATGTGCCTCGCGGTGCCCGCACGGATCCTGAGCGTCGTCGGCGACGACCCGCTGACGCGCTCGGGGCGCGTCGATTTCGGCGGCATTGTGAAGGAGGTCAATCTCGCATACGTGCCTGAGGCCGTGATCGGCGATTACGTGCTGGTGCATGTCGGTTTTGCCATCACGCGGATCGACGAAGCCGAGGCGACCCGCGTCTTCGCGCTGCTGCGCGATCTCGGAGAGCTGCCGGACGAAGAGGTCGACGCGACATGAGGTTCCGCGACGAGTATCGCGACGGCTCTGCGGCGCGCCGCTTGGCCGCGGCGATCCGGTGCGGGGTGACGCGGCCCTGGACCTTGATGGAAGTCTGCGGCGGGCAGACTCACAGCATCGTCCGCTTCGGCATCGACGCCCTGCTGCCGAAGGAGATCACCCTGGTGCACGGGCCCGGCTGTCCAGTTTGCGTCACGCCAATCGAATACGTCGACAAGGCGATCGAGATTGCCGGCCGGCCCGACACCATCCTCTGCTCGTTCGGCGACATGCTGCGGGTGCCCGGCAGCCAGGGCGACCTTTTAGCGGCGAAATCGCGCGGCGGCGATGTACGCGTTGTCTATTCACCGCTCGATGCGCTAGCAATCGCCCGGCGCGAGCCGGATCGCGAGGTGGTGTTCTTCGCCGTCGGCTTCGAGACCACGGCGCCGCCCAACGCGATGGCGGCGCTGCAGGCGCGGCGGGAGGGCATCAGCAATCTCTCCCTGTTGGTTTCTCAGGTGCTGGTGCCGCCGGCGATGCAGGCAATTCTCGCCGCGCCGGACAACCGCATTCAGGGCTTCTTGGCCGCCGGCCATGTCTGCACCGTGACGGGCGTTGAAGAGTACCGTCCGATCGCCGCGCGCTGGCATGTACCGATCGTTGTCACCGGCTTCGAGCCGCTCGACATTCTGGAAGGCGTCTATCGCTGCGTCCTGCAGCTGGAGCAGGGCCGTACGGAAGTGGAGAACCAATACAGCCGCTCTGTGCGGCCAACCGGCAACGTTGCCGCCCTGGCGGCGATGCGCGAGGTGTTCCGCGTAATTCCACGACGCTGGCGCGGGGTGGGCGAAATTGCCGAGAGCGGTCTCGGGTTGGCAGAATCCTATGCCGACCTGGATGCTGAGCAGCGCTTCGGCCCGGTACAGGCCGGCGAAGAGGCAGCTTGTGAATGCATCAGCGGGCGGATCCTGCGGGGCGAATGCAAGCCGCCGCAATGCCCCGCCTTCGGCACACGCTGCACGCCGGAGCGGCCACTAGGCGTCACCATGGTCTCCTCCGAAGGTGCCTGCGCCGCCTATTACCGCTATCGCGGCGTGCTGCCGACGGAGGCAGGGACATGAAGGAGGACCGCCAATTCGCACCCGCCTGTCCGCTTCCGAGCGAAAGCGGCGATACGATTCAGCTCGCCCATGGCGGCGGCGGGCGCATGATGACGCGCTTGCTGGACGAGGTGATCCGGCCCGCTTTCGGCGATGCGGAGCTGGACCGCCGCCACGACGGCGCTCTGCTCGCGCTTGACGGTCCCACCGCGTTCACAACCGATTCCTATGTTGTGCAGCCGCTCTTCTTTCCGGGCGGAGATATCGGGTCGCTGGCCGTCAATGGCACAGTGAACGACCTTGCTATGTGCGGGGCGCGGCCGATCTGCCTCAGCGTCGGCTTGATTCTTGAAGAAGGGTTGCCACTCGCCACCTTGCGCCGAATCCTCGCCTCGATGCGCTCGGCAGCGGATGCCTGCCGACTGCGGCTCGTCACCGGCGATACCAAGGTGGTTGATCGAGGGAAAGGTGACGGCGTCTTCATCAATACAGCCGGCATCGGCCGTGTCGTGGCGCGCGCGCCGATTGGACCGCAGAGCGTCCATCCGGGCGACGCCATCATCCTGAGCGGCGATATCGGACGCCATGGCATCGCCGTGATGGCAGCACGGGAAGGTCTCGGTTTCGAGACCCCGATCGAGAGCGATTGCGCACCGCTGGTCGAGCCGGCGCTGGCACTGGTCGAGGGTGGCATCCCGGTCCACTGCCTCCGCGACCTGACGCGCGGCGGGCTCGCCAGCGCCATGGTGGAAATCGCTGAATCCTCTGGTTTGGCGATCGAACTCGATGAGAAAAAGATTCCGGTGCGCGCGGATATCGCCGCCGCGTGTGAACTTCTCGGCCTCGACCCGCTGCATGTTGCCAACGAGGGCCGCTTCGCGGCCTTCGTCCCGGCCGACGATGCCGGCCTTGCTCTGTCATTGCTGCGCCGTCACCCTGTGACCCAGGAGGCAGCGGTCATCGGCCAGGTCAAAGCGGACAACGCAGGTAGAGTATCTTGCAGTGGGCCGCTTGGCGTGGCCCGTGCCGTGGATATGCTCAGCGGAGAGCAACTTCCACGGATCTGCTGATGCAGTTCGCCGTACTCTGACTGCACTTCACGTCAGCCGAGGGTTCAGTCGCGTCGAAATCGATGCCCGATCCTCGCCTCCGCCTCGCATTTCCGCAATCGAGCCCTTTTCGGGCGCCAGCCAGGGCGACGCTTGACGAGAATCGTCATCGCGAAGCCGTGGCGGTCGGCCCGCAGACAACTGCGGTGTTCTCCATGTACAGAACATCGCCTCGACGCGAGATGGAGTAGGACCTTTCCAGACCGCTATTGAACGAGACAGTGACCGCGCCGCGCGAGATCGAGTAGTGCCCGCCGTTCTTCCAAAGCCCGTCGTAGGCGTAGTGCCCGTCCCCGGTGAAGGCGAATCGAGCGCCGGCATGGCTGGTGCAGACCATCCCCTTCAGCGCGCCGGTGATCTCCTCGGAGGCCATCGGGCCGCCGGGCGAGTGGGCCCGGGCCTGCGTCATTGCAATTGCCAGTGTCGCAATGCCGACGGCCGCCGACTGGGCGAAGCGGGCATGTCTCATTGGTGCCCCTCCTCTATCGCTCACGCGCACCGCGGATTGCTGGCGGGTAGGGCGCCGCCTAGTTCGGCGGCTCTCCGCTCGCGACGGGGCTAGACGCAGTCCTGTCGATGACCTCGAAAATGGTCCTTCCCAGCGCGATCAAGGCCCGAGACGGTGATACGAGATCGGCCATCTCGCGGTCGGCAGCCCCCCCGCGGCAGCGCCTGATCGATGGGCTGTCAGCCAATGACGTGGGACTGGCAATTCCTTTTTCAAGTGGGGATTTGCACGAGATCGAATGATCGGACGATCAACGGAGTCGGGGGAGCCTCGTCATCGACCGGATCGCGACAGGATGGTCTCCATGTGCATTGCTCGCCGACTTCGACGCCCATAGCCTCACTTCCAATGAGCCCTCGCGTTGTCAGTCGCTGGTTGAGCCTCTGCGCCGTTGTCAGCCTGATCATCGGCGTTGCGATACATGTCTCACCCGCTGCCAATGCGAACGCCATCGAGGCTACATCGAGCATCCGCAGTGTTGCGCGGATTGCGACGGAACCGTGCGATGCCTGCCCGACAGACGTCGCTGGAGTGAGTTCGAGCTGCTATGGTTTCTGCGACGGCACCGCGATGGTGTTGCCGACCGTCGCGGAGATCGAGTGGTTCACGGCTGCCCTGGTAACCGACACTCTCATGATTCACTCGCTCGGGCGCGACAGACGCCCGGACCCTCATCCGCCGCGACCATCCGACGTGAGCTGAGACGCAAGCTCGCGTCCTGCAAGCATCGTTCGCGCGCCCGGGCACACCCGAACTTGCATCGTTAAGTCGAGCCTTTTCACGTTCCATCGTGCGTGCGAGCGACCGAGGACAAGAGCATCCGCGATCCACGTATATGAGGAGGTCCGGATGTTTGAACGCGCATCGAGTTGCGAAATCATTGGTTGGATCGGCGCCACCTTGTGGTCAGGTGCGGCCTTCCTGGTGATGCTTCTGGCGCTCGTCGCCATCGCGTCATTAGTTGACCGGATGCTGAAAATGCGGGGACCTCAGCCGCCATTCTCGTCGTAGTGCGGCGAGGAGATCCGCCCCTCCGATGTTCCTACCTGCAAGCGCCGCTCGCCGACGTTCGCACGGCTTTGCGGAGGCGTCAGAGTCCCGCGGCAGCGCGCTTGCCATCCAATGAGGTACCGCCGTGGCCTCAGCTGACACGGCATCGGGGCCGCTGCAAGCATCCGACCCTTCGTCGACGCGCTCAATCTCAGCGCCGACGTGCTCGACCCTTCCGCAGTCGAGCTCGATTTGGGCCCGGTCGATCCTGGGCAGCGTATCACCGTTATGTGGGGGGCCGCCCAGATTTCGTCGATCACCGCACGTCGGCCGGGATCGACCGTGCTCGCTCTGATGACAAGGCCGACTCGAAGGATTCCGAGCACGATGCGAAGCGCGTGCAGGGCGCCGAATGGCTAGTGCTGATCGGCATCCGCACTCATTTGCGCTGTGTACCTCTCGGGCAGCGCCTTGGTGATCCGCACGGAGACTTCGGCGGGTGGTTCTGTCCGTACCACGGCTCGCACTACAACACATCAGGTCGTGTCCGTCGTGGTCCCGCTCCCAAGAACGTTGTGCTTCCGGCCCACCGATTCATAGCGAATGCGAGCATCAAGGTCGATTGGGCGGCGAACCATTCCAACTGCTGGCAAGCTGACGAGCGGCCGTCAAAAGTGCGCTTGGTGGCGATAGCGGGGTGACCGGTCGAGCGACAGGTGCAGGAGGCAGGACGAAAACGCATCCGTTCCCTCGCTGAATCCGAATTTCGCGCACCGCTCGCGATCGGCGGCAAGCCGCTCCTCCGGCGTGGCGCAGGAAGCAATCCATCCCACCAGAACCACCACGGCAGCCGCCCGTATCATCGACATTCTTGCCATCATGGTCTTCCTCCCAGCCTTCGCGAGTTCACCTAGCCGTGGGTGGCGAAGCGCAAATGGCGCACCATGCCCACCGCCCGGTGATACAGGTTGTGGCAAGCGAGCAGACGGTCGCCTGGCGCACGCGCCTCGATAAGAACGGCTACGCGACCGCCACGGCCGGGCACGATGACCGTGTCGCGGACGGCCCCGTTGATGCGCCGAGACCCGAGAGCAACGACATGTGCGTCGAGCCCTTCGAAGCTCATCGGATGCATACGGATGCCATCATTGATCAGCACCGCCTCTACCATCGTGCCGACCGGCAGTGGCACGGGGTCGCCCTCGCCTGGATGCGCGTTGTCGATTCCCCAGTCGTAGACGTGATCATCGCCCGTCAGCGCAAAGACCCTGGATCTGCTTGGCGGTGCACCGTGCGGACCAATGCCGCGCAGGCGCACATCGAGTGACAAGTCCACCGGGAGTGCTTGAAACTCCGCCATGTCCGTCAAGCGAGGGATGGGTGCGCCCGAAGGGGCAAGCACCAGGCCGGCGCGGACCCGATCACCTTCGCGCTGCGCAAAGACGGGAACCATCGCGCCGTCGCGGGGAAGATCAAGCGCGATGTCGAGGCGCTGCCCCGGGGCGATGGGAAAGCGGTGATCCGTGACGGGCACAACGGCACGGCCGTCGGTCGCGATAACCGCGCCGCGACGACCGCCAAAGTCGATCCAGAATGCCGTGCTAGTGGCGCCATTGATCACGCGCAGGCGAAGTCGACCGCCGCGCTCGACGCGCACCACTTCCGGATCATCGAGGGTCCGATGGTTGGCCAGATACGCATCGTGATCGATGTCGTGCAGATGAGGGTCGAGGATCGATCCCTCGCCAGGATGCCGCCCGCCGCGGGCGCGGGGTGGCCAATCGCCAATATCGAACTCGTCGGCCAGGCCCCCTCCATGCCTGTGGCCGGGCGCGCTGCGTTCCATCAGCTCATGCAGGTGCTCGTCGGCGGGGCGGAACGAGAAGTCCTGCAGCAGAAGTACGATATCCTGCCGGTCCTCGCGCCCGGGTTCCAGGAAGACTACCGGCGCCGACAACAGCTCCTGAGCCTGCCGAACGTCGCCGGCATGCACGAGATGCGTGCCGGGCCGCGCGCGAAACTCGACCGACCCATGCGCATTGGACTTGATAGGTTCGGCTGCTTCAGCCGGTGCCGGCCCGACGTCCTGACCGGTCCAACTCAATGCGACCGGCTCGGGCAAGGTGTTGTGGATCTCCGCCCGGAACTCGAAGGGCGTGGGGATCTGGATGCCGGGGTGCCCCGAACGATCGACCAAGCTCAGCGCACGAACGGGCCGCCGCTTGACCTCGATCGTTCTCGTTGTGAGGGTGAGGGGAAAGGATGGCGCTGCGAGCGGCGACCTCTGGGGGAGGAACGCCGCCGCAGAGCCGACGAGAAAGCTACGGCGCGCTAACGAGATCGTCATGACGCGACTGACCCTCAACGGTGGCGATTTACGCTCAGCTTGGTGACGCGGCACGATAAGACACTCGGCCGCACCGCGAGCGGGGTGCTCGCCGCGCTACGCTGCTTCAGTACCGCCGATAGATGCTCTGCTTCTCACGGTCGTCGAACAGGATGACGTCATAGGACGCGCGTGCGCCGCCCTGCTCCATGCCGGGGGAGCCGGCCGGCATGCCGGCGACGGCAAGGCCGCGCGCCTTCGGCTTCTCGGTCAGCAGGCGCTTCACCTCGGCCGCCGGCACATGTCCCTCGATAGTGTAGCCGGCGACCTCGGCTGTATGGCAGGACTGCAGAATGTCCGGCACGCCGTGGCGCTGCTTGATCGGCATCAACTTGTCGCTGTCGTGCCCCACCACGCGGAGGCCGCTGGCGCGCAGGTACTCCATCCATTTTTGACGCAGCAGCCGCAGGCAGGCGACTTCCAGACCGTCACCTCGCCCGCAACCGCCCTTCCGCCGAACTGGTAGAGCGTGACGGCGGCGACTCCGGCCACCAACAGAGCGGCCGCGGCGAACCTGACTAGTGTGGTTCGGGTCATGGCCTTACTCCCTCTTCTCGATCTTTGTTACCGTGATCGCCCCATTTACCCGATCGGCTTCGAAACTGACGCTGTCGCCGACCTTGACCGCCTTGAGCATGGCGGGATCGGCGACACGGAACACCATGGTCATGGCGCCCATGTCGAGATTCTTGATCGGCGCATGTTTGAGCGTGATCTTTCCCGCCGACTCATCGATTTTCCTGACTTCGCCATCGGTCGGCACGGTTTGGGCAATGGCGGCGGACGCCGCGCCGAACGCAACCGCGACGGCGAGAGCTGAGAAGAATGTGCGCATGCTGACCTCCATGCAGAAGGGGCTGTGGCTATTTCACCATCACTTTGCCGAACATGCCGGCTTCGCGATGACCGGGGATAAGGCAGGAAAAGTCGAATTCGCCCGCCTTGGTGAACCGCCAGACGATCTCGCCGGTCTTTCTCGGCGCCAGACGTTTGGCATTCGGGTCGTCGTGCTCCATGTCGGGGTTCTTCCTCATCTCCTCGGCATGCTTCAGGTTCTCCTCGAGCGTGGCCAGCACGATCTCGTGGTCGACCCCACCGTTGTTGCGCAGCATAAATCGGATCTGCTCGCCTTTGCGGACCTCGATCTTGTCCGGGACGAACTGCATCTTGCCGTCTTCCGATTCGCGCATGACGATCTGAACGACTCGCGCCGGCTTCTTGGGGTCGCCGGGCACGCCATAGGCCAACTCTTCGGCGTGACTGTGGCTCTCGCCGGGCTTGTGGCCGGGACCGGCGAGCACCATGCCCGGGATCGCCAGACCGCCGATGACGGGCACAGCAATGACGGCCGTACGCATCGAGTGGACTACGCAAAGCATTGGCAAGTGCATGAGTGTCTCCTGGGGTTGTTTGAATTGTCGATTGGGTCAGACGTTCTTGGCTTCGTAGGCGACGGTGCCGGGCGGGTGCTGGTACCAGCCCGGATCGCGGTAATCGCCGCGCGCCAGCCCTTCTCGCACCTTCACCACGCTGAACATGCCGCCCATCTCGATGGCGCCGAACGGGCCCGCACCGGTCATCATCGGCAGCGTGTTGTCGGGCAGCGGCATCTCCATCTCGCCCATATCGGCCATGCCGCGCTCGCCCATCAGCATGTAGTCGGGCACCAGCCTGGTGATGCGCTCGGTGACGCCCTTGTGGTCGACGCCGATCATGGTCGGCACGTTGTGGCCCATGGCATTCATCGTGTGGTGCGACTTGTGGCAGTGGAAGGCCCAGTCGCCCGGCTCGTCGGCGGTGAACTCGATCGCCCGCATGGCGCCGACGCCGATATCCGTCGTCACTTCCGGCCAGCGCGCCGAAGGCGGCACCCAGCCGCCATCGGTGCCCGTCACCACGAAGTCGTAGCCATGCAGATGGATCGGGTGGTTGGTCATGGTGAGGTTGCCGATGCGGATGCGCACTCGGTCGCCCTTGCGCACCGCCAGGTGGTCGATGCCCGGAAAGACCCGGCTGTTCCAGGACCAGAGATTGAACTCGGTCATGGTGGCGACCTTCGGCGTCATGGCGCCCGGCTCGATGTCGTAGGCGTTGATCAGGAAGATGAAGTCGCGGTCGACGCGGTGCTGGCCCGGATCGCGCGGATGCACGATGAAGCTGCCCATCATGCCCATCGCCATCTGCACCATCTCGTCGGCATGCGGGTGGTACATGAAGGTGCCGGACTTCTTGAGCGGGAACTCGTAGACGAAGGTCTTGCCGGGCGGGATCTGCGGCTGGGTCAGGCCGCCGACGCCGTCCATGCCGCAGGGCAGCAGCATGCCGTGCCAGTGCACGGTGGTGTGCTCCGGCAGCCGGTTGGTGACGAAAATGCGGACCTTGTCGCCCTCCACCGCCTCGATGGTGGGCCCAGGCGACTGGCCGTTATAGCCCCAGAGATGCGCCGTCATGCCCGGCGCCACTTCGCGCTCCACCGGCTCGGCGACGAGGTGGAATTCCTTCCAGCCGTCGTTCATGCGCCAGGGCGCCGACCAGCCGTTCAGGG
>QOZS01000016.1 GCA_003576705.1 Desertibaculum subflavum
GCGGCGCCGCCATCGCAGCGGAGCAGCTGCCCGCCGCCGGCCGGCACCGGCGCCACCGCCGGCGCGTCCTCGGCAATGGCGAGCGCGCTTTCGCCGCGGCCGGCGCCGTTGCCGGCATCGCAGAGCCGCCAGCGGCCGTCGCGGTCGAGGCCGATCGGCACCACGTCGTAGCGTTCGGGATCGAGGGCGCGCAGCACGTTGGCGGCCGAGGCGCGCGACACGTCGTGCTCCGCCGAGCGCCCGCCGAACAGAAGGCCGACCCGAAGCCTGGCCGGAACACCGGATTGCCGCCCGGATTGCTGCATTGCGTACGCCTGAATTAACACACTGACGACGCATCTTCTGATACAGAGCGCCGGCGGCGGCGGCAACGGCACTTCTGTGCCGCCGCGCCGCCGCCGCCGATTTTGCATATCACTTTCTTCGCCGCCGCCATCATGCTCGACCGTGCCGAGATCGACCGCTTCACCAACGCCATCTTGACAGGCGAAGGAGGGCCGATCGATGCCGTGTTCCGGGCCAACGGCAACAATCCGCCGCTGCTGCGCTGGGCGCCGGATGTCGACGACCTGCCGAAGCCGCAGCTCAAATTCCTGCTCGAACACTGGAATGCGCTGCGCGGCGAGGCGGCATTGCCGCCGCGCAAGGCGATCGATCCGGTCGCGCTCAAGCCCGCGCTCGGCTTCATCATGCTGCTGGATGCGGTGGATGATGGCTGGGACTACGTCTATCGGCTCTACGGCTCGGAAATCGCGCCGCATGTGGTGCGCGACTACACGGGCATGCGCACGTCAGAGCTGGTGATGGCCGGTCATGACTACATCACGCATTTTTACATTGCCTGTTACCGGGCGGTGCGGCAGCGCCGTGCGCCGCTCTACACCGAGAACACGCCGCCGCCCTCGGTCGCGGTGAAGGTCTGGCACCGCCTGCTGCTGCCCTTCGCCGATGCGGCGGGCGAGCCGAACCATTTCATGGTCGGCAATGTGCCGGGGCCCTGGCGCTCGACCAGCACGCCGCCTGCCTAGTGATCTCCGCGATGGGCGCGGAGATAGCGCTGCCCTCTTGCGGTCACCGCGACCACGGCGCCGCCGGCGCCGCGAGCCACCAGGCCACGCTCCAGCGCGTCCTCCCACACGGTCAGACGCGGACAGGAAGTGCGCCAGAGCTCCATCACCTCGGCATAGGGACGGGGGCCGCGCGCGACCCATTCGACCAGGTCGAGCACCAGGGGATCGGGTCGGTCCTGCATTGCTCTCTCCTTCACCCTCCGTTCAGGCCGGGGCGGTCGCCAGCAGCCAGCCGCCCTGTCCGACATAGAACAGCGCAATCGCCGTGATCACGCGCCCGGCCCAGAGCCGGTATTGCTGGTCGGTCATCGCCTCGAGATAGCGCCGGGCCAGCGTCGTGCCGGCCACCGAGGCGACGATGGCGATCACGCCGAGCCAGGGGTCGAGCATCGCCGCCTGGTCGACGATGCTGCCGAAATAGGCGAGCTTCATGGCGTGTCCGGCGACCTGGCACACCGCCTTGGTGGCGACGATCTCGCGCCGGTCGAGCCGGCCGCCGAGGAAGTAGGTGTCGAGCAGGGGGCCGGACACGCCGGTCAGCAGCATCGACGACATGCAGACCGTGCCGTAGATCGTGCCCTGCAGCGGGCTTTCCGGGTCGGGGCGCAGGCGCACCGGCACGATGCGCGCCAGGAACGGCGTCAGGCCGAGCAGGATGAAGGCGAGCGGCTTGCTCGGCACGTAGAGGACAAGCGACCAGAGTCCCAGCGCCAGCGCGCAGCCCGCGACATAGGCGCCGACCGCGCTCCACCGCGCATGCCGGCGCCACAGCAGGCCGCGCCAGCCGTTCGAGGCCATCTGCGTCACCGCATGCAGCACCATCGCCGCCGGCACCGGCATCACGGCGAGCAGGATGCCGATCAGGATCATGCCGCCGGCCATGCCGAACAGGCCGGACAGGAACGACGTCGCCACCATGGCGAGGCCGAGCGCGGTGATGAGGAGGGGCGTCACGCCTGGTCCTTGTAGTAGTCGGCCATCAGCTCGGCCACCCAGCCGGGCTGGCGCGTGGCCCCGCGCGGGGCGAACTCCGCCATCCACGGCTTGATGTCCAGCACCGGCGTGCCGTCGATCGCGTCGAGCCCGCGCACGTAGAGGCTTCGCCCTTCGACTCGCACGATCTCGGCGCGGCTGAGCCCGATGCGGTTCGGCCGGCCCTTGCCCCGCTGGGCGAAGATACCGACCAGCGGCCAGTCCTGGCGCTCGCGCGGATGCCGCGCGCCGGTCTCGACCTTGGCCGGGTCGACGCGGTGCATCAGGAACAGCACCTCGACATGGGAGAAGTCGGCAAGGCCATACAGCGCGTCGGGGCCGAATTGGGCCGGGTCCAGCGCAATCTCGGCCTCCACCCGGCCCCAGAAATCGTCACTCAGATCGGCGCGCGGCGAGCGCACCTCGCCGATCGGCGTCACCACATGGCCTGGCATGGTCCACCCCTTTCAATATGAGGGTGTCTGCTCTGCTTGCAGCGGCGCTGCAAGCCGACTTATCATGGGCCTAGCCTCAGTTTTCTTGAGGGTCGGCGTGCGGCAATTGCCATTCCTCAACGGCATCAAGGCCTTCGAGGCGGCGGCGCGCTGTGGCGGATTTGCCGCGGCGGGCGCCGAGCTCAACGTGTCGCCGGCCGCGGTCAGCCGCCTGGTGCGGCTGCTCGAGGCCCGCCTCGGCACCGCCTTGTTCGAGCGCCGGGCGAACGGGCTCGTGGTCACCGCGGCCGGCCGCGCCTATCAGGCCGGTCTGACCCCGCTGTTCGACGCCCTGGCAAGCCTCACCGCCCAGGTCACGGCGCAGGCGGAGAGGCGGATGCTGACGGTCGGCGTCGGCCCGACCTTCGCGGTGCGCTGGCTGATCCCGCGCCTCGCCGATTTCCAGCGCCGCGAGCCGGAGATCGAAGTCCGCTTCACCACCGGCGGTGCCGCGGCGCCGTTCGCCGAAGACTGGACCTGCGGCGTCACGCTCGGCGACGGCAACTGGCCGGGGCTGGTCGCCGAGCAGCTCTTCGCCGCCGACCTGCAGCCGGTCTGCGCTCCGCGGATGGCGGTGCGGCTGCGTCAGCCGGGCGACCTGAAGGGGCCGAGCCTGCTGCGCGTCGCGCATGCGCCGGACGATTGGCCGCTCTGGCTTCGGGCGGCGGGGGCGGCGCGCATCCAGGCGCGCGGGCCGGCCTTCGACTATTACGGCCAAGCCCTGCAGGCGGCGGCCGACGGCGTCGGCATCGCCATGGGCATCCGGCCCTATATCGACGACGACATCCGCGCCCGAAGGCTGGTTGCGCCGTTCGCGCTGAGGGTGCCGAAGGGCCGGCAATGGTATCTGGTCTATCGCGCCTACCGCCGCGACCAGCCGGATTTCGTCGCCTTCCGGCGCTGGCTGATCGGCGCGGCGCGGGCCGAGCCGAGGCCGGCATGAGGCCGGGGCTCAGGCGGGCGCGGTCCGGCTCGCCGGATAGGTCACGGTAACGGTGGTGCCCCGGCCGACCGCGCTTTCGATGGCGAGCTCGGCGCCGTGGATGGCGGTCATCGACTTGACCAGCGGCAGGCCGAGCCCGGTGCCCTCGTAGCGTCGGGCAAGCGAGGAATCGACCTGCTTGAACGGCTCCAGCGCCAGCGGGATGTGTTCCGGCGCCATGCCGATGCCGGTATCGGCAACCGACAGTGTCAGCTGTTCCGCCGCGTCGAGCGCGACGCGGACGGTGATGCGCCCGCCCGCGGGGGTGAACTTCACGGCATTGGACAGCAGGTTGATCAGGATCTGCCGCGTCATCCGCTGATCGGCGAGCAGGCGCGGCAGCGCCGCGGCCAGTTCGCGCTCGAGCGCGATGCCCGCGGCCTTGGCTTTCGGCGCGAGCAGGCGGCAGGCGGCGTCGACGACGTCGGGCAGCTCCACCGCCTCCGCCTGCGGCGGGGTGTTGCCGCTCTCGATCTTCGCCAGGTCCAGGATGTCGTTGATGATGGCGAGCAGATGCTGGCCGCTGGCATGGATGTCGGCCGCATAGGCGTGATATTGCGGCACGCCGAGCGGGCCGAGCATCTGGGCCTTCAGCACCTCGGAAAAGCCGATGATGGCGTTGAGCGGCGTGCGCAGCTCGTGGCTCATATTGGCGAGAAAGGCGCTCTTGGCACGGTTTGCCGCCTCGGCGTCGTCGCGCGCCCGGCGCAGCTCGATCTCGGCGACCTTGCGGCGGGTGATGTCCTCGACGGTGCCTTCATAGTGCAGCAGCCGGCCCTGCTCGTCGTGCACCGGCCGCGCGTTCTCGGAAATCCAGATCACCGCCCCGTCGCGCCGGCGGATCTGCGATTCGAAACCGCGCACCGCGTCCTGCGCCTGCATCAATTCGGCGAACCGGTCGCGCTGGTCGGGATCGACATAGAGCATGGTCTGGATGTCGGTCAGCTCCGCCACCAGCCGTTCCGGCGTGTCATAGCCGTAGATGCGGGCGAGCGCAGGGTTGGCCAGCAGGAAGCGCCCGTCCGGGGTGGTCTGGAAGATGCCTTCTACGGCATGCTGGAAGAACGAGTGATAGACGCGCTCGCTGTCGCCCGGCGCGCGCGCGCTTTCGGACTCGCCTTGTCGGAACTTCCGGATGGGCGTCATCGCCGCGATCAATCCCTCACCCGCCGAAGCGCAGGCTTCGACTCGCCGGCGCGAGCTTAGGCGAGTTGGACATCGATCGTCGCCGTGCTTCGCAGCGCTCGCGAGCACAATCGATGTGATATTTGCGCGCCGGGCCGTGCACGGCGCGCTGTGCACAAAAACTAGTCGTCGGCCTGCAATACGGCGGGCCGACGGTAGAGAGGGAAGCCATTGAACGGCCGCGACCGGTCGTGGTCGGGCACTTCGTAAAACGAGGAGCGGGCATTGTTGTGCAGCCCGCCATCGACCCGGATGGTCGCGCCGGTGACATAGGCGGCGGCGTCCGAGAGCAGGAACACCACCGCGGCGGCGATCTCGGATTCGGTGCCGTGACGCTTCAGCGGCACCCGGCGCGTCACGTTGCGCAGCACGTCGTGCGCGCTCGCCGGATAGCGGTCGAGGCCGGAGGAGGCGATGAAGCCCGGCACCACGTGGTTGACGCGCACGCCGGCATGCGCCCATTCCACCGCGGCGGTGCGGGTGAAGGTCTCCTGTCCGGCGCGGGCGGCGCCGCTATGGCCCATGCCGGGCATGCCGAGCTCCCAATCGGCGCCGATCGAGACGATGTTGCCGCCATGCGTCTCCATGCAGCGGCGATAGATCTCGCGCGAGACCAGGAAGGTGGCGGTCAGGTTGTTCGCCACCACGGCGTTCCAGCCGTTCAGGCTGATATCGCGGAGCTGGGCCGGGAACTGGCCGCCGGCATTGTTGACCAGCCCGTCGATCCGCCCGGCCCAGGCGAGCACCGCCTCCACCATCGCGACGACCGGCGCTTCCTGGCGCAGGTCGCAGGCATGGATGAAGACGCGCGCGGCGTCGCCGCCAAGCTCGGCCATGACGGCTTCGAGCTTCTCCCGCGTGCGCCCGACCAAGGCCACGCGGGCGCCGAGGCTCGCCAGCTCGTGCGCGATGCAGCGGCCGATGCCGCTGCCGCCGCCGGTGACGACGATCACCCGGTCGCGGAACAGGTCGGGGCGGAAGACGGAGTCGTAGGGCATTCGATGTATTCCGTGAGAGACGAACACCTCACCCTTCGAGACGCACGCTTCGCGTGCTCCTCAGGATGAGGTGCTCGAATGAACCGCAACAGCCGTCCTCATCCTGAGGAGGGCGCCGAAGGCGACCGTCTCGAAGGGTGAGGACGCCTCGCTCAGAGCGTCGCCTTCAGGAACTCGACCATGCGGTCCCAGGCGAGGTTGGCCGACTTCACGTCGTAGTTCTGCTCGCTGCGCTCGTTGCAGAAGCCGTGATTGGCCTCGTAGCGATGGATCTCGAACTTGGCTTTGCCGGCCTTCTTCAGCGCCGCCTCGAGATCGTTCGCCGCCGCCGGCGTGCACCAGTCGTCGCGATTGGCGAAATGGCCCTGGAACGGGATCTTGATGTTGGCGGGGTCGGCGAACTCCTTGGGCGGGATGCCGTAGAAGCACACGGCCGAGCTCGCCTCCGGCACATGCACCGCGGTCGCGATGGTCAGCGCGCCGCCCATGCAATAGCCCATCACCGCCACTTTCGACGACGTGCCTTTCAGGTACAGCGCGGCGCCGCGGATGTCCTGGTGCGTCGCGCCGGGGAAATCGAGGCCAGTCATCAGGTGGTTGGCCTCGTCCGGCTTCTGGGTGACCCGGCCCTGGTAGAGATCCGGCGCCAGCGCGTTGAAGCCGGCGCGGGCGAAGCGGTCGGCGACGCCGCAGATCTGGTCGTTCAGGCCCCACCATTCCTGGATGACGATGATGCCGGGCTTGCCCTTGCCGGCCTCGGCGTAGAACCCCTTGGTCTTGCCGCCGTCGGGACGGCCGAATTCGATCACAGCGCCCATTCCTGGTTCCTCCTGTTGTGCTGCCGCGGGGGGAACCGGATGTTAGCGCGGCGGCGGCGCCCCTGCATCGATCACGATCAGCGCCGCCTTGCTGCGCACGGCGCCGAGGATCTGCTCGATCTCGGCGGCACCGACGCTGAATTCCACCAGGGTCAGGCGCAGGTGCTCCACCACCTCTTCGAATTCCTCGCGGGTGATGCGCAGGGCAGCGTGGGCATGCCAGAGTGTCGTGTCGTCGAAGCCGAACGGGCCGCCGGTCGCCCCGGCGACGAAGATCGCCTGATGCTCGGCCAGCGACATCATGTCGGTGCGCGTGAAATAGCGGCTCAGCGCCGGCGAGGCGGTGACCCTGCCGTAGAACGCCGCCACCAGAGGCCGGATCGCGTCCATGCCGCCGAGCCGCTCGTACAGCGTCTGGGCCATTTTCCTCTCCCTTTTGCCCTGTCGGGCCCGTTTGGGGCCGCTGGCATAGGCGATTCCGGCCCGGCTGGGAAGTCTCGAAAGCGTCTCAAATGACGAAGGTCAATCGAGCAGCTCCAGCCGGGCTTCGACCGGCATCGGCTGCGACAGGTTGAAATAGTTGGGCGAGGTCCGCATCACCGTCTCGTGGATTTCGCGGAACTGCGCCGCCGTACCGTTGCCCCTTATGCGCACCGTGTAGCGGAGCCGGTCGTAGCCCGGCGCCACGTTCGGATCGAGGCCCAGAAAGCCGCGCAGGTCGAGTTCGCCCTCGGTCTCGATCTCGACGCTGGCGAGCCGGATGCCGCGCGCCGAGGCGCCGACGACATAGCCCACCATCACGCAGGCATTGAGTGCGCTCATCAGCATTTCCTGCGGATTCGGTGCCGTGTTTTCGCCCAGCAGCTCGAACGGCTCGTCGACGTCGATCGAGAACCGGCGCGCCACGCGCTCGCCGCCGATCGTGTAGGAGGTGACTTCGGTGCGGCTGCGCGTGCGGCCCTGCCAGGCCGATTTCACGCGAAAGCCGACCTTGGCCTTGCCCGGGTCCTGGCCGATCTCCTCCACCACGCCGCCCAGCGCCTGAAGGTCGATGCCGTTGAGGGGTTCGCTCTCCGGCACTACAGGCCTGGCCTTGCCGTCCGACATCTTGTTCCAACTCCGACAATCACCAGGGTGCTTCAGCAGAAGGTGGGCGCTATGCACTCGATGCGCTGGCGCGCGGCCGGCGACAGGGTCTCTACCGTCGCCAGGAAGTTCGGATGCGTCATGCCGGAGCCGAGGAAGGTCCAGCGGATGGCCTTCTGCTGCGCCGCCACGAACGCGGCCCGCTCGTCGCAGGCGAGCTTGCGGCCGCTGGCGCGGGCGAAGACCGCAAGGTCGAAGGCGACCTGCTGGGTCAGCCCGACATCCAGCATGCCGATGATGGCGAGATACTCGTCGACGGCGCGGCCGATCGCCGCCTGGTCCAGCCCATCGGCGAGCGCGCCCACCATCAAGGTGTCGAGCTTGGCGTGGCCGGCCTCCTCCATCCAATGGTGCTGTAGCAGGCTCTTGAACTGCGGGTCGATGCCGGGATCCTCGCGCACGCTTTCCAGATAGTGCCGCTGCGTCATCCATTCGATCTGCAGGATGGCCAGAGCGACAGCCAGCGGCTGGTGCGACAGCACCGCCTTGGCGAGCGCCTCGGGCGGGCCGATCATCTCGCAGGGAATGCCGAAGCCCGCGGCGAAGGCCTCGCGGAAGCGGCGGAACAGCTGGATGTGCTTGGCCTCCTCGGCGGCGAATTCGAGCAGCGCGCGGGTGCGGTAATCGTCCATGCCCAGCATCGGCCGGGCATGGTCCAGCACGAAGGGAAGGATGAACTCCTCCACCATGCCGAACATGTAGAGATAGCCGTGGCCGCGGATCTGGTTGAGGATCACCCGCTCCTCGGCCGACAGAAACCCAAGCGTGGCGGTGCCGGCCAAGCTTTCCGGCAGGAACGGGCGCCGGAAATCGAGCTGCTTGCCGTCGCCGATCAGGTCCTCCACCCGCCAGGAAATCCGCTCAGAGGCCCGTAATGCCTCCCGATAGGTGAACTGGTGAAACATGCGGTCCTCCATCCCCTGCCATGGCCCGCATATGCTCCCCTGGGCTATGGCCTCTGCATGGAAGATCTCAAGCGGTCGTGGAAGAAAGCGTTGGAACCAGCGTCGAAACCACGCATTTCCGCGCTTTTTCCTTCAAACGGCCGGTCGGGGAGGGCGGGCGGCGCGGGGCCGGTCCGCGGGAAGCCTCAGTCGTCGCGCCAGCCGGCGCGTTTCAGGCCGGCGACGAACATCTCGAAATCGGCCGAGTCCCGGAACGGATAGGTCAGCTCGATATAGCGCCGGCTCAGCCGGCGCTGCCAGCGGGCCAGTTCGGCCAGCGCCGCCTGGGCCTCGTCGCGCCGGCCGAGATGGCCGAGCGCGGCGATCAGCCGCTGCTGGGCGCGGATATCGCCGGGGAAGTTGCCGATGGCGCGCTGCGCGCTGCCGACCGCGCTCTCGTGCTCGCCGATCAGCATGTAGGCGAGTGCCATGTCGGACAGCAGCATGGTCATGTTGCTGCCCTGCGGATTGAGCCGGAGCGCGGCGTCGAGATGCACCAGCGCCTCGCGCGGCGCGCCGGCGAAGATCAGGACGCAGCCCTGGAACTGATGGGCGAGCGTGGCACTCGGGTTCAGCGCCAGGGCGCGCCGCTCGGCCGCTGCGGCGGTGTCGTAGTCGCGCCGGTGCCACATCACCGAGATGCCGTGCATCGCATGGGCGAGCCAGTTGCGCTCGTCCAGGCTGACCGCGGCCTGCGCCGCCGCCAGCACCTCGCCGCTGGTATCGATCGGGTCGCGCGCCCAGACCAGCAGCGCTTCATGGTAGTTGCGCAGCGCCATCAGCGCATGCGTATGGCTGGCGCCGGCATTGAGCGCCAGGCTGCGCTCCAGCACGCCCTTGGCCTCGGTGAAGCCTTCCGGCGTGCCCTTGTTGATCAGCGCCAGCGCCCGCAGGTTGAGGTCCCAGACGGTCAGGTCCGCTTCCGCCTTGCGCTCGGCGCGGTAGCCCTCGACGCGGGCGACTTCGGGCGCCACCTGGGTGACGATGCTCTCGGTCAGCTCGTCCTGCAGCGCGAAGACGTCGCCGATCCGGCGGTCGTAGCGCTCGGCCCAGAGCTGGTGGCCGCCGACCGCATCGACCAGCTGGGTGCTGACGCGCAGCCGCTCGCCGGAGCGGCGCACGCTGCCCAGCACGGCATAGCGGGCGCCGAGTTCGCGGCTGAAGGCGACGGCATCGCCGCCGCGCTGCTTGAAGGCGAAGGTGGAGCTGCGCGCGATGACCGGGAACCAGCGCCATTGCGACAGCGCGGTGATCAGGTCGTCGGTGATGCCGTCGGCGAAATATTCCTGCTCCGGATCGCCGCTCATGTTATCGAAGGGCAGCACGGCGACGGCCGGCCGGTTGAGCAGGATGGCGGGGCTGGCCGCCACCGCAAGGCCGGCCTCGCGCGCGGCGGCCGGGCGCGCGTCGCGCAGCTCGATCCAGGCCTTGCGCAAGGCCTGGGCGCCGGCGGCGCCGGCCTCGTCCAGCAGGCGGCTGCCGAGCCGGTACTGCTCTTCGGCCTCGCGGCCATGACCGGCGGCGATCAGCAGGCGGATCAGCTCGATGCGGGCCGCCGCATCCTGCGGGTCGAGCCCGACCAGTCGCCGGGCATGCGGCACGGCGTGTTCGGGCTGATTCGCCTCGCGCCGGACCAGGGCCTGCAGCAGCCGGCGATGCAGCGCGGTGGCCTCCTCGCGCATCGCCACCAGCCAGGCCTGGAAGTCGTGGCAATCCGGCAGGTCGAGGCCGGCCAGCAGCTCGCCGCGGAACGCCTCGGCCGCCTTGGCCAGCGCGGCGGCCGGGGCGGCGTCGAAGCCGGTGCGGTCGAGCCCGCGGATCTCGGCCAGGTCGATCGCCGCATCGGCGGCGTCGAAGGCGACGGTGTCGCGATCGGAGACGATGCGGGTCGCCTCCACCGTCTCGCGCAGCTTGCTCAGGCTCCAGCGCAGCGCCCCGCGCGGGTCGTCCGGCACCTCCCAGAGCATGGCGGTCAGCCGCTCGCGCCGGATCGGCCGCGCCTCCAGCGCGAGATAGGCGAGCAGGGCGCGCGTCTTCTTCGACTGCGGCAACCGCAGTTCCTCGCCCTCGCGCCAGATCGCGAGCCCGCCGAGCACCCTCAGCTCCAGCACGTCCCTCGCCCTGCCATCCGATGTGAATGGGCCGCCCATCGGCCGCCCGGGCCCAGTGTAACCAATTCGGGGCGTCGCATGCATCCTCGGTGCCACTATCTGGCACAATCACGGGCATGATGAACCGGCATGCTTCCGACGACCTGGCCGACCGCGTGCTGTATCGGGACGCCCAGATCCTGGTGATCGACAAGCCGGCCGGTGTGGCGGTGCATCGCGGCCCCGGCGGCGGCCCCAACCTGGAAGCCGCGCTCGACCTGTTGCGCTTCGGTTACAAGGAGCGGCCGGAGCTCGGCCACCGGCTCGACCGCGACACCTCGGGCTGCCTGGCGCTGGGGCGCAACCGCAAGGGCCTGGCCCGCCTCGGCGCCCTGTTCCGCGAGGGGCGGGCGGAAAAGACCTACTGGGCGGTGGTGGCCGGTGCCCCACCAGAGGACCAGGGCCGGATCGACCGGCCGCTGCGCAAGGTCACCCGCAAGGAAGGCTGGCACGTCGCGGTCGATCCCAAGGGCCAGGCGGCGGCGACCAGCTGGCAGGTGCTGGGCCGGGGCGAGGGGATGTGCTGGGTGGAGTTCCGCCCCGAGAGCGGGCGCACCCACCAGATCCGGGTCCACGCGGCGGCGCTCGGCTGCCCGGTCCTAGGCGACCGGCAATACGGCCGGCCGGGCGAGGTCTGGTCGCGCGGCCCGCTGATGCTGCATGCCCGCCGCCTCGTCCTGCCGCTCCGGGAAGGAATCCCGCCCGTCGACGTGACAGCGCCGCCGCCTGCGCACATGCGCTCGGCACTGAAGGCCTGCGGCTGGAACCAAATGAATACCACCACGGAGAACACAAAGACCACGGAGGCACACGGAGAAAAGGGATAGAGGCGCGAAGCGCCTCAAAGAAGAATCTCCGCGTGCCTCCGTGTCCCCCGTGCTCTCCGTGTTGAAGTGTTATCAGCGCATCCGCCGGATCCAGCGGCGGAGCATGAGGAGCGAGACGAGGCCGATGCCGAGGGCGAGGCCGATCCAGATGCCGAGCCCGCCCAGCCCGCCCCAGAAGGCGAGCGCGGCGCCGAGTGGCAGGCCGATGATCCAGTAGCCGATGCCGGCATAGATCATCGGCAGGCGGGTGTCCTTCAGGCCGCGCAGCGCGCCGGCGGCGGTCACCTGCAGGCCGTCGACCAGCTGGAACAGGCCGGCGACGGCCAGGAACACGGTCGCGTGCGCGACCACCGTCGCCGCCTGCGGCCCGTCGGTATCCAGGAAGGCCCGGATGAAGGGGCCGGGCATGCCGATCAGCAGCGCCGCCATGCCGGCCATGAAGCCGGTGCCGAGCGCGATGCCGACCCAGCCGGCGCGCACCTGCCCCGGCCGGTCGCCGCCGCCGACGGCGAGCCCGACCCTGACCGTGGTCGCCTGGGCGATGCCCATCGGCACCATGAAGGTGATGGAGGCGATCTGGATGGCGATGGCATGCGCGGCCAGCTGGTCGACATCGATCAGGCCCATGATGAACACCGCGGCGTTGAACACGCCGACCTCGAACAGCAGTGCGCCGGCGATCGGCCCGCCGATGCGGGCGAGCTCGGCCAGGCGCGGCCAGTCGGGCCGCCAGAACCGGCCGGCCAGGTGATGGCGGCGAAAGCGGCGCTCGCAGGCGATGAAGGCCGCGAGCGCCAGGAACATGAAGGTCTCGGCGACGGTGCCGGCGATGCCGGCGCCGACCAGGCCGAGCTCGGGCAGGCCGAGCCGGCCGAAGATCAGCGCCCAGCCCAGCACCGCGTTGATCGCGATGCTGAGCAGGCTGACGACCAGCGCAGCGCGCGGCCGCTCGCGCGCCGAGACGAAGGCGCGCAGCACCATGTACCAGAGGAAGGGCAATATGCCCCACTGCATGCCGCGCATGTAGTCGCCGGCGCCGGCCGCCATCGCCGGCGCCTGGCCCATGGCGAGGAAGATCGCCTCCGTGTGCCAGAGCACGACCCAGGCCACCAGGGCGATCGCGGTGGTCAGCCACAGGCCCTGGCGCACGGTGCGGCGCAGATCGCGCACCACATGCCGGCCGCGGCCGACCGCCTGCGCCAGCATCGGCGAGGTGCCGGCGGCGATGCCGATGCCGACCATGGCGAAGGCAAAGAACAGGTTCATGCCCAGCACACCGGCCGCCATCGCCGGCGGCGAATACCAGCCGAGCAGGATCACCTCGGTGGTGCCGATCGCCATCTGCGCCAGGTTGGTGGCGACGATCGGCCAGGCGAGCGCCAGCGTGGCGCGCGTTTCCGCGCGCCAGGGACGCGTCTCGCTGTGGGCCGCGCGCGGCCGGCTGAGTTCGGCGCTTACCTGCATGGGGCGCCCCTCTTAGAGAGGGAGGCGCCAAGAAGCCAGCGCGTCGGCTCAGGCCCGCTGGTCCAGCGCGAGTTTGGCCCCGAAGGCGAGGAACAGGCCGCCGGTCGCGCGGTCGAGCCACAGGGTCACCGCCGGCCGGCGCAGCCAGGCGGCGAGCGGCCGGGTCGCGGCGATCAGCAGGGTGAACCAGAGGATGCCTTCGACGTCGTGGATCAGCACGAGCGCCGCGCCGAACAGGAACACGTTGGCGTCGGCCGGGATGAACTGCGGCATGAAGGTCACGTAGAACAGGCCGGCCTTGGGGTTCAGCAGGTTGGTCATCAGCCCGCGGCCGAACCAGGCCCAGGCGGAGCCGCCGCGCGGCGCGGCAGAGCTTGCTGCTGCGTCGGCCGCCGCGCGCGGCCCGAAGATCAGCTTGAGGCCGAGCCAGCCGAGGTACAGGGCGCCGGCCATCTGCAACGCGCGATAGGCAAGCTCGGAGGCCAGCAGCACGACGCCGAGCCCCGCCACCGCCAGCATGCCCCAGACGAAACAGCCCGCCCCGATGCCGAGCGCCGCGGCATAGGCGCGCCTCGGCCCTTCGACCGCGGCGGTGCGCAGCACCAGCGCGGTGTCGAGCCCGGGCGCCATGGTCAACAGCGCGGCGGCGACGGTGAAGGCGAGGAGCGAGGCGAGCATGGTCCGGCTGTGGTGAAGTCCAGTTGCCTATAGGCAAAAAAATCGATTCGTGCTGCCCTGCTGCCCGAATTCGGAACTCGGTTCCGCGGAGGGGCGAGGCCTATGAGTCTGGCGCCCGTCATGCTGTTCGCCCGCAGCATGCCGGTGGCCTTCCGCGCCGCGACGGCCGCGATTCCGATGGCAATTTCTGGGTCTCTCGGACCGACGATGAGTGCCGCGGCGCGTATTCAGGGGCTCAGCATGAAATCGAAGCTTGCTTCCTTGCCGTCACGGGCGTCGGCGACGCGCATCAGAAGCTCCGGACGGAACAGGCCGTCGCGACGGTTGCCAGGTTCGTCCGGGAAATAGAGCTGGGTGGTCATGCGCGGTCCGTCGGGGCGGCCCACCTTGACATGCAGGTGGCGAGTACGGCCGGGATAGAGGCCAGGCACCACCGTTTCCAGCCGAAAGCGGCCTTCGCCGTCGGCGCGCTGCCAGCCGCGCAAGGCCCAGCCCTGGTTGTCGTAGCGGCCGGCCTCGTCGGCCTGCCAGAAATCGAGCAGGGCGCCGGGCACCGGCCGGCAATCGGCGCCGGTCACCTGGCCGGAGAGGACCAGCCGCTTGCCGCCTTCGTGGCCGACCAGCATCTGCCGCTCCGGCGCGCCGGCCTTGTAGTAGGGGCCTGCCGTTTCCGCCGGCGTCGGCCGGGGATCGCAGGCGGCGAGCGCGGCGCGCGACAGGGTCAGGACCGCCGGCGCGGCGATGATCAGGGCGGCGCGGCGGGTCAACAGGCGGCTCATGCGGGGGACTCCGGAACGATCGGCACGACGTCCTTTCCACGGCCCAGGCCGGATCGCCCTGCGGCGCGATCTGTCACATTCCGCCGGTCGGTGGCCTGCTAGACTGGACAACTGCTGATCGGCGCCGACGGCCGGCCGGTATGGGGGAAGGTGGGGCACATGTCGAACCAGTTCAATCGCGCGGCCGCGGCGGCCGCCGTGCTGTGCATGGCTGCGGCCGTCACGATCGGCGCGGGCCCCGCCTCGGCGGCACCGCACACGGTGGACGGGATCAGCATGGAATTGCCGATGCCGCCGGGCTTCTGCGAGCTGACGCGCGAGCATCCTTACGACCGCGCGCTGCACGAGCAGCAGGACCGGATGCAGAGCGCGCACAATCAGGTGATCGCCATCTTCGCGCCCTGCGGCGAGATCGAAACCATGCGCCAGGGCATGCCGGCCAGCCGGCATGGCATGTGGCTGCTCAGCGCGCCGAACGGGCAGGTGGTGCGCGTGCCGGCCAACCAGCGGCGGAGCGCTTTCCTCGACGAGGTGGCAGCGGCCTTGCCCAAGGTCGAATCCGGCAAGCTTGCCGCGGAAATGGGACAGCGGGCGCGCCGCGAGCAGCTCGATCTCAGCCTGCAGAAGATCGGCGTGATCGACCGCAACGACGACGCGGTCTATCTGGGCATCCTCGCCAGCGTCGCGGTGGCCGGCGCGGATCCGCGCCACTCCGCCGGCGTCGTCGCCATCACCACGATCCGTCAGCGCGGCCTGACCTTCAATCTCTATGGCGAGTATGGCGGGCAGGGCACTTATGACGAACTGCTGGCACAGACCAAGCAGGTGATGGTGGCGCTGGTGGCGGCCAATGCCACGCCGGTCGCGCGGGATGGCGACTTGCCGGCCGGCATGCGCGCACTGGAGACCGGCGCCGCGGCCTCGGACGACCTGATCGACTGGCAGCGCCTGCTGATCAAGGGCGCCATCGGTGCCGCCATTGCCGGCGCGCTGGCCGGTGGCGTCGCCTTGTGGCGAATGCTGCGCCGGCCGGCCTGATCGTTTGCGCGGCGCAACCGGGCCGAGGCCGGGTCAGACCCGCTCGATCACCGCGGCGATGCCCTGGCCGACGCCGATGCACATGGTGCAGAGCGCGCGCTTGGCTTTGCGCTCCTCCAGCTCGATCAGCGCGGTGGCGAGCAGGCGCGCGCCGCTCATGCCGAGCGGGTGGCCGAGCGCGATGGCGCCGCCATTCGGGTTCACATGCTCGGCGTCGTCGGCCAGGCCGAGCTGGCGGGTGACGGCCAGCGCCTGGGCGGCGAAGGCCTCGTTCAGCTCGATCACGTCGATCTCGCCGATCTTGAGGCCGAGCCGGTCGAGCAGCTTCTTGCTCGCCGGCGCCGGGCCGATGCCCATGATGCGCGGCGCCACGCCGGCGGTCGCCATGGCGACGATGCGCGCACGCGGGGTCAGGCCGTATTTCTTCGCCGCCGCCTCGCTGGCGATGATCATCGCCGCGGCGCCGTCGTTCACGCCGGAGGCGTTGCCGGCGGTGACCGAGCCGCCCTTGCGGAACGGGGCCGGCAGCTTGGCCAGCGCCTCGATCGAGGTCTCGCGCGGATGCTCGTCCTTCTCGACGCGCGTCACCTCGCCCTTGCGGCCGGCGATCTCGACCGCGACGATCTCCTTGGCGAGCCGGCCGTTCTTCTGCGCCGCCGAGGCGCGCGCCTGGCTGCGAGCGGCGAAGGCGTCCTGGTCCTCGCGCTTGATCTGGAATTCCTCGGCGACGTTCTCCGCCGTCTCCGGCATGGAATCGGTGCCGTATTTCTCCTTCATCAGCTTGTTGACGAAGCGCCAGCCGATGGTGGTGTCGTAGATCTCGGCCGCGCGGGCGAAGGCCTGCTCCGCCTTGCCCATCACGAAGGGCGCGCGGCTCATGCTCTCGACGCCGCCGGCGATCATCAGCTCGGTATCGCCGGCCCGGATTGCCCGCGCCGCCGTGCCCGCCGCGTCCATGCCGGAGCCGCAGAGCCGGTTGATGGTGGCGCCGGGCACTTCGGTCGGCAGACCGGCGAGCAGCAGCGCCATGCGCGCGACATTGCGGTTGTCCTCGCCGGCCTGGTTGGCGCAGCCGAAGATCACGTCGTCCAGCGCCTGCCAGTCGACCTTGGGATTGCGCGCCATCAGCGCCTTCAGCGGCACCGCGCCGAGATCGTCGGGGCGCACGGCCGCCAGCGTGCCGGCATAGCGCCCGATCGGGGTGCGCACCGCGTCGCAGATGAAGGCTTCCGGCATGGTTGTCTCCTCCGAAGGGATGGGTCTTTGGCGGCAGCCTACCGCCCTGGCCGGCCGATGGGTACAACAGCCGGCGGATAATTCGGGAGGAAGCGTCCATGTCGAAAGTGCTGGTCGAGCGCAAAGGGCCGATTACCACCGTCGTCATCAACCGCCCCGAGGCGCGCAATGCCTGCGACCAGGAAACGCTCGCGCTGCTGTGGGACGCGTTCCAGGACTTCGACGCCGATCCGGCGCAGAGCGTCGCGGTGCTGACCGGCGCGGGCGGTGCCTTCTGCGCCGGCGCGGACTTGAAGGAGCTCTCGACGGGTGTCGGCATCGGCTTCGCCTGGGCCGGGCCGGATCGCGGCCTGACACGGCGCCAGCCCTCGAAACCGGTGATCGCCGCCGTCGAAGGCCATGCGGTAGCGGCGGGCCTCGCGCTCGCCATCTGGGCCGATCTCCGTGTCGTGGACGAGAGCGCGGTGTTCGGCGTGTTCTGCCGCCGCTTCGGCGCGCCGATGACCAACGGCGCCGCGGTGCGCCTGCCGCGCCTGATCGGCCAAAGCCGCGCGCTCGACATGTTCCTGACCGGCCGTCCGGTCGCTGCCAAGGAGGCCTACGAGATCGGCCTCGCCAACCGCCTGGTGCTGAAGGGCACGGCACGTGTCGCCGCCGAACAGCTCGCAGCTGAGCTCGCCGCGTTCCCGCAAGTCTGTATGCGCTCCGACCGCGAGGCGATGCTGCGGCAATGGGATCTGGCGGAGGAGGATGCGATCCGTCTCGAGGTCGAGCTCGGCCAGGAGGCTTTCCGCGCCGAGACCCAGGCCGGCGCCGGCCGCTTCGCCGGCGGCACGGGGCGCCACGGTGTGTTCAGATGATGCCCTGATCCTTCAGCCGCGCGATCTCCGCCGCGTCGAGGCCGAGGCGGGACCAGATCTCGGCGTTGTGAGCGCCTTTGTCGGGGCCGGCCCAGCGCATGCGGCCGGGCGTGGCGGAAAGCTTCGGCACGACGTCGACCATCGCTACCCTGCCGAGCCGCGCATCGTCCCATTCGACCAGGTTGCGGGCGCGGATATGCGGGTCCTGGATCAGGTCCTTGGCGTCGTTGAGGCGCGCGGCGGGGATGCCGGCGGCTTCGAGTTTCGTTATCAGCTCGGCGGCGTCGTGGCCGAGGCACCATTGCTCGACCAGCGCCTCCACCTTGTCGCCGGCCTGGCGGCGGCCCTCGGCCGACTTGAACGCAGGATCGAGCGCCGCGCCCCCGATCAGACGGCTCAGCTTCGCCCACAGCGCATCGGTGCCGGCATGGGCGACGACGAAGCGGCCGTCGCGCGTCGCGTATTGTCCGGCCGGCACCACGCCCGGATTGCGGTTGCCGGTCCGTCCGCGGATCTGGCCGAGCTGCTGGTAGATCGTCAGCATGCTCTCCGATGAGCGCAGGATCGGGTCGTAGAGCGCGAGATCGATCTCCTGCCCCGGCCCGCCATGCACGTCGCGGTGATAGAGCGCCATCATCACCGCAAAGGCGCCGTAGGACGCGGCCAGGAAATCGGCCAGCGCGAAGCTCTGCCTGACCGGCGGCCGGTCGGCATAGCCGGAGCTGCCGGTGAGGCCAGCAAAGGCGGACGCGACACGGTCGAAGGCGCCTTTGTGCGCGTAGGGGCCGGTCTGGCCGTAGCCCGAGATGCGGAGCACGACCAGCCGCGGGTTGATCGCCTTGAGCGCCTCGCGGCCGAGGTCCCATTTGTCCAGCGTGCCGGGGCGAAAATTCTCCACCAGCACATCGGCATCCTTGAGCAGGCGCTGCAGCAGCTTCTGGCCCTCGGGGTGGCGCAGGTCGAGCGTGACGGACTTTTTATTGCGGGCCTCCTGCAGCCAGGCGAGCGGCACGCCGTTCTTCTGAGCGCCGAACTGGCGCAGCAGGTCACCGGTCTTGGGCTCCTCGACCTTGATCACCTCGGCACCGAATTCGGCCAGCAAGGTCGCCGCCACCGGCGCGCCCAGCACGGTCGCGATGTCGATCACCCGGATGCCTTCCAGCGCCTGCGGCCCCGCCTCTTCTGTCGCTTTCGTCATCGTGTCCTCCCGCATTCTCGTCTGTCAGGATATCGACAAGGCGGCGGGAGGCGAGCGCCATGAGCGAGGGGGAAGCGGCGGCAATCGCCAGGACCGGCGAACGGCCGGTGACCATTGCCAGCCTGGCGCGGGATTTTGCGCAACTCGGCCTCAGATGGGGCGCCGTGGTGCTGGTGCATTGCTCGCTCAGCCGGCTCGGTTGGGTCTGTGGCGGCGCGCCGGCGGTGATCGCCGCGCTCGAACGCGCGGTCGGCTCCACCGGGACGTTGGTGATGCCGAGCTTCACCGGCGATCTTTCGGAGCCCTCGCGCTGGCGGACGCCGCCGGTGCCGGAGAGTTGGTGGCCGGTGATCCGTGCCGAGCTGCCGGCTTTCGATCCGGCGGTGACGCCGACCTACAATGTGGGCGCGGTCGCCGAGTGCTTCCGCAGCCTGCCGGGCGTTCTGCGCAGCGCGCATCCGCAGATGTCGTTCGCGGCGCGCGGGCCGGCGGCGGCGCGGATCGTTGCCGGTCACGCCCTGGGCGACGGTTTCGGCGACGGCTCGCCGCTGGCGCGCCTCTATGACCTTGATGCCAAGGTCCTGCTGCTCGGCGTCGGGCACGAGAACAACACCTCGCTGCATCTGGCCGAGCATCGCGCCGCCTGGCCGGGCAAGCGCCGGCGTGAGCAGGGTTCGCCCGTGCTGCAGGGTGGCGCCCGGACCTGGGCGACCTTCACCGAGACCGAATATGACGACAGCGACTTTTCGGCCATCGGCGAGGCCTTCGCGGCGACCGGCCAGGTGGCCGACGGCCCGGTCGGCGGCGGAAGGGGGCGGCTGATGTATCAGCGCGCGCTGGTCGATTTCGCCTGTGATTGGCTGCCGGCGCATCGCGGGGCTTGAGATCTGCCTATCGCGGGGCTGTGATGCCTGCCTTGCGCCCCGCGGGGTATCCAGCCGGGGCGAAGCTGTCTAGATTTGCGGCCAGCTGCCGCCTTATCGATAAAACCCCAAGGACATCATGCGCGATCTTCAGCTGCCCGGCCGTTCCGTCGTCCATGCCGTGAACGGCGCCGCCTCGACCTCGCACCCGCTCTCGACCATGACGGCGATCGACATCCTGAAGCGGGGCGGCTCCGCGGCCGATGCCGCGGTTGCGGCCTGCGCCGTGCAATGCGTGGTGGAACCGATGTCGACCGGCATCGGCGGCGACAATTTCGTGCTTTACGCGCCCAAGGGCACCGACAAGGTCTGGGGCCTGAACGCCTCCGGCAAGGCGCCGAAGGCGATCTCGGCCGAGTACCTGATGGAACGGCAGATCAACAAGATCGAGACCGAGAGCGTCCACGCCGTCACCATCCCCGGCGCGATCGACGGCTGGGACAAGCTGCTCAAGAAATACGGCAAGCTCGGCCTGGAAGCCTGCCTGCAGCCGGCCATCCACTATGCCGAGAAGGGCTTCGCGATCACGCCGCGCGTCGCGCACGATTGGGGCCGCATGGCGGCCAAGCTGAAGAACGATCCTTCGACCGCGAAGAAGTATCTGGTGAAGGGGCAGGCGCCGAAGGCGGGCGACATCCACTACCTGCCGGAGCTCGCCAAGACCCTGAAGGCGGTGGCGAAGAAGGGGCGCGACGCCTTCTATTATGGCGCGATCGCCGCCGACATGGTGAAGCACCTGAAGAGCCACGGCGGCACCCATGCGCTGGAGGATTTCGCCGATGCGGAGGCCGAGATCGTCGAGCCGATCGGCACCAAGTATCGCGGCCGCACCATCCGCCAGATCCCGCCGAACGGCCAGGGCGTGACCGCGCTGGTCATGCTCAACATCCTGCAGGGCTTCGATCTCTCGAAATACCCGCCGCTCAGCCCCGAGCGCATCCACCTGGAGGCGGAGGCGACGCGCCTCGCCTATTCGATGCGCGACATGTACGTGGCCGATCCCCGTTTCAGCGACGTGCCGCTGAAGAAGATGCTGTCGGCCAGATATGCCGACGAGCTGCGCGCCAAGATCGACATGAAGAAGGCGATGGGTCCGGAGGAGGGCAGCGCGCTGCCGATCTACCGCGACACGATCTATCTCTCCGTGGTCGACAAGGACCGCAACGTCTGCTCCTTCATCAACTCGCTCTATTTCGGCTTCGGCTCGACCATCACCTCCGACAAGACCGGCGTCTTGTTCCAGAACCGCGGCGCCGGCTTCCGCGTGCAGCCCGGCCACCCGAACAATATCGAGGGCGGCAAGCGGCCGATGCACACCATCATCCCCGGCATGGTGACCGAGAAGGGCAAGGCCACCGTCGCCTATGGCGTGATGGGCGGCGCCTTCCAGCCGGTCGGCCACACGCATGTGCTGACCAACATGTTCGATTACGGCATGGATCCGCAGGAGGCGCTGGACTGCGCCCGCGCCTTCCACCTCGCCGGCAAGCTGGAGCTGGAGCGCGGCATCCCGGCCGCCACCGCTTCGGCGCTGGAGAAGATGGGCCACACCATCACCACGCCGGAAATGCCCTGGGGCGGCGGCCAGATGATCGCCATCGACTGGAAGAAGGGCACCCTCGCCGCCGGCTCCGACCCGCGCAAGGACGGCATGGCCGCGGGCTATTAATTCAGAGGGAGAGCTCCCGATGAGCCAGGACCTGTCGCTGCTTGAAGAGGTGAAGCTCCAGGCGCAGGTCCTGGTCCCGATCCTGAAGGCACTGCGCGCCGAGATCGGCAAGGAGAAGGCCGATCGCATCGTCGGCCAAGCGCTGACCGAATGGTCGAAGGGGCTGTACAAGCGCATCGGCGAGCAGAAGGGCGGCAATCCGCGCGAGCGGTTCGATGCGATCTGGGCCGATCTCAGGCCGCGCATCGGCAACGCTGTCGACCGCGACATGCTGCAGGACGACGGCGTGGTGCGGAACTACAACGTGACGCGCTGCGCCTATGCCGAGTTCTTCAAGGCGCTGGGCGAGCCGGAGCTCGGCACCGTGCTGCTCTGCGACATCGATTTCCACATCGCCGATGTCGCCGGCGACACGCTGGAATTCAAGCGCACCCAGACCATCATGAAGGGCGCCGCCTATTGCGATTTCCGGTATCGGATGAAGCAGGGCTAAGCGGCCGGTCCCACATGCTTGTGCGGCAGGGCCCAGTATTCGGCGGACTGCATCTCCATCAGGCGTGACGCGGTGCGGTGGAATTCGAAGCTGCCGTCGCCGGCCGGGTAGATCTCGTTCGGTCCCACTTCCGCCGAGCAGACGAGCTTCACTTTCGCCTCGTAGAGTGCGTCGATCAGGGTGACGAAGCGCTTCGCCTCGTTGCGCCGCGCCGGCCCGAGCTCGGGAATGCCGGACAACACGAGCGAGTGATACCGGTCGGCGATGGCGAGGTAGTCGGCCGGGCCGAGGGCGGCGGCGCAGAGCTCGTCGAAGCTCGCCCGCGCCGCGCCCTTGGCCGCCTTCGGAATGACGAGCTTGCGGCCGAGCACCTCGATCTCGTCGGGACCGGCCTCGACGCCGTCGGTCAGATCGCGGAAGGCTTCGTCGAGCTTCGCCTCGGCCGCGCGCCCGAGCGGGGTGTGATAGACCGGCCGGCCCACGAGGCGCGCGAGGCGGTAATCCTGCTCGCCCTCCAGCTCCAACACGTCGAGCCTCTCCTTCAGCATGGCGATGAAGGGCAGGAAGAGCTGGCGGTTGAGGCCGCCGGCATAGAGGTCGTCCGGCGGCCGGTTCGAGGTCGCGACCACGACCACGCCGCGCCGGAACAGCTTCTCGAACAGGCGGCCGAGGATCATGGCGTCGGCGACGTCGGTCACCTGGAACTCGTCGAAGCAGAGCAGCCAGGCGCTCTTCGCGATGCCCTTGGCGACCGGGCGGATCGGGTCGTGATTGACGTTACCGTTCCTACCCTTGTCCCCCTGGCTCTTCTCCTCCCGGCGGAACTTGAAGATCTCGCGATGCACTTCCTGCATGAAGGCGTGGAAATGCACGCGGCGCTTCTTCTGGACCGGCGCGCCGGCGAAGAACAGGTCCATCAGCATGGACTTGCCGCGGCCGACATCGCCATAGATGTAGAGGCCCTGCGGCGGCTCCTCGCCCTTCTTGCGGGAGAGCCCGAAGAAGCCGAGCCAGCCGCCCTCGGTGGCGTTCGGATCGTAGCCGGTGAGCTGGTGGTGCAGCGCGTCGAGCTTCTCCGCCGCCAGCTCCTGCGCCTGGTCATGCTTCAGCGCGCCTTGCTTGCGCAGGCGGCGATAGGCGGCGATCGGGGGCTCGGTCGTCATCGCGTCCAAACGTGAAGCGGGCGGCGCTGGGCCGCCCGCTTGCACAGACTATTCCAATGCCAGTTAACGCATCGTCGGGATGTTGAAATCGGCGCCGGCGCGGATGCCGGTCGGCCAGCGCGAGGTGACCGTCTTGATCTTGGTGTAGAAGCGGACGCCTTCCGGCCCATGCTGGTTGGTATCGCCGAAGGCCGAGCCCTTCCAGCCGCCGAAGGTGTGGAAGGCGAGCGGCACCGGGATCGGCACGTTGACGCCGACCATGCCGACCTGAACGCGGCTGGCGAAATCGCGCGCCGCGTCGCCGTCGCGGGTGAAGATGGCGACGCCGTTGCCGAAGGCATGGTCGGAGGGCAGCCGGATCGCCTCCTCGAAGGTCTCGGCGCGTACTGTCGAGAGCACGGGCCCGAAGATCTCCTCTTCGTAGATCTTCATGCCGTCCTTCACGTTGTCGAACAGGCAGCCGCCCATGAAATAGCCGTTCTCGTAGCCCTGCAGCTTGAGGTCGCGGCCGTCGACGACCAGCTTGGCGCCTTCCTTGACGCCATGGTCGACATAGCCCTTCACCTTGGCGAGATGCTCCTTGGTGACCAGCGGACCCATCTCGGAATCCGGCGCGGTCGAAGGGCCGACTTTCAGCGCGCGGACGCGCGGCACCAGCCGCTCGATCAGCGCGTCGGCCGTCTTCTGCCCGACCGGCACGGCGACCGAGACCGCCATGCAGCGCTCGCCGGCGGAGCCGTAGGCGGCGCCGATCAGCGCGTCGGTCGCCTGGTCGAGATCGGCATCGGGCATGACGATCATGTGGTTCTTGGCGCCGCCCATCGCCTGCACGCGCTTACCGTGCTGGGCCGCGGTCGTGTAGACGTATTGCGCGATCGGGGTCGAGCCGACGAAGCTGACCGCCTTCACGTTCGGGTCGGTCAGGATGGTGTCGACCGCCACCTTGTCGCCGATCACGCAGTTCAGCACGCCCGGAGGCGCGCCGGCCTCGAGCATCAGCTCGGCCAGGCGCAGCGGGCAGGACGGATCCTTCTCCGACGGCTTCAGCACGAAGGTGTTGCCGCAGGCGATGCCGACCGCGAACATCCACATCGGCACCATGGCCGGAAAGTTGAACGGCGTGATGCCGGCGACGACGCCGAGCGGCTGGCGCATGGAATAGAGATCGATGCCGCGCGACACGCCCTCGGAATATTCGCCCTTCAACAGATGCGGGATGCCGCAGGCGAATTCCACCACTTCCAACCCGCGCTGCAGGCTGCCCTTGGCGTCCGACAGCACCTTGCCGTGCTCGTTGGAGATCAGGCGGGCCAGCTCGTCGGCATGCGCCTCGCAGAGCTCCTTGAACTTGAACATCACCCGGGCGCGGGCGAGCGGCGAGGTGGCGGCCCAATCCGGGAAGGCGGCGGCGGAATTGGCGATCACCTCGCGCACCTCGTCGGCGGTGGCGAAGGGCGCCCTGGAGGCGAGCTCCCCGGTGGTCGGGTTGTAGACGTCGCCGAACCGGCCGCTCTTGCCTTTGACCTTCTTGCCCCCGACGAAGTGGTACAGCTCGTTGGCCATGGGGCATTTCCTCCTGGGATGAACGGATTCTCGAAATTGCTTACTCCGGGGCCATACCCGCCGCAAGGGCGGGGCCTCAATCGCGGCGGAAGCGCTTCAGCACGACCGGGAGCAAGGACAACGCGGCGAGCGCCGACAGCGCCAGAATGACCTCCGGCGTCAGCACGCTGCCGGCATCGAGCTCGCCGCCGGCATCCAGGATCGAGCCGAGCCCGGCGCCGACCGAGGCATAGACGAAGCAGGCCGGAATGATGCCGATGAAGGTCGCCGCGAAGAACGTTCCGGCCCGCACGTCGAGGAAGGCCGGCGCGATATTGACGGCGAAGAAGGGAAACACCGGCGCCAGCCGCAGCACCAGCAGATAGCTGAACGCATTGCGGTTGAACCCGGCCTGCAGCTTGCCGAGCCAGCGCCCGGCATAGGCGCGCAGCAGATCGGCAAAGGCATAGCGCACGGCGAGGAAGATGATGGTGGCGCCGAGCGTGCCCGCGATCACCACCACCGCGCCCCCAAGCAGCGTGCCGAACAGGAAGCCCGCCACGACGGTCAGCAGGAAGGCGCCAGGGATCGACAGCGCGACCCAGCCGGCATAGACGCCGAGGAAGGCCAGCGGTGCCGCCAGCGGGCGCGCGGCGACGAAGGCGAGCAGCGCCTCGCGGTGCTCGCGCAGCGCATCCAGGCGGGCATAGCGCGGCAGGTCGAAGACGATTGCCAGAACCAGCGCCACGACCAGCATGCCGAGCGGCAGGAAGTGCTTCACATATCGGCGCATCTCAGCCGAGCTTGCTCAGAAGGCGGACCAGCCATTTGACCCGCGGGCCGAACAGCGCGGGCGCGTAGAACTGGCCGGCGGCCCGCTTGGAGATCTCGCTCAGGGTCGGATAGGGCACGATGGCCGAGGCGAGCGCCTTCAACTTCAGGCCCTGGTCGATGGCGATCGCCCAGGGCAGCAGCAGCTCGCCGGCATGCGCGCCGACGATGCCGACGCCCAGAACGCGGCCGCGGCTGCTGGCGACCAGCTTGATACCGCCCTCCGTCGCGCGTTCTGCCCGGGCGCGGTCGTTGCCGGTGAACGGCTCCCACACGACCCGCACGCTGTCGCCGTGGTGCTTGCGCGCCTCCGCCTCGGTCAGGCCGATCTGGGCCAGCTCCGGATCGGTATAGGTGACCCAGGGCACCGAGCTCTGGTTCACCTTGGCGGGCAGCCGGAACAGCGCGTTCTGGATCACCACGCTCGCATGATGTCCCGCCATATGGGTGAAAGCCGGCCCGCCGGCGGCATCACCTATGGCGAAGATGCGTCGATTGGACGTGCGCAGCCGCCGGTCGACCGTGATCCCCTTCGGCGTGTGCTCGACGCCCGCGGCATCGAGTCCCAAACCGTCGAATTGGGGTCTGCGCCCAGCGGCGACGAGAAGGTGAGAGCCCTCGATCCGCCTCTCGCCGACTACGGCGACGACGCCATCCGGTCCGCGCTCGACGCGGCTGACGTTGGCGCCTTCGAGGATATCGACGCCTTCCTCCGCCAGCCGCTGGCGCACGACCTTGACCAGGTCGGGATCGTCCTTCGGCAGGATGCGCGCCGCTTCCAGCACGGTGACTCTGGCGCCCAGGCGGCGATGCGCCTGCGCGATCTCGAGCCCGATCGGCCCGCCACCGATCACGATCAGATGCGCCGGCGTGACGTCGAGATCGAACACCGTCTCGTTGGTCAGATGGGGCGCTTCCGCCAGACCCGGGATCGGCGGCACTGCCGGTACCGATCCGGTGGCGACGACGAAGCGTCGTGCCTTGATGATGCGGTCGCCGGCGACCAAGGTATCCGCCGCCGCGAAGCGTGCGGCAGCCAGGATCACAGTGCAGCCCAGGCCTTCGAAGCGCTCCGGCGAATCATGCGGTCGGATCGCCTCGATCACGCCGCGGATATGGTCGCGCACGCCCGCGGCGTCGACGCGCGGTTCGGCGGCGGCGATGCCAAAGCGCCGGGCGCCGCGCATGCCGGCCACGGCGTGGGCGGCGGCGATCAGCGATTTCGACGGCACGCAGCCGAAATTCAAGCAGTCGCCGCCCATCAGGTGGCGCTCGATCAGCACCACGGAGGCGCCCATCTGCACGGCGCCGGCGGCGACCGACAGGCCGCCCGACCCGGCACCGATCACGCAAAGATCGGGCGTCAAGACATCGCTCATCACCGCACCATAGCGGGCTTCCGCGCCCGTGCGCGAACACGGCTTCGCGCGTTTCCGCGGGGACTGGTATTCTGCACCCGGCGGATGGAGGCGGTCATGTCGGCAGTGCCGAAAGTCTCGGGTGCAACGGTAACGGGTGGTCCGGAGGCGGCGGCCCTGGCGGCCCGCGCGGCAATCCGCAGCGGCCGGCATGCCGGCCCCACGGCGGGCCTGGCGCCGGGCATGGTGCAGGGCAACCTCGCCATCCTGCCGAAGGCCGTGGCCCACGACTTCCTGCGCTTTTGCGACCTGAACCCCAAGCCGTGCCCGGTGATCGGCATGTCGCAACCGGGCGATCCCATGCTGCCGATGCTGGGCGGCGATATCGACATCCGCACCGACGTGCCGCGCTACCGCGTCTGGCGCGACGGCCAGCTGGCGGAGGAGCCGACCGACATCCGTGCCCTCTGGCGCGACGACCTGGTCGCCTTCGTGCTCGGCTGCTCGTTCTCCTTCGAGGAGGCGCTGGTGGCGGACGGGCTCCGCATCCGCCATATCGAGCGCAATCAGAACGTCGCCATGTACCGCACCAATGTGGCGACCGCGCCGGCCGGGCCGTTCCATGGGCCGCTGGTCGTCTCCATGCGGCCCTTCGTGCCGGCGGATGCGATCCGCGCCATCCAGATCACCACGCGCTTCCCCCGCGTGCACGGCGCGCCGGTGCATTTCGGCGACCCGGCGGCGATCGGCATCCAGGACATCGACAAGCCCGATTACGGCGACCGGGTCGAGATCCTGGCCGGCGAGGTGCCGGTCTTCTGGGCCTGCGGGGTTACGCCCCAGGCGGTGGTGGCGGCGGCCAGGCTGCCCTTCTGCATCACCCACGCGCCGGGTGCGATGCTGATCACCGATGTTCGGAACAGCACGCTGGCGGTGATGTAGCTACTTGAACTGGGCCGGCAGCCAGAGCGCGATATCGGGGAATATCATCAGCAGCACGATCAATCCGCCCATCGCCAGCACGAAAGGCGTGGCGCCGCGGATCACCTCGTTCATCGAGCCGCGGCCGCGCAGGCCGTGCACGACGTATAGGTTGACGCCGACCGGCGGGGTGATCAGCGCCATCTCCATCAGCACCGTCATCAGGATGCCGTACCAGACCGGGTCGTAGCCGAGATGGAACACGATCGGCGCGATCAGCGGCGTCGTGGTGATCATCATGGAGAGTGTCTCCATGAAGCAGCCGAGGATCATGTAGAACACGATCACGGCCATCATCATGCCGAGCGGGCCGAGGCCGAGGCCCTTCAGGAAATCGGCGAGCTGGGTGGTCAGGCCGATGCCGGCCAACACGAAGTTCAGGAAGCCGGCCGCCAGGATGATCAGCATGATCATCGCCGTGGTCCGCATGGTGCCTTCCAGCGCGAGCTTCAGCATGGCGAGGGAGAGCCGGCCGCGCGCGGCGGCGAGGATCAGCGCGGCGACCACGCCGAGCGAAGCCGCCTCGGTCGGCGTCGCGATGCCGGCATAGATGGAACCGACGACGATCAGGAAAATGCCGAACGGCGGCAGCAGGTTCGGCAGCGTCGCGATGCGCCGCTGCCAGCTGGTCTGCACCTTGATCCCGCCTTTCTTTGGGTCGAACAGGCAGAACAGGATCACGGTCAGCGAGAACAGCGCCGCCAGCAGAAAGCCCGGGATGAAACCGGCGAGATAGAGCTGCGGCACCGAAGTGTCGGTCAGAATGCCGTAGATGATGATGTTGATCGAAGGCGGCACCAGGATGCCGAGGGTGCCGCCGGCGGCGATGGTGCCGAGGAACAGCGCCTCGTCATAGCGCCGCTTCTCGATCTCGGGGATCGCCACGGTGCCGATCGTCGCCGCCGTCGCCACGCTGGAGCCGGATGTCGCCGCGAACATCGTGCAGGTGCCGATATTGGCGTGCATCAGCCCGCCGGGCAGCCAGGACACCCATTCGGCGATCGCGGCATAGACGCCGGCGGCAATGCCGGAGCGCAGCAGGATCTCGCCCAGCAGCACGAAGAGCGGGATGGCGATCAGGATGTATTCGACCGAGGTCTGCCATGCCGTGTCGCCGAGCGCGAGATGCAGCGGCATGAACGAGAAGAAGTTCGACAGCACGAGGCCGAGCACGCCGAGCGCCGCCGCGACCGGCACGCTGATCGCGAGCAGCAGGAGAAGAACGCCGAGGGTCGCGCCGAGCATCGTCAGGGCCGGCCGCTCGCCGGCGGCCCGCCGGCGAGGCTTCTGATCTCGCCCTCGATCTCGTCCTGCACGCCGGCCGCGCCGGCGGTCCGCTGCACCGCGAGAAAGTCGCGTTGTGCCAGCGCCACGACCGCGCGCGCCAGGGTCAACAGGATAACGATCAGAAACACGACCAGGCCGAACAGCCACAGGCCCTGGGGCACGATCAGCGGCGTCCGCATCGGCGTCACCGAGCGCGCGCCGAGCTCGATCGTGGTCTGCACCAGGACGCCGGCGCGCCAGACCAGGAAGCCGACGAAGGTCGCGAGCGAGGCGAGGCTCACGACATCGAGCGCGCTGCGCAGCCAGAGCGGCAGAAGCTGGTACACCGCATCGATGCGGACATTGCCGCGTTGCAGCAGCACGAAGGAAAAAGCCCAGGCCGTGCCGACGGCAAAGGCATAGGAGGCAAGCTCGTCGGAGCCGCCCATGTTGAGCAGGCCGGTCTTGCGGCCGAGCACGTCGATGGTGACCAGGATCGCGGCGGCGAGCAGCATGGCACCGCCGATCCAGACGGTGACGCGGGCCATCCGCTCGGCGATGCGGTCGAGATGATCGAGCATCAGCAGCGACTGAGAACTCGAAAGATCTCGCCGCGTGCCGAGTTCGTCATGCCCGGGCTTGACCCGGGCATCCACGGCTTTCCTTCGCGTTGCCCACCGGCGTGGATGGCCGGGTCAAGCCCGGCCATGACGGCTTTCGACCGCTGCTGCATGCCGCCCCGCTCTCAATTCGACGCTGGCGAGAAGGCGGCGCCTCAGCTCCCGCTCGCCGTGAGGCCGACCACCTTGCCGACGGTGTCGTTCCACTGCTTGGCGCAGGCCTCGCCGCAACGCTTGGCCCAGCGCTTCAGCACCACCTCGGTCAGGATCTTCTCGCGCGCCTTGAAGTCGGCTTCGGAGGGCTTCACCAGCGTGATGTTGCCGTTCGGGCCTTGGCTGCACTTGCCGTTGGTGGAACAGGCAAGGCCTTCGTCGTTCTCCGCTTCGATGGTCTTCCAGGCGAGATCCTCCCAGGCGGTCATCTCCTTGGTGATCAGGTCCTGGGTTTCCTTGTTCAGGCCGGCCCAGGTGCGCTGGTTCACCGCGGTGAAGGCGACGGTGTAGCCGACCGGCAGGTAGAAGGCGTGCTTCGCCACTTCGTACCACTTGGCCTTGTAGGCCGGCATGGTGCCGGTGATGCCGCAATCGACCACGCCCTTCTCCAGCGCCGGTACCACCTCGGCGAAGGCAATGGTGACCGAGGTGCCGCCGAGGCCCTCGACGAAATCGCCTTGGCTCGCGCCCTGCACGCGGATCTTCCTGCCTTTCAGGTCGGCGACGCTCTTCACCTCATTGCGGCAGTAGAACGCCTGGGTGGGGTAGGGGTACATGTTGAGCAGTCGTGCGCCGTACTGCTTGCCGATCGCTTCCTGCAGGATGTTGCGATAGACCTCGGTGATCTTGCGCGCGGTCGCGAAATCGCGGGCGACGCCGGAAAGGTCGACGCCTTCCAGCACAGCGTCTTCCGCCACATAGATCGGCAGCGCATGGGCGAAGTCGAAGATGCCCTGCTTGAGCAAGCGCATGATCTCGAAGCCCTTGAGGCCGAGTTCGGTCGAGGGCTGCGCCTGGGCGGTGAGCTTGCCGCCGGAGGCCTTGGGCAGCGTCTCCTCCCAGAGCGGCTTTTCCAGCTTCTGCCAGTTGGTCAGGTTGCCGAAGGTGCCGACCACCTTGAACTGCTTGGTCTGGACATCCGCAGCGGCGGTTCCGGCGATCATGACCAGGCCGGCCGCAATGGCGATATAGCGCAGGTATCCCTGCATGGCGCTTGCCTCCCCTTGATTCTTGCGCGGGGCGCACTCTAACCGCGAAGGCGCGGGCGAGGGAAGGGGTTCAGCCGCTGCGCTCGGCCTCCAGCAGGTCGGAGACGACCTCCTCCAGGTGCTGCAGGCTGTTGCAGACCATGGCGAGGTGGCAATAGGGCTTGTAGCGCAGCATGTCGCTGTCGCCGCTGCCCCAGACCGGCCGCCCCTCCGGGTTCAGCCAGATCAGCCGCTTCGAGCGCTCCGACAGCTCGCGCACGATGTCGGCGCGCGGCTCCGTCCGGTTGCCGCGGGCATCCCCCAGGATGATCACCGTGGTCTTGCGGTCGAGGATGCCGAGCCAGTTCTTGCGGAAGGTGGCGAGCGAGTTGCCGTAATTGGTGGAGCCGAAGCCGATGGTGCGCAGGATGTGCTTGGTCGCTTCCTCCGGCTCCTGCTTGTCCAAGGTCTCGGTCACTTCCATCAGGTCGCTGGAGAAGGCGAAGGCGCGCACGCCCGACAGCACTTCGCGCAGGCTCCACAGGAACAGCAGCAGGAACTCGGCCGAGGCGGCGACCGAGCCGGACACGTCGCAGATCGCCACGATCTTTGGCCGGTCGATCTTCTTGAAACGGAAGAAGGTGCGGAACAGCACGCCGTCGTTCGGCATGTTCTTGCGGATGGTGCGCCGCGTGTCGAGCTGGCCCTTGCGCTTCTTGCGCATCACCCGGGCGTGCCGGGTCGCCAGCCGCCGTGCGATCTGGCGCACCAGGATGCGCATGCGCGCCTTGTCGCGCGGGCCCATGGTGCCAAGGCGCATCTGGCGCAGGAACTCGTCGCGCAGCCGGCTGGTCTCGCCGCGGGCATAGACTTCGAGCTGGCGTTGCACGAAATCGCGCACCTGCTCGCGCAAGCCCTCGCGCGCGGCGTCCAGCTGGTCGGCCTGCTGGCTCGCCTGCGGCGTTCCCATGCGGCGCATGCCGCCGATCTCCGCCTCCAGCTCGTCCAGGCCCATCTGCTCCATGATGCGCCGCGCGTAGAGGTTCACCTGGGTGAAGATGCGGATCTGGCTGATGCCGACGTCGTTGGCGGCGCGCTCCATCGCCTGGGCCAGCGCGGCACCGTCGCCGCCGAGCAGCATCTGGCCGAGCGCGGTGCCGCTCTCGCCGGCCTCGCTCGGGCCGTCGCTCTCCTCGCCTTCGCCCTCCTCGCTGTTGCCCAGGGCCTGGCCCTTGAACTCGTCGCGGCGGAAGAAGTCGTCGAAGCAGACGTCGTAGAGCGCCTTCTCCTCCGCCGACTTGGCGACGGTCAGCCCCAGCGCATCCTTGAGCAGCTGGCGGTCCTCATAGCCCACCATCTCCGCCGCCAGCATGGCGTCCAGCCCCTCGGCGACCGAAATGCGCACGCCCGCCGTGCGCAAGGTGCCGAGGAAACGGACCATGGGCTCGTGCGCGGTCATGGCGTGGAGCCAACCGAAACCGTCATGGCCGGGCTTGACCCGGCCATCCACGCCTTGGCCTCAGAGCGCCGGAGAGCCGTGGATGCCCGGGTCAAGCCCGGGCATGACGCTCCGGGGCAGTTGTTAGATCCCGGCTTCCGCATCGCGCAGCGCCTGGTGCACGAAGGCCGGGACCTGGATGCCGGCGGCTTCCACGTCCTCCTCGAACTTCAGCAGCACGTTGAGCGTGTCTCGCACCATGTCGGGCTCCAGCGATTCCGCGTGCAGCAGCACCAGCACCCGCGCCCAGTCGATCGTCTCGCTGACCGAGGGCAGCTTCTTCAGGTCCATGCCGCGCAGCTGCTGCACGTAGCTGACCAGCTGGCGGCGCAGCCGCTCGCCGACACCGGGCACCCGCACCTCGATGATGCGGCGCTCCAGCTTCGGGTCGGGGAAGCCGATATGCAGGTGCAGGCAGCGGCGCTTCAGCGCATCGCCCATGTCGCGGGTCGAGTTCGAGGTGAGGAAGACCAGCGGCGGCACCACGGCGGAGACGGTGCCGAGCTCCGGAATGGTCACCTGGAAATCCGACAGGATCTCGAGCAGGAAGGCCTCGAATTCCTGGTCGGCCTTGTCGACCTCGTCGATCAGCAGCACGGCGCCGCCGGGATGGCGCAGCGCCTTGAGCAGCGGGCGTTCGTCGAGGAAGCGCTCGGAGAAGAAGATGTCGTCGACGGCGTCGAGCTTGACCAACGCGTCCTTCAGGCTGGCGGTGCCGCGCATCTCCTCGCCGAGCTTGTCCTTGAGGATCTGCGTGTACAGCAGCTGCTTGCCGTATTTCCACTCGTAGAGGGCCTTGCTCTCGTCCAGGCCCTCGTAGCACTGCATGCGTATCAGCGGCAGCGACAGGTGGCTGGCGACGGCTTTGGCGAGCTCGGTCTTGCCGACGCCGGCCGGGCCTTCCACCAGGATCGGCTTCGAGAGCCGCTCGGCCAGGAACACGGCGGTGGAAATCTGCCGGTTCGGGATGTAGCCGACCGAGACCAGGCCCTCGGCCACGGCGTCCACCGAGGCCAGCTTGCGATCGAAAGGAGCGTTCATTCTGCGGACTTTCCGGAAGGACTCTGGCCAGGGGTGAAATGGGACCGACCCAGCCGCGCCTTCCTTATCTGCCGGGCGACACGGGCGATATCCAGGGATTTTTCGACGTCGCGCAGGATGCGGTTAATGTGCTCGTCGCCGTGCGGGCCGAGCTCGCGCAAGGCCGCCGCCTGACGCCGGGCCAGGTCGCGGATCGCGACCAGCCGGATACCCGCTTCATCCGTCTCGGTATTCCAGGCTTCCAGCATGCCGATCAGCCGGTCGTCCAGCGCCTGCATGGCGGTTTCCAGGCCGGCGATCTCGCCCAGGACGAGTGCGATCTCATCCGTGATAGGTGCGGGGAGCCGGGCGACCAGCCGGCGGGATGCGTGCTTCAGCACCGCGATCAGGCCACCGATCCCGGCGGCATCCTCCAGGTTGCGGAACGGCAGCGCGATCTCGGCGAAGCCTTTGCCGGGGGTGCCGATCAGCGCGCTCTCCGGCACCACGCAGCCTTCCAGCCGGAAGCCGCAATGCTGCGCCGGGCGCAGGAAGTCGAATTGCGGATGGTCGACGCGGTTCAGGCCCGGCGTGCCGGTCGGCACCAGGAAGAAGGAGAACTGCTTGCGCCAGCCGCCCGCCTCGGTGATGGCGAGGACGGCGAGGTGGCTGGCAATCGGGCCGTTGGTGACATAGGCCTTCTCGCCGTCCAGCCGCCAGCCGCCGGAAACCCTGGTTGCCGTAGCGGCAAGGTGCTTCGGATGGGCGCCCGCCTTGGGCTCGGAGATGGCGAGCGAGATGATCGTCTCGCCGGTTGCGACGCCGGCCTTCACCGCGGCGGGCAGCCCGGCCCGCTTGTCGAGCACCAGCGGCACCATCGACTGGCCGGCCCAGGCAGAGGCGAAGCCGAGAGAGCCGGTCGCTTCGGCAATGATCGCGTCGCCGCGGGCAATGGTGCCGAGATCGGTCGCGCCGAGCAGGCGCGCCTCGCCCATCGCCCGGAACAAGTCGGACGGGAAGTCCTGGGGATGAAACAATCCCGGATGGCCCGCCGCGCGGTCGCGGGCGAACTGCCTGAGCTTTTCGAGCAATGAGCGCTCCTCCGGCACGCATCCTGCAACATCGCGGAGCGGCCGGCCATGCCGTAAGATCATGGCCGCATTCCGCGAGGGGCCGATGGGTGCTACCGGGGCCGAAGAAGCGGCCGGCGACGACACGATCCGCTGCGATGCCTGCCCGGTGCTGTGCCGCATCCGGCCGGGCAGGACCGGCGCCTGTGATCGCTACGCCAATATCGACGGCATCCTGACCCGCTGCGATCCGCTGGTGATCGCCCATCGCGCCGCGGAGAGCGGCCAGCCGATGGTGCCCTTTGCCGGCGGCACCGATTGGGACGGCAGCCTGCTGCGCCCCCAAGCGACCTTCGTCACCGGCATCGGCTCCGGCACCACCTATCCCGATTACAAGCCGGCGCCGTTCATCGTTTCCAGCAAGCACGACGGCATCGACATGGTGACCGTCGTGTCGGAGGGCATCTTCAGCTATTGCGGCCTCAAGCTGAAGATCGACACCGACCGCTATCTCGGCCCCGAGACGGCGGCTGTCAGAGCCAAGGGCGAGCAGGTCGGCCATGTCACCACCGCCGAATACGGCTCGCAGATGCTCTCGCTCGGCGGCGTGCGCCACCTGACCGGCGGCTCCAAGAAGGAAGGCACGGTCACCTGCGACACGTTGCTGGCGCTCTGCAACAAGGAAGCGGTGGAGCTTGCGATCGATGGCGGCGCCCGCGTCGTGGTGCAGGCGGGCCAGCCGCCGGTGGTCGACGACAAGCTGGAGGAGCGCATGCGGGTCGGCTGCGGCTCCGCCACCATCGGCATCTTCGCACCGCAATGGCTGGGCCATGCCGACGAGGTGATCGTGGTCGACGACCACATCACCGGCGTGCTGACCGAGCACCAGGCCGGCCGCTTCCTCGACATGCGGCCCGGCGGCATCCGGGTGCGCGGGCGCAAGTCGACGCCGGGGCGCTATTTCCAGGTGGCGGAGCCGGGTCTCGGCTGGGGCGGCACCGACATCACCGACCCGCTGGAGATCATCGCCAGGATCGATCCGAAGACGGCCTGGCCCGGCATGCGGCTCCTCATGGTCTCGACCACCGGCGAGCATGCCGCCTGGTTCGTGCTCGACGACAAGCTCAAGCCGCAGCCGGCCGAGATGCCGGCGCCGATCCGCAATGTGGTCGAGCGCATCGCCGAGAATTGCGAGCCGGCGCTCTGCACCGTGCTGTTCATGGCCGGCGCCGGCGGCTCGCTCCGCGCCGGGGTGACCGAGAACCCGGTGCGCCTGACCCGCTCGGTGAAGCAGAGCCTGACCCGCGTCACCTCCGGCGGCGCGCCGGTCTATATCTGGCCGGGCGGCGGCATCACCTACATGGTCGATGTGATGCGCATGCCGGACAAGTCGTTTGGCTATGTGCCGACACCGGCGCTGGTGGCGCCGATCGAGTTCACGCTACCTCTGGCCGACTATGCCGCGCTCGGCGGCTATGCCGACCGCGCCGTGCCGCTGGAGGAAGTACTGCGCGGCCGCAACCTTGCCCGCGAGGCCTGGCGCCCCGACAACCCCTGGCCGATCGAGCCGAAATCGAGGCAGAGCGGATGACTCCCTCCCTCGGCGAAAGCCGGGAGAAGGTCGGGGTGGGGGCGGTTCCGCGAGGCGCGGCGCCCACCGGCAACCGCCCCCATCCAAACCTTCCCCCACCTGGCGGCGGGGGAAGGCTTTCTGTCCTGCTCCCCGATGGCCGGCTGCACCTGCAGCACGGCCCGATCGACATCATCGCCGAGGCATTTGGTGCGCCGCGCGAAGTCATTTCTGCCTACCAGCAAGCCGGCGAGCGCTTCCAAACCGTGCTGCAGGGCCTGGTGGACGAGCTCGCGATCCTGCGTATGCCGGTCGGCCGCACCGTGCGAAAGGTCGAGGGCCCGATCGCGCGGCGCATGGTCAAGGCCGTGTGGCCCTATCGCCGCGTCTACATCACGCCGATGGCGGCGGTGGCCGGAGCCGTGGCGGACGAGGTGCTGGCCGCCATGCTGGCCGGCCGCCAGCTCGCCCGCGCCTATGTCAACAATGGCGGCGACATCGCGCTGCACCTGGCGCCGGGCGAGAGCCTGAGCCTCGGCGTGGTGGCGAACCAGGACCGGCCGATGATCGACGCGCGGGCCGAGATCCGGGCCGAGGACCCTGTCCGCGGTATCGCCACCTCGGGCTGGCGCGGCCGCTCGCAGTCGCTCGGCATTGCCGACGCGGTGACCATCCTGGCCACCACCGCGGCAACCGCCGATGCCGCCGCCACCATGGTGGCCAACGCCGTCAACGTCGATCATCCGGCGATCATCCGCCGCCCGGCGCGAAGCTTGCGCGACGACAGCGATCTCGGCGATCTGCCGGTCACCGTCGATGTCGGCCATTTGCCCAAGGCGGCGATCCGCGCCGCGCTCGACCGTGGCGCGGCGCGGGCGCGCGGGCTGATCCGGCGCGGGCTGATCCATGGCGCATGGCTTGCATTGCAGGGCGAGAAATGCGCTGTGTTGACCCCGGCTTTGCGGCAGCGATAGCGTGGCGTCTGGCGTGCGTTTCGGGCATCTCTGGGGAGACGGCAATATGCGGAAGCTCATACTCGGCCTCGCGCTCGGCGCGATGGCGGCGACCGGTGCGGCGGCGCAGGAGCCGATCAAGATCGGCGAACTCAACTCCTACAAGAACTTCCCGGCCTTCCTGGAGCCCTACAAGAAGGGCTGGCAGCTGGCGGTGGAGGAGGCCAATGCCGCCGGCGGCGTGCTGGGCCGCAAGCTCGAGGTGATCAGCCGCGACGACAACGGCACGCCGGGCGATGCCGTGCGCGTCGCCGAGGAGCTGCTGACGCGCGAGAACGTCTCGCTGCTGATGGGCACCTTCGCCAGCCATATCGGCCTCGCGGTCTCGAACCTGGCGGCGCAGCGCAAGGTGCTGTTCGTCGCCGCCGAGCCGCTGACCGACAAGATCGTCTGGGACAACGGCAACAAGTACACCTTCCGTCTGCGGCCCTCGACCTACATGCAGACGGCGATGCTGGTGCCGGAAGCGGCGAAGTCCGGCAAGAAGAAGTGGGCCATCGTCTATCCGAACTACGAGTACGGCCAGTCGGCCACGGCGGCGTTCAAGAAGCTCTTGGCCGAGAAGCTGCCCGGCGTCGAGTTCGTGGTCGAGCAGGCGCCGCCGCTCGGCAAGATCGAGGCCGGCGCCGTGGTCGACGCCATCGCCCAGGCCAAGCCCGACGCGATCTTCTCCTCGCTGTTCGGGCCCGACCTCGCCAAGTTCGTGCGCGAAGGCAACACCCGCGGCCTGTTCAAGGACAAGGTGGTGCTGAACCTGCTCGCCGGCGAGCCGGAATATCTCGATCCGCTGAAGGACGAGACGCCGCCCGGCTGGATCGTCACCGGCTATCCCTGGGAGCAGATCGCGACGCCGGAGCACAAGGCCTTCGTCGCCGCCTATCAGAAGAAGTGGAGCGACTATCCCAGGCTCGGCTCGGTGGTCGGCTATGCGACCGTGCAGAGCGTGGTGGCGGCGCTGAAGAAGGCGGGCGCGGTCGATACCGAAAAGATGGTCGCGGCGATGAAGGGCCTCCAGCTCGGCACGCCGATCGGCCAGATCACCTACCGCGCGCTCGACCATCAATCGACCATGGGCGCCTATGTCGGCAAGCTCGCGCTGAAGGACGGCAAGGGCGTGATGGTCGACTGGAAGTTCGCCGACGGCAAGGACTACCTGCCGCCGGACGCCGAGGTGAAGAAGCTCCGCCCGGCGGAGTGAGATCGACTCCCTCCCTCGTGGCGCGAAGCGGCGCGGGGGAGGGCCGGAGTGGGGGTGGTGGCCGCAATTGATGCCATGCGCCTTTCCCCCACCGCCCCCACCCAACCCTCCCCCGTGCTGCGCACGAGGGAGGGCTATCAAGCCTGACCCGTGACCCTCGCCACCTTCGTCATCCAGCTGCTCAACGGCCTTGCCGGCGCATCGTCGCTGTTTCTGGTGGCAGCGGGGCTGTCGCTGATCTTCGGCGTGACGCGGATCGTCAATTTCGCGCACGGCTCGTTCTTCATGGTCGGCATCTACATCGCCTATACGCTGACCGAAAGCTTCGGCCGCGGCTCGGCGCTCGGCTTCTGGGCCTCGGTGCTGGCCGCGGCCGTGGCGGTCGGCGCGCTCGGCTTCGTGGTCGAGATCCTGTTGCTGCGGCGGATCTACAAGGCGCCGGAGCTGTTCCAGCTGCTGGCCACCTTCGGCTTGGTGCTGGTGATCAAGGACGCGACGCTGGCCATCTGGGGCCCGGAGGATCTGCTCGGCCCCCGCGCGCCGGGCCTGCGCGGCGCGGTGTCCATCCTCGGCCGGCCGTTTCCGGAATATGACCTGGTGCTGATCGCCATCGGCCCGCTCGTCCTCGGCCTGCTCTGGCTGGTGCTCAACCGGACGCGGTTCGGCGTGCTGGTGCGCGCGGCGACGCAGGACCGCGACATGGTGGCGGCGCTCGGCGTCAACCAGGCCTGGCTGTTCACCGGCGTGTTCGCCCTCGGCGCGGCGCTCGCCGGCCTCGGCGGCGCGCTGCAGGTGCCGCGCGAGCCGGCCCAGCTCTTCCTCGACATCACGGTGATCTCCGACGCTTTCGTCGTGGTGGTGGTTGGCGGCCTCGGCTCCATTCCAGGCGCCTTCCTCGCGGCGCTGCTGATTGGCGAGATCAAGGCCCTCTGCATCGGGCTCGGCGATGTCTCCTTCGGCGGCTTCGAGATCTCGTTCTCCAAACTGACCTTAGTGGTCGAGTTCATCGTCATGGCCATCGTGCTGGTGGTCCGGCCCTGGGGCCTGCTCGGCCGGCCGGGCGGCGAGCCGCGCCATGCCGCCGCGACGGAGCCGCCGCTCCGGCCGCTGCACGGCTATCTGAAGCTTGCCGCGGCCGGCCTCGGCGCGGCGTTGCTGGTGCTGCCGGTCGCGACCGACGGCTATGTCCTGGTGCTGCTGATCGACATCTTCGTCTTCGCGCTGTTCGCCGTCAGCCTGCATTTCCTGATGGGGCCGGGCGGCATGGTGTCGTTCGGCCATGCCGCCTATTTCGGGCTCGGCGCCTATGGGGCGGCGCTGCTGGTGCTGCGTGCCGGCCTGCCGATGGAGACGACGATCGTGCTGGGGCCGCTGGTTGCGCTTGCCGGCGGTCTGCTGTTCGGCTGGTTCGTGGTCCGCCTGTCCGGCGTCTATCTCGCCATGCTGACGCTCGCCTTCGCGCAAATCGTCTGGTCGGTCGCCTTCCAGTGGGACAGCTTCACCGGCGGCTCCAACGGCCTGATCGGGCTCTGGCCGCCTGCCTGGCTCGCCTCGAAATCGGCCTTCTATCACGTGACGCTGATCCTCTGCGTCGTGGCGATCGTCGCGCTTCGCCATCTCGTTTTCGCGCCGTTCGGCGCGGTGTTGCGCGCGGGCCGCGATTCGCCGCTGCGCGCTGACGCCATCGGCATCGACGTGCGCCGGCATCAGTGGTTCGCCTTTGCCCTGATCGGCGGCTTCGCCGGCCTGGCCGGCGTGCTGCACGCCTTCTCCAAGGGCTCGATCTCGCCGGAAACGCTCGCCATCGCCCGCTCGGTCGACGGCCTGGTCATGGTGCTGCTCGGCGGCGTGCAGACTCTTACGGGCCCGGTGGTCGGCGCCGCCGTTCTCACCTGGCTGCAGGACGAGATCGCCCGCCGGGTCGAGTTCTGGCGCGCCATCCTCGGCGGCGTGATCATTCTGCTGGTGATTGCCTTCCCGCAGGGCATCGTCGGCTTCATCCGCGGCCGCTTCATGCGCGAAGTCACATGACGGTGCTGCAGGTCGAGGGTCTCGCCAAGTCGTTCGGCGGCGTCGCCGCGGTGCAGGGCGTCTCCTTCGCCGTCGAGGCCGGCCACCTGCTCGCCCTGATCGGCCCCAACGGCGCCGGCAAGACCACCTGCTTCAACATGCTGAACGGCCAGTTGGCGCCCGACCGCGGCAGCGTGCGCCTCGACGGGCGCGAGATCGTGGGCCTCAAGCCGCGGCAGATCTGGCGCCTCGGCGTCGGTCGCACCTTCCAGATCACCGCCACCTTCGGCTCGATGACGGTGCGTGAGAACGTGCAGGTGGCGCTGATCTCGCATCACCGCCGCACGCTCGGCCTGTGGCCGCGCGCCCGCGATCTCTACCGCGCGGAGGCGGAGGCACTGCTCGCCCGGGTCGGTATGGCCGACCAGGCGGAGCGTGCCGCCGCGGTGCTCGCCTATGGCGACCTCAAGCGGCTGGAGCTCGCCGTCGCGCTTGCCAACACGCCACGCCTCCTGCTGATGGACGAGCCGACCGCCGGCATGGCGCCGCGGGAGCGGGTCGAGCTGATGGCGCTGGTCGCCGGCATCGTCCGCGTCGAGGGCATCGCGGTGCTGTTCACCGAACACGACATGGATGTCGTCTTCGCCCATGCCGACCGTATCATCGTGCTGAACCGGGGCGAGCTGATCGCCGACGGCGTGCCCGCCCAGGTGCGCGCCGACCCGCGCGTGCAGCAGGTCTATCTCGGCGGCGGGACGACGTTCGGACATGGCTGAGGCTATGCTCATCGCGCGCGGCCTGCACGCCTATTACGGGCGCGCGCATATCCTGGCCGATGTGGCGCTGGAGGTGGGCGCGGGCGAAGTCGTGGTGCTGATCGGCCGCAACGGGGCCGGCAAGTCGACCACGATGAAATGCCTGATCGGGTTGGTGCGGCCTGCCGCCGGCGAGATCGAGTTCGCCGGGTACAGGACCGAGAGGCTCGCGCCGCATGCCATCGCGCGTCTCGGCCTCGGCTACGTGCCGGAGGAGCGGCGCATCTTCACCGACCTGACCGTCGCGGAGAACCTGGAGGTCGGCCGCCGGCCGCCGCGCCAGGGTCTTGAGCCCTGGACACCGGAGCGGCTGTTCCGCCTGTTCCCCAATCTCGGCGAGATGCGCGGCCGGCCCGGCGGGCGCATGTCGGGCGGCGAGCAGCAGATGCTGACCATCGCCCGCACCCTGATGGGCAACCCCGCCTGCATCCTGCTCGACGAGCCGTCCGAGGGCCTGGCCCCGGTGATCATCGAACAGATGGCGGCGACCATCCGCGACCTCAAGGCACATGGCGTCGCCGTGCTGCTGGCCGAGCAGAACCTGCATTTCGCCGGCCTGGTCGCCGACCGCGCCTATGTGATCGAGAAGGGCGGTATCCGATATTCGGGTAGCATGGCCGAGCTCGCCGCCGACGAGGCGGTTAGGGCCGCCTATCTCAGCGTGTGAGCAGGGAGGCACGCATGCGCAGCGGAACCTACGATTTCCTCGCGCAGGAACGGATCATCTGGGGCAAGCCGGCGGCGGAGGCCGCCGTGGCGGAGGCCGATCGCCTGGGCGCGCAACGCGTTTTCCTGGTGGCGAGCCGCAGCCTCAACCGGAAGACGCCGGTGGTCGCCGCCGTGCGCGATGCGCTCGGGCCGCGCTGCGCCGGCACGTTCGACGAATGCCAGGAGCATACGCCGCGCGCCACGGTCATCGCCGCGGCCGAGGCGGCGCGGGCTGCCAGGCCTGACCTGATCGTCAGCCTCGGCGGCGGCACGGTGATCGACACCGTGAAAGTGATGCTGGTCTGCCTCGCCCAGGATGTGCGCGATGTCGACGCGATGGGCGAGTGGCATCCAAGGCTCAATCCCGATGGCAGTCGCTTCGTGCCCGCGATCAAGCCGCCGCCCTATCGCCAGATCGCCGTGCCCACCACGCTCTCGGCGGCGGAGTTCAGCAATATCGGCGGCTGCACCGATCCCAAGCGCAAGGTGAAGGACGCCTTCACCGCGCGCGAGATCGGGCCGCTCGCGGTGATCATGGACCCGGCGGCGACGCTCTACACGCCGGGCGATCTCTGGTTCTCCACCGGCATCCGCGGCGTCGACCATGCGGTGGAAGGCATCTGCTCGATCACGCCCTCGGCCATCGTCGACGGCACGTCGCTGCATGCGCTGCGCCTGTTCAAGGAAGCCCTGCCGCGCACGAAATCCGGGCCGAATGACCTCGAAGCGCGGCTGGCCTGCCAGGAAGCGGCCTGGCTGTCCGGCCTCGGCATCGGCCGCGCGCAATATGGCGCCAGCCACGGCATCGGGCATTCGCTCGGCGCGGTCACCGGCATCGGCCACGGGCACACTTCCTGCATCATGCTGCCGGCGGTGCTGGCCTGGAATCGCGACCACACCACCGAGCGGCAGCGCTGGATCGCCGAGGCCTTCGGCCGCAAGGACGGCGACGCGGCGGCGGCCGTAGCGGGACTGGTCGAGGCGCTGGGCCAGCCGCGCCGCCTGCGCGATTGCGGGGTGACACGCGACCAGTTCCCCGACATCGCCAAGGGCGCGCTCGGCAATATGTGGGTGCGCACCAACCCGCGCCCGATCAAGAGCGAGGACGACGTGCTGCAGATTCTCGACATGGCGTGGTGAGCTGATGGCGCTGGTGGTCGGTATCGATGTGGGTGGCACCTTCACCGACCTGATCGCGGTCGGCGGCGGCGAGACTCGCATCGCCAAGGTGCCGACCACGGTGGAGAACCAGGCCTTCGGCGTACTCCACGCCATCGAGGCCGCCGGTCTCGCGCTCGCCGATGTCGCGGCGATCGTGCACGGGACCACGGCGACGACCAACGCGCTGCTGGAGCGCAAGATCGCGCGCGTCGGCCTGATCACCACCAAGGGCTTCCGCGACGTGCTGGAGCTGGGCCGCCGCACCCGGCCCAAGCCCTATGGCATGACCGGGCATTTCGAGCCGCTGGTGCCGCGCGAGCTGCGCCTCGAAGTGGCTGAGCGCATGGATGCGGATGGGGAAGTGGTGCGCCCCCTGGATGAGGCCGGCGTTGCGACGGCGGCGAAAGCGCTGATCGCGGCGGGCTGCGAGGCCATCGTCATCCATTTCCTGCACGCCTATCGCAATCCCGCGCACGAGAAACGTGCGGTCGAGATCGTCGAAAGCCTGTGGCCGGACGGGCATGTCACGGCGGGCCACGCCGTCCTGTCCGAGTACCGCGAATACGAACGCGGCGTGACCGCGATGGTGAATGCCGCCATCCAGCCGGTGCTGCATCGCTACATCGCGCGGCTGCGGGGCGAGCTTGCCGCCCGCGGCTTCGCACGCGACCTGCTGGTGATGCAGGGCAATGGCGGCACCGTCGCCGCCGGACTGGTCGCGGAATCGGCGGTCAACACGGTGATGTCCGGGCCGGCCAGCGGCGTCATGGCGGCGGCGCGGGTCGCCACCGCCGCCGGCTTCCCCAATGTCATCACCTACGACATGGGCGGCACGTCCTCCGATGTCGGGCTGATCATGGGCGGCTTGCCCTCGCTCTCGGCCGAGCTCGAGCTCGAATATGCGATGCCGATTCACGTGCCGATGGTCGACGTGCACACAATCGGCGCCGGCGGCGGCTCCATCGCTCATCTGAACGAGGCGGGGCTGCTGCAGGTCGGCCCGGAAAGCGCCGGCGCCGTGCCCGGCCCGATCGCCTATGGCCGCGGCGGCACGCGTCCCACCATCACCGACGCCAATCTGGTGCTCGGCCGCCTCAATCCGGACGGCCTGCTGGCGGTCGGCCGGAAGGTGACGGTGGCGCATGTGCGCGATCGGCTGGCGGCCGAGCCGGGCGCAACGCTCGGCCTCGACGCGGAGGCGACGGCGGCCGCGATCCTGCGCATCGCCAACGACCGGATGGCCGGCGCGATCCGCATGGTGTCGCTCGCCCGCGGCCACGACCCGCGCGACTTCGCGCTGTTCGCGTTCGGCGGCGCCGGGCCCTTGCACGCGGTGGCGCTGGCGCGCGAACTCGGCATTCCGCACGTCCTGATTCCGGCGCGGCCCGGCATCACCAATGCGCTCGGCTGCGTGGTCGCCGATCTGCGCCACGATTTCGTGCGCACAGTGAACCAGCCTCTGCCGGAACTCGACGAAAGCCTCGCGCGCGGCATCCTCGCCGAGCAGGTGGCGGAAGGCCGCGCGCTGCTGCAGCGCGAGGCGGTGCCGATCGAGGGCGTTCGCGTGGTGCACCGTGCCGACATGCAGTTCCAGGGCCAGAGTCACATTCTGTCGGTCGACCTCGCCGATGCGACGGTCACGCGGGCCGGCCTCGCCGAGGCCTTCGCGAGCGCCTATTGGCGCCGCTTCGAGGTGGAGCTGGCGGAGCTTCGCCCGGTCCTGGTCAACCTGCACACGGCGGTGATCGGGCTGCGTCCGGCGGTCGATCTCGAGCGGCTGATCGAGGCGGGCGCGAGCCTGGAAGCGGCCCAGACCGGCCTGCGCGAGGTCTGGTTCGAAGGTGGATTCGTGACGACGCCGATCTACCGCCGCGAGAGGATGCCGCGCGCCGCCCGCTTCGACGGCCCGGCCATCGTCGAGCAGCTCGATGCGACCACCGTGGTCGAGCCGGGTTGCCGGGTCGAAATCGACAGGCTTGGCAACCTGCTGATCACGGTGTGACGGCAGCGCCCTCCGCCAGCGCGATCAGCCAGGCTTCCAGATCCTCGGCGATGTGGTGCACGTGGTCGAGATCGGCGCCGTCGCGGCTCCACTCGGCCGCGGTCGGCACCCACACCGTGCGCATGCCCATGGCATGCGCCGGCAGCAGGTTGCGCACCATGTCCTCCACCATCACCGCACGGGCCGGCGTCACGCCGTAGTGGGCGCACAGCACGCGATAGGGCTCCGGATCCGGCTTCGGCCGGAACTCGGATGCGACGATGTCGAACACCCCGCCGAAGGCCTCGGCGATGCCGCGCCGGGCCAGCACACGCTCGGCATGGGCGACCGAGCCGTTGGTAAACACAATCTTGCGGCCCGGCAGGCGGACCAAAGCCGCGGCCAGCGCGGGCGAGGGCGGCACCGGCTCCAGGTCGATCGCGTGCACATGTTCCATGAACGCATGCGGGTCGACACCGTGCTCGTTCATCAGGCCGCGCATGGTGGTGCCGTGTTGGCGGAAATACTGCTTCTGCAAGGCCTTGGCGGCGACCGCGTCGAGCCCGAGCAGGGCCTGGATGAACTCGCCCATGCGCTGGTCGATCTGCGCGAACAGGTTGCAGCGCGCCGGATAGAGCGTGTTGTCCAGATCGAAGATCCAGGTATCGATCGCCGCGGGATCGATCCTGTCATTTCCGTCGGGCGGTCTTGGCGGCATTTGCTACAACAAATGTTAACTCGGCTGCGTGATCGTCCACCAAGGCCCGCTTGATGTCCAGGCGGGCAGGGCCGCCATTGATCGTACGCCAGCCGTGAGCGCCGTCATCATCCCCCGAACCGTTGCCCATCGCGAGCTGCCGGCCGACGATGTGGCCGTCGGCTTGAACGATCTGCCGCTGCCGGCGCTGCGCGTGCAGGGAACGGCGGTCATGGCCGTCAACCGGCTGGCCGAAGGGCTGCTCGATGCGCTGCTGGCAACCGCCGGCCTGCCGTCGCTGCTCGGCGATGCCGCCGGGCCGTCCTCGGTGCGGCTACGGTCCGGCGGCGTCGAGCGCGTGGTCCAGGTGTTTCGCAATGTCGACGATGGCGGCGCGCTGGTGCTTCTGCACGACGTCACGGCGGAACGCAGCCTAATCAACGCGCTCGCGGAATCGCGCAGCCGGCTCAACGATTTCGTGCGCTGCTCGGTCGATTTCGCCTGGGAGACCGACGCCAGCGGTCGGTTCGCCTATGTCTCGCCCAAGGGCGCGCTCGGCCGTCCGGCGCGCGAAGTGGCCGGTCGGCCCGTGCTCGACTTCCTGCGCCACTGGCGCGGCGGCGAGGCCTCGCCGTTCGAGAGCCGCTCTCCCTGCGAGGCGGTCGAGGTCAGGCTTGCCCTGGCCGCCGACGAGATCGGCATCTTCGAGGTGTCCGCCGTGCCCTGCTACGACGAAGCCGGGCTCTGGCAAGGCGCGCGTGGGGTCTGCCGCGACGTCACCGAGGCGCGCCGTCAGGCGGAGGCGCTGCGCCGGGCGACCGATCGGCTGCAGGAGATGGCGCGCATCGATCCGCTGACCGGTGCGTTGAACCGTCGCGCCTTCTTCGAGGATCTTTCCGTCCGCCTGGCCCAGGCGCGTCGGCACGGCGACCGCGGCCTTCTGCTCTACCTCGACCTCGACAGCTTCAAGGCGGTCAACGACGGCTATGGCCATGCCGCCGGCGATGCCGTGCTGCGCCAGGTTGCCGAGGTCCTGCGCGAGAACGTGCGCGAGACGGACCTGGTCGGCCGCATCGGCGGCGACGAGTTCGTCGTCTGGCTCGACCGTGTCGGCACGGTCGACCAGGGCGAGCGGATCGCGGCGCTGAAGACGGCGATCGCCGGAGCCGGATGCGACTATCCGGCGGCCGGAGGCTTCGGAGCCTCGATCGGCGTGGTCGGGACCGATGGCGAGGTCGATCCGGAGGAGCTGATCGTGGCGGCGGATGCCGCGATGTACGCGGCGAAGCGTGCCAGGAAGGAGCAGGGAGGGGGCTGATGCTGGGCAGGGTGATCAGGGGCATGTTCGGCAGCGCGCCGACGCCCGATTACGAGAAGCAGAAGCAGGCGGCGGAAGTCGGCGGCGCGAAGGCGAAGCGCGACCTCGCACGACGCGAGGATACCAAGCCGGAGATCCTCTACTACCTCGCCGAGGACGCCGATCCGGCGGTCCGCCGCGCGGTGGCCGGCAACGCGGCGGCGCCGCGGCAGGCCGACCTGCTGCTGACCGCCGACGGCGATGACGATGTCAGGATCGAGCTCGCCGGCAAGATCCAGAAGCTGCTGCCCGACCTGGCGCCGTCCCAGACCGAGCGCCTGCGCGACCTGACGGTTAGGACGATCGACACCCTGGCGCGCGACCAGCTGCCCCGCGTGCGCGCCATCCTGGCCGAGGCGATCAAGGAAAGTCCGTACATCCCCAAATCGATCGCGCTGAAGCTGGCGCGCGACATCGAGGCCGAGGTCGCGGCCCCGATCCTGGAATTCTCGCCGCTGCTCGGCGATGCCGACCTGCGGGAGATCATCGCGAGCGGCATCGCCAGCGCCGCACTCTCGGCCATCGCGCGTCGGCGCGAGCTCTCGGCCGATCTTTCCGACGCCATCGTCGCCACCATCGACGTGCCGGCGATCGCCACGCTGCTCGCCAACCGCTCGGCCCAGGTGCGGGAGGAGACCCTCGACCGCATCATCGAGACGGCCAAGGGCGTGGATGCGCTGCACCGGCCGCTGGTATTCCGCCCCGAGCTTTCCATACGGGCGATCCGCCGCATCGCCGAGTTCGTCTCGGCGGCGCTGCTCGAGCGCCTGAGCGAGCGGCACGGCCTCGACGAGACGGTACAGGGCGAGCTGCGCGCGCAGACCAAGCGCAAGCTCGCCGAGGAGGAGCCGGACCTGCCGGTGGGCGGCGACGGCGACGAGGTCGCGGCGGCGCTCGATCGCGGCGACCGTTCCTTCGTCATGAACTATCTCTCGCAGAAATCCGGCCTGCCGGTGCCGGGCGTGGAGCGCGTCTTCGCGCTGCGCAGCCCGCGCGGCATCGTGGCGCTGGCCTGGTCGGCGAAGCTGTCGATGCGGCTGGCGCTGCGCCTGCAGTCGGAGATCGCCGGCATCGGCCCGCGCGAGATGGTCTATGCCCGGAACGGCACGGATTATCCCTTCGCACCGGAGGAGCTGACCCAGCAGCTCGACTTCTTCAGGGCTGCTTAGAGCGGCTGATCATCGTGCCGATGCCGTGCTCGGTGAAGATCTCGAGCAGCAGCACGTGCGGCAGCCGGCCATCCAGGATATGGGCCGCGCCGACCCCGTCGCGCACCGCATTGAGGCAGCATTCGACCTTCGGAATCATGCCGCCCGAAATGGTGCCGTCGCCGAGCAGGATATAGGCGTCCTTGGGCGAGAGACTGGCGATCAGCCGCTTCTCCTTGTCCAGCACGCCGGCGACGTCGGTCATCATGATCATCTTCGAGGCGCCGAGCGCCGCGGCGATGGCGCCGGCCACGGTGTCGGCATTGATGTTGTAGCTCTCGCCGTGATCGCCGACCCCGATCGGCGCAATCACCGGGATGACGTTGGAATTCTGGAACGGCTTCAGGATGTCGGTATTGATCTTCGACGGCTCGCCGACATAGCCGAGGTCGAGGATCTTCTCGACATTGGAATTCTCGTCCCTCTTGGCGCGGCGCAGCTTGCGCGCCTCGATCAGCTTGCCGTCCTTGCCGGAGAGGCCGATCGCCATGCCGCCCTGCTGGTTGATGGCGGAGACGATCTGCTTGTTGATCGACCCGGCCAGCACCATCTCGACCACGTCCATCGTGTCGCGGTCGGTGACGCGCAATCCGTCGATGAAGGCGGTCTTGATCTTGAGACGATCGAGCATGGCGCCGATCTGCGGGCCGCCGCCGTGCACCACGACAGGATTGATGCCGACCTGCTTCAGCAGCACCACGTCGCGGGCGAAGAGCTCGGCCGCCGCATCCTCGCCCATGGCATGGCCGCCGTACTTGACCACGAAGGTCTGCCCGGCGAAGCGGCGCATATAGGGCAGCGCCTCCGACAGGGTCTTGGCGGTGTCCAGGATCTTCTGGCTCGGCAGGCTCGGATGCTGAGGCTCGGTCATGGCGGCGGGCTTATAGAGCAATCAGGCTTGAGCCGCCACCATAGCGGGCGCGGCGAGTTCGGCCAGCACGGCGCGCAGGGCCGGAATGCCGGCCCCTGTCTCCGACGAGGTAACGGCGATATCCGGATGCCCGGCGACATGCTTGCGCGTCTCGGCGACCGTCGCGGCAAGCACGGCCTCGAGCGCGGCCGGCTTCACCTTGTCGGCCTTGGTCAGCACGACCTGAAAGACGACCGCGGCCTGGTCGAGCAGCTTCATCACCTCGCGGTCGACATCCTTGACGCCGTGCCGCGCGTCGACCAGCACGAGCACGCGGCGGATCGGCGCGCGCCCGCGCAGGAAGGCGCGCACCAGGCGGTTCCAGGCCTCGACCTTGTCCTTCGGCGCCTTGGCATAGCCATAGCCCGGCAGGTCGACCAGGATCAGCCGGCCGCCGAGATCGAAGAAGTTGAGCTGCTGCGTGCGGCCCGGCGTGTCGGAGGTGCGGGCCAGCATGTGGCGCCCGGTCAGGGCGTTGACCAGGCTCGACTTGCCCACGTTGGAACGGCCGACGAAAGCGACCTCCGGCAGGTCGTCGGGCGGCAGCGCGTCCAGCCGCGTGGCGCCGAAGATGAAGCGGCATTCCTGCGCGAACAGCTTGCGGCCGGCCTCAATGGCCCCCGCCGAGATATCCGCGGCCGTCTCCGTCACGTCGTCTTCGGCTGCGGGATGCGGCGCATGATCGTCCATTGCTGGGCGATCGACAGCAGGTTGTTCCAGGTCCAATAGATGACCAGGCCCGCCGCGAAGCTGCCGAGCAGGAAGGTGAAGAAGATCGGCATCAGCATGAACATCTTGGCCTGCACGGGGTCGGCCGGCTGCGGGTTCAGCTTCTGCTGCAGGAACATCGAGATGCCCATCAGGATCGGCCACACGCCGAGCGAGAAGAAGTAGAGCGGCCCGAGATTGGGCACGTCGTAGGGCAGCAGGCCGAACAGGTTGATCCAGCTGGTCGGATCGGGTGCCGAGAGATCCTTGATCCAGCCGTAGAACGGCGCGTGCCGCATCTCGATGGTGGTGAAGATCACCTTGTAGAGCGCGAAGAAGACCGGGATCTGCACCACGATCGGCAGGCAGCCCGCCGCCGGGTTGACCTTGTGCTTCTTGTACAGCGCCATCATCTCCTGGTTGATGCGCTGGGTGTCGTCCTTGTAGCGCTCGCGCAGCTTCATCAGCTCGGGCTGCAGGATCTTCATCTTGCTCATCGCCTTGTACGAGGTCTGGGCGAGCGGGAAGAAGATCAGCTTGATGACGACGGTGAGGGCGAGGATGGCGAGGCCGAAATTGCCGAGCACGCCGTTCAGCCAGTGCATCGCCTGGAAGATCGGCTTGGTCAGCCAGTAGAACCAGCCCCAGTCGATGGCACGGTCAAAGCGGTCGATGCCGAGCTTCTCGGCATAGGCGTCGATCGTGTAGGTCTCCTTGGCGCCGGCGAACAGGCGCACCACGCTCTCGGTGCTTGCGCCCGGCGCCACTTCGCGGGTCTGTGCCAGGATGTCCGACTGGTAGATGTCTTTCTTGGCGCCGCCGGCGAAATGCTTGAACGAAGCTGTCACTTCGGCATCTTGCGGCGGCACCAGCGCGGCCAGCCAGTAATCGTCCGTGATGCCGATCCAGCCGCCGGTGCTCTTCACCGCCTTCTCGCGCGCCTCGGCGATGTCGGAATAGCTCGGCTCCTGCAGCGAGCCGCCGATCACGCCGATCGGCCCCTCGTGCAGGATGTAGAAGCCACGTGTCACCGGCGTGCCGTGGCGCGAGACCAGCGCATAGGGCGTCACCGCGATCGGCGCCGCGCCCTTGTTCTCGACGCTCTGGGTGATGGTGAACATGTAGTTGTCGTCGAGCGCGATGGTGCGCTTGAACACCTGTCCTTCCCCGTTGTCCCAGCTGAGCGTGACCCTGTCGCCCGACGTGAGCTTTTGCTTGTCGGCGGTCCATACCGTGTCGGGTCCCGGCGTCTTCAGGCCGTTCGTCTGGGCGATGCCGGCCTCGGCGTAATAGGGATGCTCGGTGCCCGGCGGCGAGAACAGGGTGATGTTGGCGCTCTTCTTGTCGACGGTGACGTGATAGTCCTTCAGCACCACGTCATCGATCCGCGCGCCCTTCAGGTTGATCGAGCCGGCGACGCGCTTGCCGTCGATCGCGACGCGCGGGCTTTCGGCCAGCACGGCGGCGCGTTCGCGCACCGTGATCACGGGCGCGATCGGCGCGCCCGGCACGGTTCCCGGGACCTGCGCCGGGGCGGCCTGTTGGCCCGGCGCGGTGGTCTCCCCGGCCTTCTGTGCCTCGGGCGGCGGCTTTTGCGGTGCCGAGGGCACGAAGTACTGGAAGCCCAGCAGGATGGCGATGCTGAGCGCGATGGCGAGGACGAGGTTTCTCTGATCGGTCATCGGGCAGGGTCGCAGGAGATCTTGGCCCTCGTCCGGCGCGCGGAAGAAGGTGTGAAGGAAAAAGTCTCGGGGACAGGGTCGAAGCCCGATCCGCCCCAAGGATGGCAGCGGCAGAGCCGCCGGGCGGCCAGCGCGCCGCCGCCGAGCGCGCCGTGGCGCGTCACCGCCTCCAGCGCGTATTCGCTGCAACTGGGCGCAAAGCGACAGTTGACGCCAAGAATCGGCGAGACGAACCAGCGATAGGCCTGGATCAGGCCTCGCAGGAAGAGGACGGCGGCTCGGGCGAGCAGGTTCATCGAATGCTACCTAGCGCCCTTCGGCCAAGGCGCCCAGCCGGCCGAGCGCCTTGCGGAAGTCTTCCACCAGCGCGGCCCACGGCAGATCCGCCGTCGCCTCGCGCGCGATCACCACATAATCGCGGCCCGCCGCCGCCTGCGCCGGCATGACCAGCGCCGCCGCGGCCTTGAGCCGCCGGCGCGCCCGGTTGCGCCGTACCGCGTTGCCGACCCGCTTGCTGGCGGTGAAGCCGATGCGCGGCGCGGCCTCGGGCCCCAGCTCGCTCGGCGCGGCCTGCAGGATCAGGCCGGGCATCGCCGCCCGCCGCCGTGCCGCCGCCACGCGGAGATATTCCGCGCGCCGGACCAGGCGTCCGACGCGGCCGGGCATCGGATTCAGGCCGAGAGGCGCTTGCGCCCGCGGGCGCGGCGCGCCGCGATGACCTTGCGGCCGCCCGCGGTCGCCATGCGCGCGCGGAACCCATGGCGGCGCTTCCGCACAAGGCGGCTCGGCTGATAGGTGCGTTTCACGGCGGTAACTCCGAGGTGGCGGCGCCATAGTTCGCGCCGCGGACAGGGCCGCGCTTATAGGCAGGCAGGGGCCGGCCGTCAACCAAGCCGCAAGCCGAAACGGAGGCCCGGGAGCGGTTGGGAATCCGTGCGGGTTCCAGCAGCTAAGTAATTGATTTTGAAGGAGGTGGAGCCCGGAATTCAAGCCGGCTCCGCACCGTTTGGCGCCGGATTCCGCCAGGTCGCCGCCAGCTTTGGCCAGATTTGCCGGTCGAGTTGCCAGTTCGAGACCAATTCCGGCCAATGGGGAGCACATCAACTGCCATCCGGCTTCGGATTGCGCGTCCCGGTTTCGGCCGGCACGGCGCTGGCGAGCAGCGCCTCCAGGCCGGACCAGCGGCGCCGGCCATGGGCGACGCCGCCGCCGAGATGGGTCAGGCCGGTATCGAAATTGGAGGGCGCGTTCGGCCGGCAATCCGGGCCCCATCCCGGGGCGGTACTCCATCGGGCGGTATCGAGGCCGAGATTGCCGCGCGCCAGCTGTTCGGCGAACCAGGCCAAGAGGCGCGGATTGCCTTCGGCCAGCGCCCGGGCCAGCGCCTCCGGCAGGCCGGTCTGCAGCGCCGCCATGCGCCGGCGGGCCATTTCCATCAGGGCGCTCTGCTCTTCGTAGATCCAGCGGCGGAAGCGCGCCGACCGCACCAGGTTGCGCCGGATGCGATAGGGTTCGATCTGGAGCTCGCGCGCAATCTCGTTGATTCCCTTGCCGGAGGCCAGCTCCGCCGCCACTTCGCGCCAGCGCACCCGTCGGCGCCAGAACGCTTGCTGCTCGGCATCGGTCATTTCGTCCAACGGCTTGAGGGGAACGTCCCGAGACGATGTCGGCTGGGGAATGGTACGGCGGGCGGGCACGGCGGGTTGTGACCCGAATGCGGCGGGCTTCTCATGCATGACGGATTTCCCAAATAGTTTGCTCTATGAGAGAATATATGACTTTGCGCCAAATGGCAATAGAACCTGTAGCCGCCGTGACAAGGCCCGATGCCGCCGGGAGGCGGCGCTAGCGGGTCCGGATGCTGCGCGACAGGCGCGCCAGAGTCTCCTGCGGCGGGCCGCGCCGCGCGCCTTCGCGCGCTTCCGCCCGCTCGGCATCCGCCTCGCACTGGCGGCGCACCGCCTCGACCTCCTCCTCGTCCATGTGCTCCAGGCCGACGAAGAAGTTGCGCGCCTCCGCGGTGGTACGGATCAGCTCGTCGAGCTTGGCCTGCAGGGCGGCGCCGTCGCGGTTCTGCGTGTTCTGGATCAGGAACACCATCAGGAAGGTGACGATGGTGGTCGAGGTGTTGATGACCAGCTGCCAGGTATCGGAGAAGCCGAATAGCGGCCCGCTCACCGCCCACAGGACGACGAGCAGGCAACAGATGGCGAAAGTGACCGGTTTGCCGGCTGCGCGCGCGATGGCGGCGGCGAAGCGGGTGAAGGTCGTGCTGATCGACATCGCAAGTTCCACCGGCGGGCGCCGCTGCCCGGAGCCGCTGTTCAACGCCCAGTGGCCAAGCGCGGTTCCGCGAAGCGCGATGTCAGGAAAACATACAAGCGCGCCGAAGCGCGCTCGAACGCGGGAATAGAGATCAACGACTTGGCGTTGTTACCCTGATTCTTGCATGCCGATTCTTCAAGCAGAGGACAACAGCGGAGGGCCGCAACGATGAAACTCGCCATGGCATGCGTGCTCACTGGTTTCCTCCTGGCAAGCCTGCCGCGGGCGGAAGCGGCGCCGATTGCCTTCACCGCCGTTCTGGGTCCTGAAAACGAAGTTCCGGCGGTCCTCGGCAGTTCCGGTACCGGCGACGCGCTGGTGGAACTGGACGTGGTTGCGCACACGATGCGGGTGGTTGCCACCTTCAGCGGCCTGACAGGCACCGTCACTGTCGCGCATATCCACGCGCCGGGATTGCCGGGGGTAAATGCTGGGGTCACGACCCAGCTGCCGACCTTCGTCGGGTTCCCGGCCGGCGTCACGTCCGGCAGCTACGACATGACCTTCGACACGACGATGGCCTCGACATGGAATGCCGCCTTCATCACCGCCAACGGCGGCACGCCGCTCGGCGCGGAGGCGGCGCTTCTGACCCATCTTCTGGCGGGAGCCGCCTACTTCAACGTCCACACCAGCTTTGTCGGCAGCGGCGAGATCCGCGGCAATTTCAGTGCCGTGCCGGAGCCGGCGAGCGGCCTCCTGTTGCTTGGTCTCGGGCTCGCGGCGATCGTCCTCTATCCCGATCGCTCCCGTCGCTAAGACCTCGGCGGTTCGCAAGCTGGCGGTGCCCGGCTAAGTTCCGCGTCGTGACGATCGGATCGACGCGGGGTGCGGTGGCATGGTCAAGTTGCAGGGACAGATCGCGCTGGTGACCGGCGCCAGCCGGGGCATCGGTCAGGCCGCCGCGGAAGCCTTGGCGCAAGCCGGTGCCGCGGTCATGCTGGCCGCGCGCGACGGCGCGCTGGCGGCGAAAGTGGCGGACGGCATCGCGGCGGCTGGCGGCAGGGCCGCGGGCCTCGCCGGCGACGTGTCGGACTTCGCGTCGGTCACCCGCCTCGTCGCGGCGACGCGCGAGCGCTTCGGCGGGCTCGACATCCTGGTCAACAATGCCGGGGTGATTCAGCCGATCGGGCCAGTCTGGGAAGCCGATCCGCAGGACTGGGCCCGCAACATCGACATCAACCTGACCGGCGCCTTCCACGGCGTGCGCGCCGTGCTGCCGGCAATGGTTGCGGCGGGCGGCGGCACCATCATCAACGTCTCCTCCGGCGCGGCGCACCGGCCGCTCGAAGGCTGGAGCGCCTATTGCTCGGCCAAGGCCGGGCTCGCGATGCTGACCCGGTCGATCGCGCAGGAAACGAAAGGGCGCGGCATCCGCATCTTCGGCTTCTCGCCCGGCACGGTGGATACCGAGATGCAGGTCAAGATCCGCGCTTCCGGTATCAACCCGGTCAGCAAGATCCCGCGCGGCGACCTGCAGCCGGTGGACCGGCCCGCTCGGGCGGTGGTCTACCTCTGCACCGCCGCGGCGGACGACCTGATCGGCGAGGAGGCCTCGATGCGCGACGAGGCATTTGTGAAGCGCCTTGCGCTCGGTTGACCGCGCTGCGACACCGGGTGCACTCGCGACGACGGGCGCCCCGCCTTAGGCTGACGCGGATGCCGCAGGCCAACCAAGAACAGTTTGGGGAAGAACGCCGATGGTTACCGTGACACCCATCCATGCCGATTTCGTCGCCGAGATCGGCGGGGTGGACATCTCGCGCCCGCTCGCCCCCGCCGAATGGCAGGCGGTCGAACAGGCCTTCGATCGCTATGCCGTACTGGTATTCCACGGCCAGAAACTGACGGAAGCACAGCAACTCGCCTTCGCCGAGCGTTTCGGGCCGCTCGAGCGCTCGATCGGCACCTATGTCTATGGCGTCGGCAAGCGGCGCCGCCTCGAGCGGCCGGAGCTGTCCGACATCTCCAATCTCGACGAGGACGGCGCCGTCATCGCACGTGACGACGAGCGGCGGCTGATCAACATCTCGAACCAGCTCTGGCACACCGACAGCTCGTTCAAGAAGACGCCCGCCAAGATGTCGATGCTGTCGGCACAGGAGGTCCCGCCGGAGGGCGGCGAAACCGAGTTTGCCGACATGCGAGCCGTCTGGGATGCGCTGCCGGCGGCGCGCCAGCGCGCCCTGGAAGGCCTGGTCGCCGAGCATGACTATTACTATTCGCGCAGCCTCACCGGCTTCGATGCCTCGACGATCCCGCCGGAGCGCCGCGCGCTGACCCCGCCGGTGCCGCAGGTTCTGGTGCGCACCCACCCGGTGACGGGGCGCAAGTCGCTCTACCTGGCGGCGCATATCAAGCGCATCTACGGCATGGACGAGGTCGCGAGCCGGGCCTTGATCGACGAGCTGATGGCTTTGGCGACCGAGCCGCGCTTCGTGCATCAGCACAAGTGGAAAGCCGACGATGTGGTGATGTGGGACAACCGCTGCACCATGCATCGCGGCCGGCCTTTCGACGAGCGGTCCCGCCGCTCGATGCGGCGGGCGACGGTGAGCGATATCGGGCCGACCGTCGCCGCGGATTGGCGACCGCCGGCCTGATCGGCCTCAGCCGCTCAGCACCTCGACCTTGTCTTCCGGCGCCGACGCGACGGCGCGCCAATGCTCGCGGGTATAGGCGGAAAGCGCGAGGTCCATGTCGAGCGTGACCAGCCGGGTGATGGCGGCGAGCAGCGGCGGCACCTCGATGCCCGTGATCGTCGCCGAGGCAAGGCGGATCAGCTCGCAATGGAAGAAGTTGTAGCCGGCGAGGTAGAGATAAGGCGGCACACGCCGCGCATAATGCACCTCGCCGATATGCAACGCGCCGCGGACATACTCGGCGTCGAACCGGCAGGAGAACAGCCGCAGCCAGTGCTGCTTCTGGCGCTCGCTCAGGCGAGAGACGTTCTGCGGGTCGCCGAACAGGCGGCGCGCCTCGGCGAAGGAATACATGTGGTCGTAGAAATGTGCGACGATGCGATCGACATGCGCCTCGAATACCGGAAGGAAGCGCTTCGCGTCCATGCGCGCGCTCATGTCGATGCCGAGCAGCCTGAGCCTGCCCTCGATATTCGGCACTTTCTCCACCGCGTCGTCTCCCAGCCGGCCGGATGGGGCGATCGTGTCGGGAGCGGGTTACCGTGCGGTTATCGGCGATACCGTCAGGTGAGGTAGGCGCCGCCGTTGACGTGGATGGTCTGACCCGTGGTGTAGGCGCCTTCCGGCCCGGCGAGCATCCGCACCATGGCGGCGATCTCGTCGACCGTGCCCTTGCGGCGCAGCGGGATCGTCTGATCGGTGATGGTGCCGGGCGCGGCGCCGGCGGAGGCGCCGCGCGCCGTGTCGATGGCGCCGGGCGCGATGCAGTTGCAGGTGATCCGGTGCGGCGCCAGCTCGATCGCCAGCGCCCGCATCAGGCCTTCGAGGCCGGCCTTGGAGGCCGAGACATGCGCGCGGTTCGGCGTGCCGACATGGTTGGAGATGCCGGAGAGCGCGACGATGGCGCCGCCGCCGCGGCGGATCAGATGCGGCACCGCCGCCTGGGCGAGATGGAAGGCGCCGTCGAGCGCGACCGAGAGAATCTCGCGCCATTCCGCGGCGCTGATATCGAGGAAGGGCGTCTGTCGGCGCAGCCCGGCATTGGACACCACGATGTCGAGCCCGCCCATCTGGCCGGCCGCCGCCTCCACCATCTGCGCCGTGGCGCGCGGGTCGGAGACATCGGCGATATGCGCGGTGGCGCGGCCGCCGGCGGCGACGATCTCGGTTGCCACCGCCTCGATGGCGGCGCGGTCGCTGCGGCCGTTGACGATGACGGCGGCGCCGTCGCGGGCCAATGCGAGTGCGATGGCGCGGCCGATATTCTTGCCCGCGCCGGTGACCAGCGCGACCTTGCCTTGCAGCGGCTTCGTCATGTGGCGCCTCCCTGTCTTCGGCTTGCCTGCACCGCCGCGTCCAGCGCGTTGAGGAAGCGCGAGCGGTCCTGCTTGGCGAACGGCCTGCCGCCGCCGGTAATGGTGCCGGTCTCGCGCAACGAGGTCATCAGGTTGCGCGTCGCCAGCGCGGCGCCGATCGTCGCCTCGGTATAGACCCGGCCATCGGGCGCGATCGCGCGGGCACCGCGCTTCACGCAGCGGTCGGCGAGTGGAATATCGGCCGTGACGGCGATGTCGCCGGCCGCGATGTGCTCGGCGATCCAATCATCGGCGCGGTCGAGCCCGCCTTCCACGATGACGTTGCGCAAGCCCGGCTCCGCCGGCACCCGCACGCCGCCATTGGAGACGACGTGCACGGTCAGCGCATAGCGCCGCGCCACGCGGTAGACCTCCTCCTTCACCGGGCAGGCATCGGCATCGATATAGATTTCCATCACGTGGCGACGCGTTCGAAGCGCAGGTTCTTGATCCGGCTGCTGGAGACCGTGAGCGCGACCGCTTTGCCGACGCGGTCGCGCTCCAGCCGCGCGACGGCCTCGAAGGGCAGCCATGACGTGGTGATCTCGATTTCGATCGCGTCGCCGGCGATGCCGTGAGCCATCCCGCCGGGGCCGCCGGCGCGCAGCGGGCCGGCGATGTCGATCCGCATGCCGCCGGATGCCGGGGCGAAGGTCCAGGTGACCCCGCTATCGGCCGAGACATAGGTGCCGGCCAGCCCATCCGGCAAGGGCGTGCGCGCGGCCACGCGACGGCAGCGCGCGATCCGGCCGGCGCCGAGATCGATGTCGAGCTGGTCCCTGCCGGCGGGGCGCAAGGCCATCTCATAGGCACCGCGATCGGCGGCAAACCATCCGTCGGCGGCGGGGACCAGTGCGAAGGGCACGCCGTTCCGAGTCACCACGGGCTCGCCATCCTTCCAGGCAAGATCGAACAGGACCAGCTCGCCATCGTTGAACCAGGTGCCGGCAATGCCCTCGACAACGGACTTGTCGGCCGGCGGCAGAGCCGGCGCCAGGCGCTCGTCGCCCTGCAGCGCCTCGACGGCCGCGGCGCGTGCCAGGCGATAGGGATCGAGGCTGCCGAGATTGGCGATCACGATGACGGTGAGATCGGTCTCGGCGATGCGCAGGAACTCGGTGCGATAGCCGGGCCAGAGCCCGCCATGACCGAGCGTGGCGAGACCGCGCAGGGTTCCATGCTCCACACCGCGGGCATAGGGATTGGCGGTGCCGCCGTTCAGCGGGGCCCGGTCGGCGAGTCGCTTTGGCAGGTCGGCTGGTGAGAGCCGCGGCCGGTCGTAATGGCGCGACCAGATCAGCAGGTCCTCGATATTGGAGACGAGGCCGCCCTCGCCCGCCAGCGGAAATCCGTGCATGGCGCGGCGAAAGCCCTGCGCCGCGTCGCCGAGATAACCGATGGCGAGGTCCGCCACTACCTGGTCGACGGTCGGCGTGAGCTCGGTCGCGCTCATGCCGAGCGGCCGGAAGAGGCGCCGCGCCAGCACCTCGGGCAGCGGCGCATCCTCGATCTGCTCGATGATGCGGCCGAGCAGCAGGAAGTTGGTGTTGGAATAGAGGAAGCGCGATCCCGGCTCGAAGTTGAGATGGCGCGAGCGGGCGACTACGGCGTCGATATCGGCCGGCCGCAGCGGATGGTCGAGGCCGATTCCGCCGAGCCGGCAGAGCTCCAGGAAATCCGGCAGGCCGCTGCAATTGCGCATCATCTGGTCGATGCTGACCGGCAACTCGGGCAGTTCGCGCAGATAGCGCGAGGGCCGTGCGCCAAGGTCGAGCCGGCCTTCCGCCACCAGCATCAGCGCGGCGGAGACGACGAACTGCTTGGTCACCGAGGCGATGCGGAACCGCGTCCGCGGCCCGATCGGCACGCCGTGCTCGATGCTGGCGAGGCCGTAGCCGGCGAGATGCAGCACCTCGCCGCCCTGCGCCACGGCGACCACCGCGCCCGGCGATCCGGGCGTCGCCCAGCGGGCGAACAGGGCGTCGATACGTTTGTTAAGGCTGATCTGGTCGAGGCGGTTCATCGGCTTGAGGCTCGAGGTTGTCGGACGCCGCGGCGGCGTGGCACTCTAGCGGCAGGAGAATTCAGGAGGAAACCTATGGCTGGCCAATACAGCCGCATCGGGGTGAAGCCGATCGCCGGCGCGCTCGGCGCCGAGATCGAGGGGGTCGATCTCGCCAGGCCGCTCGACAACCAGATCTTCTCGGAGGTGCACCAGGCCTTCCTCGACCATCAGGTAATCTTCTTCCGCGACCAGCGGATCACGCCGGAGCAGCAGCTCGCCTTCGCGCGCCGCTTCGGCACGCTCAACGTGCATCCCTATGCGCCCTCGCTCGAGGGCTATCCGGAGGTTCTCCGCATCTTCAAGGAGAAGGAGGACCGGGTGAATTTCGGCGGCGGCTGGCATTCCGACCTGACCTTCCTGGAGAAGCCGCCGCTCGGCTCCATCCTCTATGCCCGCGAGGTGCCGCCCCACGGCGGCGACACCATGTGGACCAACATGTACCTCGCCTACGAGACGCTGTCCGACGGCCTGAAGAAGATTCTCGACGGCCTGAAGGCGGTGCATTCGGCCAACAAGCAATACGGCATCGATGGCAGCGAGGCGGCGCGCAACAACGAGAAGCGCAGCATGAAGCCGAACGTGTCGGAGAGCGCCAAGGCCGAGCTCGCTCAGCCGGTGGTGCGCACGCATCCCGAGACCGGGCGCAAGGCCCTGTTCGTCAACGGCGCCTTCACCGACCGGTTCGAGGGCTGGACCAAGGAGGAGAGCCGGCCACTCCTGAGCTTCCTCTACAAGCACGCCGTCAAGCCGGAATTCACCTGCCGGTTCCGCTGGGCCAAGGACAGCCTCGCGTTCTGGGACAACCGCTGCACCCAGCACTACGCGCTGAACGACTATCACGGCTACCGCCGCGAAATGCACCGCGTGACGGTGGACGGCGACCGGGTGTTCTGACCGGCGCCACATTTTCGTCACCTCGGTCCGACAGAAGGGACTTGTGAGGCGCTGATTGGATGGCGCCCGTATGCCCGTTTCTCCGCCCCGTCGTCTGGCCCATATCGAGACCATTCGCGGTCTCGCCTGCATTCTGCTGGTCGCCTATCACGTGGTCGGCAATTCGCCGGAGAAGGGCCTGCGCCTGCCGGACGACCACGTCCTGGCGATCCTGAACGGCATCCTCGACACGGTGCGGATGCCGCTCTTCTCCCTGATCTCGGGCTTTGTGCTGCAGGCCTTCATCCGCGATCTCGGCGGCTTGCGCGAGGCGGTGGAGAAGAAAGCGCGCCGCCTCTTGCTGCCGCTCATCTTCGTCGCCGCCCTGCACTACGCGATGCAGACCGCGGTCTATGGCGGCAATGCCTATCCGTTCTGGATGATCTACCTCTACCCCTATGAGCATTTCTGGTTCCTGCAGGCGACCTTCCTGCTGATGTGCTTCGTCTTCGCGATGAGCCTCATCGCGGGATCCGATTTCCGCTACACCGTCTTCGTCCTGTTCGGCGCCGCGCTGGCTCTCTTCGTGATGGACGCGCAGTTCGGCCACGACATCTTCTCGGTCAGCCGCGCCTTCTATCTCGCGCCGTTCCTCCTGCTCGGCCTGATCGCGCGCATCCACCGGCTGGACGAGCGACTGAACGAAATGCCGCGGGCGCGGCTCGCCATCGCGCTCTTCTGCTTCGCCGTCGTGCTGCCGGTGCTCGCCGTGCAGGTGGCGTGGCCGGAGCCCTGGCTGCGCGAGGCCTTCGGCCGGCAGACGCCGCTCGGCCTGATCGTGGCACTTGCCACCTGCGCCGGCCTGTTCTGCCTGCGCTGGGAAAGCCGCCTGCTCGCCTGGATCGGGCCGCGCTCCTACACGATCTTCCTGTTCCACGTCTTCTTCACGGCGGGCACGCGCATCGCGGTGACGCGCCTCCTCGGCCCGGTCTCGGAATGGGTGCTGTTTCCGCTCGGCCTCGCGGCCGGCATCCTCGGGCCGATCCTGCTCGACCGGCTGATCCTGCTCTCGCCCTGGACGAGCCTCGCCTTGCTCGGCCTGCCACCGCGCCGCACGGCGCCGGCCTTGGCCGGGCAGCCATCACGCTGATGATGATGGCGGGCGGGGCTTTGCCGCCCGTTGAATTGCGGTGATGATGGCCCCGAGGGAACGAGCGAAGGGGCCCGCCGATGAAGTTCGGGATCTTCTATGAGCTGCAGCTGCCGCGCCCCTGGGGGCCGGACAGCGAATGGCAGCTCTACAACAACGCGCTGGGCCAGCTCGAGCTCGCCGACCGCCTCGGCTACGACTATGCCTGGGAGGTCGAGCACCACTTCCTCGAGGAGTATTCGCACTCGCCGGCGCCGGAAGTCTTTCTCGGCGCCGCCAGCCAGCGGACCAAGAACATCCGCCTCGGCCACGGCATCATGCAGCTGACGACCGCCCATCCGTCCCGCGTCGTCGAGCGCATCGCGGTGCTCGACCTGCTCTCCAACGGCCGGGTCGAGTTCGGCATGGGCGAGAGCGCGTCGATCACCGAGCTCGAGCCCTACAACGTGACCATGGAAGGCAAGCGCGCGCATTTCGAGGATGCGGTGCGTTGCCTGACGCCGATGTTCAACGACGGCGGCTGCGAGTATCACGGCACGCATTTCGATTTTCCGCTCCGCAACGTCTTGCCGAAATCGCGGCAGAAGCCGCATCCGCCGATGTGGGTCGCCTGCTCGCAGCTCGAGACCATCGCCTATGCCGGGCGCTGCGGCTTCGGCGCGCTCGGCTTCCAGTTCGTCAGCGCCGATGCGGCGCATGCCTGGGTGCATGCCTATTACAACAACTTCACCCGGCACCAGCAGAAGCTGGCCGCCTACCAGGCCAATCCGAACATGGCGCTGGTCAGCATGTTCATGTGCTGCCGCACCGACGAGGAGGCGCGCATCAAGGCCGACGGCGCCACCTTCTTCCAGTTCTGCCTGCGCTTCTATGGCGCGAGCTCCGGCCGCCAGCGGCCGGCGCCCGGCACGGTGAACATGTGGGACGAGTACGAGAAGTGGAAGCGCGAGAACCCGGACGCGGCCGAGAAGGCGATGTCCGGCGGCCTGATCGGCTCGCCCGAGACCTTGCGCAAGAAGCTCCGCAAGTTCGAGAGCTCGCATATCGACCAGGTCATCCTGCTCAACCAGGCCGGCCGCAACACGCACCAGGACATCTGCGACAGCCTGGAGCTGTTCGCGCAAGAGGTGATGCCCGAATTCCACGCCAACATCCCCGCGCAGGACGAATGGAAGCGCCAGGTGCTGGCCGGCGACATCCAACTCGAGGAGCTCGCGACCGACGGCTACCAGATGCGCTTCGGCGAGAAGGCGGTGGCGCTCAAGGCGGTGGGGTAACCCTCGCCCGCATCGCGGGAGAGGGTGGTCGCGAAGCGACCGGGTGAGGGTTTCCTATCCGCTCGCGCGACGCTGGTGTGGGCAACGCAAGTTTTGAACTCGAACCCTCATCCCCGGCCCTTCTCCCGCGGTACGGGAGAAGGGAACGAAAAAAAGCCCCCGCGCCGTGAGGCGCGGGGGTGAGTGGAGGGGGCTGCTTCAGGGGAAGTGCGTCCAAGGGGAAGAGACGCGGACCGCCGCCCTCCATCACTGCCGCGCGAGAGCCAGAGCGGCAGCGATCTCGTGAAACCTGCTACGGCCCGCCGGTGATCAGGCGCGTGCCGCGGCGATAGGTGACATAGGCCCAGGCCCAGTCGAGTATCACGCCGATGCGGTTCCGCGTGCCGGCGAGGAACGCCACATGGACCAGGCCCCAGAACCACCAGGCGAGCATGCCGGAGAGCTTCACTGGCCCGAGCTGGGCGATCGCCGCCTTGCGGCCGATCGTCGCCATGCTGCCCACATGGCGGTAGCGGAACGGCGTTGACGCCGCGCGGCCCTCGATGCGGGCGCGGATCACGCGCGCCGCGTATTCGCCGCCCTGCTTCGCCGCCGGGGCGAGGCCGGGCACCGACTCGCCGTTGGGCCCGGTCACGGCCGCCGTGTCGCCGATCGCGAACACCTCCGGGTGATCCTTGATCGTCAGGTCGGCGCCGACGATGACGCGGCCGGCCTTGTCGGCGATCGTGCCGAGCCACTTGGCGGCCGGCGAGGCCATCACGCCGGCCGACCACAGCACGGTGCCGGCGTCGATGCGCTCGCCGTTCACCGTGACGCCGCGCGCGTCGATCTCCTTGACACGGCCGTTGAGCCGCACCTCGACGCCGAGCGCCTCGAGCTGGGCCAGCGCCTTGGCCGAGAGATCCTCGCCGAAGGCCGGCAGCACGCGGCCGCCCGACTGCACCAGGATGACGCGGGCCTGGCGCGGATCGAAATTGCGGAAGTCGCGGTCCATGCCGAAGCGCGCCAGTTCGACGATGGCGCCGGCCAGCTCGACGCCGGTCGGTCCGGCGCCGACCAGGACGAAGGTGAGCAGGCGGCGGCGCTCGGCCGGATCTTCGGTCGCCTCGGCGGCTTCGAAGGCGGCGAGGATGCGGCCGCGGATCGCCGTCGCGTCGTCGATCTTCTTCAGGCCCGGCGCGAGATCAGCCCAGTCGTCGCGGCCGAAATAGCTGTGCCGCGCGCCGGTGGCGAGCACGAGGTAGTCGTAAGCCACGCGCTTCTCGCCGAGCACGACTTCGCGCGCTTCCGTGTCGATGCCGGTGACGCGGCCCATCAGCACCCGCGTGTTGCGCTGCTCACGCAGCAACTCGCGGATCGGTACCGCGATATCGGCGGGCGACAGGCTCGCCGTCGCCACCTGATAGAGCAGCGGCTGGAACAGGTGGTAGTTGCGGCGGTCGATCACCGTGACGTTGGCGGCGACACGCCGCAATGCCTTGGCGCAGGCGAGGCCGCCGAAGCCGGCGCCGACGATGACCACCTTGGGCGCGAGGTCGAGCGGGAAGAGCGGCTGGCCGTCCAGCCCGGCGAAGAAGCGGCCGGCGAAGCGGTGGATCAGCGCGTCGATGGAGAGCGCGCCGGGCCCGCGCAATGCGATCTGCGCCAGCAGCATGATCCAGAAGAAATGCTCCGCCTTGTCGAGATAGGTGAACTGGATGACCAGGGTCATCACGATCAGCGGCAGCGCGGCGAAGCGCGAGGCGAAGCCGATGGCGAGCAGCACCGGGCAGGCAAGCTCCGCCGCGGTGCCGAGCCAGGCCGCCAGCTCCGGCGGCAAGAGCGGCACCTGGTACTCGTCCTCGAACAGCGCGACGGTGGTTTCCCAGCTCGCAATCTTGGTCAGCCCGGAGGCGAAGAAGATCTCCGCCATCCACAGCCGGATGAAGAGCTGGTAGAGCGGCCCGCCATAGGTCGTGACCAAGCCGACCAGGCGCTTGGCCACTCCGGCTAGCGGCAGCGCCAGCCGCTCCAGATGCGGCGCGATCAGCGCGTCGAGCGAGAGCCGGCCCGGCCCCTTGACCACGAACCAGCCGAGCAGGATGGCCCAGAACAGATGCTCCGGCAGCTCCTTGTAGGCGAACTGGATGACCAGCGAGAGCACGAGGAGCGGGATGGCGGCAAGCCGCGTCGCCAGGCCGACCGCCAGCAGCACCGGCGCGATCAGCTCGATCGCCGCGCCGGTATAGGCGGCGCTCACCGGATCCATCCAGCCGACCGGGTATTCGCTGCGCGCGAGCTCCAGCGCGTTGTCCCAGTTGGCAACCTTGAGGATGCCGGAGATCCAGAACATCTGCGCGAGCCCGATCCGGATCACGAGATCGAGCACGGGGCCGAGCCCGCGATCGGCGAAGCGGAACAGGTCGCGCAACAGGCTCGCGGCCTCGATCAGACGCGAGCGGGCGGCGACGCGGCGCGCGACGATCGGCACCGCCTGGGTCTCTGCGTTCATGGCGGGTTCCCCCGGGTCTCGGATGCGGCGCAGCTTCCGCCGATCCGTTCACCCGGAGAAATGCCGATGCCCTATGGCTTCGATAGATGGAGGTATCGATGTGAGAGCCCCCGTCCGGGGAGCTCTCACATCGCGCAGTCGATCAAACGACTTGCAGCCGCAGCCGGTCGAAGAAGCCGAGGCATTGGGCGAGCGACTTGCCGCGCTTCAGCACCCGGCCGCCCAGGCCGACGACGGCATAGGCGCCCTGCTTTCTGGCCAGCTTCGGCGCCTTGACGATGCGGTAGAGCGGCTGGTCGGCGGCGCGCCGGAACACCGCGAAGCAGCAGCTTTCCTGGTCGCGGCCGATGGCATAGTCGCGCCACTCGCCGCGCGCCACCATGAAGGAATAGAGGTTGAGGATGAGGTCGAGCTCGCGCCTCTCGAAGAACACATCCGGCGCCCGGGCCGGCCGCTGCGGGGCGGCCGACCGGGCGCCGCGCCACTCTTCGATGTCGACGATATCGCTCATCGCGCCTCCTCAAGGTAACCTGTCTGTCACGTGAATTGAACGCCTCCGGACGGGGGCTCGTCAACCGGCCACGGGGGCTGAAAGCTGGTATGCGGCAGGACTGGCGGGGATTGCCGGTAACCACAGGGCGCGCGGAAACGGTCGAGGCGATCGATCGTTTCACCGCGGAATTCCTGGGCTACGGCCAGGAGGCCGGGGTGATCGTGCCGGCCGCATCGGCGGATCCCGGTTGCGCCCTGGCGCAGACGCTCGCCGGTGCCTTGCATCTGTTCCTGGAGAATGCCGAGGCGCCCCGGCTCGCCGCGCCGTTCCTGGCGGCGGCCGAGTCGGGGGCGGCGGATGTGACGGCGCGCGAGCGGGAACATCTCGCCGCGGCTAGGGCCTGGGCGGCGGGCGACACGGCGACGGCGGCCGAGCGCTACGCGGCCGTCGCCCGCGCGCATCCGCGCGACCTGCTCGCCGCCAAGTTCGCGCAGTACCACTTCTTCAATCTCGGCCGCCTGGACGAGCATCTCGCGGTGGCCGAGATTGCGGCGGCGGCGAACGGCGATGTCGCCTGGTCGCACGGCATGCTGGCCTTCGGGCTGGAGCAATGCCATCGGCTGCCCGAGGCGGAGCGGGCCGGCCGCCGCGCCGTCGAGATGATGGCCGACGAGCCCTGGGCGCATCACGCGGTCGCGCATGTGATGGAGACGCAGGGACGGCTGGACGAGGGCATCGCCTGGCTCGAAGGCTTCGCGCCGCTCTGGCAGCGCTGCAATTCCTTCATGCTGACGCACAATTGGTGGCACCTCGCGCTCTTCCGCATCGATCGCGAGGAGCCGGGCGCGGCGCTCGACATCTACGATCGCCATGTCTGGGGCGTGTGGAAGCAATACAGCCAGGACCAGGTGAACGCCGCGAGCCTGCTCTGGCGGCTCGAGCTCCGCGGCGCCGATGTGGGCGAGCGCTGGCGCGACCTTGCCGATCATGTCGAGGCGCGCGGGGCGGAGCATGTCGAGCCGTTCCTCGACCTGCACTATGTCTATGCGCTGGCGCGCGGGGAACGGCGCGAGGCGTTCGCGACATTCATGGAGTCACTCCGCCGGTATGCCGTCGCGGCGCCGCCGCGCTGGCGCGAGGTGGCGCTGCCGGCGGCGGAAGGCGTGGTGGCGCATGCGCAAGGCGATATGCGCGGCGCCTTCGCCAAGCTCGATCCGCTCGCCGCGCGCTGGGGCGAGATCGGCGGCAGCCATGCCCAGCGCGATCTCTTCGTTCAGACCTGGCTCGACGCGGCCCTGCGTTCCGGGCAGGGGAATGCGGTGCGCCGCGTGCTGGAAGCGCGCGCTGCCGCGCGGCCCGCCATATCCGTCCATCGCCGGCAGCTTGCCGAGGGAAGCCTTAGATCATGAAGCTGCGTTTCCTGCTGGTCGTCGTTCTCGCGCTGGGTCTGTTCACGCCCGCTTCCGGGCAGGAGGTGAGTCCCGAGCTGCAGGAGGCGGCCAAGCTGCACCAGGCCGGCAAGCTCGACCAGGCCTTGAAGATCTACAACAAGCTGCTGGCGGACGAGACCAAGCTCGAGCCGGATCAGCGCGCCGGCGCGCTGCTGATGCGTGGCCGCGCGCGCTACCAGAAGCGCGACCTCAAGGGCGCCGCCGCCGATTACGACGCCGCCATCGCGCTCGTGCCCGACAACGCGATCGCCTATCTCTCGCGCGCCGCCTTGCGGGCGGAGCTGCGGGATTTCCAGGGCGCGCTGCCGGATCTCGACCGCGTGCTGGCGGTGCGCTCCGACTTCCTGCCGGCCATCGTGGCGCGCGCGCGCGTGCTGGGCGAGCTGCGCCGCTTTGCCGATGCGGCGGAGACCTGGGGGCGCGTGGTGGCCCTGCATCCGAACGACGCGGTCGCGCTGCACCAGCGCGGCGCGTCCCACAGCGCCGCCGGCGACCGCGTGCAGGCCCTGCGCGATTTCGACGCGGCGCTCGGGCTGGCGGCCGACCGGCCGGAAGTGTTGCTCGACCGCGCCGCGCTGCGCGCCAGCGCCGGCGACTATGCCGAGGCGCTGGCCGATATCGAGCGCGCCAAGGCCCTGGTGCCGGCCGAGGCGGCACCGTTCCGGCTGCGCGGCCGGGTGCGGTTCGAGCAGGGCGACTACGCGGCCGCCGTCAGCGATCTGGTCGCTGCCGATGCCGCTGCGGCGCTGAAGGCAAGGCGCGATCCCTATCTGGCGCTGTGGCTGCACATGGCCCGTCTGCGCGCCGGCGCCGCCGAACCGGGCGACCTGCGCAAGCGCCTGGGCGATGCCGACCTTCGCGCCTGGCCGGGGCCGATCCTGCGCCATTTCCTGGGCGAGGCGAGCCCGGAATCCGTACTCGTGGCCGCCGAAGCCGCGCCCGCAGGCGCCGTGCGCAACGAGCAGCTTTGCGAGGCCTATTTCTATCTCGCCGAGGCGGAGCTTGCCGCCGGCCGGGTGGAAGCCGGCGAGGCCTTGCTGCGCAAGGCCGCCGCGACGGACGCGACCTGGCTGGTCGAATGGAACAGTGCCCAAGCCGAGCTGAAGCGGCTGGCGAAATAGAGTCCTTCTCACCGGGAAGAGCGCCAAGAACGCAAAGAAGGATGTCGGCTTCGCGTACCTTGGCGCTCGTCGTGTCCTTGGCGGTAAGTCCTTATTACTCCGCCGCTGCCCGCGCGGCTGCCTTCGGCTTGAGGTGCTTCACCTTGGGCAGAACCTCCTTCGACAGCAGCTCCAGCGAATGGCGCCAGGCGCCCGGTGTCTCCGAGTAGTCGAAGCCGAAGACGAGCAGCTGGCCGAAGCCGCCCACTTCGTCGTAGATGCCGGCGATCTTCTCGGCGACGGTCGCGGGCGAGCCGACGATCCAGTTGTGCCGGGCGCAGTATTCCGGCGTCACGTCGCTGTCGGGCACCGATTGGTCGTGCTTCAGGTATTCGAAGAAGCCGAATTGCTGCAGCAGCGGCAGGAAATATTCCCGCATCATCCGGCCCATATGCGAGCCGACGGAGAGCTTCATCGCCTCGGCATCGGTATCGGCGACGAACACCTCGCGCACCATGCGCCATTCGCCGCGATCGGGCGTGCGCCCGGTCCTGGCGGCGCCGATCTCGACCGATTCCCAATGGCTGCCGACATAGGCCGGGTTGAGGTTCAGGCTCATCGGGATGAAGCCGCGCTCGCCGGCGAGCTTCAAGGTGTCGGAGCCCTTGGAGAGGCCGGCGACGCCGATCGGCGGGTGCGGCGCCTGCAGCGGCTTGATGTGCGGCTTCAGGAAGCCAAACATCGTGTCCGGCTTGGTCACGTGCCAGAACTTGCCCTTGTAGTCGAACGGCTCGTTCGACGACCACAGCTTCAGGATGATGTCGAGCGCCTCGCGAGTCATGTCGCGGTTCACGCCCGACATGCCGTCGACATTGAACATCGCCCAATCGGAGGGCAGTCCGCTCGCGGCGACGCCGAAATTGAGCCGCCCGCCGGAGATGTGATCTAGCATGGCGACGCGGTTGGCGAGCTCCGCCGGGTGATGATAGGGCAAGAGGAAGCCGCCGGGACCGAGGCGGATGTTCTTGGTCTGCATCAGCGCCTGCGCGACCAGCAGGTCGGGCGAGGGATGCGGCTCCCACGGCGCGGTGTGGTGCTCGCCGATCCAGCATTCCTCGTAGCCCAGCTCGTCGAGCCAGCGGATCACCTGGAGATCCCATTCATGTCCCGCCTTCAACGGTCTCTCGGGCGGATGCGAGGGCATGGTGAAATAACCGAGCTTCATGGTTTCCTCCTGCGTGGCTGCCCGCCTCGGGCGTGGTGGCGCGATTGCACGCGCTCGTTCTTCTCGCCTGCGAAGGTTGGAACCGGGCGATGCGGGGAGTCAACCGGTAAAGGCCGCTACTCGGTCTCCGCCTCCAGCGCTTCCATGTCGTCGTCGGAGAAGCCAAAATGATGGCCGATCTCGTGGATCATCACGTGGCGCACCAGATGAGCCAGATCCTCGCCGGTCTCGCACCAGTAGTCGAGCAGCGGCCGGCGATACAGGAAAACCATGTCGGGCTCGGTGCCGGTGCGGGGATTGTCGCGCCCTTCGATACCGACGCCGCGGTAGAGGCCGAGCAGGTCGAACGGACTCTCAATCTCCATCTCGCGCTCGGTCTCCTCGTCGGGAAACTCCTCGACGCGCACCACCACGCCCTGGGTCAGCCTGCGGAGCGCCTCGGGGATGGTGGCGAGCGCATCCCGCGCCAGGCGCTCGATGTCTTCCAGGCTGGGGGCGAGAACGGGCGGCGAGCTCATGCGCCGCGGGCTGCCTTGTCGATGAAGCCGGCCAGGGTCACGTCCTTCTCGGTCACGCCGCCGGCATCGTGGGTCGAGAGCGTCACGTCCACCTTGTTGTAGACGTTGAACCATTCCGGGTGATGGTCGAGTTTCTCGGCCATCAGCGCCACGCGCGCCATGAATCCGAAAGCGGCGTTGAAATCCGCGAACCTGAAGCTCTTGGCGATGGCGTCGCGGCCCTGGACCTCGGCCCAACCGGGCAATCCCGCCAAGGCGGCCTGCCGCCCTTCGCCCGTCAGCCTGCTTGCCATGCCGGTCACTCCTGCTGCCGTCAGTGAATTAGCGCTGCCGGCCGGCGAAGTCACGTGCGCGGCGGGTTGCCGTTGCGCGCCCCGCTTTCTACAGTGCGCGCCCAACCACAAGATCCAAGCGCCCCCGCGGCGCGGCGGCTTCACGGGGAGCGCATAAATTGTCGATAAAGCAGCACCTGATTCCGACGATCCTCGGTCTGGCGCTCGGTTTCGCGGCTGTGCCGGCTTTCGCCGCGGCGGAGGGTGCCCCGCATCTCGACGGCGCGACGCTCGGCATCGTCTGGACGCTGCCCTTCGTCGGCATACTGCTCTCCATCGCCGTCATGCCGCTGGCGGCGGCGCATTTCTGGCATCACCATTACGGCAAGGCCGCGGCCGCCTGGGCGCTCGCCTTCGTTTTGCCCTTCGCGCTGATCTACGGCTTCGATCTCGCGCTGTACGAGGTGCTGCACACGCTGCTGCTGGAATACATCCCGTTCATCATCCTGCTGTTTGCGCTGTTCACGGTGGCGGGCGGCATCTATGTGCGCGGCAACCTGCACGGCTCGCCGGGCCTCAATACCGGCTTTCTCGCCGTCGGCACGGTGATCGCGAGCTGGACCGGGACGACCGGCGCCGCGATGCTGCTGATCCGGCCGCTGATGCGCGCGAACGACGCGCGGCGCCACAACGCGCATGTGGTGATCTTCTTCATCTTCCTGGTCGCCAATATCGGCGGCTCGCTGACGCCGCTCGGCGATCCGCCGCTCTTCCTCGGCTTCCTCAAGGGCGTCGATTTCTTCTGGCCCACCGTGCATCTCTTCCTGCCGATGCTGGTGGCCGGCAGCATCGTGCTGGCGATCTTTTATCTGCTCGACCGCTGGTACTACGCCAGGGAGGAGAACCTGCCGCCGCGGCCCGACCCGACGCCGGACAACCGCGTCGGCATCGAAGGCGGCATCAATATCCTGCTGCTCGGCGGCATCGTCGGCGCCGTGCTGCTCAGCGGCGCCTGGAAGCCCGGCATCGGCTTCGCCGTCTACCACGTGACGGTCGAGCTGCAGAACCTGGTGCGCGACCTGCTGCTGCTCGGCATCGCCGGCGCCTCGATGGTGCTGACGCGGCGCGACATCCGGGCCGCCAACGGTTTCACCTGGGGCCCGATCCTGGAAGTCGCCAAGCTGTTCGCGGGCATCTTCCTCACCATCATCCCGGCGATCGCCATCCTGAAGGCCGGGACCGGCGGCGCGCTCGGCCCGCTGGTCTCGCTGGTCAGCGGTCCGGGCGGCGAGCCGAACAACATCTGGTATTTCTGGCTGACCGGCACATTGTCGAGCTTCCTCGACAACGCGCCGACCTATCTCGTCTTCTTCAACATGGCCGGCGGCGATCCGCAGGCGCTGATGGGGCCGCTTGCCGCCACGCTTACGGCAATCTCCGCCGGCGCCGTGTTCATGGGCGCCAATACCTATATCGGCAACGCGCCAAACTTCATGGTCAAGGCCATCGCCGAGGAGAACGGCGTGAAAATGCCGTCCTTCTTCGGCTATATGGCCTGGTCGAGCGTGGTGTTGATTCCCGTCTTCGTGCTGGTCACGCTGATCTTCTTCGTCTGATCGCGCGGACAAGCGGAACCTTCGGAGCAGGCCATGGCCCTGGCATCGACGATCCGGGATTTCATGCGGCTGGAGGCGGCCGGCGGCATCGTGCTGGTGATCGCCGCCGTCGTCGCGCTGATCCTGGCGAACTCGCCGCTGGTCTGGCTCTACGATGCCTTCCTGTCCATCCCCGGCGCGGTGCAGATCGGCACCTTCGAGATCCGGAAGCCGCTGCTGCTCTGGCTGAACGACGGCTGGATGGCGGTGTTCTTCTTCCTGGTCGGCCTGGAGATCAAGCGCGAGTTCGCCGATGGCGAGCTCTCCAACCTCAAGGCGGCCGGCCTTCCCATCATCGGCGCGATCGGCGGCATGGTGGTGCCGGCCCTGATCTATGCGCTGTTCAACCTGGGAAGCGGCGTCGACCTGCGCGGCTGGGCCATCCCGACCGCGACCGACATCGCCTTCGCGCTCGGGGTGATGAGCCTGCTCGGCTCGCGCGTGCCGGCCAGCCTGAAGGTGCTGCTCACCGCCATCGCCATCATCGACGATCTCGGCGCCATCGTGATCATCGCCGCCTTCTACACCTATGACCTGTCGCTGGTGTCGCTCGGATTCGCCGCGTTGGCGCTGATCGGCCTGGTCGCGCTCAACCTGGCCGGCGTGCGCCAGATCGTGCCCTATCTGCTGCTGGGCGCACTGCTCTGGGTCTGCGTGCTGAAATCCGGCGTGCATGCGACCTTGGCCGGCGTGGCGACGGCGCTCGCCATCCCGCTCAAGGGCTTCGACGAGCAGGGCCGGCTCTCGGACGACCAGCATGATTCGCCGCTCCGCTATCTCGAGCACCTGCTGCACCCCTGGGTGGCGTTCCTGGTGCTGCCGGCTTTCGCCTTCGCCAATGCCGGCGTGTCCTTCGTGGGGCTCGGCTTCGGCGCCTTCACCGACACGGTGACGCTCGGCATCGCGCTCGGCCTTTTGATCGGCAAGCCGATCGGCGTGTTCGGGGCTATTCAGCTTGCCGTCATGACCGGATTCGGCCGCATGCCGGAGGGAGTATCGGCGCGCCAGTTGCTCGGCCTCGCGGTGCTCTGCGGTATCGGCTTCACCATGAGCCTGTTCATCGGCGGGCTCGCCTTCACCACGCCGGAACATGCGGCGCAGGTCCGCCTCGGCGTGCTCACCGGCTCGGTCATCGCCGCGGTGATCGGTTATGCGCTGCTGGCTGGGCGAAGCGCGGTCCAGCCGCCAGGCGCTAACCCTGGCTCTTGAACGTCAGGAACATCAGCGCGAGGTACACAACCGGGATGACGATCACCACGATCGCCTCGACGATACCGGGTGCCGGGCAGTCGGTGGCAAACATGCGTTGCACCACCCATATGTCGGCAAGAATGACGACAGCAACGCCGATGATCCACGGGAGCAGGGGTTGCCGCTTGCTCGCCTGCGCCATATGCAGTCCCTCCTTCGCGAGTTGACCTCCCGCACCGGCGCCATGCCTCGGTCAGCCGTGATCGGCAACCGAGCGGGATACGCTTCCTGAAGCCAAGTTAGGCAAGTGCCGCCCGGCTGCCTTGCGGTGCATCAATGTCGCCCGCCGGCCAGACGCCATCATCTGTGCGCTGGCAGCGACCACTCTCCAGCGGATCGGAGCGGGGCAGGCGTGATCTGGTGGGTCCTCATATTCGGCACGCTCGGCAGCGCCGGCGCCACGGCTGGATCGGCGGCGGTTATGACGCTGCCCAAATCGACGCGCCGGAACGTCGTGCCGTGGCTGCTCGCCTATGCGACGGGGACGCTGCTTGGCGCAGCCTTTCTCGGCATGATCCCGAAAGCATTTGCCGAAGCACCGGCGCGGGACGTGGCGGCCACGCTTCTCGCGGGGATCGTCGCCTTTTTTGCACTGGAGAAGCTGGTCATCTGGCGTCACTGCCACGAAGACCGTTGCGAAGTGCATGGCGCCGCCGGTCCGCTGATCTTGATCGGCGATGCCTTGCACAATTTCGTCGATGGCGTGGTGATCGCCGCAGCATTTCTGATTTCCGTTCCGGTCGGCATAGCTACCGCCCTCGCCGTGGTCGCACACGAGCTGCCCCAGGAGGTGGGCGATTTCGCCATCCTGCTGGAAAGCGGCTATAGCCCTTGGAAGGCGTTCCTGCTGAACGGCCTGTCCGCCAGCGCAACACTTCCGGGCGCCGTCATCGCCTACTACTGGCTGGTCGAGGCGCTGGAGGCCCTGCCCTATGTGCTGGCCGCTTCCGCGGCCAGCTTCATCTATATCGCGGCGGCGGACCTGATTCCGACCCTGCACCGCAGGGCGAGCGCAGCTGCTGCGCTAGGTCAGCTTGCGCTGCTGGCCGCGGGCATTGCGACGATTGCTCTGTTGACCGGCGGGCATTGATCCAAGCGCCGGTCGAACGAAGGCGACGCACACCGCCTACTACACAAGGAGATTTGCTGTGGCACACGAAGGACTGCACGAAGCGGCGAGCGAGCTGAGCGAGGAAACGCGCGACATGCACCGCGCGATCATGTCCCTGATCGAAGAGTTGGAGGCGGTGGACTGGTATCACCAGCGAGCCGACGCGTGCAGGAACAAGGAGCTCAAGGCGATCCTCGCGCATAACCGGGACGAGGAGAAGGAGCATGCCGCCATGCTGCTGGAGTGGATTCGACGCAATGACGATTCCTTCTCCAAGGAGCTGAAGGACTATCTCTTTACGGAGAAGCAGATCGCCCACGAATAACGATCGGGGGGGCGCAGTGGCGCAGGACAATCCACTGCCAGCCCTGGGCCCGCCGGCATACGCGCGGTGGCGGGCATCGACGATCGGCGAGATTACCGAACGGATCGAGCGTGGCGTGATCCTGGATCTCATTGGTGAGGTCGGCGGGCGCCGTGTTCTCGATGTCGGCTGTGGTGACGGGGCATTGGCCGTGGACCTGCTCCGGCGTGGCGCGGAGGTCACGGGCATCGACGTATCCTCCGCCATGATCGAAGCGGCGAAGCGACGCGCCGCCGGGCTGCGAGGCGATATCGCCTTCGAAATCGCGGATGCCCGCAAGCTGCCGTTCCCGGACGCCAGTTTCGATGTCGTGACGGCGATCACCATCCTCTGCTTCATCGAGGATGCGCAGCCGGTCTTCCGCGAAATCGCGCGGGTTCTTCGGCCCGGTGGCCGCCTGGTCATCGGCGAGCTCGGAAAGTGGAGTTCCTGGGCCGCCGCGCGGCGCATCCGCGCGTGGCTGGGGTCGCCGCTGTGGCGGGCGGCCAGGTTTCGCACGCCGGGCGAGCTTCGGGCGCTCGCCTCGATGGCTGGCTTGCAGACGGAGATCGTGCGCGGCGCGGTCTACTATCCCCGTTGCGGCTTCGCGGCGCGGATCCTCACGCCGTGGGATCGAACCTTCGGTCGTTTCACCAGCATTGGGGCCGCATTTCTGGCGCTTGCCGCCGTCAAGCCCGCCGGCGCGCCGTGATGCCGGCGCGCCGGCTGCTCCTGGCGGCGATGCTGTTGATCGCGACCGTCATGGGGGGCGCGGCGCAGCCGCGTGACCCCGCAGGTCCGGTCGACATCTATGTCTTCTGGAGCCGCGCCTGCCCACATTGTGAGCGGGCGCTCGACTTCCTCGGCCGCCTGAAGGAGGAGCAGGCGGCGCTCCGCCTGCACACATTCGAAGTCGATGAGGACGACGACGGCGCGGCGCTGTTCCGCCGCGTCAACGAGAAGCTCGGTGTCGCGGCGCCGGCGGTGCCGATGATCATCGTCGGCGATGCGGTCCTGATCGGTTATGGGAGCGACGACACGACCGGAAGATCCATTGCAGCCCATGTGCGGGCATGCCGCGGCCGGGCATGCGTCGATATCGTCCAGCCATTGATCGAGCCGCAGCGCCGGAAACCCGGGCCCCGGATCGAACGCCCGCCGATACCGAAGACGATCCGCCTGCCGCTGGTCGGGGAGATCGAGACGGCGGGTCTGTCGCTGCCTTTGCTGACCGTGGCGATGGGGGCGGTGGACGGCTTCAACCCCTGCGCCATGTGGGGACTGGTCTTCCTGATCGGACTGCTAATCGGGATGACGGACCGGCGACGGGCTTGGCTGCTCGGCAGCGTCTTCGTGGCCGTGTCGGCGCTGGTCTATTTCGCGATGATGGCCGCTTGGCTCAATCTTCTGCTGCTGCTCGGCGCGTTGCTCTGGATCCGCGTGGGTGTCGGCGTGGTCGCGCTGGCCGGCGGCGCCTATTACCTGCGCGAGTTCGCGCGCGGTGACCCTTCATGCAGGGTGACTGCGCCGGCAACCCGCCGGCGACTGATCGATCGCGTGAAGGAGGTGACGCAACAGCGCCAGCTCGGCCTTGCCCTGGTCGCGGTTGCCGTCCTCGCGGTGGCGGTCAACCTGATCGACCTTCTTTGCTCGGCGGGGTTGCCGGCCGTCTATACCGAGGTGCTGGCGCAGAGCCGGCTGCCGCTCTGGCAGTACTACGCGTATCTCGCGCTCTACATCATCGTGTTCATGGCGGACGATCTGGTGATTTTCGCCTCCGCGATGACGACGCTCAGCCTGAGCACGGCAAGTATCGGCTACACGCGATATGCGAGCCTCGTCGGCGGCGTTGTGCTGCTCGGTATCGGTGTGCTGCTGCTCTTTCGTCCGGAATGGCTGGCGTTCCAGTAGATGGTCACGGCTGCTCCAGCGCCTTGACGCCGGGCAGAACCTTGCCCTCCATCCATTCGAGGAAGGCGCCGCCGGCGGTCGATATGTAGGTGAAGTCGTCGGTGACGCCGGCAGCGGCCAGCGCCGCGACGGTGTCGCCGCCGCCGGCGACGGTCAGCAGCTTGCCCTGCCGCGTCAGCGCCGCGGCAGCCTTGGCGAGCGCCATGGTGCCGGCATCGAACGGCTGGGTCTCGAAGGCGCCGACCGGGCCGTTCCAGACCAGCGTCTTGCAGCCTTCCAGCGCCCTGGTCAGCGCGGCGACGGATTTCGGCCCGATATCCAGGATCATCGCGTCGGCCGGCACCGCATCGGCGGCGACGACGCGGCTTGCGGCCCCCGCCTTGAACTCGTTCGCCACCACCGCGTCCTCCGGCAACAGCACCTCGCAACCCTTCGCCTTCGCCTTCTGCAGGATCTCGCGCGCGGTGCCGGCGAGGTCGCGCTCGCAGAGCGATTTGCCGACCTCTTTCCCTTGCGCGAACAGGAAGGTGTTGGCCATGCCGCCGCCGATGATCAGGCGGTCGACCCTGGCGACCAGGTTGCCGAGCAGGTCGAGCTTGGTCGAGACCTTGGCGCCGCCGACGATGGCGGCAACGGGCCGCGCCGGCTTGTCCAATGCCTTGGCGAGCGCATCGAGCTCGGCCTGCATGTTGCGGCCGGCCAGCGCCGGCAGCTTGCGCGCCAGTCCTTCGGTCGAGGCATGCGCGCGGTGTGCGCAGGAGAAGGCGTCGTTGACATAGAGGTCGCCGAGCCTGGCGAGGCCGTCGATGAAGGCGGGCTCGTTCTTCTCCTCGCCGGCATGGAAGCGGGTGTTCTCGAGCAACAGGATGTCGCCCGCCTTCAGCTTGGCGACCGCGCCCTCCGCCGCCGGGCCGACGCAGTCCTCGGCGAAGCCGACCGGGCGCCCGAGCCGGCCCGCCACCGCCTCGGCCACCGGCTTCAGCGACTGTTTCGGGTCCCGCTTGCCGTCGGGCCGGCCGAAATGGGCGAGCAGGATCACCTTGGCGCCCTTGTCGGCCAGCTCCCGGATGGTCGGCAGCACGCGATCGATGCGCGTCGCATCGGTCACCTTGCCGTCCTTCATCGGCAGGTTGAGGTCGACGCGGGTCAGCGCCCGTTTGCCCTTGACGTCGACGCTGTCGAGCGTGCGGAAGCCCGGCATGGCCTGTACCTCAGGTTTCCTGGCTCAGAGGAACTTCGCCATCACCATGGCGGTGTCCGACATGCGATTGGAGAAGCCCCACTCGTTGTCGTACCAGGAGAGCACGCGCACCAGCTTGCCCTCGATTACCTGGGTCTGCTTCAGGTCGAAGGTGGAGCTGGCGGGATTATGGTTGAAGTCGATCGAGACAAGCGGCTCGCTGTTGGTGGCCAGGATGCCCTTCAGCGGGCCGTTCGCCGCTTCGGTGATCAGCTTGTTCACCTCCTCCACGCTGGTCGGGCGTTTGGGGATGAACTTGAAGTCGATCAGCGACACGTTCGGCGTCGGCACGCGGATCGAAGTGCCGTCCAGCTTGCCCTTCAGTTCGGGCAACACCAGGCCGACCGCCTTCGCCGCACCGGTGGTGGTCGGGATCATCGAGACGTTGGCAGCGCGGGCGCGGTGCAGGTCCTTGTGCAGGATGTCATGCACCGGCTGGTCGCCGGTATAGGAATGCACCGTGGTCATGAAGCCCTGCTCGATGCCGATGCCGTTGTTCAGCACATAGGCGACCGGGGCGAGGCAGTTGGTGGTGCAGGAGGCGTTGGAGACGACGACGTGATCCTTGGTCAGCTTCTGGTGGTTCACGCCGTAGACGACGGTGAGATCGGCATCGCCCGACGGGCCTGAGATCAGCACCCGCTTGGCGCCGGCCTCGAGATGCGCCGCCGCCTTGGCGCGCTCGGTGAAGATGCCGACGCATTCCATCGCGATGTCGACCTTGAGCTCCTTCCACGGCAGCTTCGCCGGATCGCGCTCGGCGGTCACCTTGATCGGGCCATAGCCAACATCCATGCTGTCGCCCTTGACCTTCACCTCGTGCGGGAAGCGGCCGTGCACGCTGTCGTAGCGCAGCAGATGGGCATTGGTCTCGACCGGGCCGAGGTCGTTGATGCCGACAACCTGGAGGTCGGTCCGGCGGCTTTCCGCGAGCGCGCGGAAGACGAGCCGGCCGATGCGTCCGAAACCGTTGATCCCAACGCGCACAGCCATGGTGATTCCTCCGAGAAACAAGGGTTCAGGGTCCGAGACCCGGTTGGGGCGGGTTTTAGTCGCTCGACTTCGCGCGAGCAATGTCGCCGCGGGATATAAGCGTTGCGTTAATCGAAAAGTTTCCGGCGCAACCGCCCGTTTACCCTGAAATTGCACAAACTTCCGGGTCGACCGGCACGAGGCGCGGAACGAATTGTCCCGGCCTTATCACGGTGCCGTCAACCGAGCCGCGCTTTCGCCGTCGCGGCCACCGCCTCCGGCGTGATGCCGAAATGGCGGTAGAGGTCCTGATGCGGCGCGCTGGCGCCGAAGCCCGTCATGCCGACGAAACCGTCCTTCTTGCGGAGATAGCGCTCCCAGCCCTGCGCCACGCCGGCCTCGACGGCGATGCGCACCGTGTCGGCGCCGAGCGTCTTCAGCTGGTAGTCCTCGCTCTGCGCATCGAACAGCTCGAAGCAGGGCACCGAGACGACGCGCGTGCCGATGCCGTCCTTCTGCAGCAGGTCGCGCGCGGCGAGTGCAATGGCGATCTCCGAACCGGTGGCGAGCAGGGTCACGCGCGCCTTGCCCTCGGCCGGCTTCAGCTCATAGGCGCCGCGGGCGCAGAGGTTCTCGGCCGCGTGGGTGAGACGGACCGCGGGCAGGTCCTGCCGGGTCAGCGCCAGGATCGAGGGCGTCTTCGCCGATTGCAGCGCGAGCTGCCAGCATTCCGCCGTCTCAACCGCATCGGCCGGCCGATAGACGTTCAGGTTCGGGATGGCGCGCAGCGCCGCCAGGTGCTCGACCGGCTGGTGCGTCGGGCCGTCCTCGCCGAGGCCGATCGAATCATGCGTCATGACATAGACGACACGCTGGCCCATCAGCGCCGACAGCCGGATCGACGGGCGGCAATAATCGGTGAACACCAGAAACGTGCCGCCATAAGGAATGACGCCGCCATGCAGCGCCATGCCGTTCATGGCCGCCGCCATGCCGTGCTCGCGGATGCCGTAATGGATGTAGCGACCGGTGAAATCGGCCGCCGTGATCGGCTTGAAGCTGCCGGTCTTGGTGTTGTTCGAGCCGGTCAGGTCGGCCGAGCCGCCGAGCGTCTCGGGCAGCGCCGGGTTGATCACCTCCAGCGCCATCTGCGACGATTTGCGGGTCGCCCAGGCCGGCTTGTCGGTGGCGAGCTTGGCCTTGTAGGCCTCGATCGCGGTGTCCAGGCCCGCCGGCAGCGTGCCCGACATGGCGGCATTGAAGGCCTCGCGGGCTTCCGATGCCGCCAGGCGGCGAGTCCAGTCTGCCCGTGCCGGCGCGCCGCGGCGGCCGGCGGTTGCCCAGGCTTCGGCGATGGCGGCCGGAATCTCGAACGGTGCCGCGTTCCAGCCGAGCGTGGTCCGCGCCCCGGCCACCTCGTCGGCGCCGAGCGGCGAGCCATGCGTCGCCGCGGTGCCCTGCTTCTTCGGCGCGCCGCGACCGATCACCGTCTTGCAGGCGATCAGGTTGGGGCGATCGCTCTTCTGCGCCGCCGCGATCGCCTGGGCGACCGCCTCCGGGTCGTGGCCGTCGACCGCCCAGGTCGCCCAGCCGGCCGCCTTGAAGCGGCCGATCTGGTCCTCGCTGGTCGAGAGCGAGGTCGGGCCGTCGATCGAGATGCCGTTGTCGTCGAACAGCACGATCAGCTTCGACAAGCGCAGATGCCCGGCCAGGCCGATCGCCTCGTGGCTGATGCCTTCCATCAGGCAGCCATCGCCGGCGATCGCATAGGTGCGGTGGTCGACCAGCGCGTCGCCGAAGCGCGCGTTCAGCACCCGTTCGGCGATCGCCATGCCGACGGCGTTGCCGAGGCCCTGGCCGAGCGGGCCGGTCGTCGTCTCGATGCCGGCGCCATGGCCGAATTCCGGATGGCCGGCGGCGGGCGAGCCGAGCTGGCGGAAGTTCTTCAGGACGCCGATATCCCAGCCGGGATAGCCGGTCAGGTGCAGCAGCGCATAGAGCAGCATCGAGCCGTGCCCGGCCGAGAGCACGAACCGGTCGCGATCCGGCCAGGCAGGGTCGGCGGGGTCGAATTTCAGGAATCGGGTGAACAGGACCGTCGCCACGTCGGCCATGCCCATCGGCATGCCGGGATGGCCGGAATTGGCCTTCTGAACCGCGTCCATCGCGAGCGCGGCGATGGCATTGGCCATGTCGCGGTGGGCGACCTGGGTCTTCACAGCGGAATCGGGCATATCGGGGATTTCTCAAATGCGCAGGCGGCGCCTAAATGACGGTGCCGGCCGCCCCCGTCAACCGCTTCGTTGACGCGCATTCACAGGCGTCTCTATATGTTCGGCTGCTGTGGCGCGCCCGATGGGGGAGGAAGCGTCGCCGCGCGCCTTGGGGTAGCATGACCGAGATGGAGACCGTGCAGGATCGCCTGCGCCGCGCCGTGGAGCGCGTTGAGCAAGCCGTGGCCCGGCCGGACATTGCCGGCGCCACCGCCGCTGCCGCCCGGGGCGAGCTCGCCGCGCTGCAGGCCGAGCGCGACCGTCTCGGTCGTGCCCTGGTGCATGCGAAGTCCGATAACGCGGCGCTCCGCGCCGTGGCGGACCAGGTGACGGCGCGGCTCGACCGCGCCATCGAGCAGCTCAAGCTGCTGCTCGGTCGCTGAGCCGCCCGCCAAAGCCGAGGGGTGCGAATGGGCCAGGTCCAGATCAACGTCAACGGCCGCAGCTACGAGGTCGGCTGCGACGATGGCGAGGAAGACAAGGTCCGCGATCTCGGCCGGCTGCTCGACGAGCGGGTGCACGGCATCGCCCAGGCGGTCGGCCAGGTGGGCGAGGCCCGGCTTCTGCTGCTGGCCTCCCTGACCATGGCGGACGACCTGGCCGAGGCCCAGCAGGAGGTCGATCAGCTCCGCGCCGCCCTGAAAAAGGCCAAGGACGGCCCGGTCGGCGATGCCAAGGCGGAATTGGAGGCCCTGGCCCGTCGGCTGGAGACGGTTGCGGAACGGCTGGAGGGTACCTAGGTTCTATGGCGTGGACGGCTTGCTGGTCCCCGCGTTAGGCCATCAATCCCCGGGGCCAATGAATCTCTCCTGGGAGCTGCCTCTGTCGAGGCCCTGGTCTCGTTACGTGGCGCCCACCTGGTTTACCAGGCCGCGAGGGATGAATCGGCCGACGGTTGTACCGGCACCGTCCACACCTATCCCTTCCCGATGAACGAGAGCGCGGCCACGAAGCGGGCCCTGCGGGCGAGCTTGCGGGTGCGCCGCAAGGCGGCCGCTGCGGCCGATCCGGCGGCGGCGGAGCGGCTGGCGCAGATTTTCCTCTCGCACCTTTCGCTGGCCGCCGGCGCGGTGGTGGCCGGCTATAGCGCCGTGCCGCCGGAACTCGACCCTGCGCCGCTGATGACGGCCCTGGCGGCCGGCGGCCATCCGTTAGCGCTGCCCTGTACCGGGCCGCTCGGGACCGTGCTGGTGTTCCGCAGCTGGCAGCCGGGCGACCCGCTGGTCAAAGGCGCCCTCGGCATCGAGGAGCCGCGGCCGGAAGCGCCGAGCGTGCTGCCCTCGGTCGCGCTGGTGCCGCTGCTCGGTTTCGACCGGCGCGGCCATCGCCTCGGCCAGGGCGGCGGCTACTACGACCGGACATTGGCCGCGGGCACCATGCTGGCCATAGGCCTTGCCTACGCCGCTCAGGAGGTCGAGGTTCTGCCGGTCGAGCCCTGGGACCGGCGGCTCGACTGGATCGTGACCGAACGCGAGGCGATACGGGCGTGAGAGTTCTCTATTTCGGCGATGTGGTGGGCCGGGCCGGGCGCGACGCCCTGCTGGCGGCGCAATCCGATCTGCGCGCGCGGCTCAAGCCCGATTTCATCATCGCCAATGGCGAGAATGCCGCTGGCGGCTTCGGCATCACGGGCAAGATCTGCGAGGAACTCTACGCCGCCGGGATCGACGTCATCCTGCTCGGCAACCACGCCTTCGACCAGCGCGAGACGCTCGGCTATATCGGCGGCGACTCGAAGCTGCTCAGGCCGCACAACTTCCCCAAGGCAGTGCCGGGGCGCGGCGCGGCGATCTTCAAGAACGGCAAGGGCAAGCGGCTCGGCATCATCCATGTTATGGGCCGGGTGTTCATGGACCCGCTCGACGATCCGTTTGCTTCCGTCGCCGGCGAGCTGCCGAAGATGACGCTTGGTGGGTCGGTCGATTTCCTGCTGGTCGACATCCATGCCGAGGCGACGTCGGAAAAGATGGCGATGGCGCATTTCTGCGACGGCAAGGCCACCGCCGTGATCGGCACCCACAGCCATATCCCGACCGCGGATGCGCAGATCCTGCCGGGCGGCACCGCCTATCAGACCGATGCCGGCATGTGCGGCGACTACAACTCGGTGATCGGTATGGACCCGGCGGAGCCGATGAACCGCTTCGTGCGCAAGGTGCCGGGCGGCAAGTTCGAGGCGGCGCTGGGGCCCGCCACCGTGTGCGGCGTGCTGATCGACAGCGACGATGCGACCGGCCTTGCCCGCCGCATCGAGCCGATCCGCCTCGGCGGCCGGCTGAAGGCGGCGCTGCCGGAGGCGTAGAAAATCACGGGAGGAAACCGATATGCGCGGATTGCGCGGCAAGACGATCATCGTGACCGGCGCGGCCAGCGGCATCGGCCGCGCGGTGGCGGAGCGGCTGGCGGAGGAGGGCGCCGCGGTCGGCATCTTCGATCTCAACGCCCAGGGCGCCGAAGCGGCCGCGGGCTCGATCCGTCAGGCCGGGCTGAAGGCGGCACCCTATGCCGTCGACATCACCGACTACGCCGCGGTGGCGAAGGCGGTGGCTGCGTTCGAGGCGGCGGCGGGGCCGGTCGAGGGGCTGGTCAACAATGCCGGCTGGGACAAGGCCGGTCCGTTCGCCAAATCCGCGCCGGCCGACTGGAAGAAGATCATCGACATCAACCTCTACGGCCCGCTCAACATGACGCATGCGGTGCTGCAGGGCATGGCGAGCCGCGGCCGCGGCCGCATCGTCAGCGTGTCGTCGGATGCGGGCCGGGTCGGCTCCTCCGGCGAAGGCGTCTATTCCGCCTGCAAGGGCGGCATCATCGCCTTCACCAAGACCCTGGCGCGCGAGCATGCCAAGGCCGGCATCACGCTGAACACGGTCTGCCCCGGCCCGACCGATACGCCGCTGCTGGCGAGCTTCGATCCTTCCGGCAAGCTGCCGGAAGCGCTGAAGGCGGCGATCCCGATGCGGCGCCTCGCCCAGCCCTCCGACTATCCCGGCATCATCGCCTTCCTGCTGTCCGACGATGCCGGCTTCATCACCGGCCAGACGATCAGCGTGTCAGGCGGGCTGACGATGCATGGCTGAGGGGGCGAGGATGCCGTCCAGAACCATCGCGGTTGCTTCCGCGGCGATGGCGCCGACCGGCTTGAGGCCGGGCTTGTACCACTCGCTGGCGTAGTTCAGCGTGCCGAGGATCAGCACGCGGAGCAGGCCGAGATCGGCGCCGGCGCGGATCGCGCCGTTCGCGCGGCCCGACCGCAGCAATTCCTGCCAGAACTCGCCGTAGGCTTCGCGCAAGGGCCAGACCTTGGCCCGCACCTCCGGCGGCACATGGCCGATGATGCGGATATCGGCCGAGGTGTAGTCGGTGAGGCGGAGCAGGGCGTCGAGATGGGTGGCGATGGCGACAGTGAGGCGCGTGCGGAAATCCGCCTCCGCCGGCAGATCCTCGACCGCCCGGCGCACCGCGTCGGAGACGAGCGTGGTGCCGATGCGCAGCACCTCCTCGACCAGCTCTTCCTTCGACTCGAAATGGTAGTACAGGCTCGCAGTTCTCAGGCCGGCCGCCTCGGCGATGTCGCCGAGCGTGGTGGCGGCATAGCCGCGCTCGCGGAAAATGCGGGCCGCCGCGTCCAGCACCCGCTGCCGGGTCGCCGCCGATTTCCGCAAGACGGGCGATGCTTCGTTCACGCCGGTTCTCCGCTCGCCCGTTCTACCGACGGCCACCTGTCCCGAGGCATTCTGCGACCCCGGGACGGGCGGCCTTGAGCGCTTCCTCGCCTTGACGTGGCCTATTTTCTAACTAAAATTAGATAGAAATCAAGCCCCGATGCGGGAGGCGACGGTGCAGCACCAGAAACAGGTGGCGGAAACCCGGCGGCTGTTCGACCTGATGGCGCGCGGCACCACCGATTTCGCGCCCGAAATCTGGCGCGAGCCGGTGGCGGTTTATGCCGACCCCGCCCATGCGGCGCGCGAGCAGGAAATCCTGTTCCGCGGCCGGCCGCTCGCCGTTGCGATGTCGGCCGAACTGCCGCGGCCCGGCGATTTCCTGACCGACGATCTCGGTCCCGCGCCGCTCATCCTCACCCGCACGGTGGCGGGGGAGGTGAAGGCCTTCCTCAATGTCTGCCGCCATCGCGGCGCCCGCGTGGCGGAAGGCAAGGGCTCGAACAAGCGGCGCTTCATCTGCCCCTATCACGCCTGGACCTACGACAACGAAGGCCGCCTGGTCGGCATCCCGGAGCAGGAGGCGTTCGAGGGCGTCGATTGCGCGACGCATGGCCTGACGCCGCTGCCGGTCGCCGAGCGGCACGGCATCATCTGGGTGCAGTTCGATCCGAAGGCGTCGTTTGATGCGGAGGCCGTGCTCGGCCCGCTCGACGCCGAACTCGCTGCCTACAACTTCGCCGGCTATCACTTCCACGAGCGCCGCACCATGACGGTGCCGATCAACTGGAAGCTGGTCGTCGACGGCTTCCTCGAAGGCTATCACCTGCGCTCGCTGCACAAGAAGACGGTGGAGCCGATCTTCCTGTCGCGGCATTGCTCGGCCGAGGTCTACGGCCCGAACGTGCGCATGATCATCCCGCGCCGTTCCTTCCCGGAGATGCAGGGCCAGCCGGAACAGAGCTGGGACCTGGTCCGCCACACCGCCATCATCTACGTGCTGTTCCCCAACACGGTGATCGTCGTGCAGGGCGACCATATCGAGACCTGGCACTGCTATCCGTCGGGCGGCAAGGTCGACGAATGCACCTTCCATCTCGGCTTCTACGTGCCCGAGCCCGCCATGACTCCAAGCGCGCATGAGCATTGGCGGCGCAACATGGACCTGGTGCTGGCGACGGTGAAGGACGAGGACATCCCCACCTCGCGCGGCATCCAGACCGGCGCCACTTCGGGCGCGCAGACGCATGTGGTGTTCGGCCGCAACGAGCCGGCGTTGATCGGCTTCCACCGCGCGCTGCGCGACGCGATGGCCGCCTGAAGCAGAGCGAAAAGTCCGGAGGGAACGCCCCATGCATGTTGGAATGACGACCTTCTTCCAGAACCTGGGCGGGCATTCCGACGCGCAAGTCTATGCGCACGAGATGTCGCTGGCCGAGCTGGCGGAGCCGATGGGCTTCGATTCCGTGTGGTCGGCCGAGCATCACTTCGACCACTACACGATGTGCCCGAACGTGGCGCAGTTCCTGACCTGGATGGCCGCCAAGACGAGGAAGGTCAAGCTCGGCTCCATGGTGATGGTGCTGCCCTGGCACGATCCGGTGCGGGTCGCCGAGGAGGTCTCGGTGCTCGACCATCTCTCCGGCGGGCGCGTCATCCTCGGTATCGGCCGCGGGCTCGGGCGGATCGAGTTCCAGAATTTCCGCCTCGCCATGAACGAGAGCCGCGAGCGCTTCACCGAATATGCCGCGGCGCTGCTGGGTGGGCTCGAGACCGGCTGGATCGAATCCGACGGCACCTTCTACAAGCAGCCGCGTGCCGGCATCCGGCCGCGTCCGATCAAGAGCTTCCGCGGCCGCACCTATGCCGCGTCGGTCTCGCCGCAATCGCTCGAGATCATGTGCAAGCTCGGCGTCGGCCTGCTGATCATCGCGCAGAAGCCGTGGGAGACCACGGTGAAGGAGCTCGGCGAGTACCGCGCGCGCTACAGGGAAGTGAACGGCACGGCGCCGCCGAAGCCCCTGATCGCCAGCTTCGTCGCCGTCCATGAGGACGAGAACGTGGCGCGGCAGATGTTCGAGAATTACATCAAGGGCTACAGCCGCTCGGCGCTGGAACATTACGAGTTCCACAACGAGGGCCTCGCCGACATCAAGGGGTACGAGTATTACGGCAAGCTCGCGCAGAACATCAAAAAGCACGGCATGGACGCGTTCGTGAACTTCCTGTCCGAGCTGCAGGTCTGGGGCACGCCCGACCAGGTCTACGAGAAGATGCTGGCGCACCATAAAATGGCCGGCACCTCGGGCTGCATGGCCGCCTTTTCCTATGGCGGCATGCCGCACGACATGGCGCGGGCCAATATGAAGCTGTTCGCCGAGAAGGTGCTGCCGCGCCTGCAGGCGGTGCCGGTGGACGAGACCGTCGGCGAAGCCGCGCCGCTCGCGATCGCGGCGGAGTAGCTAGCGCCCCATCGTCGAGGGCAGCCAGAGCGCGATCTCGGGGAAGATCACCAGGATCGTGATCAGCACGACCTGCGCCACCACGAAGGGCGCGACGCCGGCGAAAATCCGCTCCAGTGGCACGTTGCCGGCAATGCCCTTGATGACGAAGACGTTCATGCCGATCGGCGGCGTGATCAGGCCGAGCTCGACCACCATCACCACGATGATGCCGAACCAGACCGGGTCGTAGCCGAGCTCCTTGATGATCGGGAAGAAGATCGGGATGGTCAGCAACACCATGGCGAGCGAGTCCAGCGCGCAGCCGAGCACCACGTAGAGCAGCAGGATCACCACCAGGATCGCCGTCGGCCCGAGCGGCAGGGTGGTGATCCAGTCGCTGACCAGGTTGGGGATCGCCGCCAGGATCAGGAAGTTGTTGAGCAGGATGGCGCCGATCAGGATGGTGAAGATCATCGCCGTCGTCTTCACCGTATCGATCAGCGAGCCGAGCAGCAGGCCGCGGCTGAACCGGCGATTGATCACCGCGAGGGCGAGGGCGCCGATGGCACCGACGCTCGCCGCCTCGGTCGGCGAAAAGATGCCGGTATAGATGCCGCCGATCACCAGCAGGAACAGCGCGACGGTGCCCCACACGTCGCGCAGCACGGTGACGCGCTGGCGCAGGGCGACGCGAGGGCCCCGCGGGCCCAGCGCCGGATTGATGCGCATGGTGATCGAGATGGTGATCATGAACACGACCACCGTCAGCAGGCCGGGCAGCATGCCGGCCAGGAACAGGCGCGAGATGCTGGTCTCGGTGAGCAGGCCGTAGAGCACCATCAGCACGCTCGGCGGAATCAGGATGCCGATGGTGCCGCCGGCGGCGATGGCGCCGGTGGCGAGCCGGTCGTCATAGCCGTGCCGGCGCATCTCCGGCAACGCGATCTGGCACATGGTCGCGGCGGTGGCGAGGCTGGAGCCGCAGATCGCCGCGAACGCGCCGCAGGCGCCGATGGTGGCGAGCGCGAGCCCGCCGCGGCGATGGCCGAGCCAGGCGTTGCAGGCGCGGTAGAGGCCTTCGCTTAAGCCCGCGCCGCCGGCGATGAATCCCATCAGCAGGAACATCGGCACGACGGAGAGGTTGTAGGTGATGCCGGTCTCGTAGGCGGTCTGGCCGAGCAGCGCGAGGGCCGCGTTGAGGTCGATCAGGAGCGCCATGCCGGTGAAGGCGGAAAGCCCCATGGCGAAGCCGATCGGCATGCCGGCGGCGAGCAGCACGAACAGCAGAGCGAATACCAGGATCGAGAGCAGCGTCGGATCCATGCGGGCGGCCTTGTTCCGATGCGGCTTTCGTCAGCGGTGGAGAGTGCGCCTGAGCGCGCCGAGCGCGTGCACGGCGAGCCCGGTCAGCAGCAAGAGCGATGCCGCCGCGATGGCGAAGGCGACCGGCCAGAGCGGGATAGCGAAGACCGGCGTGTAGTCGCCCTTGGCATAGAGGCTCCCGGCGCGCAGCCAGATCTGCCACACCATCAGGGTGAGGAAGCCGAGCGCGAGCAGGCCGGTCGTCGCCTCGAGCGCCGCGCGCAGGCGCTCGCCGACGCGCAAGGTGACGATGTCGACGGTGACATGCCCCTTCTCATGCGTGGTCAGCCCGAGGCCGAGATAGACGATCAGGCCCATCGCGAACTCGGTGATCTCCACCGAGAAGATGAACGGCTTGTTGAAGAAATAGCGGGCGACGACATCGCAGAACGTCATCACGGCAAGCGCGGCGAGAACCGCCGCTGCGATATGGGCGAGCAGGGAAGAGGCCCGCCGGTTGCACCGGCGGGCCCATCCTTCGTCGGACGTCGGCCCGTCGCCCTCCGGCGTCATCGTCAGGTCAGCTCGAAGCCGCCTTGACCTCCGCCTCCAGGTCGCCGAGCAGCTTCTCGCCGTCGACGCCCAACTCCTTGGCCTTTTTCAGCCAGTCCTTGCGCACGAATTCGAGCAGCGGCTTCCACCGCGCAAGCTCGGCGGCGGACAGCGTATCGATCTTGTTGCCGCGCTTCTTGGCGCTGTCGCGGCTCACCGTGTCGGCGGCGTCCCAGGCCTTGCCGAAGAAGCGCGAGCCGGCCTCGCCGCTCGCCTTCATCAGCGCCGCCTGGTTCGCCGGCGTCAATTTGCCGAGCGCGGCCGGGTTGATGATGATGGCGAAGACGGAAGTATAGAGGCCGCCCGGGATCTCCAGGTGGTGCTTCACCATCTCGGTCAGGCGGAAGCTGTCCATCGCCTCCCAGGGGAAGAACACGCCGTCCACCGTGCCGCGCTGCAGCGCCTCATGCGCCTCGGTCGCCGGCATCGACACAACCGACATGCCGAGCGCCTTGGCGATCGGCACGCCGGAGCCGCCGACCCGCATCTTCAGGTCCTTCAGCTGCTCCAGCGTCACCGCCGGCTTCAGGCTGTGGATGGTGCCCGGGCCGTGCATGAACACCGTCAGCAGCCTGGTGTCGGTGAACTCCTTCTCCGCCAGCTTGTTCTTCGCATACCACTTCCACAGCGCCGGGCTGCAGGTGGTGGCGTTCAGGCACAGGAACGGCATCTCGCCGGCGCGGATCAGTTCCTGGCGGCCCGGCGTGTAGCCCGGGATGTGCCAGACCATGTCGCGCACGCCGTTCTTCACCAAGTCGTACTGACCGTCCGGCTTGGCGAGCGGCGCCTTGTCCAGCACGACGGTGAGATTGCCGCCGGAGGCTTCCTCGATCGTCTTGATCCAGGCTTCCTGGGTCTTGACCATGTGATGGCTGGGCCCGGCCCAGTGCGCCATCCGCAGGGTCTGCTTCTGCGCCCAGGCGGTGCCGATGCTCAACGTGGCCGCCGCGCAGGCGGCCAACAACAATGCGACGGATTTCCGCTGCATATCCGAGACCTCCCCAAGGTTCGTACGCGCGGGCAATTTGTTGTCCGAACCCGTCGCGAATTTGTTGAGCCTAACAGCAATCGGCGCGGCGCCCAAGTCGCCTCGTGCCGGTCGGGGTGTCGCCGCTCAGCTGTCGGCGACGACGACGAAAGCTGCCCACACCGCGGGATGGGCGGTGGCCGGCTGGTCCATCAGCGTCAGCATGCCCGCGCGGAGCGCCGCCGCCCGGCCGGCCTCGCGCTTGCCCGCATAGGCATCGAAAGTGCGGGCCATCAGGGCCGTCGTCGGCTTGGAGAAGACCGGCCAGTGCGATGCCAGCACGGCGCGGGCGCCGGCGTAGAAGAACGCGCGGGCCAGGCCCGACAGCGCCTCGCCGGCCAAATCGCCGCCGGGACCCGCCGTGTTGCAGGCCGACAGCACCACCCAATCTGCATCCAGGCGCAGATTGGCCACCTCGCTCGCCTCCAGCAGGCCGTCGACCCGGCCGACCCGCCGTTCCGGCGGCGCCAGCGCCAGGGCCGGTTCGTTCAGGCAGCGCGCCTCGCCGGCCAGCAGGCCGTGCGTGGCGAAATGCACCACGCGATAGCGCGAGAGGTCGGTGGTGACGATCGCCGCTTCGGTCGCCTTGGCGCCGGTGATCGTGGCCGTGGATTGCGCGCCGAGGGCGCGCGCCACCGCCTGCACCTCGTCGCGCGTTTCCGGCAGGCGCGGCAGCTTGCGCAGCACCGCCGCATCGATGCCCTCGTCCATGCGGCAGGCGGCGAGCACCTCGCCCAGGCCGCGCTGGTCGCCGGCGGCGCCGGCAAAGCTCGGATCACCGATGCCGATATAGGGCTCCGGCGCCGGCGGCTTCGCGCCGGCGCGGCGCAGCTGGGCGAACGACCGCAGCGACGTCGCGACCGAGATGACATGGCGCCGTGCCAGCCATGGCTGGCCGGCATAGCCGGTGCCCTTCGACGGCTCGGTCAGCAGCACCCCGGGCGGCAGGCTCTGCAGCGCGCCGCCCGGCACCACGATCAGCCGCGTGGCGCCCGCCAGTGCCGGCTGCACGCTGCCGAACAGATCCTTGTAGAGCCGATGGGCGAGCGCGAGATCGAACGGCCGCTCGCGCCCACCCTGCCAGTCGAGCCCGGCGCGCAGCTGCGCCACCTGCTCCTCGATCGCCTGGTCGCGGCTCGGGCTGGCGCCCACCGTCACCTTGCCGCCGGCGCGGATCACGATCGTGTAGGTGCCGAACCGCGTTGGCAGGATCTGCACCAGTGCCTCGTCCGGCTTCAGCAGCTGGCCGAGCTCGGCCGGCTGTGCCGGCTGGGTTGCGACCAGCGCGGCATAGCGCGGGAAGCCGGCCTGCAGGCGCTGCTCCGCATTCGCCACCTGCGCCACCGCCTTCTCCAACTCGCCCTGCAGCTGCTTCTCCCGAACCGTGTCGCGCTTTTCGTCCTGCTCGGGGTTCTGCAGCCGGGCAAGACGGGTGCGGATCTCGATCTCGCGCTTGATCGCATCCTGCAGGGCGCGGGCGGCATTGCCGGTCGCGGCGTCGCTGGCTTCGAGGCGCGCCGCCATCTTGTTGATGGCGTCGGAGGTGACGCCGGCGCCGGGCTGCTGGGCCACGATGGCGGCGAGCTCCAGCGCGTGCGGCGTCTGGCCTGGCGCTTCGGCCGACGCCTTCAGCAGGGTTGCGATCGCCATGCCGGCCTGCTCGACGGTGATGCCGAGCCCGCCCGGGCTCTCCTTCGCGGTGACGGCGATGGCGCGATCGATGATCGGATAGGCGGCTGCGGCGCCCCGCTCCTCGCGAACCACGCGGGCCAGTTCGAGCAGCGACTGGCCGAGCCGGCTGCCGTCGCCGAACAGCTTCTCGCGCAGCGCCACCGCCCTTTCCATCTCCGCTCGCGCCTCGGCCAGGCGGCCCAGGCGCAGCTTGGCGATGCCGAGCGCGACATGCGTATTGCCGACCAGGGGATGTGCATTGCCATAGCCCGGAATGAGCAGACGCAGGGTTTCCTCACCGGCCGTCACCGCCTCCTCGTAGCGGCCGAGCGCGTTCAGCGCCTCCAGCTCGAACAGCACCGACTGGCCGAGTGCGCGCGCGTTCAGCTTGCGGTCGCGGCGTACCTGCAGGCCCTCGCGCACCAGCGCCAGCGCAGCCTCCTTGTCGCCCGTGCGCAACGCCAGGCCGCCGCGATAGGTGAGCACCAGGCCTTCGTCGTCGGCCCGGGGCGACAGCCGCGCGCGCTTGGAGGCTTCGACCAACACGCGCTCGGAATCTTCGAGGCGATTCATCAGGTAATAGGTCAGGCCCAGATCGCCATAGATGCGCCCGAGCGAGGGATGATCGTTGCCGATCAACCGGCCCCAGGCGTCGAGCAGTTGACGGAAGGTCTTCTCGGCATCGCCCAGCCGTCGGGCATAGACCTGCGACAGACCCAGCTCGCGCAGCTCCAGCACGGCATTGGCGTCGGAGGCGGTGATGCGCGCGGCCTCGGTCTTGTGGATGGTCTCCCAGCTGCGGATCAAAGCGGTGCGCGAGCCTTCCCTGGCCTCGCTGGGCGGTTGCTTGCCGCTCATCACGGCGATGGCGCGCTCGGCGACCGCGAGATTGGTCGGCAGGGTCTCCATGGTCCAGATGTTGCCTTCGAACCGCGTGGTGAAGGCGACGACCGGAAATCCCAGATCGCGGTTCCGGCAAGTGCGGAAGGCGGCCGGGTTGCCGCTCAGCACCGTGCCCGGCTGGGCCGGATCGCAATCGGCCAGCCGCTGCTGATAGGCGCGGGCCCAGTTGCCGTCGACGATGAAGGCCATGGGATTGAAGCGGTCGCTGCCGCGAAAGCTCTGCGCCAGCGCGCTCGGCTGCCGCCAGGTGCCGCAGAACAGGCCGAACCGCTCGATCGGCACGTTGGCCACGGTCAGCCGCTCGGTCAGGCGCAGCTTGCATTCCTCGCCCGACAGGTTGCGGCCGACGCCCGCTTCGTCGCCGATCTCCTTCAGCTTGACCTGGGCATTGGCGGACGCCGCCAGCACAAGGGCGGCGAGGATCGGCAAACAGGCAGTCGGGCGCATCGGCTGTCCCTTCGCGATCGGGGCGTCACACCGTAGCACCGGCCGAGGGAATTGGCGCACACGCCGGAGGGCCCGGCCCGTTATGCTTAATCCCGGGGATTCAATGTCTCATCCGTTTGATTGATGCGCCACCCGTTCATCGACCTGCTCCGCGACGGGCCGGTGCGGACATTATGGGTGGGGCTCGCGACCTCGGCGCTGGGCAGCCAGCTCTATGGTATCGGCATCGTCTGGCTGGCGATCGATATCGCCGGCACCGATGCGGGTTTCGTGCCCGCGGCGGGCCAGGCCGCCGTGGTGTTGATGAGCCTGACCGCCGGCCTGTTCGTCGACCGCCTGCCGCCCCGGGCGACGATGATCGCGACCGATCTCGCCCGTGCCGTGGTGACGCTCACGCCGGTGGTGCTGGCGCTGACCGTCGGGCTCACCATGCCGGTACTGGTCCTCTCGGTCGTCGTGCTGTCGGCGCTGCATTCGATCTTCGATCCGCTGCTCTATGCCGGCGTGCCCCGGCTCGCCCGCACGCCGGAGCGCATCCAGGCGACCAACGGGCTGATCGACGCGACCGTGCGCCTGTCGCGCTTCGCCGCGCCGGTGCTGGCCGGGGCGCTGGCGCCGGTGCTGCCGGTGATCCATCTCCTGACCTTGAATGCGCTGTCCTTCCTGGCATCGGCAGCCGCGTTGTTCAGGTTGGGCAATGCGCTCGACCCGGTGGCGCCGGTCGCGCTGCCGGCCTCGCCCATCGCCCGCATGCTGCACGGCTTCGGCGTGGTCCGGCGCGACCGGCTGATGCGCCGGATCCTCGCCGCCAATACGCTGGCGGTGATGGCCTGGGCGCTCGGCGTCACGCTCGGCATCCCGATGCTGGTGGCGGAGCACCGCAGCGAAGGCGCCGGCGGGCTCGTCGCGGTCGGTCTGCTGCTCGGCGCCTATGGCGGCGCCGATCTCCTGTCCAACCTGATCGTTTCGGCGCGCCGCCCGCGCCGGCCCTGGACGTTCATGCATGCGGGCTATGTCGGCATGGGCATTGGGCTGGCGCTGCTGCCGCCGGCCTTGCTGCTGCCGCCGGAGCCCTTCGCCCTGCCGCTGGCGATGCTGGCGGCGGCGGTGGCGGGTTTCGGCGGGCCGATCTTTTTCCTGCCGATGTCGACCCTGGTGCAGACCCGCTTCGCCGGCATCGACCTCGCCGGCGTGCTGCGGCTGCGCATCTCGCTGATCGCAGGGTCGATGATGCTGGGCAGCGCGGCTGGCACCTGGCTCTTCGCCGGCATCGGCTCGGCCGCGACGGTGACAGGCTGCGGTGCGCTGATCGCGGCGGTCGGCCTGTCCGGCCTGATCTGGCGCGAGCGCGAGGTGGACGGCTGAGCCGGCCATCGTGCTAGAACCGCGACAAAGTGGTCCGGGGGAAACGACCGATGGGCGAGTTCAAAGGCAAGATCGGCAACACCTATCGCGAGTCGACCGGCTGGTGGCCGGAGCGCGCGAAGCCGCCCCAGGGCGCGCCCAATATCCTGGTGGTGTTGTTCGACGATGTCGGGTTCTCAGATTTCGGCTGCTACGGCTCGCCGATCGCAACGCCGACCATCGACCGGCTCGCCGCCGAAGGGCTCCGCTATACCAGCTTCCACACCACCGCGATGTGCTCCACCACACGCGCGGCACTGCTGACCGGGCGCAACCACCATTCCGTCGGCATGGGCTGCCTGGCCAATTTCGACAGCGGCTTTCCCGGCTATCGCGGCAAGATCGCGCGCGAGGCGGGTACCGTTGCCGAAATGCTGAAGCCGCACGGCTATACGAGCTACATGGTCGGCAAGTGGCATGTGACGCCCTTGACCGAGACCGGCTCGACCGGGCCGTTCGACGGCTGGCCGCTCGGCCGTGGCTTCGACCGCTTCTACGGCTTCATGGATGCGGAGACCGACCAATACGCGCCGGAACTCGTGCGCGACAACACCCCGGTCACGCCGCCCGGCACCTACGAGACCGGCTATCACCTGACCGAGGATCTGGTCGACCAGGCGATCCGCTTCATCGCCGACCACAATGCCGACCGCCCGGACATGCCCTGGCTCACCTGGCTCGCCTTCGGCGCGGCGCATGCGCCGCATCAAGCGCCGCGCGAGCTGATCCTGAAATACGATGCGCTGTTCCAGCACGGCTGGGACGCGGAGCGCGAGCAGCGCCTCGCGCGCCAGATCGAGCTCGGCATTGTGCCGGCCGGAACCAAGGTGCCGCCGCGCAACGACTTCGTGAAGGCCTGGAGCGAGCACAGCGCCGACGAGCGGCGCCTGTTCGCGCGGCTGCAAGGCGCCTATGCGGCCATGCTCGATCACGCCGACCGGCATCTTGCGCGGCTGATCGGATTCCTGGAAAGCGCGGGGCTGCGCGACGACACGCTGGTCATCGTCATGTCCGATAACGGCGCCAGCCAGGAAGGCGGCCCGAACGGCTTCGTCAACGCCATGGGCCCGTTCAACGGCAAGCCGGAGCCCATGGACGAGAAGATCCGCCGCATCGACGATATCGGCGGGCCCGATACGCATTCGAACTTCCCGCTCGGCTGGGCCATGGCCGCGAACACGCCGCTCCGCCGCTACAAGCAGAACACCCATGGCGGCGGCATCCGCGACCCGCTGGTGGTCTCGTGGAAAAGCGGCGTGCCGGCGCGCGGCGAGCTGCGCCACCAGTTCGCCCATGCTTCCGACCTGGTGCCGACCCTGCTCGATGTCATCGGCGTCGCGCCGCCGACACAGATTGCCGGCGTCGGGCAGATGCCGCTCGAAGGCGAAAGCTTCGCCGCCTCGCTGAAGGACGCCAAGGCGCCGCCGCGGAAGGGTCCGCAGTATTTCGAGATGTTCGGCCATCGCGGGCTCTGGCACCAGGGCTGGAAGCTGGTCGCCTTCCATCCCTCCGGCAGCCCGTTCGAGGGCGACAAGTGGGAGCTGTTCCATCTCGACCGCGATTTCAACGAGGTCGACGATCTTGCCGAGCGCGAGCCGGAGCGGCTCAAGGCGATGATCGATCTCTGGTGGGAGGTGGCGGCGAAATGCCGGGTGCTGCCGCTCGACGACCGCTTCGGCCCGCGCTTCGCCGAGAACGCGGCGCGCTTCCACGGCGACCGCAAGAAGTTCGTCTTCCATCGCGGCATGGGCCATGTGCCGACCGATGTGGCGCCCGACGTGCGCAGCCGCAGCTACACGATCGAGGCCGACGCGCGGGTCGATGCCGGCAGCGAGGGCGTGCTGATCGCGCATGGCGATGCGACATCGGGCTATAGCCTCTACCTGCGCGACGGCCGCCTGGCGCACGACATGAATATCGGCGGCAAGCATGTGACGGTGGTCTCGGACCGCAAGGTCGAGGCGGGCGACCGCCGGCTCGGCTTCCGCATGCGCAACGTCAAGGGCAGGCGCATCGGCACGCTGTTGATCGACGGCGTCGCCGCCGGCACCGTCGAGAGCGAGATCGGCTTCAACATGCTGATATCGTGGTCCGGCCTCGATATCGGCCTCGACCGCGGCAGCCCGGTCGCCGACTACCCCGCGCCCTTCGCCTTCACCGGCCGCTTGCGCAAGGTGACGGTGACGATGGACGACGACCAGTCGCTCGACGGCGAGGGCGTCGGCAAGGCGGAGATGGCGCGGCAGTAAACGCCGTCGCTACTCGTTCAGCCCCTTGCCCGGATAGGGATGCGTCGCGATCCAGTGGCGGGCGATGTCGAGGCGGCGGGTGATCCAGACGCCGTCATGCTTCATCACGTGATCGAGCAGGCGCTGCAGACCGCTGGCGCGCGCCGGATGGCCGATCAGCCGCATGTGCAGGCCGACCGACATCATCGTCGGCTGCGCAGCACCTTCGGCATAGAGCATGTCGAAGGCGTCGCGCACGAAGCCGAACCACTGCTCGCCCGTGCCGGCCTGGGTCATCATCTTGCCGTCGTTGTTGGTCAGCGAATACGGCACCACCAGATGCGGCTTGCCCGACACCGTGCGCCAATAGGGCAGCTCGTCGTTATAGGCGTCCGAATCGTAGAGGAAGCCGCCTTCCTCGGCGACCAGCCGCCGCGTGTTCACGCTCGGCCCATAGCGGCAATACCAGCCGAGCGGGCGCTCGCCCGTGGTGCGCTGGATGCTCTGCACCGCCTTGCGGATATGGTCGCGCTCCTCTTCTTCGCTGAGCTCCCAGTGCTTGATCCAGCGCCAGCCATGGCTGCACACATCGAAACCGGCATCGCGGATCGCCTGCGCGGCGGAGGGATTGCGCTCCAGCGCCAGCGCGCAGCCGAACACCGTCATCGGCAGGCCGCGCTCGCGGAACAGCCGGGTGAGCCGCCAGAAGCCGACCCGGCTGCCATATTCGAACATGCTCTCGGCGGCGAGGTCGCGGCCCTTCGGGATCTGTGCCATGGCGCCTTCGGTCAGGCCCCATTCGCTGTGGTCCTCGCCGTCCTGCACCGAGGGCTCGGAGCCTTCCTCGTAGTTCATCACGAAGTTGACGGCGAGGCGGGCGCCGTTCGGCCATTTCGGGTCCGGCGGGTTGCCGGCATAGCCGATCAGGTCGCGGTCATAGCCGGGCAGCATGCGGCGCTCCTCTTCAGTCCGGCAGCACGACGTCGAACGGCGTCGACAGCGGCACGAATTCCTCGTCGCCGTGGCTGCCGTCGCGCCACATGAACACGGCGAAGCGTGCCTCGCGGTCCAGCACGGTCAGGCCGTGATGCCAGGTGCCGACATGATAGGTGATGCCCTGGCCTGGGCCGGCGACGAAGGCGCGCGCCCTGGCGGCATCCGGGCCGCCCCCAGGCGCCGCCGGCGCGACGATCACCAGCCAGCGCGCCACGTCGAGCGGCACGAAGCTCTGGGAGGAGAATTCGTGCCGCTCCAGCATGGTCGCCTTGAGCGGCAGCGCCGCCAGCGGCGCGACCCGGCTCATCGACAGGCTCGGCCGCGCGCCCGCGCGGGCATTGCCGAGGCCGGCATCGAAATAGTCGCGGCCACGTTCCGCCGGCGGCGCCAGCACGTCGCCGAAGGGCGCGAAGGCCGCCGCGTTCAAGGGTTCCGCCACGATCCGCATTGTCTGCCCCGTCAGTCCCGCATGCGCCGGGTCAGGCCGACCAAGCGCTCCATGATCAGCATCAGGCCCAGCACGCTCGCCACCATGATGCCCGAAACCGCGGCGACGCGGACGTCCAGTGTGCTCTCCATCATGCCCCAAAGCCGGATCGGCAGCATGTCGCTGCGCGGCCCGGCCAGGAACAGCGAGACCGGTACGTTGTCCATCGAGGCGATGAAGGCGAGGAAGCCGCCGGCCACGATGCCGGGCGCAATGATCGGCAGGGTGACGCGCCGAAGCGTGTAGAGCCAGCTGGCGCCGAGGCTGGCCGAGCTTTCGAGCAAGGCGGGGTCGAGCTGGCTCAGGCTCGCCGAGGCGGTGCGCAGCACGAATGGCACGATGACGACGGCATGGCCCAGCATGATCAGCTCGAGCGAGGGGCGGAGCCCGAGGAAGGTGAAGTACATCAACGCCGCCAGGCCGAAGGCGAGGCCGGGCAGCACCAGCGGCGACATGAAGGCGGTGTCGGCGATGCGGGCGAGGCGCGAGCGGCTGCGCGCCAGGCCGAGCGCGGCGAGCGTGCCGAACAGGATGGCACCGGCGGTGGCGCAGCCCGCCACCCATAGCGTGTTGCCGGCGGCGCGGTGGATCTGGCGCGATTGCGACGCGTCGAACAGCGCCTCGTACCACTTGGTGGTCAGGCCGGGCGGCGGGAATTTCAGGCTCTGGCTGTCGCCGAACGAGGTCAGCAGCACGATCACGACCGGCCCGACCAGGATGGTGAGCGCGACGGTGGCGAGGCCGCCGATCGCCAGCACATAGGAAATGTCGGCGACGCTCATCCGCCTACCCATCGACATGCCTCGCGATCTTGCGGCCGATGAGCGAGATCGCCGCGATGCAGGCGGTGACCGAGATCAGCAGGGTCAGCGCCGCGACCGAGGCGAGCGGCCAGTTGTAGACCACCAGCGATTGCTGCCAGATCAGGAGCGGCAGATAGACCAGCCGCGCGCCGCCGATCACCGATTGCGAGATGAAGGCGGTGGTGGAGCTGGCGAAGACCAGCAGGCAGCCCCCCATCAGGCCCGGAACGCTGAGCGGCAGGATGACGCGGAACAGCGTGCGCCAGCGCAAGGCGCCGAGCGCGGCCGAGGCGCTCATCAGGTTGGGGTCGATCCGGCTCATCACGCTGAGCAGCGGTAGCAGCATCAGCGGCATCTCGATCTGGGTCAGCGCCAGCACCAGGCCGAACTCGGTCTGCAGCAGGCGGAGCGGCGCCGGCGCGAGGCCGAGCGCCATGACCACGCCATTGATCACGCCCTCGCGGCCCAGGATCACGATCCAGGCGAAAGTGCGCACCACGACCGAGGTGAGCAGCGGCAGCACCACGATGAAGAGCAGGATGCGCTGCAAGGCGGGCCGTGCGCCGAGATAGACCAGCGCCAGCGGATAGCCGACCAGCACCGTGGCGCCGACGGTGAGCAGGCCGAGCTTGAGCGTGTCGAAGATCACCTTCCAGTAGAACGGATCGCCCAGGAACTTGATCCACTGGGCGAAGCCGATCCGGGTGATCTGCTCGTCGTCGAAGGCGCTGACCACCGCCAGGATCAGCAGCGGTGCCAGGAAGAAGCCGGTGAAGGCGAGGCCGAGCGGCAGCGCGAGCTGCCACTCGGCGAGCCATCGCCGGCCGCCCGTGCCGGCGGCGTCGAGCGCGCCGCCGGCGATGGCAATGGTCACTTCGCCACTTCCTTGTTGAAGCGCTCGATCCAGCCGGCGCGCAGCGGATTGATCTTGGCCCAGTCGTGCCGCACGAACTTGGACATCTCGTCCAGGTTCTTCATCGGCAGGTCGGACCCGAGCGCCACATCCTTGTTGACCGGCACGAAGTTGTAGGGCGACTTGGCGAGCTCGGTCTGCACACCGGCGCTGATCACCGTGTCGATGTACTTGTAGACGTTCTCCACCTCGGTCGCGCCCTTGGCGATGTGCATGGTGGTGAAGAAGGCGACCGCGCCGGTCTCCGGCTTGGCGAAGGCGATGTCGACGCCGCGGCTCTTCAGGGTCGAGACGGTCTGCGTGTTGGCATAGATCACATCGCACTGGCCCTGCTGGAACAGGCCGGCCATCGCCGCCGGCGCGCCGATGGTGGCGATCTTCGGCAGCACCTTCTTGATCTCGGTGAAGAACGGCTCGACGTTGGTCTCGGAGCCGCCATACATCTTGGCGATCTCGATGATGGAGACGGTGCCGAAGGTGGTCTGGAACCCGGTCAGGCCGAGCCGGGAGACCCAGGGCTCCTTCAACAGGTCGGTCCAGTTCTTCGGCGGCGGCAGCTTCTTCGGGTTATAGGCCATGCCCACCACCTGGGCGGCGACCGTCGCGCCCCACTCGTCGACGAGGCCTTCCGGCAGCTTGCCGAGATTGGTCAGCTTCTTGGCGTCGAACTTCTCGTAGAGGCCCTTGTCGAGGCCCGAGACGCGCGGCCCCGGATCCAGCACGAAGGTGTCGAAGGGCGGCGCGCCGCGCGCGGCCGAGGCCTTGGCGATCTGGTCCACGGCATAGAGCGGCTGCATCTCCAGCTCGACATCCTTGGACGTCTTCAGCGCCGGCACCACGATCTTGCGGAAAGCCTCCTCCCAGGATCCCGGATACATCGCGGCGGTGACGGAGCCCTTGGCAAAGGCGGGCCGCCCCGCCAGCACGAGGCTGCCCCCGGCAGCCATCGCGCCGAGGAAGGCGCGGCGATCGAAAGCAGAGAAGGTCATATCGGCATCCCCTTGTTCAGTTGGTTGCGAGCGGAAAGACGGAGGGCCTGGCATCGGCCCGGAAGCCGCAATGGAGCGCCGCGCCGACCGCCGGCAGGCTGTCGGTCCGGCGGTCGGACAGTTTGATGCCGGCGCCGTCGCGCATGCGCAGATCCAGCACCGCGGTCGGGCCGAGCGGCACCACCAGGCCGACCTGCACCGGCAGGCGATCCGGCGCCGCGGTCGCGTGCAGCTCCAGATGCTCCGGTCGGGCCGAGACCTGAACCCGCATACCGTGCGCGATGCTTGCCTCCACCGGTACGGCGAGCACGGCACCGGCATCCAGCTCGATCAAGGCGCTGCCGCCCTCGCGGCCGATCACGCGGCCCGGCAGCAGGTTGGTGGTGCCGATGAAGCTATTGACGAAGGGCGTGGCGGGGCGGTCGTAGACCGCGCTCGGCGTGTCGTATTGCTCGACCCGGCCCTTGTGCATCACCGCGATGCGGTCGGCGACGCTCATCGCCTCCTCCTGATCGTGGGTGACCAGGATCGCGGTCAGGCCGAACTGGCGCTGCAGCCGCTTGATCTCGATCTGCATGTCGAGGCGCAGCCCCTTGTCCAGCGCGCTGAACGGCTCGTCGAGCAACAGCACGCTCGGCTCCACCGCCAGCGCGCGGGCCAGCGCCACGCGCTGCTGCTGCCCGCCGGAGATCTGCTTCGGCAGCCGGTCCTTCAGCGCCTTGAGTTGGACCACATCGAGGAAGCGGTCGACCAGCGGCGCCCGCGCGGCCCGGCCGATGCCGCGTGCCGCCAGGCCGTAGGCCACGTTCTCCGCCACCGTCATGTGCGGGAACAGGGCATAGTTCTGGAACACGATGCCGACATTGCGCCGGTTGGCCGGCAGGTCGTCGATGCTGCGCCCGTCGACCAGCACGCGCCCGGCGCTCTGCCGCACGAAGCCGGCGATGACCCGGAGCAGGGTGGTCTTGCCGCAGCCGGACGGGCCGAGCAGGGCGGCGATCTCCCCCGCCTCGATGTTGAGCGACACGTCGTCGACGGCTTTCAGCCCGCCATAGCGGTGCACGATGCCTTCCAGGTCGACGGTATTGCCGCGCGCGCGGCTGCCCGCCGCTGTACTGGCAGCCAGCCTGTCGCCGGTGATCATCGCCGTTGCCGTCAACGCGCCCCCCGACCGGGATCTCCCGGCGCGATGCAGCAAGGGGCATGCCATGCCCGGATTGGTGCCGATGGCCGGGCCATGTCGGCGGGCGGTTGCCCGCTCGACAGCAATTGCCTGCAAAGACGTCACATTGTCGGCCGCGAGGGCGGGACGTCGCGCGCGGGCCTTGCCCGGCCCGCCGCCCCGGCTATAACGCCGCCAACCCGCGGCGGAAGCGCCGGCGTGGCCCGCCAGTCGAATTGTTGCCACAAAGCACTGCTAGCGATCCAAGCTCGCGCGCTACTAAATGTGGTATAGATCGCCGGTTTCGGGCCAGATCCCGTCGACGACTCGTGCCCTGGGAGCCTCTCGACCAGCAGGACAGACACGCCCCATGGCAGGCCATTCGCAGTTCAAGAACATCATGCACCGCAAAGGCGCGCAGGATGCCAAGCGCGCCAAGGTGTTCACCAAGCTGATCCGCGAGCTCACCACCGCGGCGCGGAGCGGCCTGCCCGATCCGGCGGCCAATCCGCGGCTGCGCGCCGCCATCATTGCCGCGCGCGCGGCCAACATGACCAAGGACACCATCGACCGGGCGGTGAAGCGCGGCGCCGGCGGCACCGAAGGCGATAACTACGAGGAGATCCGCTACGAGGGCTATGGCCCGGGCGGCGTCGCCGTCATCGTCGAGGCGCTGACCGACAATCGCAACCGCACCGCAGGCGAGGTGCGGGCCGCTTTCTCCAAGCATGGCGGGTCGCTCGGCGAGACCGGCTCGGTCGCCTTCATGTTCGACCGTGTGGGCGAGATCATCTATCCGGCCAAGGTCGGCTCCGCCGACGATGTGCTGGAGGCGGCGATCGAAGCCGGCGCCGACGATTGCGTGAGCGAGACCGAGACCCACCGCGTCGCCTGCAAGGCAGAGGATTTCTTCGCCGTGAAGGACGCGCTGGAGAAGCGCTTCGGCGAGGCGGGCGAGGCCAAGGTCGTGTGGCGGCCGCAGAACCAGGTCGCGGTGGACGAGGAGCGCGCCCAGTCGCTCATCAAAATGCTGGAGGTGCTGGAAGACAGCGACGACGTGCAGAACGTCTACGCCAATTTCGAGATTGCCGACGACGTCATGCGGAAGCTCTCGGCGTGACGATGCGCCTCCGCCCAATAAGCCCTCCCCCGCGCTACCAAGTGGCGTGGGGGAGGGTTTGGGTGGGGGCGGCGCCGGCTTGGCGCAAGGCCACTTTCGCGGCAACCACCCCCACCCCAGCCCTCCCCCACCTTGCTGCGCAAGGCGAGGGAGGGAGTGCCACGTCATGCTCCTGATCGGCCTCGATCCCGGCTTGCGCTCGACCGGCTGGGGCGTGATCGAGGCGCAGGGGAACCGGCTGCGCCATGTGGCCAACGGCGCCGTCACCTCGGACGGCTCGGCAACCCTCGCCGAGCGGCTGCTGCAGATCCATACCGGCGTGGTCGCGGTGCTGCGCGCGCAGAAACCCGACACGGCGGCGGTGGAGGAGACCTTCGTCAACCGCAATCCCGGCTCCACGCTCAAGCTCGGCCAGGTGCGCGGCGTGGTGCTGCTGGCGCCGGCCCAGGCCGGACTGCCGGTGCACGAATATTCGCCGAACCTGATCAAGAAGTCGGTGGTCGGCACCGGCCATGCCGACAAGGACCAGATCCACGCCATGGTGCGCCGGCTGCTGCCGGGTGTCGGCATCAACGGCGCCGATGCGGCCGACGCGCTGGCGGTGGCGATCTGCCATGCGCATCATGCGGCGAGCCTCAGCCGCTGGCATGCGGCGCCCGTCCTCGCCGGAGCCAAGACGGGAGCCTCGGCATGATCGGCAAGCTCTCCGGTGTCGTCGACAGCGTCGGCGAGACCGAGGCGATCGTCGATGTCGGCGGCGTCGGCTATGTCGTCGCCTGCTCGGCCCGCACACTCCGCGACATGCGGCCGGGCGAGCCGGCGCGGCTGCTGATCGAGACGCAGATGCGGGAAGACGCGATCCGGCTCTACGGCTTCCGTGACGCGGGGGAGAAAGCCTGGTTCGGACATCTGCAGAGCGTGCAGGGGGTGGGCGCCAAGCTCGCGCTCGGCGTGCTCTCGGCCTTCGCGCCGGACGAGCTGGCGCGCGCGGTCGCGGCGCAGGACAAGGCGATGCTGGCCCGCGCGCCCGGCGTCGGCCAGAAGCTGGCCCAGCGCATCGCGGCCGAGCTGAAGGACAAGGCAGGCCAGGTCGCGCTCGGACCCGCCGCGGCGGACGTGGTGGCGGTGCCCGGCGCGGCGGGCGATGCCGTCTCCGCCCTGGTCAATCTCGGCTATCGCCGTGCCGAGGCCTTCGCCGCCGTGGCAAAAGCGACACAGTCGAACGGCAATGCCAGCGTGGCCGAGCTGATCCGCGCCGGCCTCCGGGAGCTCGGCCGATGAGCGCGGAGCGGCTGCTCACTTCAAAGAAGCGTGAGGGCGACGAGCTGGAAGCCCAGGTCCGCCCGCAGGTGCTGGAGGATTTCGTCGGCCAGCGCCGCGTGCGGGAGAACCTCAGGGTTTTCATCGACGCCGCGAAACAGCGCGGCGAAGCGCTGGACCATGTGCTGTTCCACGGGCCGCCGGGCCTCGGCAAGACCACGCTTGCGCAGATCGTCGCCCGCGAAATGGGCGCCGGCTTCCGGGCGACTTCCGGCCCGGTGATCGCCAAAGCCGGCGATCTGGCCGCTCTGCTGACCAATCTGGAGCCGCGCGACGTTCTCTTCATCGACGAGATTCACCGCCTTAATCCTGCCGTAGAAGAGATTCTTTATCCTGCCATGGAGGACTTCCAGCTCGACCTGATCATCGGCGAGGGCCCGGCCGCGCGCTCGGTGCGCATCGACCTGCCGCCCTTCACCCTGGTCGGGGCGACCACGCGGTCGGGGTTGATCACGACGCCCTTGCGCGAGCGGTTCGGCATTCCCTGCCGGCTGGAATTCTACGCACCGGAGGAATTGGAAAGCATCGTGCGCCGCGGCGCCCGCATCTTCGGACTGAGCCTGACGCCGGACGGCGCCAGCGAGATCGCGCGCCGCGCCCGCGGCACGCCGCGCGTGGCGGGCCGGCTGCTGCGCCGGGTGCGCGATTTCGGACTGGTCGCCGGCGCCGCCGAGATCGACCGGGCGAAGGCCGATGCGGCGCTGGAGCGGCTGGAAGTCGACCGCCTCGGCCTTGACGCCATGGACCGGCGCTATCTCCGCTGCATCGCCGAGAATTACGGCGGCGGTCCGGTCGGCATCGAGACCATCGCCGCGGCTCTGTCGGAGCCGCGCGACGCCATCGAAGACATCATCGAGCCCTATCTGATCCAGCTCGCCCTGGTGCAGCGGACGCCGCGCGGGCGGGTGCTGGCGGCCGGTGCCTTCGGCCATCTCGGCCTTGCTGCGCCGAAGCGGGGGCCGGAGCAGCTCGGCCTGCTCGAGGACGAGGAAGCGGCCGATGCGTGAACGGCCGACTATGGGGCATATCGAAGGTGGCGAGCACGTGCTGCCCATGCGCGTGCATTGGGAGGACACGGACGCCTCCGGCATCGTCTACTACGCCAACTACCTGCGCTTCATCGAGCGCGGCCGTAGCGACCTCCTGCGCCTAGCGGGCCTGCGCCAGCAGGATATGTGGGACCGCGATGGCGTCGCGCTCACCGTGCGCACGCTCAATCTCGACTATCTGAAGCCGGCCCGTCTCGACGACGAGATCGAGGTCCGCTCCCGCCTCACCGAGCTTCGAGGCGCCAGCATGTCAGCGCTGCAGACCGTCCGCCGCGAGGGGGAGGACCTCGCCCGGGCCATGGTTCGCATCGCCTGCATCGATCGCGCGGGTCGGCCGCGGCGGTTGCCCGCCGAGGTGCGCGCTTCGCTCAACCCGCTCATCGAAACTCAATCCGGGGACAGTTGAGAAATGGATAGGGAAGTTGCCGCGACGCCGCTCGCGGGATCAATGCCGATCAGCGCCGATCTGTCGATCTGGAGCCTGTTCCTGCAGGCCGACATCATCGTGAAGATCGTCATGGTTATGCTGTTCGTCGCTTCGGTCTGGTCGTGGGCCATCATCATCGAGAAGATGCTGAAGCTGCGCCGCGTCGCCCAGGCCGCCGACAAGTTCGAGAACGACTTCTGGTCGGGCGGCTCGCTCGACCAGCTGGCCGACCGGGTCGGCGTGCGCGCCGACCACCCGATGGCGGTGCTGTTCGTCTCCGCCATGCGGGAATGGCGCCGCTCGTCGGAGCGCGGCATCGCCCGCGCCGAAGCGATGATGGGCGGCGTGCAGCAGCGCGTCGCCCAGGTCATGCGCGTCACCATCGACCGCGAGATGGAGCGGCTCGAGCGCTATGTCGGCTTCCTCGCGACGGTGGGCTCCACCGCGCCCTTCGTCGGCCTGTTCGGCACCGTCTGGGGCATCATGAACAGCTTCCACTCGATCGCGCAGTCGAAGAACACCTCGCTCGCCGTGGTCGCGCCGGGCATCGCCGAGGCGCTGTTCGCTACCGCGCTCGGCCTGGTCGCCGCCATCCCGGCGGTGATCGCCTACAACAAGATCACCGCCGATCTCGGGCGCTATTCGACGCGGCTGGAAGGCTTTGCCGGCGAGTTCCAGGCCATCCTCTCCCGTCAGATCGACGAGGAGGCGGCCTGACATGGCGGCGGCGATCCAGAAACCGACGCGCCACGGCCGCCGAAGGCCGCCGATGGCCGAGATCAACGTGACGCCGTTCGTCGACGTCATGCTGGTGCTGCTGATCGTGTTCATGGTGACGGCGCCGCTGCTCACGGTCGGCGTCACCGTCGACCTGCCGAAAGCAGCCACCCCCAACATCAAGGGCAGCGACGAGCCGATCACCGTCTCGATCGACCTTCAGGGACAAATCTACCTGATGGAAACCAAGGTCGAGCTAGACGAGCTGGCCGCCCGGCTGCAGGCGATCGCCAAGAACGACCTGGAGCGACGGATTTTCGTGCGTGGCGACAAAGGCATCGCCTATGGCCGCGTGATGGAGGTGATGGGCGCGTTGAACGAGGGCGGCTTCAACAAGGTCGCCCTGATTAACCAGCTGCCCCAGGGCGGTCCGTCGGGCGGGCCTGCCGGCGCGACGCCGGCGCCGCGCAAGACGGGTTCGCGCTAGGCCAAGGAGCGATCGGGCAATGTTCGACGAGCAGGGCATGAAAACGGCACTCGGCGCCTCCACGGCGCTGCATGTCGTCGTCATCGCTCTCGCCCTCGTCGGGCTGCCCTTCCTGGCGCCCGATCCGCCGTTGCCGGAGCCGCAGGTGATGGTGGTCGAGCTCGCCCCGGTGGCGGAGAAAACCAATCCGCGGCCGGAGCCCGAGAAGGTGGAGGCGCCGAAGCCGCAGCCGGCGCCGCCGCCCAAGGCCGAGGCGCCGAAGCCGGAGCCCAAGCCGGAGCCGCCGCCGCCGGAGCCGCCGAAGGTTCAGCCGACACCGCCGGAGCCCGCGCCGCCGCCGCCCAAGCCCGAGCCGGTCGTGGTGCCGGAGCCGGCCCCTGCGCCGCCGCC